>NZ_JARGEN010000001.1:0-491 GCF_029211125.1 Curvibacter soli
TACCGCGCCTTTGTCGGCCCGATTCAGCTCCCGGTAGCCCAGGCGCCGCAGCACCGCCTCGATCCATCCGTAGCGTCCTTCGTCATCCTGCGCTGCGCGAAACTGCAGCTCCTGCGTGCCCGCCAGCACCTGCCGCACCTGCTCCACGCTGCGCACCTGCGCTTCGTTCATGTCGATCACCATCGAGTCGATGATCCTATTTCCGGCAGTTGAATCCCCAAAATTCGAGCAAGTCCCTGTCACGCATTGAGTTTCCATGCTTTCCAGACTCACCCAACTGGAACTGCTCTGCAGTCACGCGAAGTCTTTGGAAACCCGCATGGATATTGGGTTTCTTCAGTTTTTCGGTTGGTTCAACTGCCGTTTCCAGGATGATCGACGCGCTGCGCCCACAGGCTGCCCATCAGCCTTCCAATCGACGATTCCAGGCCCTCGCCAGGCTCATTGCTCAGTGGAATCACGAGCCCGGCTCCAGGCTCATACCCAATACT
>NZ_JARGEN010000001.1:512-745 GCF_029211125.1 Curvibacter soli
CGAAGTCTTGGTTTATTTCGTGATGATGATGGTTCTTTACGCTGACGTTGCCTACGAAGATGTCATGCGACTGGTCGTTGAAGGCCTGCGCACTTTGCTTGGTGAAGCTGGCTTGGAAAGCGCTGTCGTCACAAAAGGCGCCATTTCTCAAGCAAGGGGGTTGGTGGGCAATCCACCGAAGTTAAGCCATGTCACCCCTTGTAAGCCATGCTCGGATGAGGTTTTACATGATT
>NZ_JARGEN010000010.1 GCF_029211125.1 Curvibacter soli
GCGAAAACAAAGACATGTGCCATTTATCGCGCTTTTTAGCGCTCATTTATCTCAGCGCGCTTCAGCAGGGGTGCCGGCGGGTCGGGCCGCGCTTGCACGCCGCAGCGCGTCGGTGGCCACTTGCCACGCCTGCCGGGCCTCGGCCGAATCGCAGGCCGTGTGCAGCACGAAGGTCAGTTCATCCAGCGCGGCAATGGCCGCTGCGACGGCGGCAGCCAGTTCTTGGAGACGTGGATCGTCAGCGTCCATGGTGAATCCCATTATGGACATGGCGGCGCCGCGCCGCAATGCGGCATGCGTGCGGCAGCGGTGAGAATTGGTAAGCCTTGTCGGCGGGGCGGTGCGCGCCTCAGTCCGCGGCGGACTGCAGCGCCCGCAGCGCGTCGGCGATCTCGCCGGGCGTGGCGTCGGCCACGGGTGCCAGCCGGCCCGTGGCGGCTTCCAGGCCCTGCTGCTGCAGGTCCGCGATGCACTGGCCCGCCTCGCGCGGCGAATCGAAAGCCAGGCTCTGCAGCAGCACCTTGCCATGTGGCGACACGAGCTTGAAGTAGAACTTGCCGTCGCTCTCGCGGTACTGCTTGAAGGCCGGCAGCGCCGCCTTGGCGGCCTTGGTGGCGGGTTGTGCCGGCACGGCGCCCAGCGCCAGGCTGCGCAGGCCCACGGCTTCGCGCAGCGTGCGCATGAAAGGCGTGGCGATGGCGCGCGCCTTGGCCGCGCCGGCCTGCAGGATGGCCTCGATGCGCCGCGGGTCGGCGATCAGCGCTTCGTAGCGCGTGCGCAGCGGGGCGATCTCGCGCTCCACGCGCTCCACCAGCAACTGCTTGGCGTCGCCCCACGCGATGCCGTCGGCATAGGCCTGGCGCAGCGCCGCGGTTTCCTCTTCCGACGCGAAGGCCTGGTAGATCTGGAACAGCGCCGAGCCTTCCACCTCCTTGGGCTCGCCGGGGGCGCGCGAGTCGGTCACGATGCCGGCCACGAGCCGGTGCAACTGCGCGCGCGGCGTCGAGAGTGGAATGGTGTTGTCGTAGCTCTTGCTCATCTTGCGGCCATCGAGGCCGGGCAGCGTGGCCACGTTCTCCTCGATCGCCGCTTCGGGCGGCACCAGGTGCTCGCCGTACAGGTGGTTGAAGCGCTGCGCCATGTCGCGCGCCATCTCGATGTGCTGGATCTGATCGCGCCCCACGGGCACCTTGTGGGCGCGGAACATCAGGATGTCCGCGCCCATCAGCACCGGGTACATGAACAGGCCCGCGGTCACGTCGGCGTCGGGGTCCTCGCCGGCGGCGTTGTTCCTGTCCACTGCGGCCTTGTAGGCGTGGGCGCGGTTGAGCAGACCCTTGCCCGTCACGCAGGTCAGCAGCCAGGTGAGCTCGGGAATCTCGGGGATGTCGGACTGGCGGTAGAACGTCACGCGCTCGGGGTCGAGCCCGGCGGCCAGCCAGCTCGCGGCGATCTCCAGCGTGGAGCGCTGGATGCGCGCCGGGTCGTCGCACTTGATGAGCGCGTGGTAGTCGGCCAGGAAGTAGAAGCTCTGCACACCGGGCGCGCGGCTCGCCGCCACCGACGGGCGGATGGAGCCGACGTAGTTGCCCAGGTGCGGCGTGCCCGTGGTGGTGATGCCGGTCAGGAAGCGGGTGGGACTCATGGTGTCGGGACAATCTCTGCGAAAGAAAGAGGGCGCGCGTCAGCCGAGCAGCAGCCGCAGCGGCACGAGCAGCAGGTTCAGCGCCGCGTAGCCCACGGTTATCAGGGGCCGCAGCCACAGCGTACCCACGACGCCCGCGATGACCAGCCCCATGACGATGAAGAAGCCGTAGGGCTCGATGCGCGAGACGAACTGCGCCTGCTTCCACGGCAGCAGGCCCACGAGCACGCGCCCGCCGTCGAGCGGCGGCAGCGGGAACAGGTTGAAGGCCCACATGACGAGGTTGGTCAGGATGCCCGCGCGCGCCATCTCGATGAAGAAGCGCTCCTGCACGCCCAGCGCGGCCAGCACGACCAGCAGCACGGCCCAGAGCAGCGCCTGCACGAAGTTGGACGCCGGCCCCGCCAGCGCCACCCAGACCATGTCGCGCTTGGGGTGGCGCAGGCGGCCGAAGTTGACCGGCACCGGCTTGGCGTAGCCGAACAGGAAGGTGCCAGAGGTGGCGAAGTACAGCAGCAGCGGCATCGCGATGGTGCCGATGGGGTCGATGTGCTTGATGGGGTTGAGCGTCACGCGCCCCTGCACGTAGGCGGTGTCGTCGCCGAAGTGCCGGGCCACGTAGCCATGCGCGGCTTCATGCAGCGTGATCGCGAACAGCACGGGCAGGGCATAGATGAGTACGGTTTGGATGAGAGAGGATAAGTCCACCCCCGGATTGTCTCAGACTGACTGACGGGCCACGCCGGCGCTCCGGTCCTGCGGCGGGCAGGGACAAATCGTTGGTAGGATCGCTCGTCCGAGACCGGGTGCCTGGACGCGAACGCGGCATGCAAATAACGGCATATAAACCTGGAAACAGCAGTTGACCGCTTCGTATCCCTTGCCAGGCCGCATGAAATCGAGCGTTGACGGCTTCGATGGGGTTCGCCTCGTGGGTGAGAGCGCTATGCACCTGCCAGCACCGCGCTCGGCGCGCCATGCGGCGTTGCTCCTCCTTGCGGGCAGTAGCCCGCCGCGTCGTCGCGTCTTGCCTGGCACCCCGATCACGGCACCGGCAGGCGCATCCAACTGCCGTTTCCAGGATAAAAGGAGATGACGCCATGAGATGGGGCCGACTGCAGATTGGGACACGCCTGGTGATGGCGTTCGGCGCGCTGGCGCTGATAGCCGTGGCGCTGATAGCCGTGGCGCTCGCGGGCATCGGCCAGGTACAGGAGGCGCACCACGCGGCCCTGCGCATCGGCGGCCTGCCCGAGGGGCATCACGCCGCGCTCCAGGCCGCGCTCGCGGGCGCCGAGGACAGGCTGGCGAGCGTGCGGCTGTGGATCGCGGGGCTGGGGGGCGCCGTGCTCGTGGTGGCGCTGGCGGCCTTCGTGCTGCTGCGCAACGGCATCGTGCGCCCACTCGGCCAGGCCATCCTGATCGCCGAGACCGTGGCCGCGGGCGACCTGAGCCAGGAATTCTCCACCGACCTGGAGGGCGACTTCGGACGCCTGCTCGGCGCGCTCGGCACCATGGAGGACACCCTCACCGAACTGGTGGCGCGCATCAAGCAGTCGAGCGACGCGATCGTCGTCTCCGCCGGCGAGATCGACGCCGGCAACGGCGACCTCGCGCGCCGCACGCGCGAGCAGGCGGGCGCGCTGGCCGATACCGTGTCCAGCATGGATCAGCTCACCGCCACCGTGCGCGAGAACGCCGGGCGAGCGCGCTCGGCCAGCGGCCTGGCCGTTGACGCCTCGGCCACGGCCGGGCGCGGCGGCGCCGTGGTGGGCGAGGTGGTGCAGACCATGCAGGCCATCAGCGGCAGTTCGCACCGCATCGTGGACATCATCCAGGTCATCGAAGGCATCGCGTTCCAGACCAACATCCTGGCACTCAACGCCGCCGTCGAGGCCGCGCGCGCGGGCGAGCAGGGCCGGGGCTTCGCTGTGGTGGCCAGCGAGGTGGGCAACCTCGCGCAGCGCAGCGCCGTGGCCGCGCGCGAGATCAAGGCACTGATCCAGCAGTCGGTGGAGCAGGTGGAAAGCGGCGCGGGCCTGGTGGGCCAGGCCGGCAAGACCATGGAGGAGATCGTGCGCGCCGTGGGCCAGGTGAGCACGCTGCTGGGCGAAATATCGCAGGCGCTGCAGGCGCAGAGCGAGGACATCGCCCACGTCAACCAGGCCGTGGCCCACATGGACGGCGCCACCCAGCAGAATGCATCCCTGGTGCAGCAGGCGGCGCAGGCCGCGTCGGCCCTCGCCGGGCGCGCGCGCGACCTGCAGCAGGCCGTGGGCGCGTTCAAGCTCGACGATGACGAGCCCCCGCACGCCGCCTCGCGCCTGGCGAACTATTAGAGCCCCAGGGCTTCGAGGCTGCCGCGCCCCTGGCGCACGAGCACCGGCTCGCCGCCGCTTTCCATGGGCGTGAGGTCGATCACCGTGGTGGGCTCGTGCGGGCAGGCGCCGGCATCGACCACCGCGTCGATCTGGTGCTCGTAGCGGGCGCGGATCTCCTGCGGGTCGTTGAGCGGCTCGCTCTCGCCGGCAGGAATCAGCGTGGTGGCCAGCAGCGGCGCGCCCAGCAGCCCCAGCAGTATCTGCAGGCCCTTGCGGTCGGGCACGCGCAGGCCGATGGTCTTGCGCTGCGGGTGGCTCACGCGGCGCGGCACTTCCTTGGTGGCGTCCAGGATGAAGGTGTAGGGGCCGGGCGTGGCGAGCTTGAGCAGCCGGTACTGCCGGTTGTCCACGCGCGCGTAGCCCGCCAGTTCGGCCAGGTCGCGGCACAGCAGCGTGAGGTGGTGCTTCTCGTCCATCTGGCGGATGCGGCGCAGCCGGTCCGCGGCGGCCTTGTCGTCGAGCCGGCAGACCAGCGCGTAGCTCGAATCCGTGGGTACGGCGGCCACGCCGCCGTGGGCGATCAGCTCGGCGGCCTGGCGCAGCAGGCGCGGCTGGGGGTTGTCGGGATGGACCTCGAAGTACTGCGCCATGGGCCCGGGTCAATGCTGGATGCGGTCGGCCAGCAAGGTCCAGACGGGCGTCAGGCCATCGGGCAGCGGCGGCAACTGCCCCAGGTCGGTATGCGATTCGTCGGGGCTGTGAAAGTCGCTGCCGCGCGATGCGGCCAAGCCGAATTCGCGCGCCATGCCGGCGTAGGTCGCGTATTCGGCGGGCGTGTGGCTGCCGGTAACCACCTCCACGCCCTGGCCGCCATGGGCCTTGAATTCGGTGAACAGCGCGTACTCTTCGTTGGCCGTCAACTTGTAGCGCCCCGGGTGTGCGATCACCGCCATGCCGCCGGCCTGCGTGATCCACGCCACCGCGTCGCGCAGGCTGGCCCAGCGGTGCGGCACGAAACCGGGCTTGCCATCGGCCAGGTACTTGCGGAAGACCTCCGCCGTGTCCTTGCAGAAGCCGGCTTCGACCAGGTAGCGCGCGAAATGCGTGCGCGATATCAGCTCGGGGTTGCCCACGTACTTCAGCGCACCCTCGTAGGCGCCCGGAATGCCCACGGCGGCGAGCTGCGCGGCTATCTCATGCGCGCGCTGGCCGCGACCCCCGCGCGTGTCGAACAGGCCCTGGGCCATGCGCGGGTCTTCGGCATCGAAGCCCAGACCCACGATGTGCACCGTTTCGCTTGCGAAGGTGACGGAAATTTCCACGCCCGAGAGATAGCCGATGCCCGCCGCACGCGCGGCGGCGGCGGCGCGGCGCTGGCCACCGATCTCGTCATGGTCGGTCAGCGCCCACAGCGTGACGCCGTTGGCCTGGGCGCGCGCTGCCAGTTCCTCGGGCGTCAGCGTGCCGTCGGACACCACGGAGTGGCAGTGCAGGTCGGCGTTGATGGGCAGGGTGGACATGCATTCATTCTAGGGTGCCGGTGCATGCGCGGCGCGGCGGCACTGGAACACCCACTCTGTCAATAGTAGAAAGTGCCTCCAGCGCAGGTAAAACAAGCGCTGGCAGCTACGTTTTCAATAGCAATTTCCAAGCGCTACAGCTCCGCGCCTTCCACGAGGAAGCGCACGCGCCGCTGGCCCTGCCACTCGTCGGCGTCCAGCCGGAACGCCAGCGTCACCCGCGCGGGCAGCGGGTCGGTGTGGCCGAACCAGATGCCGTCCACCGGCTGGCCCTGGTGGCGCAGCTTGAGCGCCAGGTGCTTTTCGCCCACCAGGCGCTGGCTCAGCACCTCGACTTCCTCGCTGAACACGGGCGGCGCGAAGCCCTGGCCCCAGACCTCGTGGTGCAGCGTGTCCACCAGGTCGGGGCGGCGGTATTCGGGTGCCAGCGGGCCGTCGGTGTCGAGCCGGCGCGTGAGCGTGGCCGCGTCCAGCCACTCGCGCGCCACCTGCGCGAAGGCCTGCTCGAAGACCGCGAAATGCGCCTCTGCCACCGTGCAGCCCGCAGCCATGGCATGGCCGCCGAACTTCAGCAGCACACCCGGGTGGCGCTTGGCCACCAGGTCCAGTGCGTCGCGCAGATGAAAGCCCGGGATAGAGCGGCCCGAGCCCTTCAGCTCGTGCCCGCGCCCCGGCGCGCTGCTGGCGGCGAACACGAAGGCGGGCCGGTGCAGCCGGTCCTTGAGCCGCGAGGCCACGATGCCGACCACGCCCTCGTGGAAATCGGCGCCGAACACGCTGATGGCGGGCGGTGGCGGCGTGCCTTCCGCGAACAGCGATTCGGCGAGCAACAGGGCCTGCTCGCGCATGCCGCCCTCGATCTCGCGGCGCTCGCGGTTGATGGCGTCGAGCGTGCGCGCCAGCGCCTCGGCCTGCGTGGCGTCGTCGGTCAGCAGGCATTCGATGCCGATGGTCATGTCGGCCAGCCGGCCCGCCGCGTTGATGCGCGGGCCCAGGGCGAATCCGAAGTCGAAGGTGGTGGCCGCCTGCGCGCGCCGACCCGCCGCCGCGAACAGCGCCGCCATCCCCGCTGGCAGCGCGCCCGCCCGGATGCGGCGCAGGCCCTGGGCCACGAGGCGGCGGTTGTTGGCGTCGAGTTTCACCACGTCGGCGACGGTGCCGAGCGCCACCAGCGGCAGCAGGCTGTCGAGCTTGGGCTGGGGGGGCGCGCCCTGCGCGTCGCCCCGGCCCTGCAGCCGCAGTTCGCAAAACGTGCCGCGCCGGCGCAGCTCGGCGCGCAGCGCCAGCAGCACGTAGAACATCACGCCCACCCCGGCCAGGGCCTTGCTCTCGAATGCGCAGCCGGGCTGGTTGGGGTTGACGGTCACGTCCGTGGCCGGCAGCTCCGCGCCGGGCAGGTGGTGGTCGGTGACCAGCACCGCCAGGCCCAGCGCGCGCGCCGCGGCCACGCCGTCCACGCTGGCGATGCCGTTGTCCACGGTGACCAGCAGATCGGCGCCGCGCGCCTTCACGCGCCCGGCGATCGCGGGCGTCAACCCATAGCCGTCCACCACGCGGTCGGGCACCAGGTAGTCGACGTGGCGCGCGCCCAGCAGCCGCAGGCCGCGCACGGCGACGGCGCAGGCGGTGGCGCCGTCGCAGTCGTAGTCGGCCACGATGCATATGCGCTGGTCCGCCGCAATGGCGTCGGCCAGCAGCGCGGCGGCCTCGGGTGCGCCCTTCAGGCCGGCGGGCGGCAGCAGGCGGGCCAGGCCGTCGTCGAGTTCGTCGGCGCCATAGACGCCGCGCGCGGCGAACAGTCGCGCCAGCAAGGGGTGTACGCCGGCCTGCTCCAGCGCCCAGGCGGCGCGGGGCGGAACGTCTCTTGCAATGATTTTCATAGCGTATGCAGCAGGTCCGTATTGCGCTGGGGGCTGATTCTTGTCTTCAGCCGCTGCCACCAGCCGGCGGCAGGCGGCGTGTCGAAGCTCTGCGCCGCGCGCTCGCCGCACAGCGTGAGCCGCACCGGCGCGCCCTGCCGCGACTGCGCCAGCAGCCAGGCGCAGCTATCGGCATCCACCGCGCGCCAGGCCTGGGCGCGTGCGGCGGGCTCTGCGGCGGCGGCGTACAGGCGGCGCTCCACCTTGAAGCCGGGCCGCGCGGGTGGCAGCGCGTCGAGCGCGCCCGCGCCCACGACCCAGAACGCGTTGACGGGCAGCAGGCCCTGGCGCATGCGCTCGTCGTTGAGCGGCAGGGTGTAGAACAGCATCTGCATTTCGCTGTGCAGCCGCTGCAGCAGCAGCGCGGCGGGCGAGCGGTCGGCCTGCGGGCCGGTGATCCAGGGCTTCACGTCGCGGCCCGCCACGCGGTCGATCGACACGCAGCGCAGGCGACGCAGCGGCTCGCCCACGGCCAGCCAGGCGCCAGGCATGGCCGACGCGCGCAGTGCGATGCCGTCTTCCGCGAAGTAGGGCTGCATGGCGGCCAGCAGCGTGTCCGACGCGGCAGTGTCGAGCGTCAGCGCACCGGGCCCGGCCATGACGAGGTGGTCCATGCCCATCTGCCAGTGGCAGGCCTTGATCCAGGCGCAGGGCTGGCCCGCGGTGCGGGTTTCGAGCGCGGCCCAGGGGGTGTGCCCCGGCGCGCCGGGCAGGCCCATGGCGCGCGCCACGGCGACCTCGTGCGGCATTGCGGGGCTGTCCTCGTCTAGCGCGATGCGCTCGCCGGGCGCCAGCACGCGCAGCAACTGGCGCAGCGCGGGCAGCTCCGGCAGCTCCGGCGCAAGGCTGGCGACCCCGTCGGGGCCGGGCGGCAGCACGGCGCCGGGAATCAGCAGGTGGCACGGATCGGGCATGGGGCCTATTGTCCGGGATGTCCGGGATGTCCTGGATGCCCCGGCCACCGCCCGGGCCGGGTGTGCGGCCCCGGAGTATCAGAGTCAGAGTCCGGCGAGGTACTCGCGCAGCGGCAGGGGCCGGGCGATGGCGTAGCCCTGCACGTAGTCCACGCCGTAGGCGGCCAGCAGCGTGCGCTGCTGCGGCGTTTCCACGAATTCGGCGACGGTGCGCAGGCCCCGGGCGCGGGCCACGTCGCAGGTGGCTGCCACGATGCGCTGGTCCACGCGGTCGGTGAGGATGTCGCGCACGAAGCGCCCGTCGATCTTCACGATGTCCAGCGGCAGCGACTTGAGGTAGTCGAAGCTCGCCAGGCCCGTGCCGAAGTCGTCGAGCGCGGTTTCCGCGCCGAGCGCGCGCAGGCCGGCGAGCAACTGTGCCGCCTCTGCGGGACGGGTGATGCCGGCGGTCTCGGTGATCTCGAAGCAAAACAGCGAGGCCGGCAGCCCGCCGTCGCGGATCGCCGTGACGATGTGGTCCAGCAGCCGCGGGTCCGACACCGATGCCCCCGAGAGGTTGATCGCCACCCGGCCCATGCGTACCAGGCCCGCGCCGGCGTGGGCCGTGAGCGCCTGCACGGTCTGGGTGACGACCCAGCGGTCCACCTGCGGCATGAGGCCGTGGCGCTCGGCCAGCGGCAGGAAGTCGGCGGGCGTTACCGGCTCGCCGTCGGCGGTGCGCCAGCGCAGCAGCACTTCCGCGCCGGCGCCGGCGGCGTCGGACTCGGCCCGCTGGATCGGTTGGCAGGCGAGCCAGAGGTCGCTGCGGCCCGGTGCCGCCTGGTCTGCCGCGGGGGCGTGCAGCGCCTCCTTCAGGGCTTCGAGCCGCCCGAGCTGCGCGCGCCGCGCCCGCATGAGGTCGCCGGGCGCGTGGCCGGCGGCGCGCGCCGCCGCGTCGCCCGGCATGTCGCTTGCGATCTGGCAGGCCAGCAGCAGGGCGGCCAGCGCGTCCTCGTGCGCTTGGGCCTCGGCACCCGGGGCCATCGCGGCCACCGCGACCTGGATGCGCACGCTGCGGTCGCCGTGGCTCCAGCGGCGGTCGTCGAGCAGGGCGCGCAGCCGGGCGCACCAGTGCCCGGCGTCCGCGTCCGCGGGTGCGCAGGCCACGAAGAAGCCGCCATGCGGGCGTGCGAGCAGCGGGGCCTCGGGCAGGGCACCGCGCAGCACGTCGGCGACAGCGTGCTCGATCTCGCGGCTGGCGGGCAGGCCGAGCAACTCGCCGATCTGGTCGAGGTTGCGCACGACGACACCGATCAGCAGGTACTGCCGCGCCTGCGGCGTGCGCAGCGCGCCGAGCAGGCCGCGCTCGTTGAGCAGGCCCGTGAGCGGGTCATGGTTGGCGGCTTGGAGCAACCGGCGCTCCATCGCCCGGTGGTGCTCCATCGTGGCGCAGACCAGGAAGCCGAGGCAGGCCAGGCAGACCACGAGCACGGCCTGCTCCAGCAGGGTCCGGGTGGCGTCGCCGCCTGCGGGTGCGAGCGCGAGCAGGGTGATGGCCGACAGCGCCGTGACCGCGTGGACGAACAGCGGGCCGCCCTGGCCGGCGGCCCAGGCGACGAGGACGAAGACCACGTACCGGGCCAAGGCCCCGGCGTCCAGCCCGTGGCCCGCGGCGCCCAGGTGGGCGCCGGCGGCCACTGCGGCCCAGGCCAGCAGCCACGCGGCCTGCCACGGCGCGAGCGCCAGCCGGAACCGCTGCCCCGGCGTGTCCAGGGCCTGGACGGCGAGTTCGGTGAGGCGGCAGAACAGCAGCACGCCGAACAGTTCCGAGACGAACATCACCGCAGCGATGTCCGCGAGCCGGACGTCGGGCGGGTGCGCGCCCAGCAGGAACTGCCAGGAGCCCGCGGCGGTCAGCAGCAGCGCGGCGGCCAGCGCCGTGTGCAGGTGGTAGCGCAGCGTGGCGGCGGCGGGGTTGTCCTCGGGCCGCTGGCGGCTGCGCCGCACGAGCCACCAGACGGCGGCCATCGTGAGCATCAGCGCAGTGAAGCCGGTGAGCGAGCGCGCGGCGCCGATGCCGTGCGCCGCGTGCCAGAGCAGCACGCCCGCGCCGATGGCCGGCATCATGCGCGGCCCGTAGGCCAGCACCAGCCCGATGGCGATGCCGTCGGGCGGCCAGACCAGGCCCATGCCCACCCCGAGGGACGAGAACGGCTGGCACAGTTCCGCCGCCACGGCCCACAGCAGGGCGCCGGCGCAGCCGCGCTTCCAGTCGAACCGGGTGGCCATGGCCAGCGTCGGACTGTGCGGGTGATCCAGGGGCCCCGAAATCATGGTGCAGTGCGCCTGTAAGCGGATGTGCATCGCATCGTAGTAGCCATGTGTGACAGGCGTGGCAGGCGCCGTGCGCGGGCCGCCGCGCTGCACGTCCATGCCACAATCGGCTCCGGCCTGGGGTGGAGGAATGCCGACCCGGGCCGTTTTCGCGCACCATGCAAATCCCCTACGAACTCGCCGTTGGCTGGCGCTACACCCGCGCGGGCCGCGCCACGCGGCGCAATGGCTTCATCTCCTTCATCTCGGGCGTCTCCATGCTGGGCATCGCGCTCGGCGTGGCGGCGCTGATCATCGTGCTCAGCGTGATGAACGGGTTCCAGAAGGAGGTGCGCGACCGCATGCTCAGCGTGGTGTCGCACATCGAGATCTTCGCGCCGCAGGGCGCCGCGCTGCCCGATGCGGGCCGCACGCAGGCCGAGGCGCGACGCAACCCGCAGGTGGTGGGCGCGGCGCCCTTCATCGCCACCCAGGCGCTGATCGCGCGCGGCGAGGACATGAAGGGCGCCATCGTGCGCGGCATCGACCCCGCCGTGGAGCACGAGGTGACCGACATCGCCGCCGGCGCGCAGGGCCGCGTGCTGGAGCGGCTGTCGCCCGGCGGCTTCGGCGTGGTGCTGGGCCGCGAGCTGGCGCGCATGCTGGGCGTGCGCGCGGGCGACCAGGTGACGCTGATCGCGCCGGGCGGCCAGGTCACGCCCGCGGGCGTGGTGCCGCGCCTCAAGCAGATGACGGTGGTGGGCACCTTTGATTCGGGCCACTACGAGTACGACGCCACGCTGGTGCTCATGCACATCGACGACGCGGCGCGCATGTTCCGTCTCGAGGGCCCCTCGGGCGTGCGGCTGAAGCTGCGCGACCTGCACCAGGCGCCGGAGGTGGCGCATGAACTGGCGGGCACGCTGAGCGGCGACTTGCTGGTGCGCGACTGGACGCAGCAGAACCGCACCTGGTTCGCCGCCGTGCAGGTGGAAAAACGCATGATGTTCATCATCCTCACGCTGATCGTCGCGGTGGCCGCGTTCAACCTGGTCAGCACGCTGGTGATGACGGTGACCGACAAGCGCGCCGACATCGCCATCCTGCGCACGCTGGGCGCCAGCCCGGCCAGCATCATGGGCATCTTCGTGGTGCAGGGCGCGCTGGTGGGCGTGATCGGCACGCTCGCCGGGTTGGCGCTGGGCCTCGTGGTGGCCTTCAACATCGACGTCATCGTGCCGGCGCTGGAGCAGTTGTTCCACGCGAGCTTTCTGCCCAAGGACATCTATCTCATCAGCAAGATGCCCAGCGAGCCGCAGCGCAGCGACATCGTGCCGATCGCCGTCATCTCGCTGGTGCTGGCCTTCGCGGCCACGCTGTACCCGAGCTGGCGCGCCAGCCGCGTCAACCCAGCGGAGGCCCTTCGCTATGAATAGCATAGCTGCTGCCGCAATGGATACGGGCGCTGCGGGCCAAAAAGGCTTGGAATCCTTGGTGCTGCGGGCCAGCGGCCTGACCAAGCGCTTCAGCGAAGGCCCGCTCGACGTGACCGTGCTGCACGGCGTGGACCTGCAGGTGCGCGCGGGCGAGACGCTGGCCATCGTCGGCGCCTCGGGCTCGGGCAAGAGCACGCTGCTGCACCTGCTCGGCGGGCTGGACGCGCCCAGCGCCGGCAGCGTGGTGCTGATGGGCCAGCCGCTGGCCGGGCAGGACGCGGCGGCCCAGGGCCGGCTGCGCAACCGCTACCTGGGCTTCGTCTACCAGTTCCACCACCTGCTGCCCGAATTCAGCGCGCAGGACAACGTGGCCATGCCGCTGCGCATCCGCCGCCAGCCGCTGGCCGAATGCCACGCAGCGGCGGCGCGCATGCTGGCCGCGGTGGGGCTGGCCGAGCGCCTGCACCACCGCCCCGCCGAGCTGTCGGGCGGCGAACGCCAGCGCGTGGCCATTGCCCGCGCGCTGGTCGCGCAGCCGGCCTGCGTGCTGGCCGACGAGCCCACCGGCAACCTCGACCGCGGCAGCGCCGACCAGGTGTTCGAGTTGATGCTGCGGCTGGCGCGCGAGCACGGCACGGCCTTCGTGCTGGTCACGCACGACGACACGCTGGCTGCGCGCTGCGACCGCGTGCTGCGGCTGGTGGTCGGACGGTTGCAGGCATAGTATGCTTTGACCATGGTACAGCCCCGCCCCAGCCAGCAGCTCCACCCCGCGCGCGAACCCGCACCGCTGCGCGCGGCAGCCACCGTGCTGCTGCTGCGCGACACCCCTGCGGGCATCGAGGTGCTGATGACCCGGCGCTCCGCGCAGGCCAGCTTCGTGCCCGGCGCCTATGTGTTTCCCGGCGGCGCCATCGACGAGGCCGACGCGCGCAGCCATGCGCTCGCCGCGCGCCGGCCCACGCAGGGCGACCTGCTGCTCACCCAGTCCATTGCCGCCATCCGCGAGAGCTTCGAGGAGCTGGGCGTGCTGCTGGCCCGCCAGGGCGACGGCAGCCCGGTTGCCCCGGCGCTGGTGGCGCAGTTGGACCGCGCCGCGCCGCTGGCCGCGCTGTGCGCCACGCACGGACTCACGCTGGCGGCCGACACGGTGTTCTCCTTCGCCCACTGGATCACCGACCGCGACCTGCCGCGCCGCTTCGACGTGCCCTTCCTCGTTGCCCGCATGCCCGCGGGCCAGGTGCCCGTGGCCGACGAGGCCGAGCAGTTCGAGCCCGTCTGGGTGCGCCCGGCGGACGCGCTGGCGCGCCATGCGGCGGGTGGCTTCTTCATGATCTTCCCGACCATCCGCACGCTGGAGCGGCTGCAGGCCTACGCCTCGGTGGACGCGGTGCTGCAGGCCTGTGCGGGCGAGCAGCCGCTGTGGATCAGTTGCCCGCGCGCCGGCCTGCTGGCGGGCAAGGAGGTGCGCTTCATGGACAGCGACCCGCCCTTCGGCGAGTTGGCGCTGGTGTGCCCCGACGGACAGATCACCCATGCGCTCGACTGGCAGAACGAGCAGCCCGTGGCGCTGCTGAGGAACGTGCAGCGCCTCACCGCCGCCAACCCCGGCGTGATGACCGGGCCGGGCACCAACAGCTACCTGGTGGGCGACCCGGACACCGGCTACATCGCCATCGATCCCGGCCCCGAAGATCCCGCGCACCAGGAGCGCCTGTGGCACGCCGCGGGCGGCGACATCCGCATGATCGTCTGCACCCACTCGCACCCGGACCACGCGCCCGGTGCCCGCCCGCTGCAGGCGCTGGTGGAGCGCCACAAGGGCTGGCGCCCGCCCGTGCTGGGTCTGCCATCGGCCCCCACGGCGCGGGCCGCGAGTGCCTTCTCGCCTGACCGCATGCTACGAAATGAGGAGCTTCTCACGCTGGAGGGGCGGGCGATGGAGGGCAAAAACACCCATACCCTGATGGTGCTGCACACGCCGGGCCATGCGGCCAACCACCTGTGCCTGCTGCTGCTGGAAGACGGCCTGCTGTTCAGCGGCGACCACATCCTCAACGGCAGCACCACGGTGGTGGACCCGCCCGATGGCGACATGACCGCCTACCTCGATTCGCTGGACCTGCTGGACGCGCAATGCGCTCGGCACGGCGTCGGGTTCATCCTGCCCGCGCACGGCTACGTGCTGGGCGAGGCGCGGCAGGCCATTGCGCAGCTCAAGGCGCACCGCTTGCGGCGCGAGGCCAAGATCGTCGCCGCCATGCAGGCGCTGCCCGAAGGCAGCCTCGACGACTGGGTGGCCCACGCCTACGTCGACGTGCCGCCGCGCATGTGGCCCGTGGCCGCGCGCTCGCTGCTCGCGCATGTGCAGCGCATCCGCGCGCTGGAGCCCGGCAATACCGGGTAGCCGCTCTGCGGCGCGCGAAACCCGCCGCGCCGCAGGCCGCGCAGCGGGAGTGCTCAATTCACCAGCTTGAGCGTGCCCTTCATGACGACCGAGTGGCCGGGGAACGAGCAGAAGAAGGCGTAGCTCTCCGTGGTCGACAGCTTGGCCACGGGGATCGTGGCGGTGTCGGATTCGCCCGGGCCGAGCACCTTGGTGTGAGCGATCACGCGCGCATCGCCGGGCTTGAGGTAGTCCTTGTCCAGGCCCGCCGGCAGACCGTCGCTGGCCACGCCCTGCATGTCGGCGGCCTTGACCAGCACCCAGTTGTGGCCCATGGCGGACTTCGGCAGCTTGCCGACGTGCTTGAGCTTGACCTTGAATTCCTTGCAGCTCTTGCTGACGTCGATGCTCTGCTTGTTGAACTGCATGGCGTCGTTGGCCTCCACCTCCACCTCACAGGTGGCGGCGAACAGGGGGCCGGCGGCGAGCGACAGCGCGCAAAGGCCCAGGAGCTGGCGCAGGGGGCGGCGGATGGTGGCGGACATGGGTACTCCAATAAGTGGTGGACGGATGGAATCGAAAAGGCGGCCCGGCAGCGCAGGCGGCGGGCCATTGCGGCATTAGACGCCGCTGTCGGCGGGTCCGCCATGACCTGCGTCAACTCCGCACGCTCCGTCTAAACTCCCGCCAGTCACAGAAGAAGGATCACCATGGAGATGGCCGCGCGGGGTCCGGCACCGGGGCCGGATGGGGGGATGGGGCGCCAGGGCGGCGGCCCGCTGCTGGAGGGCATCCAGCAGATGCCGCTGCGCTTCACCGGCAGCGGCGGCGGGTACTTCCGCGTCTGGATCGTCAACGTGCTGCTGGGCATCGTCACGCTGGGGTTCTACACGCCCTGGGCGCGGCGGCGCACCGCCCAGTACTTCTACAGCCACACTGAGGTGGCGGGCAGTCCGCTCGAATTCACGGGCCAGCAGCGCCGCATGGTGTTCGGCTTCCTGCTGCTGGTGGCGCTGTACGCCATCTTCAAGATCGCGGCCAACACGGGGCAGGACCTGGCCGTCAGCCTCTTCATGGTGGGTGGCGCTGCGCTGGCGCCGTATTTCTGGGCCAGCGCCATGCGGTTCCGGCTCAGCGCCACGCGCTGGCGCGGGCTGCGGCTGCAGTTGCGCACGCGCTGGGGCGAGGTCTACCGCGCGAGCTGGCCGGTGTTCGCCGCGGCGCTGCTGTGGGTGGTCTGGGTGGTGGCCTTCGGCATGCTGACACCCGAATCGCCGCAGGGCCGCCCCCTGGTGCGCCAGACGCCCGGCGCCGTGTGGGCCCTGCTGGCGCTCGTGGTGGCGCTGAGCGTGCTGTGCCTGATCCGGCTCGAATACAACTACAAGAGCCTGTTCTTCCTGCGCGCCTCCATTGGCAGCGAGCACGGGCGCTGGAAGCCGGCGTACGGCGACTTCGTGCGCGTGTGGCTGGCAACGCTGGCGGTGTTCGTGCTCGGCGTGCTGGCGGTGGGCGCCATCGTGGCGGCGCTGGCGGGCGGCTCGGGCCTGCTGATGCACCGCACGCGCCCGCCCGGGCTGGTGTTCTTCGTGTTCATCGTGCTGGCCATCCTGGGCTTCTTCCTCGCGCTCGTGCTGGCCTCGGCGCCGGCGCGCGCGTACCGCGACGCGCGCATGTTCCAACTGGTCTGGAACAACGTCGGCGTGAGCCACATCGTCCGCTTCAAGACCCGCCTGCGCACGGGCGCCTATGTGGCGCTGCGGCTGAAGAACATCGTGCTCACCCTGCTGACGCTGGGCTTCTACCGCCCGTTCGCGCGCGTCAGCGAGTACCGCATGAAGGTCGAGTCGGTGACGCTCTACGCCAAGGGCGACCTGGGCCGCATCGCGGGCCGGCTGGCGCGGCAGCAGGCCGGCGGTCTGGGCGACGCGCTCGCCGACGCCGTGGGCCTGGACATCATCGGCTGAGATGGAGCACTCCCCCAGGCTTGCCCACTGCGTGTGGCCGCCAACCCCCTCGCCGGGGGCGATACCGGCGGCCCGGCAAAGCCGGTTCCGCGGTATCCCTGGCATTGGGCTGCGCCAGTTTCATGCGATGCGGGTCGCGCGCAGCGCGGTGGAGCAACTGAAGTGAAACACTCCCCCAGGCTTGCCCACTGCGTGTGGCCGCCAACCCCCTCGCCGGGGGCGATACCGGCGGCCCGGCACAGCCGGTTCCGCGGGTGCCCTGGCATGGCCTGGCTCCGCAGCCGTCGGCCTGGGGTGGTCGTGCCAGTTTCATGCGTGGCGCAGCCATGAGCAAGGTTGAGATGGTGGGGGAAGTCGATTCGGCGCGCCCGCTGCTGCGCGCCCGCTGGTTCGATGGGCAGAGCAGCCGCCCCGTGCCCGTGCTGCTGCGCCTGCAGCGCGGGCCGCGCGGCCCCGCGCTGCACCTGCACCCGCTGGACGCGCAGGCGGGGCCGGCGCGCGTGTTCGCGCACCGCGCGGTGGGCTGGCCCGCGCGCTGGGGCGGCGCGGCGGCCCCGGCGCGCATCGCGGTGGACTTGCGCGATGCCGGCACGCTGGAGGTGGAAGACCCCGCCGCCTGGCAGGCCGCCTGGAGCGCCGCCGGTGGCCGCGCCGGGCTGGCCGAGCGCATGCAGACGCACTGGCGCCTGTTCGCCGCCGTGCTGGCGCTGGCCATCGCGGGCCTGTGGGTCTTCTACCGCTGGGGCACGCCCTGGGCTGCGGCGCAGCTCACGCGGCATGTGCCGCTGGCGTGGGAGCAAAGCATGGCCGCGCGCGCCCTCGACAGCATGGACGGCGGCGGCTACCTGCGGCCCAGCACCCTGCCCGCCGGGCGGCAGGCCGAATTGCGCGCGCGCTTCGACGCGCTGGCCGTGCAGGCCGGCCCCGGGCTGCAGCGCTACCCGGGCTACGCGCCGCAGTTCTCGCTGGCATTCCGCTCGGGCATGGGGCCCAATGCCTTCGCGCTGCCGGGGGGCAGCATCGTGATGACCGATGCGCTGGTGCGCGCCGCCGAGCGCGAAGGGTTGCCCGACGATGCGCTCGCCGGCGTGCTGGCGCACGAGATGGGCCATGTGGTGCACCGGCACACCACGCGCATGGTGGTCGAGCAGGGCGTGCTCAACGTGGGCCTGGGGCTGGCGCTGGGCGACGTGTCCAGCGTGCTGTCCACGGGCGGCTCGCTGCTCACGGGCCTGGCGTACCGGCGCAGCCACGAGACCGAGGCCGACTGCTTCGCCCTGGCGCTGATGCGCCGCGCGCAACTGCCGACCGCGCCCATGGCCGATCTGCTGCTGGCCATCGATGCGCACAGCCGTGCCGGCAGCGGCAGCGGCGGCGACTGGGCGGCGCTGTTCAGCAGCCACCCCGGCACCGCGCAGCGCGCCGCCGCCCTGCAGCGTGGCGATGCGCCGGTGTGCGCCGCGCGCTGACCGGCGGGATGCTGCAGTGCAGCACACATGGAAACATCTATTACCGCAGGTCGCATCCAACAGGGCCGGGCGGGCGCTCTTTTTGCGTCAGAGTCGGCCTGGAGCGTGCAACGGTTTGCACGGGGGAGTTGTGACATGTGCTTCAAGAAACGGGCGCTCGCCGCCGCCGCAGCCCTGGTGCTGGCCGGATCGGCCTGGGGCTACCAGACCAGCAACGGAAAAGTCTACGACGCGCAAGGCAGCCCCGTGCAGTTGCGCGGCGTGAACTGGTTCGGGTTCGAGACCAACACCAACGTCGTCCACGGCCTGTGGGCGCGCAACTGGCAGGACCAGATCGCGCAGATGAAGGACGCGGGCTTCAACGCCGTGCGCCTGCCGTTCTGCCCCGCGTCGCTGCACGGCGCATCGCCGGGCAGCATCGACTACCAGCGCAACCCCGACCTGCAGGGGCTGAATTCGGTGCAGGTCATGGACAGGATCGTGCGCGAACTCAGCGCCCAGGGCTTCTACGTGCTGCTCGACCACCACACGCCCGACTGCGCCACCATCACCGACCTTTGGTACACGCCCGCCTACAGCGAGCAGCAGTGGATTGCCGACCTGACGCTGGCCGCATCGCTGTTCGCGGGCATCCCGGGCGTGATCGGCATCGACCTGAAGAACGAGCCGCACGGCGCCGCCACCTGGGGCACGGGCAACGCCGCGACCGACTGGAACCGGGCCGCAGAGCGCGCCGCCGCCGCGGTGCTGGCCGAGGCACCGCACTGGCTCATCTTCGTCAACGGCATCGGCGAGAACCCGGGCTGCTCCAACGGCAGCGGCCACTGGTGGGGCGGCAACCTGGAGCCGCTCAACTGCACGCTGCTCGACATTCCGGCGGACCGGCTGGTGCTGGCGCCGCATGCCTACGGGCCCGATGTGTACGTGCAGAGCTATTTCAACGACGCGGACTTCCCCGCCAACATGCCCGCGATCTGGGAGCAGCACTTCGGCCAGTTCGTGGACCGCGGCTACACGGTGCTGCTCGGCGAGTTCGGCGGCAAGTACGGCGAGGGCGACGCGCGCGACCTGCCATGGCAGAAGGCCCTGGTCAGCTACCTGGTCGGCAAGAAGATGACCAGCGGCTTCTACTGGTCATGGAACCCCAACAGCGGCGACACCGGCGGCATCCTGCGCGACGACTGGACCACGCTGCGCCAGGACAAGCTGGACCTGCTGGAAACGCTATGGGCCGCTGCGGGCGGCACCTCCGCTCCGGCGCCCCCGGCGCCGTCCCCATCGCCCGCACCGGCACCGGCACCAGCACCGGCACCAGCACCAGCACCAGCACCAGCACCAGCACCAGCACCGGCTCCGGCTCCGGCTCCGGCTCCGGCTCCGGCTCCGGCTCCGGCTCCGGCTCCGGCGCCAGCTCCGGCGCCAGCGCCAGCGCCAGCCGCGCAGTTCACCACCCGCGCCATCGTCGATACCGACTGGGGCGCGGGGTACTGCCAGCGCGTGCAGATTACCAACACGGGAGGCTCGGCGGGCGCGTGGAACGTCACGCTCGCGGTATCGGGGCGGATCAACAACCTGTGGAACGCGGTGTGGACGCAGTCGGGCGCCACCCTGGCGGCGCGCGGCGTGGACTGGAACGCCACCCTCAACCCGGGCGCCATGGCCGAGTTCGGCTTCTGCGCGGCGCGCTGAGCACGGCGGACGGGCGCGGGGAGCCGCCCGCCGTCCGAAAAAAAGTGTGAAGCCTGCCGATAAGCCGGATTCTGTGCGCCGGGGCTTTCTTGCGTCCACCCCGGCGTGACCGCCATTACTCTGGGCCGCCTGTCGCCAGACGGCTCGATGCCACCTACCCGCCAGCTCAGCGGAACCACCTCACCACTGGCCTACTTGGTGTTGCTGCGCGCAGAGATTGCCCGTTTCACCTTGGGCGCGGAACGTGCCCAAGGTGGCTGTGGATTTTCCAGGCTTTCGCCTGGAAACCGCCTGGCTTGCGCCATACGGCACCGGCTTTCGCCGGCGATCCACAGAACACCCCGTGGCCCATCCCGCACCCAAACTCGTCTCTGTTGCTCTGATCCTCACCTCGCGGTGGAGAGCCGTTAGCTCCTGCGCTGTCCTGTGCAGTCCGGACGTTCCTCCAGTGCGCTCTTTCGAGACTTGCACCAGCGGCGGTCTGGCAGGCTTCACGGCGGTGATTATCGGCCAAGGGCTGGCTACACGCGGGAGGTCAGCTCGTAGATGTTGTAGACGATGATGAACAAGGCTCCGATGACGCCGGCCATCATCAGCGGCATTCCCCAGCGCGACTCGCGCGCCGAGAAGCCGACCAGCAGCAGCCCGCAACTGATGGTCAGCATGATCATGGTGGTGTGCAGCAGGGTCATGGCGTGGAAGAGTGTGATGGGGTGGATGGATGTCGTGCATTGTCCTGCCATGCGAGGCCGAAGCGGCGACCCGCCATGGCGGAGGATTGATGCAAGTCAAGCGCCTTTGTCTTGCCGGCCCTTGCCTCTCCCTGCCGTCCATGCGCGGAGAAAGCATACTCCCCTACTGCCACCTTGCTACCGCAAATAGAAAGCCGAAGTCAAAGGCATACTCCCTGGGAGTATCGATAAATGGCCTGTGCCGGAGGCCCTGGCACCATCCGGGCGGGCCTACGGGAGCATGGGCGCGTCGGCCCCTTCCCACCCGCCGCCCAGTGCCAGGAACAGCACCACCTGGTCGTCGGACAACTGCGCCTCGGACGCGGCCAGCGCCGCTTCGCTGGCGGCCAGGCTGCGTTCGGCGTCGAGCGCGTCGAGGTAGCCGGTCTTGCCGCTGCGGTAGAGCGCGCGCGCCTGGTCGGCCACGGCGGCACTGTCGTCGCGCGCGGCCTGCAGCGCCGCCTGGCGGTCGAGTTCGCGCGCATAGGCATTGAGCGCCGTCTCGGTTTCGCGCAGCGCGGTGAGCACCGTGCCGTCGAACTTCGCCAGCGCCGCACGCGTGCCGGCCTCGGCCTGCGCGATGCGCGCCTGCGCCGCGCCGGTATTGGGCAGGGTCCACGAAATCAGCGGCCCCAGGCTCCAACTGAACGTGTCGCTGCGCCCGAAGCCGCTGCCCAGCCCCGCCGACGCGGCCGACAGGCCCAGCGACACCTTGGGGTACAGGTCGGCCATGGACACGCCGATGCGTGCCGTGGCCGCGGCCAGCCCGCGCTCGGCCTGACGGATGTCCGGGCGTCGCCGCAGCAGCGCGGCGCCGTCGCCCACGGGCACGGTGCCGGCCACGCGCGGCGGCGCGGCGCAATCGGCCACGTCGGACGGAAAGTCCTGCGGCGGCACGCCCGTGAGCGTGGCCAGGCGGTACAGCGCGCCCTGGCGCTGCGCTTCGAGCGGCGGCACGGCGGCCTCGAGCTGGCGCAACTGGGCGCGGGCGCGTGCAATGTCGATGGTGCCGGCGCGGCCTGCGCGCTGCAGGCGCTCGGAGATGTCGAGCGCCTCGGCCTGGAGCCGCACCGACTTCTGTGCCGTGTGCAGCCGCAGGCCCGTGGAGCACACCTCGGCATAGGCGCGCGCCGTGCCCGCCGCCACGTTCACGCGCACCAGGTCGAGCGCGGCCTGTGCCGCGTCGCTGTCGGCGCCGGCGGCCTCGATGGCGCGGCGGATCTGGCCGAACAGGTCGACCTGGTATGACAGCGCCGCGCTGGCGCTGTAGTGGAATGTGTTGGGCGGCACGTAGTCCGGCTGCAGCAGCGACAGGCCCGAGACATGGCCGAACGACGGCCCGCCGCCAACGGTCACGCTGGGCTTCTGCGCGCCCGCCACTTCGTCCTCGATGGCGCGCACGCGCTCCAGGTTGGCTGCGGCCTGCCGCAGGTCGGTGTTGTGGGTCAGGGCCTGCGCGACCAGCCGGTCCAGGCGCTCGTCGCGGTAGAGCCGCCACCAGTGGGGGGCCGGCGGCGCGTCGGAGAAGGCGCCGGCGCCCGCCGCCTGCGCGAAAGGCCGCGCCGCGGCAGGCTGGCTGGCCAGCGCCTCGGGCGGCTGGCGGTAGTCGGGGCCGAGCGGCGCATTGCCGCAGCCGGCCAGCAGCGCGGCGGCGGCCAGCAGCGGCGCCAGGCGCACCAGGCGCACGAGGGGCGTCGTACGGTACATGGCGCTCACCCCTTGCCCCCGTCCTGCGGCAGCGGCGCGGGCACGGTGGCCGCGCGCCGTGCGCCGTCTTCCACGATCTGCACCGTGACGGTCTGGCCGGCCACCAGGCGCGTGCCTTCGGGCAGCGGGTCGAGCTGCACGCGCACGGGAACGCGCTGCGCCAGGCGCACCCAGTTGAAGGTGGGGTTCACGCTGGGCAGCAGGTTGGCGCTGGTGGAGCGGTCGCGGTCGGCGATGCCGGCCGCCAGGCTGACCACGGTGCCTTTCAACTCGCCGCCGCCCATGGGCGTGATGCGCACCTTGTCGCCGATGTGGATGCGCGGCAGCTTGGTTTCTTCGAAATAGCCCTCGACGTAGAACGAGCGCGCATCGACCAGCGCCAGCGCCGGGCGGCCGGCCGTGGCGTAGCTGCCTTCGCGCAGGTCCAGGTTGGTGACCAGGCCGTCGGCCGGCGCGCGCACCTGCGCGCGCACCAGGTTGAGCCGGGCGCTTTCGATGGCCACCTCGGCCTGCGCCACCGCGGCCTGGACTTGGGCCACACCGGCCTGGGCCTGCGCCACGCCGGCCTGGGCCTGCTCGGCGCGCGTGCGGGTCTGCTCGCGCGCTTCCTGCGACACCAGCGCGCCCAGGCCGGCGTTGCGGGCGTCTTCGCGCCGGGCCTGGGCCAGCGCCGTCTGCTGCAGCACCACTGCCGCACGGCGCGCCGCCAGTTCCGCGCGCTGCGCCGCCAGCGCCGCCTCGGCCTGGTGCAGGGCCAGCGTATAGCGGGCGCGGTCCACCTCGAACAGCAGCGCGCCGGCGGCCACCGCCTGGTTGTCATGGATGGGCACGGCGGTGACCAGGCCCGACACGTCGGGCGCGATCTGGACCACGTTGGCACGCACGCGGCCGTCGCGCGTCCAGGGCGCAAGCTCGTAGTGGTCCCACAGGCGCAGGCCCGCCCACACGGCGGCGCACAGCATCAGCGTGGTGACGAGAAGGCGCGCGGCGCGCAGCAGCCGCGCACGGGCGGCATCGGTCAGGGGTTTCATGGGAAGTCTCATTGCAGAAAAGCGGTTGCGCGGCTGAGGGCATAGAGCAGCAGCACGTAGAGCGCGGTGTCGAACAGCGCCGGGTGCCACACCCAGCGGTAGAAGCCGGCGGCGGCCAGCAGGCGGCGCACCCCCCAGGACAGCGGCCAGGCGGCGAGCGCCAGCAGCATGATCCAGGGCACATACAAGCCGTAGAAGCTCATTTCGCCGGTCATGCGGCCACTCCTTGGGAAACGGTGAGCGCCGCGGGCGCCTCGGGGAACAGGTTGCGCCGCAGGCCCACCAGCGCGGTGACGGCCGAGCGCCATTCGGGCGATGCGTCGGGCGCGCCCAGAGCGCCCGACAGCGCGGCGTCGATGCGCGCCAACAGCGCTGGCGGCCGGGCGCCCTCGCCCTGCCCGTCGGCCCGGCCGTGGAAGAACGCGGCGATGTCCGCCAGCACCTGCGCCGCGGCCTCGGCGGGCAGATGGGCGCGCGTGCGCTGCAGCGTGACGATGTCGGCGCCCATGCGCAGGTCCTGCAGCGCGTCTTGGGCCACCACGCCTTCCAGCGTGCCGCCGGCCTGGGCGATGCGCGGCGCCAGCAGGCCGATGCGGTCCAGCATGCGCACGGCGTAGGCGCTGCCCGCGGCCTGCAGGCGCGGCGCGCCGGCCATCTCGCCCAGCTCGCGCCAGGTGGCGCGCTGGATGCGCCGCGCGCTCCAGTCCGCACCTACCGAGCGCACCAGGCGTGTCATGCGCGCTGCGGCCACCACGCCGAGCACTTGCGCGGTCGTGGAATTGACGAAACTGACGAAGTCGGCCGTGCCGGTGTCGTGCAGCGCCAGCGTGCCGCCCACCCCGAACACCAGCGCCAGGGCCGCCAGGGCGTTGGCCGGTCGTACCATGTAGCAGCCCAGCACCAGGAAGGTGGGCGCACACACCAGCACCAGCATGCCGAAGTCCTGCACGTTCGGCATCAGCAGCAGCACATAGACGGCGGAGATGGGAACGGACCACAGCGTGAACTTGAGAAAGCCATGTATCGCCGGCACCGGGTCGTCCATGGTGGCGAAAAGACAGCAGAACACTGCGGCCATCATCGTGGCCACCGAGCCCATGGACCAGCCGGTGAGGATCCAGAAGCCGCCGCAAAAGCACACCACCAGCACCGCTGCCAGGGCAGAGAGCAAAGCCATGCCGTGGTCGCGGTGCATTTCCCGGTCGCCCAGCGCTGCCATGCGCCGCAGCGGCACGGCCTGGCCCTGCAGGCCGGCGTCCACGGCGCGGCGCAGGCGGGCGCAGGCGCGCCAGCCCTCCACCAGCTCTTCGAGCCGGCCCGCCAGCCCCACGCGCAGGGCGTGGCGCCAGTCGATGGCGCCAGTGGAGCTGCCCAGCGCGCGGATGGCGGCGCGCAGGGCCTCGAAGGCGTTGTCGGCGTCGGCATCGGCCGCTGGGTCGTCGCCTGCCGCCGCCACGGCCTGGCGCTCCAGCCAGTGATGGATGTCGGCCAGCGCGGCGACGACATCCTCCGGCAGGCCGCCTTCGGCCTGCTCGATGGCGCGCAGGCGGTCTTCTGCCGCCGACAGCGTGGGCGTGAGCGCCGCCACGCGGTCCTGCATGGCGCGGACGGCGCCCGCCGTCCAGCGCAGGTTCGTGGTGTCGAACGGAATATGGGTGGACAGCAGGCGCAGCTGCGTCAGGTCCGCCGCCAGGCGCCGCCGGTCGGCGGCCAGCGTGCGCGGGTCGGCCTCCTGACCGCTGCCGCCGGGCTGCACCAGGTCGGTCAGCCAGCGGCGCGCGTCGGCCAGCGTGCGGTCCAGCAGCCCGAGCACGCTGGGCGCCAGCCCCTGGGGCAGGACCAGGCTGTGCACGAGCGTGGCGCAGAGGATACCCAGGCCGATCTCCTCCACGCGCGCCACGGCGGTGTCGAACACCTGGGTCGGCGTCTCCACCGTGGGAAAGCCGATCAAGGCCGCCGTGTAGCCGGCCAGCATGAAAACGTAGGAGCGTGGCGTGCGATCGAGCAGCGAGACGTACAGACACCCGCCCACCCACAGCGCCAGCGCCAGCGTGAGCAGCTCGGGCGCGTTGGACAGCATGGGCACCAGCAGCACCGTGGCCGTGCTGCCGATGAGCGTGCCGACGAAGCGAAACAGCGCCTTGGAGCGCACCGCACCCGCCAGCGGGTGCGCCACCACATAGGCCGTCAACAGTGCCCAGAACGGGCGCGGCAGGCCGGCGCGGCTGGCCAGGTACATGGCCAGCATCGCCCCGGCGAAGCTTTTGAGCGAAAAAACGATTTCCGCGCGCGTGAAGCGCGGCAGGGCGGGCAGCTTCATGGCGGGCCGGGTTCCGCCGGCGCCAGGGGCACCGTGGGCAGGGTGGGCATGGTGCAGCCCAGGCTGCGTTCCAGCACGCCGAACACGCGCAGACAGGCGGCCACGTCGTCGTCGGACGCGCCGTCGTAGAGCGCCGCCCGCAGCGCGTGGAGCACGGTCTCGATCTGCGCGTGCGTGGCCGTCCCCAGGGGTGTCAGATGCAGGGTCTTGGCGCGGCGGTCCACGGCGTCCTCGTGGCGCTGGACCAGGCCGGCCTCCACGAGCTGGTCGAGCGAGCGCACCAGCGAAGACCCCTCGATGCCCAGCAGACCCGCCAGTACGCCCTGGCGCAGCCCGCTGCCCTGGCGGCCGATCATCACCAGCGGCCAGGCCAGCGCCTGCGACAGCCCCAGGTGCGCCACCGCCTTGTTGGCGGCGGCGTGGTAGCTGCGCTGCAGCACCGGCAGGGCGATGCTCACGGCCATCAGCGCGGTTTCGCGGCTCCTGCCGGGCGGGGTGGATGGACCAGACATCGTTATCAGTCAAATAGTTGGCTTGCTATTGATTTTAGCCGGATGTGGATTTCCGGCATGCGCTCGCCTGGCCGCGCCGCATCGGTACACGCCCGGGATACGGAGATCCGGCCCATGGTGGGATGATCCTTACCCTTACCATTTCCCTTTCCCTTCCATTGCCAAAGGAATGCCATGAAAGCCGCAAACGTGCTGCACACCATCGGCCACACGCCGCACATCCGCATCAACCGCCTGTATGGCGCGGGTGCCAATGTCTGGATCAAATCCGAGCGGGCCAACCCTGGCGGCTCGATCAAGGACCGCATCGCGCTGGCGATGGTCGAGGATGCGGAGCGCTCCGGCAGGCTCCAGCCCGGCGGCACCATCGTCGAGCCGACCTCGGGCAACACCGGCATCGGCCTGGCCATGGTCGCCGCGGTCAAGGGCTACAGGCTGGTGCTGGTGATGCCCGAGAGCATGTCCATCGAGCGCCGTCGCCTCATGCAGGCCTACGGCGCCGCGTTCGACCTCACGCCCAAGGAGAAGGGCATGAAGGGCGCCATCGCCCGCGCCGAGGAACTCGTGGCCGCCACCCCCGGCGCCTGGATGCCGCAGCAGTTCGAGAACCCCGCCAACATCGACGCGCACGTGCGCGCCACGGCGCAGGAGATCGCGGCGGACTTTGCCGACGGCATCGACGCGCTCATCACCGGCGTGGGCACGGGTGGCCACCTGACCGGGTGCGCGCGGGTGCTGAAAGCGAAGTTTCCGCGGCTCAAGGTGTTCGCCGTCGAACCCGCGGCCTCGCCCGTCATCTCCGGCGGCAGCCCGGCGCCGCACCCGATCCAGGGCATCGGCGCGGGCTTCGTGCCGAAGAACCTCGACACCGGGCTGCTCGACGGCGTGCTCCAGGTCGATGCCGAGGCCGCGCGCGAATACGCCCGCCGCAGCGCGCGCGAGGAGGGCCTGCTGGTGGGCATCTCCTCGGGCGCCACGCTGGCGGCCATCGCGCAGAAGCTGCCGGAGCTGCCCGCCGGCGCCACGGTGCTCGGCTTCAACTACGACACCGGGGAGCGCTACCTGTCCGTCGAAGGCTTCCTGCCTGCCTGACTATCATTGGGGCACCGCACCTGATCCGCCCGATGAACACGGGCCATCGCCCCATGATCCGCGTCTGCGAAATCAAGCTCCCGCTCGGCCATGCCGACGCCGCGCTGGCCGAGGCCATTGCCAGCACGCTGGGCATAGCGCCCGGCGACATTGCCGGGCACACCGTCTTCAAGCGCAGCTTCGACGCGCGCAAGCCGCAGCTCCTGGCCGTCTACATCGTCGATGCCGAACTGGCCAGCCCCGCGCTGGAAGCGCAGGTGCTGGCGCGCCTGGCGGGCCACCCGCACGTGGCGCCCGCGCCCGACATGGCCTGGCGAGCGGTGGGCCACGCGCCTGCGGGCTTCGCCGGGCCCAGGCCCGTGGTGGTGGGCTTCGGCCCCTGCGGCATCTTCGCCGCGCTGGTGCTGGCGCAGATGGGGCTGCGGCCCATCGTGCTGGAGCGCGGGCGCGCCGTGCGCCAGCGCACGCAGGACACCTGGGACCTGTGGCGCCGGGGCGAGCTGCACCCCGAATCCAACGTGCAGTTCGGCGAAGGCGGCGCGGGGCTGTTCTCCGACGGCAAGCTCTACAGCCAGATCAAGGACCCGCGCTTCCTGGGCCGCAAGGTCATGGGCGAGTTCGTGGCTGCCGGCGCGCCGCCGGAAATCCTGGTGGACGCCCATCCGCACATCGGCACCTTCAAGCTCGTGAAGGTGGTGGAGAACATCCGCGCGCAGATCATCGCGCTGGGCGGCGAGATCCGCTTCGGCCAGCGCGCGGTGGACATCCTGGTCGAGCCCGGTGCCCAAGGCCCCTGCCTGCGCGGCGTGGTGGCGCAGGACCTGGCGAGCGGCGAGCGCCACGAACTGCGCGCCGACCACGTGGTCATGGCGCTGGGCCACAGTGCGCGCGACACCTTCGAGATGCTGCACCGGCGCGGCGTGTTCGTGGAGGCCAAGCCGTTCTCGATCGGCTTTCGCGTGGAGCACCCGCAGGGCCTGATCGATCGCGCGCGCTGGGGCCGGCATGCGGGCCATCCGCTGCTGGGCGCGGCGCAATACCGCCTGGTGCACCACGCGGCCAACGGGCGCGCGGTCTACAGCTTTTGCATGTGCCCCGGCGGCACGGTGGTGGCCGCCACGTCGGAGCCGCAGCGCGTGGTGACCAACGGCATGAGCCAGTATTCGCGCAACGAGCGCAACGCCAACGCCGGCATCGTGGTGGGCATAGCGCCGGCGGACTACCCCGTGGACTACCGGCACATCGACGTGCCCGAAGATGCGCAGGGCCGGCCGCACCCGCTTGCGGGCATCGAGCTGCAGCGGCGGCTGGAGTCCGGCGCCTTCGTGCTCGGCGGCGGCGGCTACGAGGCGCCGGGCCAACTGGTGGGAGACTTCGTGGCCGGGCGGCCCTCGCGGGCGCTGGGCGGCGTCATGCCCAGCTACCAGCCCGGCGTGCGCCTGGGCGACCTGCACGCGGCGCTGCCCGGCTACGCCATCGCGGCGCTGCGCGAGGCCTTCCCGGCCTTCGGCCAGAAGATCGCCGGCTTCGACATGCACGACGCCGTGCTCACCGGCGTGGAAACGCGCACCTCCTCGCCCATCCGCATCACCCGCGGCGACACGCTGCAAAGCCTGAACCTGCGCGGCCTGTACCCGGCGGGCGAAGGCGCAGGCTATGCGGGCGGCATCCTGTCCGCCGGCGTGGACGGCATCAAGGTCGGCGAGGCCGTGGCGCGCAGCATGCTCGGCGCCTGAAGCTTTGCGAGGTCAGCCAATCCAAGGCAAGAGGGAGCAGGCCCATCGCGGCGGCGAACAAGAAGCTCGAAGCGAGCCAGCAGACGCAGCCAACGGTCAATCTTCCGAATATTTCTGAACCCGTGACCACCCCATAACGAATCCGCGTTGGATTTTCTGAATTTCTTTTGGCGAAACGAAAGAAGGTTACTGCGCCGCCGGGCGCGCATCGAGGCCCGCCACAACAAAACAAAAAGCAGAGGAAAAACGCATACTCCCCCATATGCAACCCGCCACCGCAGGAAAATAAAGCGGTAGAAAGACATACTCCCATGGAGTATAGGATAGATCCACAAAAAAGCATCGCCGCAGACCGGTGCAGGTGCTGCGGCGACGCGCGGGGCGATGGCGGCGGCTACACGCTCAGGCCGCGGCGGCCTGCAGCGCGGCGATGCGCTCCTCGATCGGCGGGTGGCTGGAGAACAGCTTGCCGATGTTGCCGGTGATGCCGAAGGCCTGCACGCTTTGCGGCAACTCGCCCGGATGCATGCCGCCCAGGCGGGCCAGGGCGTTGATCATCGGCTGCTTGCGCCCCAGCAGGCTGGCAGAGCCGGCGTCGGCACGGAATTCGCGCTGGCGCGAAAACCACGCCACGATGATCGCGGCCACGAAGCCCAGCACGATGTCGAGCACCACGGTGCTGACGTAGTAGCCGATGCCCGGGCCGCTGTTGCGGTCGTCGCCGCGGCGCAGGAAGCTATCGACCGCGAAGCCGATCACGCGCGAGAGGAATACGACGAAGGTATTCATCACGCCCTGCAGCAGCGTCATCGTCACCATGTCGCCGTTGGCCACGTGGGCGATCTCGTGGCCGATGACGGCCTCGACCTCGTCGCGCGTCATGCCTTGCAGCAGGCCGGTGGAAACGGCCACCAGGGCCGAGTTTTTGAACGCGCCGGTGGCGAAGGCGTTGGCGTCGCCCTCGAAGATGCCGACCTCGGGCATGCCGATGCCGGCCTTGTCGGCCAGGCGGCGCACGGTCTCGACGATCCAGGCCTCGTCGGCGGTCTGCGGCTGCTCGATGATGTGCACGCCCGCGGTCCACTTGGCCATGGGCTTGCTGATGAGCAGCGAGATGATGGCGCCGCCGAAGCCCATGACCAGCGCGAAGCCGAGCAGCGCGCCAAGGTCGAGCCCGTTGGCCGTGAGGAAGCGGTTGACGCCCAGCAGGCTGGCGACGATGCCCAGCACCGCGACGACGGCGACGTTGGTCAGTACGAACAAGAGGATGCGTTTCATGGATTCTCCGTGGGGGAATGGCAGGTTTTTCTACCCGTGGCCCTGGTGTGGCAGATGGGGGCGGCGTCCCGCACATCAAGGCGCGCCGTGGTGCATGCGCGCTGTAGTTTCTGGTTCTGGCGCGGCGCTGCGCTGGGCGCGGTACGAGGGAGCCATCATAAAAGGAAAAGTTCGCGGCATGCCCGCTGTCGCTCCTGTTTTGATAGCTGCCACCGCAGGTGGATAAAGCGCTGGAGGCCGATTTTCCTTGAAGCCCGGGCGGGTGCGCCTGCCTGCCGTTCAGGGTTTCCTGAGCAGCCGCACCTGCTTGGCCTGGCCGGTCGCCGGCAGCACCTTGAAGTAGGTCGGGTACTTGCGAAACAGCTCGTGCAGCGGCTTGCTGCTCTTGCTGATGCCGCTCTCGCGCAGCGGCGTGCCCAGTTGGTTGAGCTGCTTGACGGTATCGGGCTGCCACTTGGGCAGCGCGGCCAGGATGCGGCGCACCGCGTCGGCTTCCTCGCCGGCTCCGTCCGGCGCGTGCGCCGCAGCGTGCGCCGCTGCGGGCGCGGGGCGCGCGGGCGGCGCGGCGGGCATGGGCGCGGGCTGCCTGTCGGCGCGCGGCGCGGTGTCCACGTAGACCACCTTGTCGTAGGCGCGCGGCAGCTCGTCGGCCGCCGCCTTGTCCTGCTGGGCGAAGCACAGCACGCGCAGGCCGGCCTCGCGCAGCCGCACGGCCAGCGGCGAGAAATCGGCGTCGCTGGAGCCGATGGCCACCACCGCGGGCAGCGCGCCGCAGTGCAGCAGGTCCATCGCGTCCACCACCAGCGCCACGTCCGTCGTGCCCTTGCCCTGGTTGACCACCGCGCGCACCGCGTGGCGCCGCAGCACGTCCTTCATGCCGGCGAGCTTCTCCAGCCCGCCATAGGCCCGCCGCACGGGAATGGCCGCGCCCAGCGCGCGCAGGTGGGCGAAGGCCTCGTCCACGGCGGTGGGCGAGAGGTTGTCGGCGTCGATCAGGAGCGCCGCGCTGGGGAGTGGATCGCTGGTCATGTCGTTCCTTTGGGTTTACGACTTACGCAAACAAGGATGCCGCCCCATGGCTGGCGCGCGGTGCGGTGGCCGATGAAGCATGTTTTGCGAAAGTCCCATCCTATTGTTCATGCCCCGAGCTGCCACAGCAGCGATTCGCCGCCACGCAGCGGCTTGAGCACGGCGTCGCCGTAGGGCACGCTCTCGGGCAGCGTCCACGCCTGGCGGCGCAGGGTGACCGTGCCGGTGTTGCGCGGCAGGCCGTAGAAGTCGGGCCCGTGGAAGCTCGCGAAGCCTTCGAGCCGGTCGAGCGCGCCCACGGCGTCGAACGCCTCGGCATACAGCTCCAGCGCCGCCAGCGCCGAATAGCAGCCGGCGCAGCCGCTGGCGTGCTCCTTCAGGTGCGCCGCGTGCGGGGCGCTGTCGGTGCCCAGGAAGAACTTCGGCGAGCCGCTGCTGGCCGCGGCCACCAGCGCCTGGCGGTGCTCCTCGCGCTTGAGGATGGGCAGGCAGTAGTAGTGCGGGCGGATGCCGCCCGTGAACAGCGCGTTGCGGTTGTACAGCAGGTGCTGCGGCGTGATGGTCGCGGCGGTGAAGCGGTCGGCGCTGGCCACGTAGCTGGCCCCTTCCCGGGTCGTCAGGTGCTCGAAGACGATCTTGAGTTCGGGGAAGTCGCGCCGCAGCGGGATCAGCACGCGGTCGATGAACACGGCCTCGCGGTCGAACACGTCCACCGCCGGGTCGGCCACCTCGCCGTGGATCAGCAGCAGCAGGCCGTGGCGCTGCATCGCCGCCAGCGTGGGGTAGGTGTTGCGGATGTCGGTCACGCCCGCGTCGCTGTTGGTGGTGGCGCCGGCGGGGTAGAGCTTGGCGGCCACCACGCCGGCCTCCTTGGCGAGCGCGATTTCCTCCGGCGGCAGCTTGTCGGTGAGGTACAGCGCCATCAGCGGGTTGAAATCCAGCCCCGGCGGCACGGCGGCCAGGATGCGCGCGCGGTACTCGCCGGCCTGCCGTGCCGTGGTGACGGGCGGGCGCAGGTTGGGCATGATGAGCGCGCGCGCCATCTGGCGCGCGCTGGCCGGCACCACGGCCTGCAGGGCCGCGCCGTCGCGCAGGTGCAGGTGCCAGTCGTCGGGGCGGGTGAGGGTGATGGAGGCGGGCGGGTCGCTGTGCATGCAGCGATTGTCCCATCCGGCAGGCGCATCCAACTGCCGTCTGGGATTGCAGGGGGTCATACGCAATGCCGCCGCCGCGTCAATCCCGCGTCACCCGCACCACTTCCTCCAGGCTCGTCACACCCGCGCGCACCAGCCGCTCGCCGTCCTCGCGCATCAGCGTCATGCCGGCGGCCAGGGCCTGGGCGCGGATGTCGGCCTCGCCGGCCTGGGCGTGGATCTGCGCGCGGATCGCGTCGTTCACCACCAGCAGCTCGAACACGCCGGTGCGGCCCCGGTAGCCCGTGGGGTCGGCGGCGTCGAGCCGGCGCACCAGCCGCTGCGCCAGCACGCCCAGCAGCGAGCTGCTGAGCAGGAACGGCTCCACCCCCATGTCGGTCAGGCGCGTCACCGCGCTGGCCGCGTCGTTGGTGTGCAGCGTGGCCAGCACCAGGTGGCCGGTCAGGCTGGCCTGGATGGCGATCTGCGCGGTCTCGAAGTCGCGGATCTCGCCGATCATGATCACGTCCGGGTCCTGCCGCAGGATGGCGCGCAGGGCCTTGGCGAAGGTCAGGTCGATCTTGGCGTTGACCTGCGTCTGGCCGATGCCGGGCAGCTCGTACTCGATCGGGTCTTCCACCGTCATGATGTTGGTGCTGGCCGCGTCGAGCCGCTGCAGCGCCGCATACAGCGTGGTGGTCTTGCCCGAGCCGGTCGGTCCGGTCACCAGGATGATGCCGTGCGGCTGCCGGATCAGGTGCTCGAATGCGTCGAGCACGCCGCCCTGCATGCCCACCGATTCGAGGCTGAGCTTGCTCTCGCTCTTGTCGAGCAGCCGCAGCACGGCGCGCTCGCCGTGCGCGCTGGGCAGCGTGGAGACGCGCACGTCCACCGCGCGGGTGCCGATGCGCAGCGATATGCGCCCGTCCTGCGGCAGCCGCTTCTCGGCGATGTCCAGGTCGGCCATGATCTTCAGGCGGCTGATGAGCGCCGCGTGCAGCGCGCGGTTGGGGCGCACCACCTCGCGCAGCGTGCCGTCCACGCGAAAGCGCACGGACGACGTGCGCTCGAACGGCTCGATGTGGATGTCGCTGGCGCCGTCGCGCGCGGCCTGCGTGAGCAGTGCGTTGAGCATGCGGATGATGGGCGCGTCGTCGGCGGTCTCCAGCAGGTCCTCCACGGCGGGCAGCTCCTGCATCATGCGCGAGAGGTCGGCGTCGCTCTCCACTTCGCTCACCACCGTGGCCGCGCTGGATTCGCCCTGCGCATAGGCCGTGCTGATGCGCTGCGCCAGCGTGGCCGCGTCCACCGGCTGCAGCGCCGCCACGGCATGCCGGCGCAGTACCTCGCCGAGCGCGTTGGCGTCCGACGTCGGGCCGTGCCACAGCGTGGCCTGCTGGCCGTCGTCCTCCAGCAGCAACTGGAAGGCGCGGGCGAAGGCGTAGGGCAGGGGGTAGCGCATGGGCGTCAGGCGGGGCTCACTGCGCCGGCGCCGGGTTCAGCGGCGCCGTGGCGGGCGACTGGCTGGCGGGCGCCGCCGGCGGGGACGCGGGCGAGAGCGCCGGCAGCACCGGCGCGCCCGACACGCCCTGCAACACCGTGCTCTGCGGCGGCTGCACCTGCTGCTGCAGCGCGCGGATGGTTTCGTAGCGGTCCATGGTCAGCGAGTCGCTGGCGATGCTGTCGCGCACCACCACGGGCCGCAGGAACACCATCAGGTTGGTCTTGGCGCGCGTGCGCTTCTCGTTGCGGAACAGCCCGCCCACCACGGGCAGGTCGCCCACCACGGGCACCTTGTCCTGCGAGAGCGCGTAGTCGTCCTGCAGCAGCCCGCCCAGCACGATCACGCCGCCGTCCTCCACCAGCACGTTCGACTCGATGGAGCGCTTGCTGGTCGATGGGCCGTTGGTGTTGTTGAGCGTGCTGGCGACGATGTTCGACACCTCCTGGTACACCGTCATCTTCACCGTGCCGTTCTCGGCGATCTGCGGCTTCACGCGCAGGGTCAGGCCCACGTCCTTGCGCTCCACCGTGGTGAACGGGCTCACCGTGCTGCTGCTGCCGGTGTTGGCGTAGGAGCCGGTCACGAACGGCACGTTCTGGCCGATCATGATGCGCGCCTCCTCGTTGTCGAGCGTGAGCAGGTTCGGGCGCGACAGCACGTTGCCGTCGCCCGTGCTCTCCAGGAAGTTGGCCAGCGCGCCCAGGTAGTACTTGCCGTTGATGCGCGGTGCCAGCGCGAAGTTGAAGCCCGTGGCCGGCAGCGTGGCCAGGCTGCCGCTGGCGATGCCCGTGGCCAAGTTGACGATGTTGGCGCCCGTGGCGCCGGAGTTGTTGCCGATCACGCCGATGCTGCCGCTGCCGTAGTTGCCCAGCGCGGTCTGCCACTGGATGCCGAAATCGGCCTCCTTGCTGGCGTTCACCTCCACGATCAGGCTTTCCACCAGCACCTGCGCGCGCCGCCCGTCGAGCTGCTCGATCACCGTGCGCAACTGCCGGTACTGCGGCTCCGGCGCGGTGATGATGAGCGAATTGGTCGAGGGGTCGGCCTGGATCTGTCCGCCCGTGGACGGCTGCGCGCTGGACAGGCTGCCCGTGGCTGCGGCGCTGGTGCCGAAGCCGCTGCTGCTGCCGCCGCCGGATGCGCCGCCGCTGCCATTGCTGAGAAAGCTGCCGCCCGCGTTCTGCATGCCGCCGCCGATGGCCGAGGCCCCCGACGCCTGTGCGCTGCCGCCGTTGGGGTTCACCGCGCTCGCCGCCATGGCCGCGCGCAGCGTGATGGCGAGCTTGGCCGCATCGGCGTTCTTCAGGTACACCACATGGATGTTGCCCGACGCGGCGCTGCTGCCCGGGGCGGGCGCCTGGTCGAGCTTGGCCACCAGCGCGCGCACCAGCGCCACGCGCGCCGGGTTGGCTGCGCGGATGATGACGGAGTTGCTCTGCGGCTCGGCCAGCAGCGTGGTCTTGAAGGCCGTGTCGCTCTGGCCCCCCTGCGCGATCGCGGCCTGCGCGCCCGCGCCGACCGCCGCTGCGCCGGTGGTGCCCGCGCCCGTGTCCACCAGCTTCTGCAAGAGCGGCACCAGGTCGGTGGCGTTGGCGTTCTGCAGCGCGATCACCTCCACGTCGGTGGCGTTGGCGACATCCATCGCCGCCACGATGCGCGCCAGCCGCTGCAGGTTGTCGGCGTAGTCGGTGATCACCAGCGCGTTGCTGCCGGGGTTCACGTTGATCGTGTTGTTCGGGCTGATCAGGGGGCGCAGCACCGGCACCAGGTTGGCCGCGTTCTCGAAATTGAGCTTGAAGATCTGCGTCACGATCTGGCTGCCGCCGGCGCGCGGCAGCGAGCCGTCCTGCGACACCGCCACGGCGGCGGTCTGGAGCTTGGCGTCGGCCTCCGGCACCACCTTGTAGAGCCCGGCGGCCTCGACCACCGTGAAGCCCTGCAGCCGCAGCGCGGCCAGGAACTGCTCGAATGCCACGGCGGGCGGCACGGCGCGGTCCGTCACCAGGTTCATCGTGCCCTTCACGCGCGGGTCCACCACCACGTTGCGGCCCGTGATCGTCGCCATCGTGCGGGCCACGGCCTCGATCTCGGCATTGGCGAAGTTCAGCGTCACTGGCTCGCGCGGCGGCACGCTGCCGCTGCCCGTGGTGAGTGCCGTCTGCGCCAGCGCCTGCAAGGGAAAAAGCCCGCCAGCGCAGGTAAATAATGCGGTTGCAGCTATAGAAAGAATAGCGTTGTGCGGTGGAATCGGTGGCTTCATGGTCAACCTATGGAAATGCGGGAGCGCGCGCCCTGGCGCCGCCCGATGATGTTCAGCAAGTTCGACAGCGCCGCCTCGCGCCCCGGCGCGGCGCTGGCCTCGCCGCCGAAATGCAGGCGCGAGCCCACCCACTGCCCGCTGCCCGAAAGCAGCAGCGCGCCTTCGATCGTCTCCAGCCGCAGCGTCGTCGCCGCGCCGCCCTGCATGGTGATGCGGTAGCTGCCCATGGGCTGCAGCGTGGACAGGCGCGACGACATGCGCAGCGCCTCCAGCCGCGCGGTGCCGTCCACCTGCAGGCGCCCCTCGGCCCAGCGCGCGCGCAAGTCCTGCGTGGACAGCGCCAGTTGCCCCTGCGGCGCCAGCGTGTTCCACGGCGTGCCCAGCCCCATCAGCAGCGCCGCGGGCCAGCGCGAGGCGCCGTCCGCCAGCGCCAGCGTGCCGCCGCCGCGCGCGATGCGCGCCTGCCAGCGCAGCGGCTGCGCGGTGCAGCAGTCGGCGGCCAGCGCGCCGCGCAGGCCCAGCCACGCGGGCTGCAGGCGCCACTGCACGCGCCCCGGCAGCGCGGCGCGGTCG
>NZ_JARGEN010000011.1 GCF_029211125.1 Curvibacter soli
GCGAAAACAAAGACATGTGCCATTTATCGCGCTTTTTAGCGCTCATTTATCTCAGCGCGCTTCAGCATCCGCAACCTGGCGCCGGGCTTCGCCGTCGAGGCCTGGAGCCATCCCGACTGCGTGCCCGAGGCCATCCGCCGCGCCGACGGCCCGGGGCGCGGCTACATCGCCGCCACGCAGTGGCACCCGGAATTCCACCGGCCCGGCGCGCAGACGCTCGACGACACGGCGATCCTGGCGGATTTCCTCGCCGCCGCCCGCGCCGCGCGCGAGCGCCCGCAACCCGGCCGACTGCCCGGGCGCATCCGCGACCGCGCGGCGCGGATGCTGCGCCAGGCGCTACTGCGGTAGGCGCTCGGCGGCAGGCGTTGGTGGAAAGCGAGGTGCTGGGGAGCGCGCCCTCGCACTCCAGGCCCGACCGGGGCATCGTCGCCGTGCGGCAGCGAGCCGCGCAACCAGCGCGGCGAGGTGGTGCGGGTGACGGCCTCGCGGCGCGTGGTGTTGCGCCGCAAACCCCGGCCTATCCCGCTGCTGCCCCGCCCATGGCCGCCGACGCGGCCGGACTTCACGCGGGGCCGAGATGCCGGCCCACGATCCCCGCCAGCTCGAACATGGTGACCTGGTCCTTGCCGAACACGGCGCGCAGCTTGTCGTCGGCGTTGATGGCGCGCTTGTTCTGTGCGTCCTGCAGGCCGTGGGCCTTGATGTAGTCCCACAGTTTCTTGATGACCTCGGTGCGCGCCACGGGTTCGGGGCCGATCACGGTGGCCAGCGCGGCGTCGGGCGCGAAGCCGCCGCCTGCGGCCTTGCGCGGCGCTGCGGCCTTCTTGGCGGCGGGTTTCTTCGCCGCGGATTTTATAGAGGGTTTTTGGGCTCCAGCGCCCGTAGCTACTGCGGTGGCAGCTACGGTTTTGGTAGCGACGGCGGTCTTGCGCGGCGGGAACTTGCTGGCGCGCGGCTCGAACTCGAACGCCACTTTGCCCTCGTCCTTGTTCCAGGCCAGGAAGGCCTTGAAGCTGCGGCGCGTGCGCATGCTGACGAACTTGTCGAGCAGGTCGGTTTTGCCGGTGGCCAGCAGCTTGCGCACCTGCTCGGGCGCCACGGGCTGCTGCAGGATCACCTTGCCGGTCCTGAAGTCGCAGCTCGGCGTGGGTTGGGCCTGCGTGGGCACCGATTTTTCGCACACGTAGTTGGCACCGTGCTCGAACACGGGGGCCCCGCACTTGGGGCAGGGGCCGAGCGATTCCTGGCCGCCGAAGTCCACCAGTTCGCCGGAGGCTTCGGCGTTCCTGTCGTCGCCGAAGTCGAATTCGAGCTTGTAGTTCTTCGCCTCGTCGTCATACATCAGCGCGATCTCGGCGGTGAACGGCCAGCCGGCCTTGGAGCGGAAGCCCTCCAGCGGGCCGATGCGCTTGTCGCGCAGCAGCGCCTCGGCCTCGGCCACCTCGAAGGTGCGCCCGGCGGGCGACTTGCCGAACGAGAAGCCGCAGCCTTCGCCCTGGCCCGGCTTGCCCGTGCAGGCGTAGCGGCGGTAGTTCTCCTTCACCACGCCGCCGCAGTTGGGGCAGGGCGTGGCGAGCGTGGCGTAGTCGCCGGGCACGGTGTCGCGGTCGTATTCCTTGGCTTTTCTGACGATGTGCTCGGTCATCTGCGCGATCTGGCGCATGAAGGCGTCGCGGCTGAGCGCGCCCTTCTCCATCTGCGCGAGCTTGTATTCCCATTCGCCGGTCAGTTCGGCCTTGCAGAGTTCCTCCACGCCCAGCCCGCGCAGTAGCGTCATGAGCTGGAACGCCTTGGCCGTGGGGATCAGCTCGCGGCCCTCGCGCAGCATGTACTTCTCGGTCAAGAGCCCTTCGATGATGGCCGCGCGCGTGGCCGGCGTGCCCAGGCCCTTTTCCTGCATGGCCTCGCGCAGTTCGTCGTCGTCGATGGCCTTGCCCGCGCCTTCCATGGCGCCGAGCAGCGTGGCTTCGGAGAAGCGCGCCGGCGGGCGGGTCTTGAGCGCCTTGGGCTCGACCGATTCGGCGCGCACCATCTCGCCGGGCTTCACGGGCACCAGGCGCCGGTCCTTGCTGGTGTCCCGGTCGGTGCCGGCGGTTTCCTCGTCGGCGACTTCCTTGCCGTAGATGGCGAGCCAGCCGGGCTTGACCAGAACCTTGCCGTCGCTGCGGAAGGCGTAGCTCTTGCCCGCAGCCCCGGCGCCGGGCCGCCCCAAGCCGGGGGCCGCCCCCTCGGGGGGCAGCGAACCACGCGCAGCGGCAAGCGTGGGGGCTTCGATGACCACGGTGCTGATGCGCGTGGTGACGTGGTATTCCGCCGGCGGGAAGAACACCGCCATGAAGCGGCGCACCACGAAGTCGTAGAGCTTCTGCTCGGCGTCGCTCAGGCCGCTGGGCGCCTGCAGCGTCGGGATGATGGCGAAGTGGTCGCTGACCTTGCTGTTGTCGAAGATGCGCTTGGCCGGCTTGACGTAGCCGCCGTCGATGGCCTGCTGCGCGAACGGCGCCAGGTGCCGCATGGCGCTGCCGGCCAGCATGGCCATGGTCTGCTTGGCCACGGGCACGTAGTCCTCGGGCAGCGCGCGCGAGTCGGTCCGCGGGTAGGTCAGCGCCTTGTGGCGCTCGTAGAGCGACTGCGCCAGCGCCAGCGTGGTCTTGGCCGAGAAGCCGAAGCGCCCGTTGGCCTCGCGCTGCAGGCTGGTCAGGTCGAACAGCGCGGGCGAGGCCTGCGAGGTCGGCTTGCTCTCCTCGGTCACCGTGGCGGCCTTGCCGCGCGCGGCCTCGGCGATGGCCTGCGCCTCGCGCAGGTTCCACAGGCGGTCGGCCTTCTGCTCGGGGTCGGCCTGGCCATCGGGGCCGGGCGGGGGCTTCTTGAAGTCGGGGTTGAACCACTTGGCAGGGTACTCGCCCGCCTCGGCCAGGAAGCTCGCATGCACCTCCCAGTAATCGCGGCTGACGAACTTGCGGATCTTCTCCTCGCGCTCGACCACGATGGACAGCGTGGGCGTCTGCACCCGGCCCACGGTGGTGAGGAAGAAGCCGCCGTCGCGCGAGTTGAAGGCCGTCATGGCGCGCGTGCCGTTGATGCCCACCAGCCAGTCGGCCTCGGAGCGGCTGCGCGCGGCGTCGGCCAGGCCCTGCATCTGCTGGTCGCTGCGCAGGTGCTCGAAGCCGTCGCGGATGGCCTGCGGCGTCATGCTCTGCAGCCACAGCCGGCGCACCGGCTTGCCCAGCGGCTTGCCGCCGCCGGCGTACTGCTCGATCAGGCGGAAGATCAGCTCGCCCTCGCGCCCCGCGTCGCAGGCGTTGATCAGCGCGCCCACGTCTTTGCGCTTGGCCAGCCGCACCACGGCGTTCAGGCGCGTCTTGGTCTTGTCCACGGGCTTCAGGTCGAAGTGCGGCGGGATCACCGGCAGGTGGGCGAAGCTCCACTTGCCGCGCTTCACGTCGAATTCCTCCGGGGCCTGGATCTCCACCAGGTGGCCCACGGCGCTGGTCACCACGTACTGCTCGTTCTCGAAATGCTCGTCGTGCTTGTCAAACTTGCCCGCCACGGGCGTGAGGGCGCGCACGATGTCCTGCGCCACCGACGGTTTTTCCGCAATCACCAAGGTCTTCGTCATCGTTGTCTGGCCTTATCCGCTGTTTTTCTGCGCGGCCTGGCCGCGCTCCTACAATCCGGGTTCCCACGCGCATGCGCGCACGCACACGTGTGTGCACATTTCAAATTAACAGACTTTTGCCCATGGTCCGCAAAGCTTCCGTTACAGCCGCGCCCGCCCTGCCCGGGCGCCGCATCCAGGTCCGCCGCTCGGGCGTGCATGGCAAGGGCGTGTTCGCGCTGCAGGACATCCCCGAGGGCGAGACGGTCATCGAATACGTGGGCGAGATCATCTCCTGGGCCGAGGCGCAGCGCCGCCACCCGCACGACCCGAGCGACCCGAACCACACCTTCTACTTCCACGTCGATGCCGACCACGTGATCGACGCCAAGCACGGCGGCAACTCATCGCGCTGGATCAACCACGCCTGCGATCCGAACTGCGAGGCCGACGAGGTCGATGGCCGCGTGTTCATCAAGGCGCTGCGCAACATCCGCGCGGGCGAGGAACTGAACTACGACTACGGCCTGGTGATCGACGAGCGCTACACCCGCAAGCTCAAGGCCGAGTACCCCTGCTGGTGCGGCGCCAAGGACTGCCGGGGCACGCTGCTGGCCCCCAAACGCAGAAAACTCGCCTGAGCATGGGCATGCAGAAGTGGCCCGCCGAGGCCATCTGGGAAGCCGTGGAACCCACGCTGCCCGGCTTCACCGTCGAGACGCTGGCCGAGATCGACTCCACCAACACCGAGCTGATGCGCCGGGCCCGCGCGGGCCGCGCCGAGCCCACGCTGCTCGTCGCCGAGCGCCAGAGCGCGGGGCGGGGCCGCCTGGGCCGGTCCTGGCTGGGCGAGCCCGGCGATGCGCTCACCTTCTCGCTGGGACTGCCGCTCGCGCCCGTGGACTGGTCGGGCCTGTCGCTGGCCGCGGGCGTGGCCGTGGCCGAGGCCCTGCAAGGCCCGCCGGCCCCGGCTGCGGCGCTGCGCCTGGGCCTGAAATGGCCCAACGACCTGTGGCTGTGGAGCGGGGCGCAGGGCCGCAAGCTCGCCGGCATCCTCGTCGAAACCGCCACGGCGGCGGGCGCCGAGGCCGCGGCCATGCGCTATGCGGTGATCGGCGTGGGCATCAACGTGCGCCCGCACCCTGCCGCGGGCCTCAGCACGCCGCCCGCCGCGCTGCAGGAGGTACTGCCCGGCATCGACGCGCCCGCCGCCCTGCTGCGCGTGGCCGCGCCGCTGGTGATGGCGGTGCTGGGGTTCGCGGCTACCGGCTTCGGGCCGTTCCAGGCCCGCTTCGATGCGCTGGACATCCTGCGCGACCGCGCGGTGCGCCTGAGTGACGGCACCACCGGCACCGCCCACGGCGTGGGCGAGGACGGCGCCTTGCTCGTGCATACTGCCGCTGGCATGCAGGCCGTCACCAGCGCCGAGGTGAGCGTGCGGCCCGCCCCATGACCCACCCCCGTTGCCTCCTCACTTCGTGTAGGGTGCCTCCCCCTTCCAGAGGGGGCACGCCCAGCGGCCCGGCAGAGCCGGTTCCGCAGGTGTTGCTGGCATGGCCTGCCTTGCGGGCCTTCGGTGCTGCATGGGCGCATGTGGGCGCGGGTGATGCGTGCATCATGAAAAACTGAACCGACTCACACCATGCTGCGTTTCCTCGTCGTCGTGCTGATGCTTGCAAATGCGGGCTACTGGGCCTGGTCGCACGGCCTGCTGCGCGATGCGGGCCTGGCGCCCGTGGACGAATCGGAGCCCCAGCGCGTCGCCCAGCAGATCCGCCCCGAGGCGCTGCAACTGCTGAGTGCCGACGAGGCCCGCCGCGCCGCCGCCGCGCCGCCCAGCGCGGTCGAATGCCTGCAGGCCGGCATCTACGACGACAGCCAGGCCGCCGCACTGCGCAATGCCGCCGCCGCGCTGCCCGCGGGGAGCTGGAGCGTGGACGCCACCGTGGTGCCCGCGCGCTGGATGGTCTACATGGGCCGCTATGCCGACGACGAGGCACTGGCGCGCAAGAAGGCCGAGCTGCGCGCGCGCCGGGTGCTGTTCGAATCGCCCGGCGCTGCGCTGGAGCCGGGCCTGTCGCTCGGCAGCTTCGCCACCCAGGCCGAGGCGCAGGACGCGCTGGCCGCTCTGACCCAGCGCGGCGTGCGCACCGCGCGCGTGCAGCAGGAGCGCGCAGAGGTGCGGGGCTTCACGCTGCGCCTGCCCGCAGTGGACGCCGCGCTGCGCCCGCAGCTCGACGCGCTGCGCCCGGCGCTGGCGGGCAAGGCGCTGCGGGCCTGCAACTGATAGAAGAAGAGCTTCTACGCTGCGCAAGGCAAGACGCCCGGGTTGACTGCGCGAAGAGTCGATGCGAAAGAAGACCTCGTGGTGCGCGGGTCTTCAAACTTAAACCGAGGGATAAAACAGCTTGCGGGCGGGCAACGGGGCCACGCCGCGGCCAATGGCCGCGATGTGGTCGGGCGTGGTGCCGCAGCAGCCGCCGACGATGTTGACCAGCCCTTCGGCGGCGAAGTCGTGCAGCAGGCGGCTGGTGACCTCGGGCGTCTCGTCGAAGCCGGTGTCGCTCATCGGGTTGGGCAGGCCGGCGTTGGGGTAGCAACTGATGAAGGTGTCCGGCGCGGCCTTGTGCAGCTCCTGGATGTAGGGCCGCATGAGCGCCGCGCCCAGGGCGCAGTTCAGGCCCACGGCCAGCGGCTGCGCGTGGCGCACGCTGTGCCAGAAGGCGGTGACGGTCTGGCCGCTCAGGATGCGGCCCGAGGCGTCGGTGACGGTGCCGCTGATGATGAGCGGCAGGCGCTCGCCGCTGGCTTCGAAATACTGGTCGATGGCAAACAGCGCGGCCTTCGCGTTCAGGGTGTCGAAAATGGTTTCCACCAGCAGCAAGTCAGCGCCACCTTCGACCAGCGCCTCGGTCTGTTCCAGATAGGCCGCGCGCAGCTCCTCGAACGTGACGTTGCGCGCGCCGGGGTCGTTCACGTCGGGGCTGATGCTGGCGGTCTTGGGCGTGGGGCCCAGGGCGCCGGCGGCGAAGCGGGGCTTGGCCGGCGTGCTGAATTTGTCGCAGGCTTCGCGTGCCAGCCGGGCGGAGGCCAGGTTCATCTCGCGCGCCAGGCCGGCCATGCCGTAGTCGGCCTGGGCGATGCTGGTGGCGCCGAAGGTGTTGGTCTCGATGATGTCGGCGCCGGCTGCGAGGTAGCTCTCGTGGATGGAGCGGATCACGTCGGGCCGGGTGATGGAGAGCAGCTCGTTGTTGCCCTTGACGTCGCGCGGGAAGTCCTTGAAGCGTTCGTGCGCCGCGTGGGCTTCGGCGGGGCCGCCCTCGCCGCGGTACTGCGCCTCGGTCAGCTTGAAGCGCTGGATCATGGTGCCCATGGCGCCGTCGAGGATGGCGATGCGGTGGGCCAGGATGTCCGGCAGCTGCCGGGCACGGGTGTAGGCGGTAGGCTGCATGGGGCGGTATTGTAGGAAGCCGGGCATCGGCGCCCGCTGCGGCGGGCCATTGCGAATGGCAAGACGATGGCAATGGCATGGCATGGCTTCCTGGAAACAGGCGTTCTTGCTAGACTGCCGAATTGATCGCCCCTGTCTTCCCGCGCGCATCCAGCCCACAAGGCCGGCATGCGCCACGGGCTCCCGAGGATACGCATGGCCGTCTGGCACAAGGAAGTCTGGAACTCCATCGATACAAGCGTGGACAACGCCGACATCGTGGCGCTCTATCGCCGCTGGCTGGCCGAGCGCGGGCAGAGCGGCGGGCTGCCCGATGCGCAGTCCTTTGGCGTGCAGGGCGCGCTGGCCGCCTGGGCGCCGCGCCTGGCGGTGCTGGACCCGGTGGACGGCGACTTCACCTACCGCCACTTCGGCAGCGAGCTGCGCGACTACACCCGCGCCGACATGACGGGCCGGCGCCTGTCCGAAGGCGACGACTACTACGGCAGCGAATTCGCCGCCTTCTGCCGCGACAGCTACCGCCGCGTGCTCGAAAGAGGCCAGCCGCTCTACACCGTGCATTTCAGTTGCCGCGCCGACTGGGTCTTCACTTGGGAGCGCCTGGCCATTCCGCTGCGCGAGCCGGGCGGCGCGGCCTCGCTGGTGGTCTACAACCAGCCCTCCGAGCGGCGCGAGCGCATGCTGCAAGAGGTGCTGAACACCGCCAGCGATGCCATCCTCGCGCTGCAGCCGCTGCGCCTGTCCGACACGGGCACGCAGGACTGGATGGTGACGGTCGTCAACGCGCAGTTCGCCCGCCTGGGCGGCGCCACGGGCGACCATCTGGCGGGCCTGTCCGTGCGCGAGGCGCTGCCGCGCTGGGATGCGATGGGTTTCGAGGGCTTTTGCAACGCGGCGCTGCAGCGCGAGAACGGCCAGCAGCGCGACATCGAGCTGCAGGTGGACGACGGCCCACCGCGCTGGTTCTCGGCCTATTTCGGACGGCTGCAGGACGGCTGCGTGATCCGGCTGTCCGACATCACCGCCGTCAAGCAGAACGAGCAGACGCTGCGCGAGAGCACCCTGCGCCTGCAGTCCGACAACGCGCAGCTACGCCAGCTCGCCTGGATGGACGGGCTCACGGGCCTGTCCAACCGCCGCGCGCTCGACGTGATCCTGGAGCGCGAGGTGGCGCGCGCGCGCCGCAAGAAGGAGCCGCTGACGCTGGTGATGTGCGACATCGACCACTTCAAGGCGTTCAACGACTTCTACGGCCACCTGATCGGCGACGACTGCATCCGCGAAGTGGCCCACGTGCTGGCCGAGACCACGGTGCGCAGCAGCGACCTGGTGGCGCGCTATGGCGGCGAGGAGTTCGTGCTGGTGCTGCCCTCCACGAGCATCCGGGGCGGGCTGGAGGTGGTACAGCGCACCCAGGCCGCGCTGCACGCGCGCGCCCTGCCCGACGCCACCTCGCCGGGCGAGAAGCTGCTGACGCTGAGCTTCGGCGTGGCCGAGTTCGACGCCGAGGTGGACGACTCCGCCACCGCCCTGCTCGAGCGCGCCGACGCCGCGCTCTACAGCGCCAAGCACCTGGGCCGCAACCGCGTGGCGACCTATGCCGAAGGCATGACGGGCCGCGCGCGGCGCTGAACCCGCGGGTCTTGGTCGAACCGGGCTCCAGCGCCCGTCCAGCCTTCGCAGGCAGCTATATTTCCAGGAGCATCAGGCGAGAAAACAGGCGCGGGACATCCCGGCATGGCCCGGGTGCGTGGGCGCACAATACGCGCCGCCCGGGCTGCCGGCACATGTCCGCGCCCTTGGGCAGAATATGAGTCAAATCGGCCTCCAGCGCTTGTTCTGCGGGCGCTGGCAGCTATTATTTCAAGAGCAATCCATTGTCCACCCCGCAATCCATCCTGCATGAAGTCTTCGGCTACGGGCAGTTCCGCGGCCCGCAGCAGGCCATCATCGAGCACGTCACCGGCGGTGGCGATGCGCTGGTGCTCATGCCCACGGGCGGCGGCAAGTCGCTGTGCTACCAGATACCCGCCATCGTGCGGCACGACGCCGGGCATGGCGTGGCCATCGTCGTCTCGCCGCTGATCGCGCTGATGCACGACCAGGTGGGCGCGCTGCACGAGGCGGGCGTGGACGCCGCCTTCCTCAACTCCACGCTCGACTGGCAGGCCGCGCTGGACGTGGAGCGCCGCCTGGCGCGCGCCGAGGTCACGCTGCTCTACGCCGCGCCCGAGCGGCTGACCACGCCGCGCTTCCTGGAGCTGCTCGACGGCCTGCACGCGCAGGAGCGCCTGAGCCTGTTCGCCATCGACGAGGCGCACTGCGTGAGCCAGTGGGGGCACGACTTCCGCCCCGAATACCGGGCGCTGACGGTGCTGCACGAGCGCTATGCCGGCGTGCCGCGCATCGCGCTCACCGCCACCGCCGACGCGCTCACGCGCGCCGACATCGTCGAGCGCCTGCAACTGCAGCAAGCGCGCCAGTTCGTCAGTAGCTTCGACCGGCCCAACATCCGCTATCGTCTGGTCGAGAAGAAAGACCCGACGCAGCAGTTGCTGCGCTTCATCGAAAGCGAGCACGAGGGCGATGCCGGCGTGGTGTATTGCCAGTCCAGAAAGCGCGTGGAGGAGATCGCCCAGACGCTCGCCGGCCACGGCATCAACGCCCTGCCCTACCACGCGGGGCTCGACGCCGCCGTGCGGCAGGCCCACCAGGACCGCTTCCTGCGCGAGGAGGGCATCGTGATGGTGGCGACCATCGCCTTCGGCATGGGCATCGACAAGCCCGACGTGCGCTTCGTCGCCCACCTCGATATGCCCAAGAACATCGAGGGCTACTACCAGGAGACGGGCCGCGCGGGCCGCGACGGCCAGCCCGCCGACGCCTGGATGGCCTACGGCCTGGCCGACGTGGTGAACCAGCGCCGCATGATCGACGAAAGCCCGGCCGGCGAGGAGTTCAAGCAGGTGATGCGCGGCAAGCTCGACGCGCTGCTCGCGCTGGCCGAGGCCACCGACTGCCGGCGCGTGCGGCTGCTGGGTTACTTCGGCGAGGAAAGCCGGCCCTGCGGGAATTGCGACAACTGCCTGCACCCCCCGGCGGTATGGGACGCGACCGATGCCGCGCGCAAGCTGCTCTCCACCATCTACCGCGTGCAGCAGATGAGCGGCATCAGCTTCGGCGCCGGGCATGTCATGGACATCCTGCGTGGCAAGGCCTCCGACAAGGTCAAGCAGTTCGGCCATGAGGCCATCAGCACCTTCGGCCTTGGCGCCGAATACAGCGAGGCGCAGTTGCGCGGCGTGCTGCGCCAGCTCATCGCCACCGGGGCGGTGGCGGTGGACGCGGCGGCCTACAACACGCTCAAGCTCACCGATCTTTCGCGCGCCGTGCTGCGCGGCGAGGAGCCGGTGCGCATCCGCGAATCGGTGGCCGCGCCCGCGCAACACAGGGCCAAACGCGAGCGGAGCCCGGCGCGGGCCGCGCGCGAATCGGCGGCAGCCGCCCTCGACACCGAGGCCCAGGCCCGCTTCGCCGCCCTCAAGGCCTGGCGCGCCGAGGTGGCGCGCGAGCACAACCTGCCGGCCTACGTGATCTTCCACGACGCCACGCTGGCTGCCATCGCCGCGCTGGCGCCACAGTCGCCGGAAGATTTGCAGGGCGTCAGCGGCATCGGTGCCAAGAAGCTCGAAGCCTATGGCGCCGAAGTGCTGCGGGTGTGCGAAGGGGCGTAATGCGGGCCATGCCTCGCACCGGCTGGACCTGCGCACTGGCGTTCGCATTGGCCCTTCCGGGCTGCGCCACGCAGGGCGGCGGTGAAGGCGCGGAGCGCAGGCCCCAAGCCCGCTACGACGCCGACCTGACCGAATGCCGGCAGTCCGCCAGCCATGTGGACGTGCTGGCGGACACGCTCGACGGCATGGTCAAGGGGGCGCTGGTGGCCGGCATCATGGTCTGGGGCATGGGCTATGGCCGCGACGCGGCGGGGGGCTGGGCCGCCATCGGGGCGCTGGCAGGCGCGGGGCAGGGGCTGGGTGCGCTGGAGCGGCGCCGACGCATCGAGGCCAGTTGCATGGCGGGCCGGGGCCATGCGCGCATGGCCGCCGCAGCCGAGGCGCCGGCCTGGGTGGCGCCCGCCCCACCGGCGCGGGTGATCGGCCCCGACGCCTTCAGCGCAGAGCAGTTGGCGCGCACGCAGGCTTGCGGCGTCCGGCCCCTGGCCACGCTGGTGGCCAGGGGGCCGGGATTCGAGAGCTACAGCGTGCCCTGCGCAAATGGCGATGCGCTGGCCATCCGCTGCGAATTCGGCAACTGTCGCGTGCTGCGCTGACGCCACCGGCAATGGAACACAATGGCCGGATGCTGTCCATCCAAGACATTTACGCCGCCGCCGCCCGCCTGCAGGGGCAGGTGCTCGACACGCCATGCGTGGAGTCGCGCACGCTGTCGCAGATCACGGGCGCGCAGATCTTCCTGAAGTTCGAGAACCTGCAGTTCACCGCCTCCTTCAAGGAGCGCGGGGCCTGCAACAAGCTGGCCCAGCTCACCGCCGAGCAGCGCGCGCGCGGCGTGGTGGCCATGAGCGCCGGCAACCATGCGCAAGGCGTGGCCTACCACGCGCAGCGCCTGGGCCTGCACGCGGTGATCGTGATGCCGCGCTTCACGCCCGGCGTGAAGGTGGCGCGCACGCGCGGCTTCGGCGCCGAAGTGGTGCTGCACGGCGACACGCTGGAGGAAGCACGCACGCACGCCTATGCGCTCGCCGAGGAACGCCACCTGACCTTCGTCCATCCCTACGACGACGAGGCCATCGTGGCCGGCCAGGGCACGGTGGGGCTGGAGATGCTGCAGGCCGTGCCCGACCTGGACGCGCTGGTCATCGCGGTGGGCGGCGGCGGGCTGATCGCGGGCATTGCCACGGCGGCCAAGGCACTGCGGCCCGGCATCGAGATCGTGGGCGTGCAGACGGCGCGCTTCCCGGCCATGGTCAACGCGATCCATGGCACGGCGCACCCGCAGGGAACCAGCACCATCGCCGAGGGCATCGCCGTGGGCACGCCGGGGCAGATCACGCGCGAGATCGTGGCCCAGCGCGTGGACGATCTGGTGCTGGTGGACGAGGGCGATATCGAGCAGGCCATCGTGATGCTGCTGGAGATCGAGAAAACGCTGGTCGAGGGCGCGGGCGCGGCGGGCCTGGCCGCGCTGCTGAAGAACCCCGGGCGCTTTCGCGGCAAGAAGGTGGGGCTGGTGCTGTGCGGCGGCAACATCGATCCGCTGCTGCTGGCGGCGATCATCGAGCGCGGCATGGTGCGCTCGGGCCGTCTGGCGCGCATTCGCGTGGGCGCGCGCGACATTCCGGGCGTGCTGGCGCGCATCACGGCCACGGTGGCCGACGCGGGCGCCAACATCGACGAGGTGCACCACCAGCGCGCGTTCACGAGCCTGTCGGTGCAGAGCGTGGAGATCGAACTCGTGCTGCAGACGCGCGGCCACGACCACGTGGCCCAGGTGCTGGAGCAACTGCGCACCACGGGCGTGCAGGCGGAGATCGTGCAGCCTTCGGCGGCGGTTCATTAGAATCGCCCGCATACCTACCAAGACCCACAGGAGCCAAGCCATGTCCGAAGCCGCCGCCGACAGCCACGATTCCGCCCCCCCGAGCGATCCCGTGGAGTTGATCGTGCCCTACATCCCCGTCGTGCTGCCGCTCGCCGGCGCCGTGCTGATATTCCTGCTTGCGTTCATCGCGGTGTACATGGCCTGACCTGCAACTCTCCCGAAAAAGCCTCGCCTTGCGAGGCTTTTTCATGTGGCATCCCGGCGCACCATGCGCATAACCCCATGCATGCCTTGCATAGAATTAGGGTGTAACCGGCTGCCAAAGCCAGCATGGCTTCTTAGAATCGTCATGCAGGTGTGCAATGCGCAGCCGATGCCGGCGCAGCGAGCGCGCGCCTTTGCTCCAGAACCCGCCGCCGCGCGCCCTGCGGGCGCGCCACCGGCGCGGCATTCGAGCAGACCGATTCAAAACCTCAGGAGCCAGCCATGAACGCCCCCGTCATCCAGGGTCTTTCCATCAACCCGCCCGCCTACGTGAAGAATGCCCGCCTGATCGCGTGGGTGGCCGACATGGTGGCGCTGTGCAAGCCCGACCGCGTGCACTGGTGCGACGGCAGCGAGGAGGAATACCAGCGCCTGTGCCAGCAGCTCGTGGACACGGGTACCTTCACGCGCCTGAACCCGGCCAAGCGGCCCAACAGCTTCCTGGCGACGTCCGATCCGAGCGACGTGGCGCGCGTGGAAGACCGCACCTTCATCTGCTCAGCCGCCCAGGAGGATGCCGGCCCCACCAACAACTGGATGGCCCCGGCGGAAATGCGCGCCACGCTGCTGCCGCTCTTCGACGCAAGCATGCGCGGCCGCACCATGTACGTGGTGCCCTTCAGCATGGGGCCGCTGGGCAGCCCCATCGCCCATGTCGGCATCGAGCTGTCCGACAGCGCCTACGTTGCCGCGAACATGAAGATCATGACCCGCATGGGCCGGGCGGTGTACGACGTGCTGGGCGTGGACGGCGACTTCGTGCCCTGCGTGCACAGCGTGGGCGCGCCGCTCGCGGCGGGCCAGCAGGACGTCAAATGGCCCTGCAACAAGACCAAGTACATCGTGCACTATCCTGAGACGCGCGAAATCTGGAGCTACGGCTCGGGTTACGGCGGCAATGCGCTGCTGGGCAAGAAGTGCTTCGCGCTGCGCATCGCCTCCACCATGGGCCGCGACCAAGGCTGGCTGGCCGAGCACATGCTGATCCTGGGCGTGGCCAATCCCCAGGGCAAGAAGTACCACGTGGCCGCCGCGTTCCCCAGCGCCTGCGGCAAGACCAATTTCTCCATGCTGGTGCCGCCCGCGGGCTTCGAAGGCTGGAAGGTCACCACCATCGGCGACGACATCGCCTGGATCAAGCCCCAGGCCGACGGCACGCTGCGCGCCATCAACCCCGAGGCGGGCTACTTCGGCGTGGCCCCTGGAACCAACTACAAGACCAATCCCAACTGCATGGCGAGCCTGGACCGGGACGTGATTTTCACCAACGTCGCGCTGACCGACGATGGCGACGTGTGGTGGGAGGGCATGGAAGTCGACGCCCCAGGCAAGGAGCTGCCCGCGCACCTGATCGACTGGCAGGGCCGGGACTGGACGCCCGCCATTGCCAGGGAAACCGGCGAGAACGGCAAGCTGCGCCCTGCCGCCCACCCGAACGCGCGCTTCACCGTGGCTGCCACCAACAACCCCGCCCTCGACGACGCCTGGGATGACCCCAGGGGGGTGAAGATCGACGCCTTCATCTTCGGTGGCCGCCGCTCCACCACCGTGCCGCTGGTGACCGAGGCGCGCAACTGGACCGAAGGCGTCTACATGGCCGCCACCATGGGCAGCGAAACCACCGCCGCCGCCGCCGGCCAGCAGGGCGTGGTGCGGCGCGACCCGTTCGCCATGCTGCCGTTCACGGGCTACAACATGAGCGACTACTTCCAGCACTGGCTGGACCTGGGCAAGAAGCTGGAGAAGAGCGGCACGCCCCTGCCGAAGATCTACACCACCAACTGGTTCCGCAAGGGCGCCGACGGCAAGTTCGTCTGGCCTGGCTACGGCGAGAACATGCGCGTGCTCAAGTGGATGATCGACCGCATCGAAGGCCAGGCCGCCGGCACGCAGAACGTGTTCGGCGTGACCCCTGCCTATGCGGAAGTCAACTGGACCGGCCTGGACTTCACGCCCGCGCAGTTCGACGCAGTGACGAGCGTCGACCACACCGCGTGGAAGGCCGAACTCCAGTCGCACGAAGCGTTGTTCGGCCAACTGCGGCACCACCTGCCGCTGGCGCTGGAGCAGACCCGTGCCGCCATTGCCGAGCGGCTGGCTGCGCTGCCCGCCTGAGCCGCAGCGGGCTCAAAAAACAAAACAGCCGCGGAACCCGCGGCTGTTTTGCATTGGCAGCGATGAAAAACAATGGCTGTCAGAAATGCGTGCGATCAGTAGAAGCCGCGCACGTCGCGCCGGGCATCGCGGCTCATCGCGCGGCTGATGTCGGCCATCATGTGGGCATCGGTGAGCGCCAGGCTCCAGGTCTTTTCGTCCTCGGCCATCTGCTTGCGCGCCAGCCTCCAGGCCTTGAAGCCCGCGTTGATCCGACCACCCGCGCGGCGCAGCGGGGCGTTGAGCAATGCCAGCGCAGCGAAACCGACGACCCACAGAGCGACCCATGCGGCCAGCAGGTGGCCGTCGGTCCAGGCGCCGATGACGCTGTTGGCAACCACCAGCAAGGCGGACACCACGGCGGCCAGCAGTAGTGTGGCGGCACCGCGTGCGCCATTGAAGCCCGCCGCCATGCGGTGCAGGTTGGCAGCGACCTGCTCGGCGCGTTCGACGCCAGGGTGCTCCATCGAATAGGTAGTGTGTACAAAGCTCGTCATGGTGATTTCCTTCCCGATTCCAGGCGGAATGCCCGTTGCGATGACAGTATCCTAGGGTTTATCCCTATGTAACTCAAATTTATCTTTGTGATGGGATGAATTCACGTTGGTGATGATTCTTTCCCCTACCTGAAAGTCCGCCATGCCCCAGACGAACTTCCGTACCCTGGACCTGAACCTGCTGCGCGTGTTCGACGAAGTGATGGCCGAGCGCAACCTCACGCGGGCCGCCCACAACCTGTCACTCACCCAGCCGGCAGTCAGCAACGCGCTGCGGCGGCTGCGCGGCGCCCTGGGCGACGACCTGGTGCGGCGCAGCGGCGCCGGGGTGGAGCCCACGCCGCGCGCGCTGGTGATCTGGCCTTCAGTGCGCGAGGCGCTGCGGCAACTGCAGGCATCGCTGGTGCCCGACATCTTCGAGCCGGCCCATGCGGACACGAGCTTCGTGCTGTCCATGGTGGACGCCACGGCGGCGGAACTGATCGCGGGCCTGGTCGACATCGTCGAGCGCGAGGCACCGGGCGTTTCGCTGCGCGTGGTGCCGCTCACCACGCGCGACCCGCGCCGGCTGCTGGAGGAAGAGGCCGCCGACCTCGTTGTGGGCTATTTCCCTGCCGTGGTGGCCGACATCACCGCGCGCACCCAGGCCGGCCAGGCCGTCAACTTCGCCTACCAGCGGCTCTACGACGGCGAATACGTGTGCGTGATGCGGCGCAACCATCCGCTGGCCGACGGCCCGCTCACGCTGGAGCGCTTTTGCAACGCGCGTCATCTGCTGGTGAGCTTTTCGGGCCGCCCCTATGGCTTCATCGACGAAGCACTGACCGTGCTGGGCCGCCAGCGGCGCATCGTGCTGACGGTCAACCAGTTCTTCACCGCAGGCCGCGTGGTGGCCCATTCCAACCTGTTGACCATCCTGCCACGTCACTTCGTGCCGGCCACGGGCATCGCGGACGAGCTGGTGCTGCGCGAACTGCCGTTCACGGTGCCCGCGGTGCACGTGGCATCGCTGTGGCATCGCCGGCTGCAGGAAAGCGGCGCACACCAGTGGCTGCGGCAGGCGGTGGCGCGCTCGGCGCAGCGGGCGTTCCAGCCCTGATCAGCGCACGACGCTGAGGTAGGCGCGCGCCGCCGCGCGCAGCTCGCATGCGGCGCGCGGGTCCAGCCCGGCGCGCGATTCGGCGCTTTCCATGAGGGCATGGGCCACGCACTGTTCCTCGCGGTACTGGATGGCCGTGCGCAGTGGCCGGAGCTTGTGCAGGAGTTGGGCGATGAGGGAAAACATGCTGGGCGCGCCGCCATTACGGCGCTGGTGTTTTCATGCCGCGAAACATAAGGGTCTGCCCTGGGCATGCAAGCCCTGCCCGATGCATTTTCGGCATAACGTTGACATTGCCCCCGCATGCATCGGGCGGCCAGTATGGAAGCCATACTCGTGGGCTTATGGCCCTGCAGATCCAGCTTCTATCCGACCTTCACCTCGAAGTACATCCGCGCCTGCGCCCCGCCCCCGCGCCGCAGGCCGGCGTACTGGTATTGGCAGGCGACATCGGCTCCTACCAGGAAGGCTCGCTGCTGGAAGACGGGGACTTCGGCCTGGCCCGGTTCTCCCCGCTGCCGCAGTACGCGGGCTGGCCGGTGCCGGTGCTGTTCGTGCCGGGCAACCACGAGTACGACATGCAGGACTTCGACGCCGCCCATCTGCGGCTGCGCCGCACCTGCGAGCGCCTGGGGATCGCCTGGCTCGAACGCGAGACCCTGGTGCTGCACGGCGTGCGCTTCGTGGGCACTACGCTGTGGAGCGACTTCGACGCGCTGGCGCAGCAGGCGCGGCCCGGCCGGCAGGCGCGCCAGCGCGAGAAAGCCTTCCGCGCCGCCGACTACTACCTGCGCAAAACCGGCTGCACCCGGCATGGCGCGCCCATGCTCGCGCCTGCCGTGCGCGAGCAGGCGCTGGCCTGCCAGCACTGGCTGCGCGACGCACTGCAGCGCCCCTTCGCCGGGCCCACGGTGGCCGTGACGCACTTCGCGCCGAGCCTGCGCAGCGCCGACCCGCGCTACGGCTTGACGCCCGGCACGGCGGGCTTCTGCAACGCGCTCGACGCCCTCATGGCCCATGCGGCGCTGTGGCTGCATGGCCATCTGCACTGCTCCCATGACTATGATGTCGCGGGCGTGTCGGCAACAGGCCCCTGGCGCTGCCACGTGGGCGCCAATCCGCTCGGCTACGCCGGCAAGGACGAGCAGACGGGCTTCGACCCGCTGCGCTGCTTTTCCGTACCGGAGCCGGCGCAGGCTTGACGCATATCAAGCCGCGCGCGCCCGCCAGGCGATAACCTGCCGGAATCCATCATTCACGAGAAAGAAAGAAGGCACGACCATGAAAATCCTCCTCGCCGTCGATGGCAGCGACTACACAAAGAAGATGCTCGCCTACCTGGGCGCCCACGACGAACTGCTGGCCGGCACGCACGACTACACGGCCCTGACCGTGCAGCCCCTGCTGCCTCCGCGGGCCCGCGCGGCGCTGGGCAAGGAAGTGGTCGACAAGTACTACGCCGAAGAGTCCGAGAAAGTACTCGGCCCCGTGCGCAAGTACCTGGCGCGCAAGGGCGTGGAGGTCAAGGGCATCGCCAAGATCGGCCATGCCGGCGAGACCATCGCCAAGACCGCGGACACGGGCAAGTACGACCTGCTCGTCATGGGCTCGCACGGCCACGGCCTGTTCGGCAACCTCGTGCTCGGCTCGGTCGCCACGCAGGTGCTGGCCAGCAGCAAGGTGCCGGTGCTGCTGGTGCGCTGATGCGGTGCGGGGCGCCTGCGGCGGCGCTCAGTGCATCAGCTTGTCGGCTGCCGCACTCGTGAGCGCGGCGGTCAGCGCGTCCAGCACGTTGGACTCGAGGTTCCAGCAGTGCCAGTACAACTGGATCGGCAGCGCATGGCCGGGCGCCACGTTGACCAGCGCGCCCTCGGCCACGAGCTCCTTCACCATCAGTTCGGGCACCACGCTCATGCCCCAGCGCTCGCGCACGGCGCGAACCTGGCCTTCGGTGCTGGGCACGAACACCTGGTTCAGCGCCACGCGCTTCAGGCCGTACGACTGGGCGATGAACTCGCTCTGCATGTCATCCTTGCGGTTGAACGCCACGAAGGCCACGTCGCGGAAGTTGTGCGCCGTGAGCCCGCGCGGCAGGTGCGCCGCCGCATACGCCGGGTCGGCCACGGCGATGTAGCGCATGGCGCCCAGCGGCAGCATCTTGCAGCCGCGCAGCGCCTGCTTGAGCGTGGTGACGCAGCCCAGCACCTGGCCCGAACGCAGCCACTCGTGCGTGAAGTCCTGGTCGTCGGTGATGATCTCCAGCGGCAGGTGCTGGCGCACCAGGTCGCCCAGGGCGGGCAGCGCCCAGGTGGCGATGCTGTCGGCGTTCACCGCGATGGCCACGCGCTCTTCCTCGCTGCCGCCGCCCTGGCCGCCGGGCGCCAGCTCCTTCAGGTCACGCTCCAGGTCTGCGCGCAGCAGGCGTAGCTGCTTGGTGTGCTTGAGCAGCAACTGCCCCGCCGCCGTGGCCTTGAGCGGGCGGCTGCGCACGATGAGCACCGAGCCCACCTGCGCCTCCAGCGCGCGCAGGCGCTGCGACACGGCCGACTGCGTGACGGACAGGCGCTGCGCCGCACGCTCGAAGCCGCCTTCCTCGACGATGGCGGCCAGGCACTCCAGCGCTGCGGGATCGTATGCGCTCATGGCGCCTCCAGAACGGCCACCGGCCGTACCGCAATGGCGGTGGCGGGCAATGCCACCCGCGGCTGCGGACGGGAATCCAGCGGGAAGATCTGCATTTTTATTAGTCCCTCTGATGAATTCACTGAGAGTTTAATTTTTCTGTTTTTTTACGGCAAGCAGGCGCACACTGCGCCGCATGAAAGTCATCGTCCTCGGTGCCGGCATCATCGGCGTGAATACGGCGTGGCATCTGCTCGAACGCGGGCACGAGGTCACGGTGGTGGAGCGCCAGCCCGGCGCGGGGCTGGAAACGAGCTTCGCCAACGGCGCGCAAATCTCGGTGAGCTACTGCGAGCCCTGGGCCAACCCGCAGGCACCGTGGAAGACGCTCAAGTGGATGTTCGACCCGCAGGCGCCGCTGCTGTTGCGCCCGCAGCTCGACTGGCAGCAGTGGCGCTGGGGGCTGCGGTTCCTGTCGCAATGCACACGGGATGCGTTCGAGCGCAACGTGCAGCAGATCGTGGCCCTGGGCGCATACAGCCACGCCGCGCTCAAGGACATGGTGCGCGCCACCGGCATCGAATACCACCGGCTGGAGCGCGGCATCGCGCACTTCTACAGCGACCAGAAATCCTTCGACGCCGCGGGCGAGGCCGTGGAGGTGATGCGCCGCTTCGGCGTGTCGCGCAGCGTGGTGAGCCGAGAGGAGCTGTTGCGCATCGAGCCCGCCTTACGCCCCTATGCCGACCACATCACCGGCGGCACCTTCACGCCCACCGACGAGAGCGGCGACGCCCTCGTGTTCACGCAGGAGCTGGCCCGCCTGTGCGCGCAACGTGGTGCGCAGTTTCTCTACAACCACGCCGTGGTTCGGCTGGACAAGCGCGGCGATGCTATTGATTCAGTAGCTATACGCGCAATGAATACGGGCGCTACGGCACAAAAAGACCAGATATTGAAAGCCGACGCCTTCGTCGTCGCCTGCGGCTCCTACAGCGCCCCGCTGCTGCGCGGCGTGGGCGTGGACCTGCCCATCTACCCCGGCAAGGGCTACAGCGCCACATTCAATCTGCTGCGGCCCGAGGCCGCGCCTTTCGTCTCCACCATCGATGATGCGCGCAAGGTGGCCATCAGCCGCCTGGGCGGCCAACTGCGCGTGGCCGGCACCATCGAGCTGGGCGGCTTCGACCTGTCGCTGGACACGCCGCTGGCACGCCAGCGCTGCGCCATGCTGGCCCGGCGCATCGAGGAGATCATGCCCGGCGTCTGCGACACCCGCAGCGTGGCCGAAGGCGGCGACCCGCATTACTGGTGCGGCCTGCGTCCCGCCACGCCGACCAACATCCCCTACATCGGCCGCACGCGCGTCGGGCGCCTGTGGGTCAACGCCGGCCACGGCACGCTGGGCTGGACCCACGGCGCGGGCTCGGGCAAGGCCATGGCCGAACTGTTGAGCGGCGAGCGCCCCGCGATGGACTTCCACTTCTACGGCCTGGGCGCCGGCGCGGCGCCGCGCGCCCTCGCCGCATGACCCCGTCCTGGTGCAGTGTTCGATGCTTGGCGGCACCAATAAACCTAAATCCGGCAGTTGAACCAACCGAAAAACTGAAGAAACCCAATATCCATGCGGGTTTCCAAAGACTTCGCGTGACTGCAGAGCAGTTCCAAATGGGTGAGTCTGGAAAGCATGGAAACTCAATGCGTGACAGGCACTTGCTCGAATTTTGGGGATTCAACTGCCGTTTCTAGGATAAAAGCGATGCGTCAAAAGGCGCGGCCAGCGTCTCGACCTGTGGCGAACGAAAGATGCGTGCCGTGTCCGCGTCGTGCAGCATGAGCACGGCGTGGCCGGCGCCGAGGGTGGTGAAAGTGGGCAGGGGCATGGAGGCGCGAAGGCGCTGGGTGCGCGAAAAACCATAATGAGCGGCTGAACCACCGACTACACGCCCGTCTGGGCGACCTGCCCGTGCTGCTATCCGCGACCGACTCACCCGCCCCTTTCTCCCCGCGCGAATTCCGCGACGCGCTGGGCATGTTCGCCACCGGCGTGGCCATCGTCACGGCGCATACTGCGGCGGGCCAGCGCGTGGGGCTGACCATCAGCTCATTCAACGCGCTGTCGCTGCAGCCGCCGCTGGTGCTGTGGTCGCTGGGCTGCGCGTCCAGCAGCCTCGCGGCTTTCGGCGCGGTGGCGCACTATGCCGTGAATGTGCTCACCGCCGGGCAGGCGGCGCTGGCGGAGCGCTTCGCCACGCGCGGCATCGACCGCTGGGCCGGCGTGGACGCGGCGGATGGCGTGGGCGGCGCTCCGCTGCTGGCGGGCGCCGCGGCCACGTTCGAGTGCGCCAACCTGCGGCGCCACGACGCAGGCGACCATGTGCTGTTCATCGGCGCGGTGGAGCGCTGCACCCACCGCGCGGGCGCGGCGCCGCTGCTCTACCACGGCGGGCGGTTCTATACCGATAGCCCGCTGGGCGCCTGATGCCCACCGGTGCGGTGGTCGGCAGGCCAAGCGCCATGCGCTACCAAAACAATAGCTGCCAGCGCTTTTCCATCAAGCGCTGGGGGCCGATTTGGCTTGAAGACGGCAGGTATAGGAAAGAATGCGGCCGCACCGCCCGCAGCGATGCCCGAGCCGCCCGCTTGCGCCGGCCCTGCGCAAACCTCAGCGCGCCGCGTCGGGCAGCTCGATCTTGACTTCGAGCACTTCGAGGTTGTCCTGGCGCTCCAGGTTCACCTTGATGTCCTGCGGGTTGACCGACACGTACTTGGAGATCACCGCCACCAGTTCGCGCTGCAGGTCGGGCAGGTAGTCCGGGTGGCCGTTGTCGCGGCCCGAGCGCTCGTGCGCGAGGATGATCTGCAGCCGCTCCTTGGCCACGCTGGCAGTCTTTTTCTTTTCCCCGAGCAGGAAGGAAAGCAAGGACATGGGCCTTACCTCCCGCCGCCGAAGATGCGCTTGAAGAAGCCGGGCTTCTGCGCGTCGACGAAGCGCAGCGGCTTGTCCTCGCCCAGGAAGCGGGCCACCACGTCCTTGTACGCCTCCGATACGTCCGAGCCCGCCAGGTGGATGGCCGGCGTGCCCTGGTTGGAGGCCTGCAGCACCGATTCGGACTCGGGAATCACGCCGATGAGCCGGATGCGCAGGATGTCCTGGATGTCCTCCAGGCTCAGCATGTGGCCGTCTTCCACGCGGCCGGGGTTGTAGCGCGTGATGAGCAGGTGCTCCTTCACGGGCTCCTTGCCCTCGATGGCGCGGCGGGTCTTGCTGCCCAGCATGCCGAGGATGCGGTCGGAGTCGCGCACGGACGAGACCTCGGGGTTGGTCACCACCAGCGCCTCGTCGGCGAAGTGCATGGCCATCAGCGCACCGGTCTCGATGCCCGCGGGCGAGTCGCAGACGATGTAGTCGAAGCCCATGCCGCAGAGGTCGTTGAGCACCTTCTCCACGCCGTCCTGCGTCAGCGCGTCCTTGTCGCGCGTCTGGCTGGCGGCCAGCACGAACAGGTTGTCGCACTGCTTGTCCTTGATGAGGGCCTGGTTCAGGTTGGCCTCGCCCTGGATCACGTTGATGAGGTCGTACACCACGCGGCGCTCGCAGCCCATGATGAGGTCCAGGTTGCGCAGGCCGACGTCGAAGTCGATCACGGCGGTCTTGTGGCCGGCGAGCGCCAGGCCGGAGGCAAAGCTGGCGCTGGTGGTGGTCTTGCCCACGCCACCCTTGCCGGAGGTCACCACGACGATTTTGGTCATGTTGTTGCGCGTCCTTCGCGTATCGGTTTGCCGAAAGAAGAAGAGAAAAGAAAGGGGGAAGGCGCCCGCGCGCCCCGAAGCCGCAAAGTGTACCGTGCGGCCCTCGCGGGGCCGGCAGGCCCAGGGGCTGCGATGGCGCGGGGCTGCGGCGGGCATCCTGCAGGCGGCCGCGGCCATGCCCGCACCCGGCGCTGACATCCAAAGGTCATAGAGGTTTCATGCCGTTAGAAATAATCGGAGGGCTTGCCCACTTGCGCTGCTGCTACTCCACTTACCACCCCACTCTTGCCATGAAAACCACGCACACATCTCCCGTTGCCCGGCCAGCCCGAACCCGCCCCTTCGCCACCCAGCGCCGCGCCTGGCGGCTCGCGCCCGTGGCGCTGGCCCTCGCGGCGGCTGGATTCAGCGTTGCCGCACAGGCGGCCCTGGTCATCACCGAAACCATGTCTAACGGCAGCGTGTCGGTGGACTGGTTTGAATTGACCAATACCGGCGTCGACGTCGTGGCTCTGACGGGCTACAAGATGAATGACAGTGGCAATGCCTACGCCTTGACCGGAGCCTTTGCATTGGCCGGCGTGGATTCGATTGCGCCGGGCGAATCCGTGCTGTTTGTCGTTAATCCCGCCGGCGTCGCGACTCTCACTAGCAGCTACGGCACCTGTCTAACCGATGTCCGCCTTGGCAACTACAGCGGCGGCCCTGGCTTGGGCAGCAACGATGGCGTCATCGTCTTTGACGGTAGCGGGACCCAAGCATCGAAGAGAGCATATCCCGCCCACACGTCTAAATACAGCTTCTATTACGACCCCTCCTCTACGGACGAAACTACCGTTGCTGCTACGTTGTCGCCTAACACATCCGTCTGCGGCCCCGACTATGCTTCGCCCGGCAACACCAACTCCGGCGTAACACGTCCCGCTGCACCCACCGTGGGTGCAGCCACCGCAACCGGCTCCACCGGATTCACCGCCAACTGGACGGCGCCGTCGACGGGCGACGCGCCCACGGGCTACATCGTCGAGGTATCGACCGACAGCTTCACCACGGTGGCCAAGACGGTGGCCGCGGCCAACACCACCAGCGCGGCCGTGACCGGGCTGAACCCCAACACCGCCTACGTCTACCGCGTGCGTGCCGTCAATACCGGCGGGCCGGGCGCGAACTCCACTTCGCAGTCCGTCACCACCAGCCCGGGCCTCACCACCAGCCTGATCGACCACTCGGCGTATTCGAGCGTGATCGGCGACACCAACGAGCAGGGCTACACCTTCACGGTGAGCGACCCAGCGGTGACCGTGACGGCCACATCCAGTGTTCCCACCGTGGTTTCCAATGACGGCACCGGTTTCGGCGTGACGGTCAATGGCGCGGGCACGGTGACGCTGAAAGTGAACCCCATCGCCGTAGTAGTCAGTCACCATGAATCGATAGGATAATTGGCCCACAAGTTGCAGACAGAGTTGCATTGCCAC
>NZ_JARGEN010000012.1:0-43744 GCF_029211125.1 Curvibacter soli
TCTACCCAGGATGCCAGGCGTAAGCTCACTCGCATTTATCCTCGCGTTTCAACATGACTGACTACTAGTCCTTGGGCCGGAACGTGATGACCAGCGACGATGGCACGCGGCCATCGACGTCGCGCGGCAGGGTCTCGGTCTTCTGCAGCGCACGCACCACGGCTTCGTCCCAGGCTTTCACGCCGCTGGACTTGGTTACGCTGGTGCCGGTGATGGTGCCGTCGGGCGCGGCGCGCACCGTGACCTCGGTGGTCGGGTTGCCCGCCACGTCGTCGGTGAAGGTGATGTTGGGCTTCACCTTCGCCACTACCTTGCCGCCGTAGCTGCCCGACGGGCCCGACGACTGCTGCGCCGTACCCGTGGCGGCGGGGCCGCCCGTGGCACCCGCCAGCGCCTGCATGCGGCGCAGGTTGTCCTGCCGCAGGGCTTCGACGCGGCGCGCGTCGTCCTGCGCCTTGCGCGTGTTGGCTTCCTGCTGCTTGCGCTTGTCCTCGGCCAGCTTCTGCTGGCGCGCCTTCTCGGCTGCCTGTGCCTGCTCCTTCTCGCGCTGCTTTTCCAGCCGCTCCTGCTTGTCCTTTTCGGCCTGCAGGCGTTCGCGCTTCTCCTGTTCGAGCTGCTTCTGGAGGCGCTGCCTTTCCTTTTCGAGCCGCTGCTTCTCGCGCTCGATGGCGATGTCCGCGTCCTGCGCCGCGGGGGCTTGTGCCACGGGCGGCGGCGGGGGGGCCGGCGCGGGCGCAGGCGGTGGGGGAGGGGGCGGTACCGGCACAGGGGGGGGGGGCGGCGCGGGCGTGGGGCTGGTGGCCGCCGGCGCGGCCTCCTGGGGCGTGGCGGCCCACAGCTCGGCCTCCACGGCGGGCGCGTCGGACGAGCGTTTCCAGTGCACGCCCCAGGTCAGCGCCGCCAGCAGCGCCACGTGGGCCAGCACCGCCAGCGTGACCGAGCGCAGGCGCGCGGGCGGCCTGGGCGGCGACAGATCGGTGCGTTCGGGGAGGGCGGGGGCTTGCATCTCGGAAAGGTGTGACTGCCGAAGGCGCCGGTTAGTTCGCGAGTTGCACCGACAGGCCCACGCGCTGCACGCCCGCGTGCTGCAGCCGGTCCATGACCTTGACCACCGACTCGTACCGGACGCCGCGGTCGGCGGTGATGACCACGGCGCTGTCCGCCCCCATGGGGCCGCTGGCCAGGGCGCGGCGCACCGCGTTCGCCACTTCGCGCAGCGAGGTGCTGGCGGTACTGCCGTCGGTCTTGATGCGCAGGCTCTCGTCCTTGTCCACGATGATCTCGATCACCTGGTCGGGCCGCTTGTTGGCCTTGCCCGTGCTGGGCACGTTGACCACGCTGGGCGTGATCATCGGCGCCGTCACCATGAAGATGATGAGCAGCACCAGCATCACGTCGATGAAGGGCACCATGTTGATTTCGTTCATGGAGCGGCGGCCCCTGCCGCGGGATGAGACGGCTGGCATCAGTTTCTCCGGCGAAGGCGTTGTCCCAAGGCATGGGGCGCGGCGCTGGTGCTGCGCGACCCGGGCCAGGGTACCCGTGGAACCGGCTTTGCCGGGCCAATGGGTGCGCCCCCTTGATGGGGGAGGCGGCTACACGAAGTGAGCAAGCAACGGAAGTGGATCATTTTTGCGCGCCGAGGTTGCGCTGCAGGATGTTGGTGAACTCTTCCATGAACGTCTCCTCGTGCGTGGCCAGCCGGTCGATGTCGCGGGCGAAGCGGTTGTAGGCCACCACGGCGGGGATGGCGGCGAACAGGCCGATGGCCGTGGCCACCAGCGCCTCGGCGATGCCCGGCGCCACCGTGGCCAGCGTGACCTGCTGCAGCGCCGACAGGCCCGTGAACGCGTGCATCACGCCCCACACGGTGCCGAACAACCCCACATAGGGCGACACCGAGCCTACCGTGGCGATGAAGGACAGGCCCGATTCGGTCGCGTCCATCTCGCGCTGGTAGCTCGCGCGCATGGCGCGGCGCGCGCCGTCGAGCAGCGTGGCGGGGTCGGTGATGCGGCGCTCGCGCAGCTTCTGGTACTCGCGCATGCCGCTGGCGAAGATGCGCTCCATGGGGCCGACGCGCTGGGCGTTCTGCATGGCGCTGGCGTAGAGGTCGTTCAGGCTGGTGCCGGACCAGAACTCGTGCTCGAACTCCTCGTTCTGGATCTTCATGCGCCGCAGCGCGAAGAGCTTGCGGAAGATGGTGGACCAGCTTGCGACGGAGATGGCCATGAGCAGCAGCATCACGGACTGCACCACCCAGCTAGCGTTGAGCACCAACTGCACGATAGACAGGTCTTGGGAATTCATGGTTGTTGCCGGAGTACGTCGATGACGGTGGATGGAATGCGCCCGGGCCGCAGCGTGGCGGCGTCGACCCAGCCGATGCGGATGCTGCCTTCGGCCAGCAGCACAGGTTCCGCCTGCACGGGCTGCTCTTGTTTCAATAGCGCCTGCTGGGCGATTGTGAGCGATGCGCGGCCTGTTTCATGCAAGGAGGCTGTAACCAGGAGCTCGTCGTCGAGCCGCGCCGGGCGCAGGTGGCGCATATGGGTTTCGCTGACGATGAACATGCCGCCCGTGGCCGCGCGCAGCGCCTGCTGGCCGATGCCCAGATGGCGCAGCCATTCGGTGCGGGCGCGCTCGAAGAACTTGAGGTAGTTGGCGTAGAAGACGATGCCGCCGGCATCGGTGTCTTCCCAGTACACGCGCACGGGGAACGTGAAGGCCATGGCCTGTGCGCCCCCTCAGCCCAGCAGTTGCCGCAACCGCGCCACGGCTTCCTGCAGGTGCTCCATGGAGCTGGCGGTGGAGAAGCGCACGAAGCGCGTCGTCTCCGCCGTGCCGAAGTCGCGCCCCGGCGTGATGGCCAGGTGCGCTTCGCGCATCAGCGCGTAGGCGAAGTCCCAACTGTCCTGCACGCCGAGCTTTTCGCTGGCCCGCGCGCAGTCGGCCCAGGCGTAGAACGCGCCGTCGGGGCGCACCGGCACGGCCAGGCCCAGCGCGTCGAGTTGCGGGATGAAGTAGTCGCGCCGGGCCTTGAACGCGGCGCGGCGGCGCTCGTACTCGGCGATGCTTTCGGCCTCGAAGCAGGCCAGCGCGGCGTGCTGCGACACCGTGCTGGCGCAGATGAAGAGGTTCTGCGCCAGCCGCTCCACCACGGGCACGAGTGCGTCGGGTACCACCATCCAGCCCAGCCGCCAGCCGGTCATGTTGAAGTACTTGCTGAAGCTGTTGATGCTGATGACGCTGTCGTCGATGGCCAGCGCGGTTTGCCCATAGGCGTCGTCATAGGACAGGCCGAGGTAGATCTCGTCGACGATGGCGACGCCGCCGCGCGCCTGCACGGCGGCGTGGATGCGGCGCATCTCCTGCGGGTCGATGGAAGTGCCCGTGGGGTTGGAGGGCGAGGCCAGCAGCACGCCGCGCGTGCGCGGGCCCCAGGCGGCCTCCACCTTGGCGGCACTCAACTGGTAGCGCTCTGCCGCCGTCGTGGGGATGAGCACCGCGCGGCCATCGGCGGCGCTCACGAAATGGCGGTTGCAGGGGTAGCTCGGGTCGGGCATCAGCACCTCGTCGCCGACGTCGAGCAGCGCCAGGCAGGCGAGCTGCAGCGCGGCGGAGGCGCCCGCGGTCACCACGATGCGGCGTGCCGGCACCCGCACGCCGAAACGGTCGGCATACCAGCCGCTGATGCGTTCGCGCAGGGCGTCCAGGCCCATGGCCTGCGTGTACTGCGTGGCGCCGTCGCGCATGGCGCGCGTGGCAGCTTCCAGCACCAGCGGCGGGGCGGTGAAGTCGGGCTCGCCGATGTTGAGGAAAATCATGGGGCGGCTACCGTGCGCCACCTCGCGCGCCAGGGCCTGCGCGGCCTTGGCGACTTCCATCACGTAGAAGGGTTCTATGCGCTCTGCGCGGGCGGATATCTTCATGCGCTGGGCGCCGACGGTGCGGGTGCCGGCGCGGCCTTGCCGCGCGTCTTGTCCGCCGCCACTTCGGCGGGGCGCAACTGCGGCGCCAGGCCGTTGAGCACGGCGTTGACGTACTTGTGGCCGTCGGTGCCGCCGAATTCCTTGGCCAGTTCGATGCACTCGTTGAGCACCACGCGCCATGGCACGTCGGAGCAGTGCCAGAACTCGTAGGCGCCGATCCACATCACCCCGCGCTCAATGGGCGAGATCTCGGCGAGCTTGCGGTCGAGCAGCGGCACGATCAGCGCGTCGAGCTCGCCGGCCTCGGCGATGCAGCCGTGCAGCAGCGCGTCGTAGTGCGCCGCGTCGCACTTGTGGAAGCCCGAAAGGTCGCGCGTGAAGCTGTCGATGGCCGCGGGCTCGTTGCGGCCCACGATGTGCTGGTAGAGCGCCTGCAGCGCGAACTCGCGCGCCCGGCTGCGGCCCGAGCGTGCGCTCTTGCGTGGCGTGCGCGGGGCGGCATCGGTCTTCTGCGCGGCCTGGGTCATGACAGCTCGTCCAGCAGGTTGGCCATCTCCACCGCCACGCGGGCGGCGTCGCGGCCCTTGTCGTCCTGGCGCGCGAGCGCCTGGGCCTCGTCTTGCGTCGTCAGGATGGCGTTGGCGATGGGGATCTGGTAGTCCAGCGCCACGCGCGAGACGCCCGCGCCCGATTCGTTGGCCACCAGCTCGAAGTGGTAGGTCTCGCCGCGGATGATGCAGCCCAGCGCGATCAGCGCGTCGTAGCGGTTGCGCTCGGCCAGGGCCTGCAGGGCCACGGGAATCTCCAGCGCGCCGGGTACGCGCACCAGATCGATGTCTTTTTCCTGCACGCCCAGGTCCAGCAGCTCGGCGCGGCAGGCATGGGCCAGCGCGTTGGTGATGCCTTCGTTGAAGCGTGCCTGGACGATGCCGATGGAGAGCTTGTGGCCGTCCATGCGGTCGGCCTTGCCTTTGTCTGCGCCAAACATGGGTCAGTCTTTCGTGATGTAGCCGGTGATTTCGAGCCCGTAGCCGGCCATGCTGGGCAGGCGCCGCGGCAGGCCCAGGAGCTGCATGCGCCGCACGCCGCATTCGCGCAGGATCTGCGCACCCACGCCGTAGGTGCGCAGGTCCATGTGCCCGCGCTCGGGCGCATGGGCGGCACGCGCCGTGCCATCGAACTGCGCCAGCAACTCGGCGGCGCTTTCGCCGCAGTGGAGCAGCACCGCCACGCCGCGGTTCTCGGCGGCGATGTGGCGCAGGCTGGCGTCCAGGCTCCAGGAGTGCATGGCGCTGTCGATTTCGAGAAGGTCGAGCACCGACAGCGGCTCGTGCACGCGCACGGGTATCGCATCGCCCGGCGCCCATTCGCCGCGCACCAGGGCCAGGTGCACCGCGTGGCTGGGCCGGTCGCGGAAGGCGTGCGCGGTGAAGCTGCCGAAGGCGGTCTGCAGGCAGCGCGTGCCCACCTTGTCCACCAGCGATTCATGGCGGCTGCGGTAGCCGATCAGGTCGGCGATGGTGCCGACCTTGATGCCGTGCTGCGCGGCGAACACCTGCAAGTCGGGCAGGCGGGCCATGGTGCCGTCTTCGTTCATCACCTCGCAGATCACGGCGGCGGGCGTGCAGCCGGCCAGGGCGGCCAGGTCGCAGCCGGCTTCGGTGTGGCCGGCGCGCATCAGCACGCCGCCGTCCACCGCCTGCAGCGGGAAGATGTGGCCGGGCTGCACCAGGTCGCTGGGCTTGGCGCCCGGCGCCACCGCGGCCTGCACCGTGCGGGCGCGGTCGGCGGCGGAGATGCCGGTGGTCACGCCCTCGGCGGCCTCGATCGACACGGTGAACGCGGTGGCGTGCTTGGCGCCGTTGCGCGCCACCATGGGAGGCAGGTGCAGGCGCTCGCACATTTCGCGCGAGAGGGTCAGGCAGATCAGGCCGCGGGCGTGGCGGGCCATGAAGTTGATGGCCTCGGGTGTCACGTGGTCGGCGGCGAGCACGATGTCGCCTTCGTTCTCGCGGTCTTCCTCGTCCACGAGGATGACCATATGGCCGGCACGCAGCTCGGCCACGATCTCTTCCACCGGCGAAATCGGCGCGGGGGCAAGGGGGCTTGTCATGAGGGAAGGGGTCCGGGATGGGGCAGGGGCCGGCTCGGACGATGCCGGGCGGGCTTGCCCGAACCCAAGATTTTACCGCCGCGCCTGCGCCCATGCCCTCAGTTGGGTGTAGATGCCGGCTGGGCCGCTGTGCGCGTGCGATCCCCGCGGCCTATCGGAATTTCAGGGGCATGAGCCTATGGCGCGCGATTTTTGCGCGCCCGTGGGATGAAATATGGGTGCCCGTATTTTGCCTGGCCGGGGCTCGCTGGCAAGCCCGCCTCAGCCAGCGCGCAGCATGCCGCGCCGCTCGATGAAGGCCACCACCTCGGCCAGTCCCGCCTGGGTTTTGAGGTTGGTCATCACGAAGGGCTTGCTTCCACGCATCCTCTGCGTGTCTGACTCCATCACGGCCAGGTTCGCCCCCACGTGCGGCGCGAGGTCGGTCTTGTTGATGACGAACAGGTCGCTCTTGGTGATGCCGGGGCCACCCTTGCGCGGAATCTTCTCGCCCGCGGCCACGTCGATCACGTAGATCGTCAGGTCGCTCAGTTCGGGGCTGAAGGTGGCGGCCAGGTTGTCGCCGCCGCTCTCGACGAACACCACGTCGGCGTCGGGGAACTCGGCGAGCATGCGGTCGATGGCTTCGAGGTTGATCGAGCAGTCCTCGCGGATCGCGGTGTGCGGGCAGCCGCCCGTCTCCACGCCCATGATGCGCTCGGGCGGCAGCGCGCCGCTCACGGTGAGCAGGCGCTGGTCCTCCTTGGTGTAGATGTCGTTGGTGATGGCGACGAGGTCGTACTGCGCGCGCATGGCCTTGCAGAGCATTTCCAGCAGCGTGGTCTTGCCCGAGCCCACGGGGCCGCCGATGCCCACGCGCAGCGGCGGCAGCTTCTTGGTGCGGGTCGGGATGTGGTGGAGGGCGGAGGTCATGGAGGGCGGCTTTCAGCTTCGGAAGAGGCGGGAGTATTGGGTTTCGTGCCGCGCGGAAAGAATCGCCAGCATCGGGCTCAGAGCCTGGCGGTCCTCGTCGCCCAGGGCCATCGCCTGGGCCACGGCGGCGGGAATGGCCGCGGCCAGCCGCGCGAGGATGCGCTGGCCCGCGCTCTGGCCCAGCGGCACGGACTTGATGGCGGAGGCCACCATGTTCTCGGCCCAGCCGAACGCGAAAGCGGCACAGATGTCGGCCACGCTGGCATGGGTGTGCGCGGTGGACACGGCGAAGGCCACGGGGTAGCTGGGTTGCCAGCCTGCCAGCAATGCGGCGCGGTCCGGGTGCAGGCCGCGCAGCCAATCGGCCAGCGAGCGGCCCATCTGCTCGGTCTGCAAGCGCAGTTCGGCGCTTTCGCGCGTTTGCCGCACCCAGGCGTCCAGCGCCTGCAGGCGTGCGCCATCGCCTGCGCGGGCGGCGGCGATGGCCTGGGCCAGCACGGCCAGGTCGCCGCGTGCCTGGGTGAGCTGCAATTGGTCGGCAATCCAGTCGGATGCTACTGTTTCTGTAGCTACTCCCGCCCATTCCACGGCCGCTTCAAGCACTTCTGAGTATGAAAATCCGCCCACTGGCAACGCCGGGGAGGCCAGCCAGATGAGTTGCAGCAGGCCAGGCGTGAAGACCGGTGCGTCCGGTGTGGCGCAGGGCGCTTCAGGCGTGGGGATGGTCATGGCCGTGGGGGTGGCCTTCGTGCGGAGGGGCGTCATGTGCATGGCCGTGTGAGTGCCCATGTTCATGCGAATGTCCGCCGCCGTCGTGTCCATGGCTGGCGCCGTGCGCGGCGTAGGCGCCGCCTTCGGGCTCGAATGGCGCGGTGGTTTCGTGCACGATCAAATGCATCGCGCGCAGCATGTCTGCCAGCACGTGGTCGGGTTCGATTTGCAGGTAGTCGGGCCGCAGCTCGATGGGCACGTGGCGGTTGCCCAGGTGGTAGGCGGCGCGCATCAGGTCGAACGGCGTGCCGTGCTGGCTGCAATGGGTGATGCGCAGCACGGGCTGGGGCGCGGCGACCACGCGCACCAGCGAGCCGTCCTCGGCCACCAGCACGTCGCCGCCGCGCACCGCCGTGCCGCGCGGCAGGAACACGCCGAGCTGGCGGCCCTGGCTGTCGGTGGCGTCGAAGCGGCTTTTCTGGCGCAGGTCCCAGTCCAGCTCGACCGTGGCGGCGCGCCTGAGCAGCACGGGTGCAAGGCCCTGGCCCTGGGGCATGAGTTTGGAGGCTTGCAGCATGGTCAAAACAGGAAGTAGCGCTGCGCCATCGGCAGCACCGACGCGGGTTCGCAGGTCAGCAGGTGGCCGTCGGCGCGTACCGCATAGGTCTGGGCGTCGATTTCCATCGTGGGCGTGGCGCCGTTGTGGACCATGTGCTGCTTGCGCACGCCACGGATGTTCTTCACCGCCGAGAGCGTTTTGTCCAGGCCGTATTTTTCCTTGATGCCCAGCCCCAGCCCGGCCTGCGAAACGAAGGTGAGCGAGGTGCGCGCCAGCGCGCCGCCGTAGGCGCCGAACATGGGCCGGTAGTGCACCGGCTGGGGCGTGGGGATGGAGGCGTTGGGGTCGCCCATTGCCGCCATGGCGATGAAGCCGCCCTTGAGGATGGCCGAGGGCTTGACGCCGAAGAACGCGGGCTTCCACAGCACCAGGTCGGCCCACTTGCCGGGCTCGATGCTGCCCACCTCGTGGCTGATGCCGTGGGCGATGGCGGGGTTGATGGTGAGCTTGGCGATGTAGCGCCTGGCGCGGAAGTTGTCGTTGCGCGCGCTGTCCTCGGCCAGGGCGCCGCGCTGCACCTTCATCTTGTGCGCCGTCTGCCAGCAGCGCAGGGTGATCTCGCCCACGCGGCCCATGGCCTGGCTGTCGCTGCTGAACATGCTGATGGCGCCCAGGTCGTGCAGGATGTCTTCGGCCGCGATGGTTTCCTTGCGGATGCGGCTCTCGGCGAAGGCCAGGTCCTCGGCGATGGCCGGGTCGAGGTGGTGGCACACCATGAGCATGTCCACGTGCTCGTCGAGCGTATTCACCGTGTAGGGCATGGTGGGGTTGGTGGAGGAGGGCAGGAAGTTGGCCTCGCCCACCACGCGCAGGATGTCGGGCGCGTGGCCGCCGCCCGCGCCTTCGGTGTGGAAGGCGCACAGGCCGCGGCCCTTGGTTGCGGCGATGGTGTTCTCCACGAAGCCGGCCTCGTTGAGCGTGTCGCTGTGGATGGCGACCTGCACGTCGGCTTCGTCGGCGACGCAGAGGCAGTTGTCGATGGCCGCGGGCGTGGTGCCCCAGTCCTCGTGCAGCTTGAGGCCGATCACCCCGGCATCCACCTGCTCGCGTAAAGCGTCGGGCTGGCTGGCGTTGCCCTTGCCGAGGAAGCCCAGGTTCATCGGAAAGGCGTCCGCCGCCTGCAGCATGCGCTCGATGTTCGCGGGGCCGGGCGTGCAGGTGGTGGCGAAGGTGCCGGTGGCCGGGCCGGTGCCGCCGCCGATCATGGTGGTCACCCCGCTGGAGAGGGCTTCCTCGATCTGCTGCGGGCAGATGAAGTGGATGTGGCTGTCGATGGCGCCGGCGGTGACGATGCTGCCCTCGGCGCTCAGTATCTCGGTGCCGGGGCCGATCACGATGTCCACGCCCGGCTGCGTGTCGGGGTTGCCGGCCTTGCCGATCCTGGCGATGCGCCCGCCCCGGATGCCGATGTCGGCCTTCACGATGCCCCAGTGGTCGAGGATCAGCGCGTTGGTGATGACCAGGTCCATCGCGCCCTGCGCATTGGTGCGCTGGCTCTGCGCCATGCCGTCGCGGATGGTCTTGCCGCCGCCGAACTTCACCTCTTCGCCATGGCCGCCGGCGGCCAGCGTGTAGTCCTTCTCCACCTCGATCACCAGGTCGGTGTCGGCCAGCCGCACGCGGTCGCCCACGGTGGGGCCGAAGATCTCGGCATAGGCGCGGCGGGAAATGGTAGCCATGGAAGGGGTTCTCCAGTCTGTTGTTTGCTACTGTTTCAATAGCTGCTATCGCTTTCGGGACGGGCGCTGAGGGCCGATTTGGCTTGAAGTTTCAGAGCCTGCCCATGGTCAGGCCGCGAAAGCCGTACACGATGCGGTCGCCCGCGTAGTCGACCAGCTCCACCGTGCGCTCCTGGCCCGGCTCGAAGCGCACCGCCGCGCCGGAGGCGATGTTCAGCCGCATGCCGCGCGCGGCTTCGCGGTCGAAGCCCAGCGCGGCGTTGGTTTCGGCGAAGTGGAAGTGCGAGCCGACCTGGATGGGCCGCTCGCTCTCGTTGCGCACCACCAGCGTAATGGTGCGGCGGCCGGGATTGAGGGCGTGCTCACCCTCGTCGATGAAGAGTTCGCCAGGGATCATGGCCGTCGTCCCTTTTTCAGACCGCGCCGGCCAGCAGGGCCGCGCCCAGCATGGCGACCGCGCCACCCGCGATGCGCGGCAGCCACGCGTTGGCATGGCGCAGCGCCCAGCCGGCGGCGATGCCGGCCCCGTGCAGCAGCACGGTGGCCGTGAGCATGCCCGCCAGCGTCAGGCCCGGGTCGGCTTCGCCCGCCAGTTCATGGCCATGCGCCATGCCGTGGAACATCGCGAAGGCGCCCACCAGCGCCGCCGCAGCCGGCGCCGGCAGGTGCCAGCGCGCGGTCACCAGCAGGCCCAGCACCAGCAGCGAGGCGGCGATCATCGGCTCCACCCCCGGCAGTTGCATGCCGCCCAGGCCCAGCAGCGCGCCCGCCAGCAGCATGGCCGCAAAGCCCAGCGGCGCGGCCAGCAGGTCGGGCCAGGCGCGGCGCGCGGACAGCGCGCTCCACAGGCCCGCGGCGACCATCGCGGCCATGTGGTCCATGCCCGTCAGCGGATGCAGGAAGCCGGCCAGGAAGCCGTGGTGCGCGCCGGCGTTCGCCCCGGTGTGGGCGCTCGCGGCCAGTGGCAGGGCGGCCAGCAGCAGGGCGACCGCGGTGCAGAGGTTTGCTTCTTTTTTCATAGCTGTATGCGCAGGTGAAATAAGCGGTAGGGGCCAAAAATGCCTGAAGCCGGAGAGGCGGTGCTCAGGCGATGGGTTGGTGCACGGTGACGAGTTTGGTGCCGTCGGGGAAGGTGGCTTCGACCTGGATGTCGGGAATCATCTCGGGCACGCCCTCCATCACGTCGGCGCGGGTGAGGATGTCGCGGCCCTCGCTCATGAGCTGGGCCACGGTCTTGCCATCGCGCGCGCCTTCCATCACCGCGGCGCTGATGAGGGCGATGGATTCGGGGTAGTTGAGTTTGAGGCCGCGCGCCTTGCGGCGTTCGGCCAGCAGCGCGGCGGTGAAGATCAGGAGCTTGTCTTTTTCGCGTGGCGTGAGTTCCATGCAAGGGCCTCGGCGGTTCGTATCTCGGGACATGGTAAAGCAGGAAGCGCGCCAGTGGCGATGGGCCATTCGACGTATGGCCCTCACATGGCCCAGATGCGCGGCGCGGTGGCTGGCAGGCCCCAGTGGGCCGCGCGCCAGGCCGCGCGCACTTCCTTGAGCAACTGCATCGCGGGCTCGACCACGGCGCCGAGCGCGCGCACGACCACGATGCGCGCGTCGGGGCTGGTGGCGCCGGCGGTCTCGCGCAGCGCGTGGGCGTCGATCACGGCGCGCGCGGCCTCCAGCGCCCGTTCGCGCGCCACGCGCGGCAGCGGCGTGCCCGCGGCCAGGAACAGCGTGGCCGTGCAGCGCCGCCCGGCCAGGCCCAGCGGGCTGTCGAGCAGCAGGCGGTCGCAGGCGGCGATGCGGCCGCGCTCCAGCCACACGCCGGGCATCTCCAGATGCTGGCGCAGGCTGCCGCGCAGAAACGGCTTGCCCGCGTGCGGCAGGCCCAGCGCGGCCACGTCCCAGCCGATCAGCTCGGCGCCGGGCGCCAGGGTGAAGCGAAGGTGGTTCTCGGCCTCGCAGCCGTCGAAGCACAGCGCCTCCAGCGGCAGCCATTCCAGGCGCGCGCCGGCCTGCAGGTCGATGCGCGTGTCCTGCACGGCGTGCTCTCCCTGCGTGCGGTAGAAGCGCGTGGCGCCGGGCGTGGTGACCAGGCCGTGCGCGCCGGGGGCGGCGCCGATGCGGATGTCGAGCCGGTCGCCGCCCACCAGTCCGCCGGGCGGGTGCACCAGCACGTTGTGGCAGATGCCGTCGCCTTCGGGGTACAGGCTTTGCAGGATGCGCAGCGGCCCTTCGTGGCGGAAGCGGGCGGTGGTGCGCGGGGCGTCGTGGCGGTAGTCGAGCGCGAGTCGGGCGTGCCAGGGCATGGGTGCGGCGCTGTTTCAGGATGCGTAGCCCATGCAGGCGCCGGCATTGGGCCGGCCCTGGCATTCGCGCTGCAGGCGGCGCTCGCGCTGTTCGCGGGTTTCGTCGGCATGGCTGCGCGGGCCGTCCTTTTTCTTCTTGCCGCTCTTGTGCTGGGCGGAGGAGGGTGCGGCGGTCTTGCCGGTCTTGCCGGCGGCCTGCGCCGGCGCGGGGGCGGCGAGCCAGGCGGCCATGCACGCTGCGGCGATGCAGCCGCGCAGGGCGGGCGCGAAAAGAGGTTTCATGCGGTTTTCCTGCGGATTGAGCGGGGCGGGCGCGCACGGGCGACCCTGTCCGCACTGTAGCGGCCCCGGCGGGCGCGCCCCGTCGGCGTACCATCCAGGGCTTTTTCCACCTTCCTTGCCGTGTATCGCCATGCGTAGTGCCGTCCATAACCTCGAAGAATCCCGTATCCGTGAAGTCGCCAACGCCGGCATCGGCCGCAGCGACGTGCTGCCGTTCTGGTTCGGCGAAAGCGACGAGGGCACGCCCGACGTGGTGCGCGAGGCGGCCATCGCGTCGCTGCAGCGCGGCGAGACCTTCTACACCCACAACCTCGGCCTGCCGGAGCTGCGCCAGGCGGTGGCCGAATACGCGAGCGCACTGCATGGCCCGGTGGCGGCGGACCGCATCGCCATCACTTCGGGTGGCGTGAGCGCGCTGATGCTGGCGGTGGAGGCATTGGTCGAGCCCGCCGACGAGGTGGTGGTCGTCACGCCCGTGTGGCCCAATCTGGTGGCGCAGCCGCGCATCATGGGCGGGCGCGTGCGCGAGGTGCCGCTGCAGCCCGTGGCCAGCGGGCCCGAGCGCGGCGCCTGGGCGCTGGACATGCAGCGCCTGCTCGACGCGGTGACGCCGGCCACCCGGCTTCTGGTCGTGAACGCGCCCAACAACCCCACGGGCTGGACGCTCACCGCCGACGAGCAGCGCACCATCCTCGCGCACTGCCGCCGCACCGGCACCTGGATTCTGGCCGACGAGGTGTATGAGCGCTTGTACTACCTGCCCACGGCCCGGGGCTGTGCCCCCAGCTTCCTCGACGTGGCCGAGCCCGAGGACCGGCTCGTCGTGGCGCACAGCTTCTCCAAGAGCTTCCTCATGACCGGCTGGCGCCTGGGCTGGATGGTGATGCCCGCAAGCATCACGCACGACATGGGCAAGCTCATCGAGTTCAACACCTCGTGCACCAGCGTCTTCACCCAGCGCGCGGGCCTGGCGGCGCTGGAGCACGCGGACGAGATCACGCCGCGCCTGGTGGCGCACCTGAAGACCTGCCGCGACACGCTGGTGCCGCTGCTGCAGGCGGTGCCGGGCGTGCGGGTGTCGGCGGCGCACGGCGGCATGTACGCGTTCTTCCAGCTCGAAGGCCATGCGGACTGCCTGGCGACGGCCAAGCGCCTGGTGGTGGAGGCCGGCCTGGGGCTGGCTCCCGGCAGCGCCTTTGCGCCAGAGGCCGGGGGGTGGCTGCGCTGGTGCTTCGCGTCGCGCGACACCAGCCGCCTGGGCGAGGGCGTGGCCCGGCTGCGCGGCTGGCTCGGGGTATAATTCGGCGGTTCTGCATTCCGCAGAGCGCACGCCAGCCGCGATTCCAGCCACTGGCGCAAGTGTGAAACACGGCCCCGCCGGCCCCTCTCGTTGCGGAGGCGGCCAGGGCAGGCCGGCAACCTCAGGAACCCCCAATGATCGCCTCTTCCATCAAGGCCGAAGTCGTCAAGGCCAACGCGCGCAGCGCCAGCGACACCGGCAGCCCCGAAGTGCAGGTCGCCCTGCTGACGGCCCGCATCAACGAGCTCACCCCCCACTTCAAGACGCACGCCAAGGACCACCATGGCCGCCGCGGCTTGCTGCGCATGGTGAGCCGTCGCCGCAAGCTGCTGGACTACCTCAAGTCCAAGGACGCGGAGCGCTACACCGCGCTGATCGCCAAGCTGGGCCTGCGCAAGTAAACCAGCGGCCGCGAGCCTGAGAACGCCTGGGTTGGTCCGCTAGCTCAGGCGTTTTTTACTTCGCGACCTACCGTGGAGCAGCAGTGAAGAGCGAAGCTGTGTCATTCCAGGGGATCTCCCCCGCCCAGAGGTCCGCTGGAATGGCATCGTGTTCTGAATTGCGCTCCAAGCCGCGCAGATATTGCGCATGCAGCTATTAATCCAGGAGCAATAATGAGCATTTTCAACAAAGTCACCAAGTCCTTCCAATGGGGCGACAAGACCGTCGTCATGGAAACCGGCGAAATCGCCCGCCAGGCTTCCGGCGCCGTTTTGGTCAACATCGACGACACCGTGGTGCTGGCCACCGTGGTGGCATCCAAGGTGGCCAAGGCGGGGCAAGACTTTTTCCCGCTGACGGTGGACTACATCGAGAAGACCTACGCCGCCGGCAAGATCCCCGGCAGCTTCTTCAAGCGCGAAGCCAAGCCCAGCGAGTTCGAGACCCTGACCAGCCGCCTGATCGACCGCCCGATCCGCCCGCTGTTCCCCGAGGGCTTCTTCAACGAAGTGCACGTGGTCATCCACACCGTGTCGATCAACCCCGAGGTCGATGCCGACATCGCCGCCCTGATTGCCTCCAGCGCCGCGCTGGCCATCTCGGGCATCCCGTTCGCCGGCCCGATCGGCGCCGCGCGCGTGGGCTACATCAACGGTGAATACGTGCTGAACCCGGGCCAGACCGCGCGCAAGGACTCGCAGCTCGACCTGGTCGTCGCGGGCACCGAGGCCGCTGTGCTGATGGTCGAATCCGAAGCGCAGCAACTGTCCGAAGAAATCATGCTGGGTGCCGTGGTGTTTGGCCACCAGCAGGGCAATGTGGCCATCAACGCCATTCACGAGCTGGTGCGCGAGGCCGGCAAGCCGGTGTGGGACTGGAAGGCGCCCGCCAAGGATGAGCCGCTCATCGCCAAGGTGACCGCTCTGGCCGAGGCCAAGCTGCGCGCGGCCTACCAGATCCGCAACAAGCAGGCCCGCACGCACGCCTGCCGCGAGGCCTATGCCGTGGTCATGGCCGACCTGAAGGAAGACGGTGTCGTGTTCGACAGCGTCAAGGTCGAAGGCATGCTGTTCGACATCGAGGCGCGCATCGTGCGCAGCCAGATCCTGGCCGGTGAGCCGCGCATCGACGGCCGCGACACGCGCACCGTGCGCCCGATCGAGATCCGCAGCTCCGTGCTGCCGCGCACCCACGGCTCGGCGCTGTTCACGCGCGGCGAAACCCAGGCGCTGGTGGTCACCACGCTGGGCACCGAGCGCGACGCACAGCGCATCGACGCGCTGGCTGGCGAATATGAAGACCGCTTCATGATGCACTACAACATGCCTCCCTTCGCCACCGGCGAAGTGGGCCGCATGGGCAGCACCAAGCGCCGCGAGATCGGCCACGGCCGCCTGGCCAAGCGCGCGCTGGTGGCTGTGTTGCCAAGCAAGGAAGAATTCCCCTACACCATGCGCGTGGTGTCGGAAATCACCGAATCCAATGGCTCTTCGTCGATGGCATCGGTGTGCGGCGGCTGCCTGTCGCTGATGGACGCCGGCGTGCCCATGAAGGCGCATGTGGCCGGCATTGCCATGGGCCTGATCAAGGAAGACAACCGTTTTGCCGTGTTGACCGACATCCTGGGCGATGAAGATCACCTGGGCGACATGGACTTCAAGGTGGCGGGCACCACCGCCGGCATCACGGCGCTGCAGATGGACATCAAGATCCAGGGCATCACCAAGGAAATCATGCAGGTGGCATTGGCCCAGGCCAAGGAAGCGCGCATCCATATCCTGGGCAAGATGCAGGAAGCCATGGGCGAAGCCAAGACCGAAGTGAGCAACTTCGCGCCCAAGCTCTACACCATGAAGATCAACCCCGAGAAGATCCGTGACGTGATCGGCAAGGGCGGCGCCGTGATCCGTGCGCTGACCGAAGAAACCGGCTGCCAGATCAACATCGAGGAAGACGGCACCATCACCATTGCCGCCACCGACGCTGCCCGCGCCGATGAAGCCAGGCGCCGCATCGAGCAGATCACCGCCGAAGTCGAAATCGGCAAGATCTACGAAGGCCCTGTGACCAAGATCCTGGACTTCGGCGCGCTGATCAACCTGCTGCCCGGCAAGGACGGCCTGCTGCACATCAGCCAGATCGCGCACGAGCGCGTGGAGAAGGTGTCCGACTACCTGACCGAAGGCCAGGTGGTGCGCGTCAAGGTGCTGGAAACCGACGAGAAGGGCCGCGTGAAGCTGTCGATGAAGGCGCTGCTGGACCGCCCGGCGCAGCCCGAGCGCGCTCCGCGCGCCGCCGGTGGCCAAGACGTGGCGGCCGAGCTGCAATAAGGGCGCGCTGCCGGGCTTCGCGCCCGGCGGCTGCTATGAAAATGAAAGCATGCAGCGCAGGCAGATCAAGCGCTGGAGCCCTGAAACACTATGAAAGCTGTTGAGATCGCAGTCTATGGCGGGCCCGAGGTGCTGCGCCTGGTCGAGCGGCCCGCGCCCGTGCCCGGTGCGGGCGAGGTGCTGATCCGCGTCGCGGCCAGTGGCGTGAACCGGCCCGACGTGTTGCAGCGCACGGGCAACTACCCCGTGCCGCCCGGCGCCTCGGACATTCCGGGGCTGGAGGTGGCCGGCGAGATCGTCGCGGGCGACGCTGTGGCCATGGCGGCAGCGGGCCTGAAGACGGGCGACCATGTGTGCGCGCTGTTGGCGGGCGGTGGCTATGCGGACCACTGCGTGGCGCCCGTCGGCCAGTGCCTGCCCGTGCCTGCGGGCTGGTCCGACGTCGAGGCCGCATCGCTGCCCGAGACCTTCTTCACCGTCTGGAGCAACGTGTTCGAGCGCGGCGCGCTGCAGGCCGGCGAAACGCTGCTCGTGCAGGGCGGCACCAGCGGCATCGGCGTGACGGCCATCCAGCTCGCCAAGGCCCTGGGCGCGACGGTCATCGCCACCGCGGGCAGCGACGACAAATGCGCCGCCTGTCTGTCCCTGGGGGCGGACCATGCCATCAACTACAAGACCCACGACTTTGCCGTCGAGGCCAAGCGCATCACCGATGGCCGGGGCGTGGACGTGGTGCTCGACATGGTGGCGGGCGACTATGTGGCGCGCGAGGTCGAATGCCTGGCCGAGGATGGCCGCATCGTCATCATCGCGGTGCAGGGCGGCACGCGCAGCCAGTTCCATGCGGGGCTGGTGCTGCGCCGGCGCCTGACGATCACGGGCTCGACCCTGCGCCCGCGTCCGGTGGCGTTCAAGAGCGCGATCGCGCGCGGCCTGCGTGAGCAGGTGTGGCCGCTGCTGGCGCGGCGCACGGTTCGCCCGATCATCCACAGCACCTTCCCGGCGGCGCAGGCTGCGGCGGCGCATGCGCTGATGGAATCGGGGGCGCACGTGGGCAAGATCGTTCTGACATGGTGAGCATGCGCAAGAAGAAACTCATCGCCGGCAACTGGAAGATGAACGGCAGCCTGGCGGCCAACGACGCGCTGCTGCGCGCCGTGCTGGCCGGCGCGGGCCTGCCTGGCTGTGACGTTGCCGTGGCGGTGCCCGCGCCGTATCTGGCGCAGGCGCAGGCGCTGCTGGCGGGCTCGCCTGTCGCGCTGGCGGCGCAGGACGTGTCGCAGCATGCGGCGGGCGCATTCACCGGCGAGGTCGGCGCGGCAATGCTGCAGGACTTCGGCGTGCGCTACTGCCTCGTGGGGCATTCCGAGCGGCGCCAGTACCACGGCGAAACCGATGCTGCCGTGGCGGCCAAGGCGCAGCGCGCGCTGGCCGCGGGCATCACGCCCGTGGTGTGCGTGGGCGAAACGCTGGCCGAGCGTGATGCGGGCCAGACCGCCGCAGTCGTGCGGCGCCAGCTTGCGGCGGTGGTCCATGTCGTGGGGCACTGCGTGAGCGAGATCGTGGTGGCCTACGAGCCCGTCTGGGCCATCGGCACCGGCCAGACCGCCACGCCCGCGCAGGCACAGGAGGTGCATGCCGTGCTGCGGGCGCAACTGCAGGCCGCCAGCGCGCAGCCGGCGGGCGTGCGCATCGTGTACGGCGGCAGCATGAACGCCGCCAACGCGGCTGAACTGCTGGCGCAGCCCGACATCGACGGGGGTCTGATCGGTGGCGCATCGCTGAAGGCGCCCGATTTTTTGCGGATCATCGCTGCCGCCGCCTGAGGCGCCGCAGTGTTCGTGTTTGAGGAGTTGAAGCAATGAATGTGATCGTGAATATCCTGCTGGCCGTGCAGATACTTTCCGCGCTGGCCATGATCGGCCTCGTGCTGATTCAGCATGGCAAGGGCGCCGACATGGGTGCGGCCTTCGGCAGCGGCAGCTCGGGCAGCCTGTTCGGCGCCAGCGGTAGCGCCAACTTCCTGTCGCGGTCCACGGCCGTGCTGGCCGCGGTGTTCTTCGCCTGCACGCTGGCGCTGGCGTACTTCGGCAACGTGCGCCCGTCGAGCACGGGCAGCGTGCTGGAGCGCACGAGCGTGCCGGTGCCGACCCCCATTCCTGCCGGTGCGAGCGGCACCGCGCAGATCCCTGGAGGCGCAGCCGCGCCTGCCAACGATGCCGCGCCTACACCATCTGCGCCAGCTCCGGGTGCGGCACAAATTCCGACCAAATAAACCGCTCGAAAACCCCTCTTGATTTATGGAGAGGGATGCAATCGAAGGTAGAATTCCCTTTTGTCTGGAAAGCCAAAGCCCTCTGGGTTCCTCATGCCATCCGGGCAAAGTTACACGCCGCCGTCGTGGTGAAATTGGTAGACACGCTATCTTGAGGGGGTAGTGGCGAAAGCTGTGCGAGTTCGAGTCTCGCCGACGGCACCAAATACGAGTCCATTCCGACCTTGGTGAAGGTGGAGCGGGGCTATCCGGTGAGTAGAACGCACGATGAACCTCGATCAGTACCTCCCCGTTCTCCTGTTCATTTTGGTGGGGTTGGCGGTCGGAGTGCTGCCGCAGGCGCTGGGCTATCTCCTCGGTCCCAACCGGCCCGACGCGGCCAAGAATTCCCCTTACGAATGCGGTTTCGAGGCGTTCGAGGATGCGCGCATGCAGTTCGACGTGCGCTACTACCTCGTCGCCATCCTCTTCATCTTGTTCGACCTGGAAATCGCCTTCCTGTTTCCCTGGGCCGTGGCCCTGAAGGAAGTGGGGGCCGCGGCTTTCTGGGCGGTTGTCGTCTTTCTCGGAATTCTGGTCGTGGGATTCGCCTACGAATGGAAGAAGGGTGCGCTGGATTGGGAGTGATTCCCCGCGTCCGGTGAAAAGGATTTGAGCCATGGCTATCGAAGGCGTTCTCAAGGAAGGCTTCGTCACCACGTCGTATGACGCGGTGGTGAACTGGGCCAAGACGGGGTCGTTGTGGCCCATGACGTTCGGGTTGGCCTGCTGCGCGGTGGAGATGATGCACGCCGCTGCCGCCCGCTACGACATCGGCCGCTTCGGCGCCGAGGTGTTTCGCGCCAGTCCGCGCCAGTCCGACCTGATGATCGTGGCCGGCACGCTGTGCAACAAGATGGCGCCCGCGCTGCGCAAGGTGTACGACCAGATGGCCGAGCCGCGCTGGGTGCTGTCGATGGGTTCCTGCGCGAACGGTGGCGGCTACTACCACTACAGCTATTCCGTGGTACGTGGCTGCGACCGCATCGTGCCCGTAGACGTGTACGTGCCCGGCTGCCCGCCGACGGCGGAGGCGCTGATCTACGGCATCATCCAGTTGCAGCAGAAGGTGCGTCGCACCAACACCATTGCGCGTGTCTGAGGCGAGAGGCTCAAGGATTCCATGACTGTTGCTGCCGCCATCCATCCAGAAGCCCTGCGCGACGCCGTCGCCGCAGCCCTGGGCGACAAGGTCGCCTCCATCGGCGTAGTGCTCGGCGAAGTGACGCTGACGGTTTCGTCTGCCAACTACGTGGATGCCATGCGGACGCTGCGCGACGCGCCCGCCTGCCGCTTCGAGCAGTTGATCGACCTGTGCGGCATGGACTATTCCGCCTACCGCGATACGGTGTGGGTGGGCTCGCGCTATTGCGTGGTGTCGCAGTTGCTGTCGGTGTCGCTGAACCAGCGCCTGCGTGTCAAGGTTTTCTGCGACGACGACGATTTCCCGGTGGTCGCCTCGGTGTCGGATCTGTGGAATTCGGCCGGCTGGTACGAGCGCGAGGCATTCGATCTCTATGGCATCGTGTTCGACGGCCATGCCGACCTGCGCCGCATCCTGACCGACTACGGCTTTATCGGCCATCCTTTCCGCAAGGACTTCCCGCTGTCAGGCCATGTCGAGATGCGCTACGACGAGGAACTGCGCCGCGTCGTGTACCAGCCCGTGTCGATCGAGCCGCGCGATGTCACGCCGCGCATCATCCGCGAAGACAACTATGGCGGTTTGCACTGATGGCTGAAATCAAGAACTACACCCTGAACTTCGGGCCGCAGCACCCGGCAGCCCACGGCGTTCTGCGGCTGGTGCTGGAGCTCGACGGCGAGGTTGTGCAGCGCGCCGACCCGCACATCGGCCTGTTGCACCGCGCAACCGAGAAGCTGGCAGAGAGCAAGACGTTCATCCAGTCGCTGCCCTATATGGACCGCCTCGACTACGTGTCGATGATGTGCAACGAGCATGCCTACTGCCTGGCCATCGAGAAGCTGCTGGGCATCGAGGTGCCCATCCGCGCACAGTACATCCGCGTCATGTTCGCGGAGATCACGCGTCTGCTCAACCACCTGATGTGGCTGGGATCGCACGGCAACGACTGCGGCAGCTCCACCATTCTGATCTATGCGTTCCGCGAGCGCGAAGACCTGTTCGACATGTACGAGGCGGTGTCCGGTGCGCGCATGCACGCGGCCTATTTCCGCCCGGGTGGTGTGTACCGCGATCTGCCCGACACCATGCCGCAGTACACGGTCAGCAAGATCAGGAACGCCCGCGCGATGGCGCGCATGAACGAGAACCGGCAAGGCTCCCTGCTCGACTTCATCGGGGATTTCACGCGCCGCTTCGACACCTACGTGCATGAGTACCACACGCTGCTGACCGACAACCGCATCTGGAAGCAGCGCACGGTCAACATCGGCATCGTGCCGCCCGAGCGCGCGCTCAACCTGGGGTTCACGGGCCCCATGCTGCGCGGCTCCGGCATCGCCTGGGACCTGCGCAAGAAGCAGCCCTACGACGTGTACGACCGTCTCGACTTCGACATTCCCGTGGGCAAGACGGGCGACTGCTACGACCGCTATCTGGTGCGCATGGAAGAACTCGTGCAGTCCAACCGCATCATCAAGCAGTGCGTGGACTGGCTGCGCGCGAACCCGGGGCCGGTCATCACCGACAACCACAAGGTGGCGCCGCCCTCGCGCGAGTCGATGAAGGCGAACATGGAAGAGCTGATCCACCACTTCAAGCTCTTCACCGAGGGCTTCCACGTTCCCGAGGGCGAAGCCTACGCGGCAGTGGAGCATCCCAAGGGCGAATTCGGCATCTACCTGGTGAGCGACGGCGCGAACAAGCCCTACCGGCTGAAGATCCGGGCGCCGGGCTTCGCGCACCTCGCGGCGCTCGACGAGATGGCGCGCGGCCACATGATTGCCGACGCCGTGGCCGTGATCGGCACGATGGACATTGTGTTTGGAGAGATTGACCGATGATCTCTAGCGAATCCAGCATGCAGGCGGCGGTGCTGTCGCCCGCGACCCTCGAACGTTTTGCGCGCGAGGTGGCCAAGTACCCGGCGGACCAGAAGCAGTCGGCAGTCATGGCCTGCCTGTCCATCGTCCAGCAGGAACAGGGCCATGTGAGCGACGCCAGCGAGCGCGCCGTTGCCGACTACCTCGGCATGCCGCAGATCGCCGTGCGCGAGGTCACGACCTTCTACAACATGTACAACCAGCAGCCGGTGGGCAAGTACAAGCTCAACGTCTGCACCAACCTGCCATGCCAGTTGCGCGACGGGCGCCGCGCGCTCGAGCATCTGGAGCACAAGCTCGGCGTGGCCATGGGCGAGACGACGGCGGACGGCCTGTTCACGCTGCAGCAGAGCGAATGCCTGGGCGCGTGCGCGGATTCGCCGGTCATGCTCGTCAACGACCGCACCATGTGCAGTTTCATGAGCAACGAGAAGCTCGACCAGTTGATCGAAGAGCTCAGGGCGGCGGAGGGCAAGGCATGAACGCGCAGCAGGTTCTTTCGCAGTTCCAGGCCACGGGTGTCCAGACCTGCTTCCATGACCGCCACCTCGGCCCGCAGATCTATGCGGGACTCGATGGCACCAACTGGCGCCTGAAGGACTACGAGGCGCGCGGCGGCTATCAGGCGCTGCGCAAGATCCTGGGCGCGGACGGCGGAGAGCCGCTCACGCAGGACCAGGTGATCGCCACGGTCAAGGAGTCCGGCCTGCGCGGGCGCGGCGGCGCGGGCTTCCCCACGGGGCTCAAGTGGAGCTTCATGCCGCGCCAGTTCCCCGGCCAGAAGCACCTGGTATGCAACTCTGACGAGGGCGAGCCCGGTACCTGCAAGGACCGCGACATCCTCATGTACAACCCGCACATCGTCATCGAGGGGATGATCATCGCGGCGTACGCCATGGGCATTTCGGTGGGCTACAACTACATCCACGGCGAGATCTTCCAGGCCTACGAACGCTTCGAGGAGGCGCTCGACGAGGCGCGTGCCGCAGGCTACCTGGGCGACCGCATCCTCGGCAGCGGCTTCAGCTTCCAGTTGCATGCCCACCACGGCTTTGGCGCCTACATCTGCGGCGAGGAAACGGCGCTGCTCGAATCCCTTGAAGGCAAGAAGGGCCAGCCACGCTTCAAGCCGCCGTTCCCCGCGAGCTTCGGCCTGTACGGCAAGCCCACCACGATCAACAACACCGAGACCTTCGCGGCGGTACCCTGGATCATCCGCAACGGCGGCTCGGCGTACCTGGAGATCGGCAAGCCCAACAACGGCGGCACGAAGATCTTTTCCGTGTCCGGCGACGTGGAACTGCCCGGCAACTACGAAGTGCCGCTGGGCACGCCGTTCGCCAAACTGCTGGAACTGGCCGGCGGCGTGCGCAAGGGATGCCAGCTCAAGGCCGTGATCCCGGGCGGCTCTTCCGCGCCCGTGCTGCCGGCATCGGTCATCATGGAATGCACGATGGACTACGACTCCATCGCCAAGGCGGGTTCCATGCTCGGCTCGGGCGCGGTCATCGTCATGGACGATTCGCGCAACATGGTCGAGAGCCTGCTGCGCCTATCGTACTTCTACTCGCACGAATCCTGCGGCCAGTGCACGCCCTGCCGCGAAGGCACGGGTTGGATGTGGCGCGTGATCGACCGCATCTGGCACGGAGAAGGGCGCCCGGAGGATCTGGACTTGCTCAATTCGGTGGCGGACAACATCCAGGGCCGCACGATCTGCGCGCTCGGCGATGCGGCGGCCATGCCGGTGCGTGCCATGCTCAAGCACTTCCGTCCCGAGTTCGAAGCGCTGATCCAGCGCAGCAGTTCCCACGCGGCTTCCCACCCCTGACCGCGAGAAAAACATATGGTTGAAATTGAACTTGACGGCCAGAAAGTGGAAGTCGCCGAAGGCTGCATGGTGATGCATGCGGCCGACAAGGCCGGCACCTACATCCCGCATTTCTGCTACCACAAGAAGCTCTCCATTGCCGCCAACTGCCGCATGTGCCTGGTTGACGTCGAGAAGGCGCCCAAGCCTGTCCCGGCCTGCGCAACACCCGTGACCAACGGCATGATCGTGCGCACCCGCAGCGACAAGGCGATCAAGGCGCAGAAGTCGGTCATGGAGTTCCTCCTGATCAACCACCCGCTGGACTGTCCCATCTGCGACCAGGGTGGCGAATGCCAGTTGCAGGACCTGGCCGTGGGCTACGGCGGTTCAGCCTCGCGCTTCGCGGAAGAAAAGCGCGTGGTGTTCCACAAGGATGTGGGGCCGCTGATTTCAATGGAAGAAATGAGCCGCTGCATCCACTGCACGCGCTGCGTGCGGTTCGGCCAGGAAGTTGCCGGCATCATGGAACTCGGCATGGTCAACCGTGGCGAGCACTCCGAGATCACTACGGTCGCTGGAGAGACGGTCGATTCCGAGTTGTCAGGCAACATGATCGACATCTGCCCTGTGGGTGCGCTGACCAGCAAGCCGTTCCGCTACAGTGCCCGTACCTGGGAACTGTCGCGCCGCAAGTCGGTCAGCCCGCACGACTCCACGGGTGCCAACCTCATCGTGCAGGTCAAGAACAACCGCGTGATGCGCGTCGTTCCGTTCGAGAACGAGGCCGTCAACGAATGCTGGATCGCAGACCGCGACCGCTTCTCGTATGAGGCGCTCAACAGCGACGAGCGTTTGACGCAGCCCATGCTCAAGCAGGGGGGCGAGTGGAAGTCGGTGGACTGGCAGACGGCGCTCGAATACGTCGCCAACGGCCTGAAGCAGATTGCTGGCCACCATGGCGCCTCATCCATCGGTGCGCTGGTCAGTCCCCACAGCACGGTCGAGGAACTGCACCTGGCGGGTACCCTGCTGCGCGGCCTGGGCAGCGACAACATCGACTACCGCCTGCGCCACGCAGAATTCCCGGCGCGCGAGGGCGTGCGCTGGCTGGGCACGTCCATCGCGTCGCTCTCACAACTGCAAAGCGTGCTGGTCGTCGGCTCCAACCTCCGCAAGGACCATCCACTGTTCGCGCAGCGCATCCGCCAGGCGGCGCGTAAAGGTTGTGTGGTCAGCACCATCCACCATGTGGCCGACGACTGGGCATTGCCCGTTGCCCACCGCATCGTTGCGGCGCCCGGCGAGTGGCTGCAGGTACTGGCTGCCATTGCCGCAGCGGTCGCGCAGGAAAAGAGCATCGTGGCCCCCGTGCAGGCGCAGGCCGACGCGGAAAGCTTGGCCGTGGCGCGCGCGCTGCTGGCGGGCGAACGCAAGGCCATCCTGCTGGGCAACGCCGCTGCGCACCATGCACAGGCATCGCGGATCCTGGCGCTGGCGCACTGGATCGGCGGCCAGACAGGCGCGACCGTCGGCTACCTGACAGAAGCCGCGAATACCGTGGGAGCCCAACTCGTGGGCGCCGTGCCTGTGCAGGGCGGGCTGAACGCCGCGCAGATGCTCGCGGGTGGGTTGAAGGCGGCCATCCTGCTCAACACCGAACCGGCGTTCGATTCGGCCGCGGCAGGCACCCACAGGCTGGCGGATGCGGAAATGGTCATTACGCTGAGCCCGTTCAAGGCCAACCTCGACATCAGCGATGTGCTGCTGCCCATCGCGCCGTTCACCGAGACCTCGGGCACATTTGTGAATGCCGAAGGTCGGGTGCAGAGCTTCCACGCCGTAGTCAAACCGCTGGGCGAGACGCGGCCCGCATGGAAGGTGCTGCGCGTCCTGGCCAACATGCTGGGGCTTCCGGGATTCGATTTCGAGTCGTCCCAGGCCGTGCTGGAGCATGCGCGCGGCGCGGATGTGGGCCAGGCCTTCGTGGCGGATGGCCAACTCAACAACGGTACGTTCGCCGAGCCATCGCTGGGAGGCGAGCCGGTTCCCGCGCCCGTGTCGGCAGCCATCTACCAGCTCGACGGCATCGTGCGCCGTGCGGCATCCCTGCAGTTGACGGCGGACGCACGCCTGGCCGCCGGTACGCTCAGCGAGGTGCACGCATCATGATCGACGCGATTTACAACGGCGGTCTTGGGCTGGTTGCTGCCCACTGGTGGTCTGCCATCGTGTGGCCCGTGGTCTGGAGCCTCATCAAGATCGTCTGCGTCCTGCTGCCCCTGATGATCGCCGTGGCCTACCTCACGCTGTGGGAGCGCAAGCTCCTCGGCTGGATCCAGGTGCGGCATGGCCCCAACCGCGTGGGTCCATTCGGCCTGCTGCAGCCCATCGCTGATGCGGTGAAACTGTTGACCAAGGAAATCATCAGCCCCGAGCCCGCCAGCAAGGGCCTGTTCCGCCTGGGGCCCATCATGGCCATCATGCCAGCGCTGGCCGCATGGGTGGCGATCCCGTTCGGGCCCGAAGCGGTGCTGGCCAACATCAACGCCGGCCTGCTGCTGATCATGGCCATCACCTCGGTCGAGGTGTACGGCGTCATCATCGCGGGCTGGGCTTCCAACTCGAAATACGCGTTCCTCGGCGCGCTGCGCGCGTCCGCGCAGATGGTGAGCTACGAAATCGCCATGGGCTTCTGCCTGGTGGTGGTGATCATGGTGACCGGCAGCCTGAATCTGGGCGACGTGGTGGCGGCGCAAGGCCAGGGCTTCTTTGCCGGCAAGGGCCTGGGCCTGCTGTCCTGGAACTGGCTGCCGCTGCTGCCGATCTTCGTCGTCTACGTGATCTCCGGCGTGGCCGAAACCAACCGCCATCCGTTCGACGTGGTGGAGGGCGAGGCCGAGATCGTGGCCGGCCACATGGTTGAGTATTCGGGCATGGGCTTCGCCATCTTCTTCCTGGCCGAATACGCCAGCATGTGGCTGGTGTCCATCCTGGCGGCGCTGATGTTCCTCGGCGGCTGGCTATCGCCCATCGGAGCGCTCGATTTCATCCCAGGCTGGATCTGGCTGGGCATCAAGACGTTCTTCGTGGTGTCCCTGTTCATCTGGATCCGCGGCACGTTTCCGCGCTTCCGCTACGACCAGATCATGCGCCTGGGGTGGAAGATCTTCATACCGGTCACCCTGGTGTGGCTGCTCGTCGTGGGTCTGTGGATGCAGACTCCCTGGAACATTTGGAAGTAAAAGGCGGGTGACCCTATGACAACCGCTACCGCAGCACCTGCTTTCTCGCTCAAAGACTTTCTCAAGAGCTTTATGCTGGTGGAGCTCTTCAAGGGCATGGCGCTCACCGGCCGCTATGCGTTCCGCCGCAAGGTGACCGTGCAGTTCCCCGAGGAGAAGACGCCGCTGTCGCCGCGCTTCCGCGGCTTGCACGCGCTGCGCCGCTATGACAATGGCGAGGAGCGCTGCATCGCCTGCAAGCTCTGCGAGGCCGTATGCCCCGCGGTGGCCATCACGATCGAATCCGAGGTGCGCGCCGATGGCAGCCGCCGGACCACGCGCTACGACATCGACCTGACCAAGTGCATCTTCTGCGGCTTCTGCGAAGAAAGCTGCCCGGTCGACTCCATCGTCGAGACCCACATCCTCGAATACCACGGCGAAAAGCGCGGCGACCTGTACTTCACCAAGGACATGCTGCTGGCTGTCGGCGACCGCTACGAAAAAGAAATCGCCGCGAGCAAGGCTGCCGACGCCAAGTACCGCTAGACGGGCCCCAACAGAAAAACATCCATGGACGTCAAGACCGGCTTTTTCTACCTGTTTTCGCTCGCGCTGCTGTTCTCGGCATTCCGGGTGATCACGGCGCGCAACCCCGTGCATGCGGTGCTGTACCTCATGCTGGCTTTTACCCAAGCCGCCGCCATCTGGCTCATCCTGCAGGCCGAATTCCTCGCCATCACGCTGGTGCTGGTGTACCTGGGCGCAGTGATGGTGCTGTTCCTGTTCGTGGTGATGATGCTGAACCTCGACATGAGCAGCCTGCGCCGCGGATTCTGGACCCACTTCCCGCTCGCCGCCTGCGTGGGCGTGGTCATCGTGCTGGAAATGTCGTACGTGCTCATGAGCGGCTTTCGCGACCCTTCGCGCATTCCGGCTGCGGCGGGCCAGGCTGCTGCCAACGTGTCGAACACCCAGGAACTCGGCAAACTGCTCTATACGCAGTACCTGTTCCCGCTGGAGATCGCTGCCGTGCTGCTGCTCGTGGCCATCATCGCTGCCATTGCGCTGACGCTGCGCCGACGCAAGGACACCAAGTTCGTCGATCCTTCGGTGCAGGTGCTGGTGCAGGCGCGCGACCGGCTCGAAGTCGTCAAACTCGCCGCAACCCCCGCACCGCTGGCGCCCGAGGCTCCGGCTACCGCTGCCGCACAGGAGAAGAAGGCATGACCCTCACGCTCGGCCATTTCCTCACGCTCGGCGCCATCCTGTTCACGCTGTCGGTCATTGGCATCTTCCTGAACCGCAAGAACCTCATCGTCCTGCTCATGGCCATCGAACTCATGCTGCTGGCGGTCAACATGAATTTCGTGGCCTTCTCCCACTATCTGGGCGACATGCACGGGCAGGTGTTCGTGTTCTTCATCCTGACGGTGGCGGCCGCCGAGTCCGCCATCGGCCTGGCGATTCTGGTGCTGCTGTTCCGCAACAAGTCCAGCATCAACGTGGACGAGCTCAACACGCTCAAAGGCTAAGAAGAGAACCAAGAATGAGCGCAACGCTTTCTGCTCCAGCACTGCTCGCGGTGCCCCTGGCTCCTCTCGCGGGGTCCCTGATCGTCGGCATCCTGGGCACGTCGTTCGGCGGCAACCGCATCGGGCGCCGGGCCAGCCATACCCTGACGATCCTGGGCGTACTGATCGCTTTCCTCATCTCGGCGCACGCGTTCAAGAGCGTGGTGTTCGACGGCGCGCGCTTCGACGAGACGCTCTACACCTGGATGGTGGTCGGCGGCCTGAAGATGGAAGTCGGCTTCCTCATCGACAGTCTCACGGCGACGATGATGTGCGTGGTGACCTTCGTATCGCTCATGGTGCACATCTACACCATTGGCTACATGGAAGAGGACCCGGGCTACGACCGCTTCTTCTCCTACATCTCTCTGTTCACGTTCTCCATGCTCATGCTCGTCATGAGCAACAACCTGCTGCAACTGTTCTTTGGATGGGAGGCGGTGGGCCTGGTGTCATACCTGCTGATCGGCTTCTGGTTCAACAAGCCTACAGCCATCTTTGCCAACATGAAGGCGTTCCTGGTCAACCGCGTGGGCGACTTCGGCTTCATTCTGGGCATTGGCCTGATCGCGGCCTACGCGGGCACGCTGAACTATGCCGAGACTTTCGCCAAGGCCGGCGAACTGGGCGGCATGGCGTTTCCGGGCACCGACTGGATGCTCGTCACCGTGATCTGCATCTGCCTGTTCGTCGGCGCCATGGGCAAGAGCGCGCAGTTCCCGCTGCACGTCTGGCTGCCCGATTCGATGGAAGGCCCGACGCCGATCTCCGCGCTGATCCACGCCGCCACCATGGTGACGGCGGGCATCTTCATGGTGGCGCGCATGTCGCCGCTGTTCGAACTGTCGGACACCGCGCTCAACTTCATCCTCGTGATCGGCTCCATCACGGCGCTGTTCATGGGCTTCCTCGGCATCATCCAGAACGACATCAAGCGCGTGGTCGCCTATTCCACACTGTCGCAGCTCGGCTACATGACGGTGGCGCTCGGCGCCTCGGCCTATCCGGTGGCGGTGTTCCACCTCATGACGCATGCCTTCTTCAAGGCCCTGCTGTTCCTCGGCGCGGGTTCGGTCATCATCGGCATGCACCACAACCAGGACATGCGCTGGATGGGCGGCGTGCGCAAGTACATGCCCATTACCTGGATCACCTCGCTGCTGGGATCGCTGGCACTGATCGGCACGCCGTTCTTTTCAGGCTTCTACTCGAAGGACAGCATCATCGAGGCCGTGCACGAAAGCCATCTGCCGGCAGCGGGCTTCGCATCGTTCGCGGTGCTGGCCGGCGTATTCGTCACCGCGTTCTATTCATTCCGCATGTACTTCCTGGTCTTCCACGGCAAGGAGCGCTACGACCAGAACCCCGATGCGCACCATGGCGACCACCACCATGGCCACGACGCCAAGCCGCACGAATCGTCCTGGGTGGTGACGCTGCCGCTGGTGCTGCTGGCCATTCCTTCCGTGGTGATCGGCTTCATGGCGATCGGCCCCTTGCTGTTCGGCGACTTCTTCAGGGGCGTGATCTTCACCAACCTGGAGAAGCACGCAGCGATGGAGGAGCTTGCCTTGGCTTTCCATGGACCCATGGCCATGGCGCTGCACGCCTTCTCCACAGCGCCGTTCTGGCTCGCTCTCGCGGGTGTGGCGCTGGCCTACTACATGTACATGGTCAACCCCGCGCTGCCCGCGGCGATCAAGCGCATGTTCCAGCCTCTGTACACGCTGCTCGAGAACAAGTACTACCTCGACTGGTTCAACGAGAACGTCATCGCCCGCGGCGCGTGCGCGCTGGGCAACGGCTTCTGGAAGGGCGGCGACCAGGCCATCATCGATGGTGCGGTCGTCAACGGCTCGTGGAGACTCGTGGGCTGGGTCGCCGGCGTGGTGCGCTGGCTCCAGTCGGGCTACATCTACCACTACGCGCTGGTGATGATTCTCGGCGTTTTCGCGTTCATGACGTACTTCATCCTGCTCAACAAGTGAGGAAAAACAAAAAATGGGTTTGTTGAGTCTTGCGATATGGACGCCGATCTTCTTTGGCGTCGTGCTGCTGGCGCTGGGCCGCGACGAACACGCGGGTGTCGTGCGCTGGCTGGCCCTGGTGGGCGCGCTGGCCGGGCTGCTGGTCACGCTTCCGCTGTACCAAGGGTTCGAGCTCGGTTCGTCGGCGATGCAGTTCGTCGAGAACTTCGCCTGGATCGAGCGCTTCAACATCCGCTACCACCTGGGGCTCGACGGCATCTCGTTCTGGTTCGTGCCGTTGACCGCGTTCATCACCGTCATCGTCGTGATCGCGGGATGGGAGGTCATCACCGAGCGCGTCAACCAGTACATGGGTGCGTTTCTGATCCTCTCGGGCCTCATGATCGGCGTGTTCTGCGCGCTCGACGGCCTCCTGTTCTACGTGTTCTTCGAGGCCACGCTGATCCCAATGTATCTCATCATCGGCATCTGGGGCGGCCCGAACAAGATCTATGCGGCGTTCAAGTTCTTTCTCTACACGCTGCTCGGCTCGCTGCTGATGCTGGTGGCGCTGATCTACCTCTACGTCCAGTCTGACGGCAGCTTCGACATCCTCGCGTGGCAGAAGCTTCCCATCGGCAGCACGGCGCAGACGCTGCTGTTCTTCGCCTTCTTCGCGGCGTTCGCGGTCAAGGTGCCGATGTGGCCGGTCCATACCTGGCTGCCCGACGTGCACGTCGAGGCGCCCACCGGCGGCTCCGCCGTGCTGGCGGCCATCATGCTCAAGCTGGGCGCCTACGGCTTCCTGCGCTTCTCGCTGCCCATCGTGCCCGATGCCTCGCACCACTGGGCCTGGCTCATGATCGCGCTGTCGCTGGTTGCGGTGATCTATGTCGGCCTGGTGGCCATGGTGCAGAAGGACATGAAGAAACTCGTCGCCTACTCGTCCGTGGCGCACATGGCTTTCGTCACGCTGGGCTTCTTCATTTTCAGCGACCTGGGGGTTGCCGGCGGGCTGGTGCAGATGGTTTCGCACGGCTTCGTCTCGGGCGCGATGTTCCTGGCCATCGGGGTGCTGTACGACCGCATGCACTCGCGCCAGATCGCCGACTATGGCGGCGTGGTCAACACCATGCCCAAGTTCGCGGCCTTCGCGCTGTTCTTCGCCATGGCCAACTGCGGCCTGCCGGGCACGGCGGGCTTCGTCGGCGAATGGATGGTCATCCTGGGCGCGGTCAGCTTCAATTTCTGGATCGGGCTGGCTTCGGCCACGGCGCTGATCCTCGGCGCGGCCTATACGCTGTGGATGTACAAGCGCGTGTACCTTGGCCCGGTCGCCAACGACCATGTGAAGGAACTGCTGGACATCAATGCGCGCGAGTTCCTGATCATGACGCTGCTGGCCGTCGCCGTGCTGTTCATGGGCCTGTACCCCAAGCCGTTCACCGATGTGATGGGCGCGTCCGTCGCGGACCTGCTGCGGCACGTGGCCACATCCAAGCTGAACTGAATCGAGAGAACCGAGATGATTGACAAAATCAGTTGGCTGGTGGCGTACCCCGAGATCGTGCTGCTCGTCATGGCGTGCGTGATCACGCTGGTGGATCTGGGCGTGCACAGCGTGCAGCGCACCGCCACTTACGTGCTCACGCTGCTCACGCTGGCGGTCGTGGCTGTCCTGGAAGGGGTCTATGCCGCCAGCGGCAACACCTTCTACGGCTTCGGCAACATGCTGGTGAGCGACCCCATGGGCAACTGGCTCAAATGCTTCGCCACGCTGGCAATGATGGCCACGCTGGTATATGGCCGCCCCTATGCCGCCGATCGCGGCATGCTGCGCGGCGGCGAGATGTTCTCGCTTTCCATGTTCGCGCTGCTGGGCATCTTCGTGATGATCTCGGGCAACAACTTCCTCGTGATCTACCTGGGGCTCGAACTGCTCACGCTCTCCAGTTATGCGCTGGTGGCGCTGCGCCGCGACAACGCCACGGCCACCGAGGCGGCCATGAAGTACTTCGTGCTCGGCGCCATGGCCAGCGGCTTTCTGCTCTACGGCATGTCCATGCTCTACGGCGCCACGGGCACGCTGGATCTGGGCCAGGTGTTCCAGGCCATCAACTCGGGCCAGATCCGCCACCAGGTGCTGACCTTCGGCCTCGTCTTCATCGTCGCGGGCGTGGCGTTCAAGCTCGGCGTGGCACCGTTCCACATGTGGGTCCCCGACGTCTACCAGGGCGCGCCGACCTCCGTCACCCTGCTGGTCGGCGGCGCGCCCAAGCTCGCAGCCTTCGCCATCGCCATGCGCCTGCTGGTCGACGGTCTGCTGCCGCTGGCGATCGACTGGCAGCAGATGCTGGCCGTGCTGGCCATCCTTTCGCTGCTGATAGGCAATCTGGCGGGCATTGCGCAGACCAACCTCAAGCGTATGCTGGCCTACTCGACGATCTCGCAGATGGGCTTCGTGCTGCTGGGGTTGCTGTCGGGCGTGGTCCATGGCAACGTGGATGCATCCTCGCTCGAGAACGCCTACAGCTCGGCGATGTTCTACATCATCACCTACGTGCTCACCACGCTGGCGGCCTTCGGCGTCATCCTGCTGCTGGCGCGCGAGGGCTTCGAGAGCGAGGAGATCGCCGACCTGGCCGGGCTCAACCAGCGCAGCCCGCTGTATGCCGCGGTCATGGCCGTGTGCCTGTTCTCCATGGCAGGCATCCCGCCGATGGTGGGCTTCTACGCCAAGCTTTCGGTACTGCAGGCGCTCATCTCGTCGGGGCAGGGCTCCTACATCGCGCTGGCGGTGTTCGCGGTCATCATGTCGCTGATCGGCGCCTTCTACTATCTGCGCGTGGTCAAGGTCATGTACTTCGACGCGCCGCTCACGGCCACCACCGTGTCGGCCTCGACCGAGGTGCGCGTGGTGCTGTCGCTCAACGGCGCGCTGGTGCTGCTGCTGGGCCTGCTGCCGGGCGGCCTCATGGGCCTGTGCGCCGAGGCCATTGTCAATACGCTGGGCACCTGAGCGGCGGCCCGCGCGCGGCAGTGTCTACCACCACCGTCTCCGCCTGGTTCGTCATCGTGGCTGCGCTCGTCGCGGCCAACCTGCCGTTCGTGAACCAGCGCCTGCTGGCGGTCCTGCCCTGGCCCCGCGGCGGGCGCAAGAGCATTGCGGTGCGACTGGCGGAACTCGTGCTGCTCTATGCCCTGGTCGGCGCGGCGGGCCTGCTGCTGGAAGGGCGCGCGGGGCGCATCGCGCCACAGGGCTGGGAGTTCTACGCCATCACGGCAGCACTCTTCGCCACGCTGGCGTTCCCGGGCTTCGTGTACCGCTACCTGCTCAAGCACCGCGCTTAGGATGGGCCATCCCCGACTCGCCTGCGGCGCCTCTCCCTCAAGGGGGCGGCATCAGCGGCCTGGCAGAGCCAGTTCCGCGATGCCCCTCGAAGGTGCGCACTGCGCCATGGAGAATTGACATGGTCGGCGACGACGGCCTGCCCTGCGACGACGATGCGCTGATCGAGCGCCGGCTGCGGCGCGAGCGCGTCTTCTCCGGCAGCTTCCTGCACGTCCTGCGCGACACGGTGCGCCTGCCCGACGGCGGCACGGCCACGCGCGAGTTCATCGAGCATCCTGGCGCGGTCGTCGTCGTGCCGCTCTTGGACGATGGGCGCGTGCTGCTGGAGCGCCAGTACCGGCATCCCATCGGGCAGGTGATGGTGGAGTTTCCCGCCGGCAAGCTCGATGCGGGCGAAGACCCGCTGGCCTGCGGCCAGCGCGAGCTGCGCGAGGAAACCGGCTACACCGCCCGCGAATGGGCCTGCGCAGGCGCCATGCACCCGATGATCGCGTACTCCACCGAGGTCATCCACCTCTATTTCGCGCGCGGCCTGCACGCGGGCGAGCGACATCTCGATTCTGGTGAGTTCCTCGCAATCTGCGCCACCACTACTGCCGAGTTGCTGGCCTGGGCGCGCGATGGCCGCGTGACCGACTCGAAGACCCTGGCCTGCCTGCTCTGGCTGCAGAACGTGCAGGCCGGGCAGTGGGCGCTGGACTGGCGGGAGGCGCCGCCGTGAAGGTGCTGAACCTGCGCTGCGCGCACCAGCATACTTTCGAGGGCTGGTTCGCGTCCGAGGAAGACTTCCAGTCCCAGTGCGCGCGTGGCCTGGTCGAATGTCCGTTGTGCGGCGACACGGCCATTGCCAAGCTGCCATCGGCCCCGCGCCTGAACCTGCGCGGCGCCGAGCCTGCTGCGACCGCCTCCGATGTGCCACAGCCATCCGCCGACATGCGCGCGGCGCTGCAGGCCGCATGGCTGGCGGCGGCGCGCCGTGCCGCAGCGCAGGCCGAGGATGTGGGCGAGCGTTTTGCCGAGGAAGCCCGCCGCATCCACTACGGCGAGGTGCCGGAGCGCGGCATCCGCGGGCGGGCGACTGCCGCGCAGGCGGTGGAACTCGTGGAAGAAGGCATCGACGTCATGCCGCTGCCGTGGCCCGCGGCGGCCAAGGGGCCTTTGCAGTAGCGGCAGAGGCCGCCGCGCCGCCGGCGGCGCGGACGCTTCAGCGCGTGTCCGTGGCGTGCGTGCCGCTCGTGAACTGCAGCGCCGCCAACTGCGCATACAGCCCCCCCGCGCGCACCAGCGTCTCGTGCGTGCCCTGCTCGACGATGCGCCCGTGCTCCAGCACCACGATGCGGTCGGCCTGCTGCACCGTGGCCAGTCGGTGCGCGATGACCAGCGTCGTGCGGCCCTGCATGGCATGGCCCAGCGCAGCCTGCACCACGCGCTCGCTCTCGGCGTCAAGCGCGCTGGTCGCCTCGTCGAGCAGCAGCAGCGGCGGGTTCTTCAGGATGGCCCGCGCGATGGCGATGCGCTGGCGCTGCCCACCCGACAGGCGCACGCCGCGCTCGCCCAGGAAGGTGTCGTAGCCCTGGGGCAGGGCGGCGATGAACTCGTGCGCGAACGCGGCGCGCGCGGCGGCCTCCACCTCGGCGTCGCTGGCTTCGGGGCGGCCATAGCGGATGTTCTCGCGCGCACTGGTGGAAAACACCACGGCGTCCTGCGGCACCAGGCCGATGCGCCCGCGCAGATCCTGCAGCGCCATGTCGCTTACTGGCACGCCATCCACCGCGATGCTGCCGGCCTGAGGGTCGTAGAAGCGCAGCAGCAATTGCAGCACCGTGCTCTTGCCCGCGCCGCTGGGCCCCACCAGCGCCACCGTTTCGCCGGGGGCCACGTGCAGCGTGAAGTCCTGCAGCGACGCCTGCAGCGGGCGCGAAGGATAGTGGAAGGTGATTGCTTCGAAATCGATAGCGCTCCCCGCAGGTGATACGGGCGCCAGCACCGGATTTTGTGCTGATTCCACCGCCGACTGGCTGGTCAGGAGCTCCATCAGCCGTTCGGTGGCGCCGGCGGCGCGCAGCAGGTCGCCATACACCTCGCCCAGCACCGCCACGGCGCTGGCGAGGATGATCACGTAGACCACGGTCTGCCCTAGGTGGCCGGCGGATATCTGCCCCGCCAGCACCGCCTGCGTGCCGCGGTACAGCGCCCACAGCAGCAGCGCCGAGGTGGCGATGATGACGAACGCCACCAGCACCGAGCGCGCCCGGGTGCGCCGCACCGCGGTGGCGAACGCCGCGTCCGTGGCCTGGCCGAAGCGGGCGGCTTCGCGCACCTCGGCGGTATAGCTCTGCACCACGGGGATCGCGCCCAGCACCTCGGCGGCGATGGCGCTGGAATCGGCCACCCGGTCCTGGCTGGCGCGCGAGAGCCGACGCACTCGGCGCCCGAAGACCATGGCGGGCAGCACCACCAGCGCCACCGCCAGCAGCACCTGCGCCATCAGGAACGGGTTGCTCCACACCAGCATGCCGACGGCGCCCATGCCCATCACGGCGTTGCGCAGCCCCATGCTGAGCGACGAGCCCACCACGGTCTGCACCAGCGTGGTGTCGGTGGTCAGGCGTGACAGCACCTCGCCGGTCTGCGTGGTCTCGAAGAATTCCGGGCTCTGGCGCAGCATGCGCGTGTAGACGGCAGTGCGCAGGTCCGCCGTGATGCGCTCGCCCAGCCAGCTCACGGTATAAAAGCGCGCCGCCGAGAACAGGCCCAGCGCCGCGGCCACGCCGAACAGCAGCAGGAAATGCTCGCGCAGCGCCAGCAGGCGTTCGCCCGCCGCGTCGTTGGACGGCGCGACCAGCCCGCCGTCGATCAGTTGCCGCAGCGCCAGCGGAAACACCAGCGTAGCCACCGCCGCCAGCACCAGGAACGCCAGGGCCAGAAGAATCTGGATGCGGTAGGGACGCAGAAAGGGCAGCAGGCCCGACAGCGCATGCGCGCGTGCAGCCGCGGGCCGCGAGGCAGAAGAGGGTGGCATGGCGCGCAGTGTAGCGGGATAAAAATGCAGGTGCAATTACAGACTTGACAATGATTGCCTAGGCAGTAAAGTCGAAAACCATGAATACCCCAAGCCATCCCCCCTCATCCGCGCCCGGCCCCGGGGCCGGACCGGATAGCGGCGTGCGCCAAGTGGTCGAGGAGAGCTTGGGCTACCAACTGCGCGTGCTGCTCGCCAGCCTGCGCCAGCAGGCCGACAACGAGTTCGAAGCCAGCGGCGGCCTCACCAGCGCGCAATGGATTCCGCTCATCAAGCTGCTCTCGGGGGAGGCATCGTCGGTGGTCGAGCTTTCCCGCATCTGCCACCTCGATGGCGGCGCCACCACGCGCATGCTCGACCGGCTCGAAGCCAAGGGGCTGCTGCGGCGTGTGCGCTCCAGCGTGGACCGCCGCGTGGTCAATCTCGAACTCACGCCCGAGGGCATCGCCGCCGCCCGGCGCATCCTGCCCGTGCTGCGCCAGGTGCAGGACATCCACCTGCGGGACTTCACGCCCGGGGAGTGGGCCCTGTTCAAGAGCTTTCTAAAACGTGCAATCGCCAACGGCCGGGCCCATGCCCAGGCCGGGGCACAAGGGAACGATCAGCCATGAAACCAACCACCTGCCGGCTGCGCTGCGCCGCGACCGCGCTGGCCGCGGCTGCCTGCGCCGCCATTCTTTCCACGGGCTGCGCGGACATGAGCGGCATCGCGCCGCAGGCGCAACTGCGCGAGAGCGCCACCCTGGGCCTAGATGGCCCTCCCGGCGACGTGCAGGCGCAATGGTGGAGCGGCTTCGGCGATGCGCAGCTCGACCGGCTGGTGGAGCAGGCGCTGGCCGGCAGCCCCAGCCTGCAGTTGGCCCAGGCGCGGCTGGAGCGCGCCCGGGCCATGGGCGAAGCGGCGGGCGCCGCGCTGCGCCCGCAGGTCGATGGCTCGTTCGACGTGACGCACCAGCGCTTCAGCGCCACCAGCATGTACCCGCCGCCGCTGGGTGGCAGCATCGAGGACGTGGGCTCGCTGCAGCTCAGCGCGGGCTGGGAACTGGACTTCTTCGGCAAGAACCGCGCCGCGCTCGACGCCGCCCTGGGCGCGGCCCAGGCCGCCCAGGCCGACGCGCAGGCCGCCCGCGTGCTGCTGGCCAGCAGCGTGGTGCGTGGCTACGTGCAGTGGGCGCGCATCAATGGGCAACTGGCCGTGGCGCGCCGTACCCTGGCCCAGCGCGAGGAAACCCTGCGGCTGGTGCGCGACCGCGTGAACGCCGGCCTGGATACGCGCATGGAGCTGCGCCAGAGCCAGGGCAGCCTGCCCGAGGCGCGCCAGCAGATCGAGGCGCTGCAAGAGCAGGACACCCTGGCGCGCAACGCCATCGCCGCCCTGGTTGCAGAGCCAAAAGTGACTCAGACGCTTGAAGTTCCTGCGCTGGCAGCTATGAAAAACATAGCATCACAGGCAGCCATCCCGGTGGACCTGCTGGGCCGCCGGGCCGACATCGCCGCCGCGCGCTGGCGTGTGCAGGCCGCCACGCGCGACGTGGACGTGGCGCGTGCCCAGTTCTACCCCAACATCAGCCTGGGCGCCTTCATCGGACTCTCCAGCCTCGGCATGGGCCAACTGCTCCAGTCCGACAGCCGGCAATGGGGCGTGGGCCCGGCCATCCACCTGCCGATCTTCGAGGGCGGGCGCCTGCGCGCCAACCTGCGCGGCATGTCAGCGGACCTGGACGCGGCGGTGGCCAGCTACAACGCCGCCGTGCTCGACGCGGTGCACGAGGCCGCCGACCAGATCGCCTCGACGCAATCCATCGCGCGCCAGCAGACCCAGCAGCGTGCCGCCCAGCAGGCCGCCGAAGACGCCTACGCCATCGCGCTGGAGCGCTACCAGGCCGGCCTGGGCAACTACCTGCAGGTGCTCAACGCCGAGTCGAGCGTGCTGGCGCAGCGCCGCCAGGCCGTGGACCTGGCCGCGCGCGCGCTCGATGCGCAAGCCGCATTGGCCCGCGCGCTGGGCGGCGGCTATGCGCCTGCGCCCGGCGACGTGGTGGCGCAGCAGCACCCCTGATACGCGCGGCACACGGCAAACCTTGTTCCATCCAAACATCCCGACAACACCATGAACGACGCAGCCAATGCCACCCCCATCCCGTCCTCCGGCAACCCCGCGCGCAAGAAGGCCCTCACCTACCTGACCGGCGCGGTGGTGATCGCCGGCCTGGGCTGGGGCGCCTACGAATGGCTGGTGGCCAGCCATTACGAGGGCACCGACAACGCCTACGTGCAGGGCAACGTGATCCAGATCACGCCCCAGATCGGCGGCACCATCATGGCCATCTACGCCGACGACACCGACTTCGTGAAGGCCGGCCAGCCGCTGGTCAAGCTCGACCCCGCCGATGCCAAGATGGCGCTCGACCAGGCCGAGGCCGCGCTGGCGCAGGCCGTGCGCCAGGTGCGCATCCTGTACGCCAACAACGGCGCGCTGGCCGCGCAGGTGGCGCTGCGCGAAGCCGATGCCCACAAGGCGCAGAGCGACATCGTGCGCGCCGAGTCCGAAGTGGCCCGTGCCGCAGACGACCTGAACCGCCGCGAGGCGCTGTCGGGCAACGGCGCCGTCTCGGGCGAAGAGCTGAACCACGCCCGCACCACGCTCGCCAATGCGCAGAGCGCGCTGACCGCCGCCAAGGCCGGGGCGAATTCGGCCCAGGCGGCGGTGGCCGCGGCGCGCGAGCAGCTCGTCAGCAACCAGAGCATGACCGACGGCACCAGCGTGGAGCAACACCCCAGCGTGCTCGCCGCCGCGGCGAAGATGCGCGAGGCCTACCTGGCCAGCCGCCGCGCGTCCATGCCCGCGCCGGTGGATGGCTACGTCGCGCGCCGCACCGCGCAGCTCGGTCAGCGCGTGGCGGCGGGCACGCCGCTGATGTCCATCGTGCCGCTCAACCAGGTGTGGGTCGATGCCAACTTCAAGGAGGTCCAGCTACGCAACATCCGCATCGGCCAGCCCGCCAAGCTGACCGCCGACGTGTATGGCAAGAAGGTCGAATACACCGGCAAGGTCGCTGGCCTGGGCGCCGGCACGGGCGCGGCGTTCGCGCTGCTGCCGGCGCAGAATGCCACCGGCAATTGGATCAAGGTGGTGCAGCGCGTGCCGGTGCGCATCGTGCTGGAGCCCGGCCAACTGGCCGAGAACCCGCTGCGCGTGGGCCTGTCGATGGATGTGGAGGTGGACGTGGCGCAGAAGGGCGGGAAGACGCTCGCCGACATGCCGCGCGACAGCGTGGTGGCGCAGACCGAGGTCTACGCCATGCTCGACGAAGGGGCGGACGCCGAGGTGCAGCGCGTGATCGCCGCCAACCTGGGCCGTGCCGCCAAGGTAGCGGCCCACTGAGCCGACCGGGTACGCCATGGCCGAATCGATACAGCACGCGCCGCTGCAGGGAGCTGCCCGCGCATGGGGCACCGTCGCCCTTTCCGCGGCCACGTTCATGAACGTGCTCGACACCTCCATCGCCAATGTGTCGCTGCCTGCCATCGCGGGCGACCTGGGCGTGAGCCCCAACCAGGGCACCTGGGTCATCACCAGCTTCGCCGTGGCCAACGCCATCGCCGTGCCGCTCACGGGCTGGCTGTCGCAGCGCTTCGGCCAGGTACGGCTGTTCGTCGGCAGCGTGCTGCTGTTCGTGCTGGCCTCGTGGCTGTGCGGGCTGGCGCCCAGCATGGCCATGCTGATCGGCCTGCGCGCGCTGCAGGGCTTCGTGGCCGGACCGATGATCCCGCTGTCGCAGTCGCTGCTGCTGGCGAGCTACCCACGCGCGTTGGCGGGCCTGGCCATGGCCATGTGGGCCATGACCACGCTGGTCGCGCCGGTCATGGGGCCGCTGCTGGGCGGCTGGATCACCGACAACATGACCTGGCCGTGGATCTTCTACATCAACATCCCCGTGGGAATGATCGCCGCGTTTGGCGCCTGGAGCATCTACCGCCACCGCGAAAGCACGGTGCGCAAGCTGCCCATCGACACCATGGGTCTGGCGCTGCTCGTGGTGTGGGTCGGGTCCATGCAGCTCATGCTCGACCTGGGCAAGGAGAACGACTGGTTCCATTCGACCATGGTCGTCACGCTTGCGGTGGTGGCGGTGGTGGGCCTGCTGTTTTTCCTGGCCTGGGAGCTGACCGACAAGCACCCGGTCGTGGACTTGTCGCTGTTCGCGCGGCGCAACTTCTGGACCGGCACGCTCGCCACTTCGGTGGGCTACGGCCTGTTTTTTGGCAACGTGGTGCTGCTGCCGCTGTGGCTGCAGCAGTACATGGGCTACACGGCCACCTGGGCCGGCATGGTCACGGCGCCGGTCGGGCTGCTGGCGCTGGTGCTCTCGCCCGTGGTGGGCAAGAACATCGGCAAGGTCGATCCGCGCCGCTTCGCCAGCTTCGCGTTCATCGTTTTCGCGCTGGTGCTGTGGATGCGCTCGCACTTCAACACGCAGGCCGATCTGACCGCCATCCTCATCCCCACGGTGATCCAGGGCGTGGCCATGGCGTTCTTCTTCATCCCGCTGGTGACGATCACACTCTCGGGCCTGCCGCCCGACCGCATTCCCTCGGCATCGGGGCTGTCCAACTTCACCCGCATCACCGCAGGCGCCGTGGGCACCTCCATCGCCACCACGGTGTGGGAAAACCGCGCCGCCATGCACCATGCGCAACTGGCGGAAGCGGTGAGCCAGGGCAGTGCCAGCGCCGGCAGCGCGCTGGCCGGCTTGCAGGCCGGCGGCTTGAGCGCCGAGCAGGCGCTGGCGCAGGTGAACCGGCTCGTGGACCAGCAGGCGTTCATGCTGGCCGCCAACGACGTGTTCTTCGCGTCGGCGGCGATCTTCGTGCTGCTGATCCCGCTGGTGTGGCTGTCGCACCCGCTGCGCGGCCGGGCGGGCGGCAGCGAGGCTGCCGCGGGCGCGCATTGATGCATTGACGATTGGCGCAAAAATAGGGGCGGTGTCGGCGCTGAACCGTACACCGCCCCAACTGGGGGAATGGCCGCTTGAACCGGCGCCTTTGCGGGGCTCGATCCGTGCGATGGATGCATCGTAGGCGGAGCGCCCGGGCGCGGGTATAGGAAGCACGCGCCGCACGGCGTAGGCCATGACCTACGGCCATGCCGCCCATGGCTGACCCCTGTACGCCTGTGCGTATCTGACGCGTATCTGACTCTAAGCGTTTCTCCCGGTGCGGGCGGCGCATGCGCGCCGTTAGGATGCAATGCAGCAAGATCAGGGGTGGGCGGGCTCGTGTGCCCGCTGCATGCGGCCGCACGCGGCCCGGAGACAAAGTGGAAGACGTCATTCTCGAAACGCAACGGCTGACCAAGGAATTCAAGGGCTTCACCGCCGTCAGCAACGTGGACTTGCGGGTGCGCCGCGGCTCCATCCATGCGCTCATCGGGCCGAACGGCGCGGGCAAGACCACGTGCTTCAACCTGCTCACCAAATTCCTGGAACCCACTTCGGGCACCATCCGGTTCAACGGCATCGACATCACGCGCGAACGGCCGGCGCAGATCGCGCGACGCGGCGTGATCCGCTCGTTCCAGATCTCCGCGGTTTTCCCGCACCTCACGCTGCTGGAGAACGTGCGCGTGGGCCTGCAGCGCGGGCTGGGCATCACGTTCCAGTTCTGGCGCAGCGAACGCGTGCTGGACCAGCTCAACGCACGCGCCCGCGAACTGCTGGCCGAGGTGGGCCTGCATGACCTGGCCGACGAGTTGACGGTCAACCTGCCCTATGGCCGCAAGCGCGCGCTGGAGATTGCCACCACGCTGGCCATGGAGCCCGAACTGATGCTGCTCGACGAGCCCACGCAGGGCATGGGCCACGAGGACGTGGACCGCGTCACCCAGCTCATCAAGAAGGTGTCGGCAGGCCGCACCATCCTGATGGTGGAGCACAACATGAGCGTGATCTCCACCATCGCCGACCGCATCACCGTGCTGCAGCGCGGCGCCATCCTGGCCGAGGGGCCGTATGCCGAGGTGTCGCGCAACCCGCAGGTGATGGAGGCCTACATGGGCACCACCGACGGCCAGTTGCAAGGGGCGCATTGACATGGCTGTCCCCGCACTCGAACTCAAGGGCCTGCAGGCCTGGTACGGCGAATCGCACGTGCTGCACGGCGTGGACATGGTGGTCCACCCCGGCGAGGTGGTCACGCTGCTGGGCCGCAACGGCGCGGGCCGCACCACCACCATGCGCGCCATCATGGGCCTGACCGGTGCGCGGCGCGGCTCGGTCAAGGTGAACGGGGTGGAGACCATCCACCTGCCCACCTACCGCATCGCGCACCTGGGCGTGGGCTACTGCCCGGAGGAGCGCGGCATCTTCTCCAGCCTGTCGTGCGAGGAGAACCTGCTGCTGCCCCCGCGCCTCAAGGGCATGGGGTCGGGCATGTCGGTGGACGAGATCTACGCCATGTTCCCCAACCTGGCCGAGCGCCGCCACAGCCAGGGCACGCGCCTGTCGGGCGGCGAGCAGCAGATGCTGGCGGTGGCGCGCATCCTGCGCACCGGCGCCAAGCTCTTGTTGCTCGACGAAATATCCGAAGGGCTGGCCCCCGTCATCGTGCAGGCGCTGGCGCGCATGATCGTCATGCTGCGCGAGAAGGGCTACACCGTGGTGATGGTGGAGCAGAACTTCCGCTTCGCCGCGCCCCTGGCCGACCGCTTCTACGTCATGGAGCACGGCCAGATCGTCGAACGCTTCGACGCCTCGCAGCTCGAATCCAAGATGCCCGTCCTGAACCAGCTACTGGGCGTGTAAGCCTGGGCAGACAGCTTTTCTTTCCCCCACCC
>NZ_JARGEN010000012.1:43790-120451 GCF_029211125.1 Curvibacter soli
GAGACAACCATGCAATACAAATTCAAGGTACTGGCCATTGCCCTCGCGGCAGCCGGGATGGCCGCGGCCACGGCACAGGCGCAAGAGAAGGTGAAGATCGGTTTCATCACCGACATGTCCAGCCTGTATTCCGACCTGGAAGGCAAGGGCGGTGCAACCGCCATCCAGATGGCCATCGATGACCTGGGCGGCAAGGTACTGGGCCAACCCATCGAGCTGCTGAGCGCCGACCACCAGAACAAGGCCGACATCGCCGCGTCGAAGGCGCGCGAATGGATCGACACCCAGGGCATCACCCTGGTCTTCGGCGGCACCAATTCGGGCGTGGCGCTAGCCATGGCCAAGGTGGCGCAGGAGAAGAAGCGCGTCTTCATCGACAACGGCGCGGGCACCTCGGTGCTGACCAACGAGCAGTGCAGTCCCTACACCATCCACTACGCCTACGACACCGTGGCGCTGGCCAAGGGCACGGGCGCGGCGGTGGTGGACAAGGGCGGCAAGAGCTGGTTCTTCCTGACCGCCGACTACGCCTTCGGCCAGGCCCTCGAAGCCGACACCGCGCGCGTCGTCAAGGAAAAGGGCGGTACCGTGGTCGGCTCGGTCCGGCATCCGCTCAACGCGTCGGACTTCTCCTCGTTCCTGCTGCAGGCGCAAAGCTCCAAGGCGCAGATCCTGGGCCTGGCCAACGCAGGCGGCGACACCATCAACAGCATCAAGGCGGCCAAGGAATTCGGCATCAACAAGACCATGAAGACCGCCGGCCTGCTGGTGTTCCTGTCGGACATCCACAGCCTGGGCCTGAAGAACACCCAGGGCCTGCTGCACACCACGAGCTGGTACTGGGACCTCAACGACGCCACGCGCAAGTTCGCCGCCCGCTTCTTCGAGAAGACCAAGCGCATGCCCACCGACGTGCAGGCCGCCGACTACTCCGCCACCTGGAACTACCTGAAGGCGGTGGAAGCGGTCAAGACCACCGACGCCGACAAGGTCATGGCGTATCTGAAGAGCACCAAGATCGACGATTTCTACGGCAAGGGCCAGATCCGCGCCGACGGCAGCTTCATCCACGACATGTACCTCGTGGAAGCCAAGGCGCCCGCCGAGTCCACCAAGCCCTGGGACTACCTGAAGGTCATCGCCAAGCTGCCGGGCGACCAGGTGTTCACCACCAAGGCCGAGAGCAAGTGCAGCCTCTGGCAATAAGCCGCCGGCGTTGACCCCCCGTGCCCCGGCCCCGCGCCGGGGCGTTCTTGTCCGACCCGACATTCCCGACATTCCGTTTCGCAATCCATGGAAATCTTCGGCGTCTCCCTGCCCGCCATGCTCAGCCAGCTCCTGCTCGGGCTGGTGAACGGCTCGTTCTACGCGATCCTGAGCCTGGGGCTGGCCGTGATCTTCGGCCTGCTCAACGTCATCAATTTCGCGCACGGCGCGCTGTTCATGATGGGCGCGGTGCTCTCCTGGATGGCCATGAACTACCTCGGCATCGGCTACTGGTGGATGCTGCTGCTCGCGCCGCTCGTCGTCGGCGTGTTCGGGGTGCTGGTCGAGCGCCTGCTGCTGCGCTGGATCTACAAGCTCGACCACCTCTACGGCATGCTGCTCACACTGGGCCTGACGCTGCTCGTCGAAGGCGCGTTCCGCTCCGTCTACGGCGTATCGGGCCTGGCCTACGACACGCCCGAGGCGCTGGAGGGCGCCACCAACCTGGGCTTCATGATCCTGCCCAATTACCGCGCCTGGGTCGTCGCGGCCTCGGTCGTGGTGTGCTTTGCGACCTGGTTCGTCATCGAGAAGACCCGCCTGGGCGCCTACCTGCGCGCCGGCACCGAGAACCCGCGGCTGGTGGAGGCGTTCGGCATCAACGTGCCGCTGATGATCACGCTGACCTATGCCTTCGGCGCCGCGCTGGCGGCCTTCGCGGGCGTGCTGGCCGCGCCGGTGATACAGGTGTCGCCGCTCATGGGGCAGAACCTCATCATCACCGTCTTCGCCGTGGTGGTGATCGGCGGCATGGGCTCCATCATGGGCTCCATCCTCACCGGCCTGGGCCTGGGCATCGTCGAGGGCTTCACCAAGGTGTTCTACCCCGAAGCCTCGTCCACCGTGGTCTTCGTGATCATGGTCATCGTCCTCCTGATCCGCCCCGCCGGCCTGTTCGGCAAAGAAAAATAAGCGCGGGGCGATTCTCCTATGCAAACCAAGACCATCGGCTACGGCCTGCTGCTGCTCGCGCTGCTCGCGGCGCCCTTCCTCGGCGTCTATCCCGTGTTCATGATGAAGCTGCTGTGCTTCGCCCTGTTCGCGTCGGCCTTCAACCTGTTGCTGGGCTACACCGGGCTGCTGTCGTTCGGCCACGCGGCCTTCCTGGGCGGCTCGGCCTACATGGCCGGGCATGCGCTCAAGGCGTGGCATCTCACCCCCGAACTGGGGCTGCTGCTGGGCACCGCCAGCGGCGCGCTGCTGGGGCTGGTGTTCGGCTGGCTGGCCATCCGCAGGCAGGGCATCTACTTCGCCATGATCACGATGGCGCTGGCGCAAATGCTGTTCTTCATCTGCCTGCAGGCGCCCTTCACGGGCGGCGAGGACGGCCTGCAGGGCGTGCCGCGCGGCAACCTGTTCGGCGTGGTCGATCTGGGCAACGACCTGACCATGTACTACGTGACGCTGCTGGTGGCGGTGGCCGCCTTCCTGCTCATCGCGCGCACCATCCATTCGCCGTTCGGCCAGGTGCTCAAGGCGATCAAGGAAAACGAGCCGCGCGCCATCTCGCTGGGCTACGACACGGCGCGCTTCAAGCTGCTGGCCTTCGTGCTGTCCGCCGCGCTGGCGGGGCTGGCGGGCTCGCTCAAGACCCTGGTGCTGGGCTTCGCCACGCTCAGCGACGTGCACTGGACCGCCTCGGGCCAGGTCATCCTGATGACGCTGGTGGGCGGGCTGGGCACGCTGTCGGGGCCGCTGCTGGGCTCGGCCATCGTGGTGGTGCTGGAGAACAAGCTCGGCGAGATCGGCAGCGTCCTGGCGCAGGCGACGGGCATCGAGTGGTTCTCCACGCTCGGCGAATCCGTCACCATGGTCACGGGCCTGATCTTCGTCGTCTGCGTGCTGGCGTTCCGCCGCGGCGTGATGGGTGAAATCATTGCGCTGCTGCAGCGCCGGCGGGGCCGGTAGTTCTTCAACCTGGAAACGGCAGTTGGATGCGCCTGCCAGTGCCGTGATCGGGGTGCCAGGCAAGACGCGACGACGCGCTACTGCCCGCAAGGAGGAGCAACGCCGCATGGCGCGCCGAGCGCGGTGCTGGCAGGTGCATGGCGCTCTCACCCACGAGGCGAACGCCATCGAAGCCGTCAACGCTTGATTTCATGCGGCTTGTCAAGGGATACAAAGCGGTCAACTGCCGTTTCCAGGTTCAAGCCAAATCGGGCTCCAGCGCCCTATCCGCCTGCGGTGGCAGCTCCTGATCCAGTAGCAACCGCCAGTCCAGGCGGCAGCGGTGGCTGAAAGGCATGCCCACGGTAGTACCCTTCGGGCCATGACCTTGCCGCCCATTTCGCAACCGCCCGCGCTGGCTTATGAGCACAACGGCCAGCGCATCGCCCGCGACGCCTTCTACGCCATCGCCTGCGACCCGCGCCGCAGCGTGGCCGTGGAAGCCTGCGCCGGCGCGGGCAAGACCTGGATGCTGGTGTCGCGCATCGTGCGCGCGCTGCTCGACGGCTGCCCGGCGCACGAGATCCTGGCCATCACCTTCACCAAGAAGGCCGCAGGCGAGATGCGTGAGCGCCTGCACGCCTGGCTGGCCGAATTCTCCCGCATGCCCCTCGACGCCCTGGGCGAAGAACTGCGCCTGCGCGGCATCGTGGAAGAAATTGACCCCCAGCGCAGGCAGGACAAGCGCCAGGCGCTACAAAATCTGCAGCGCAACCTGCTGCGCGCGGGGCGGCCGGTGCAAATCCGCACCTTCCACGGCTGGTTCGCGGCGCTGCTGCGCACCGCGCCGCTGGCCGTCCTGCAGCAACTGGGCTTTCCCACGGGCTATGAACTGCTCGAAGACGACGCCGAGGCGGTGGAGCGGGTCTGGCGCCGTTTCTGGGGCGCGCTGCTGGCCGACGGCGCGGCGCGCGCCGATTTCGAGGCGCTGGTCGCCAGCCATGGCCGCGTGCAGGCGCACAAGGCGCTGGAGGCCGCGCTTGCGCGCCGCACCGAGTTCGCGCTGGCCGACGCGCAGGGCGTGGCCGATGCGTCGGTGCAGCCGTTCGCCGCGCTCTACCCGGCGCTGGCCGGCGTGGACGAGCCCTGGCAGGCCCTGCAGGGCGATGCGGCGCGCGCGCGATGGCACGGCTGGTCCGCGGCGCTGGGGCGCGAATCCGCCAAGACCCCGCAGAAAGCCGCCGCCGCCATCGCCGATGCGCTGCTGCTGCCCGCCGGGCCGGGTCAACTGGCCGCCTTGCGCAAGGCGATCTTCGTCGCGGCGCAAGACCGGCTGACGGCGCACCTGCAGAAGTTCGCCGCCGCGCAGGAGGCCGAGGCCGAACTGCAAACGCTCTGCGCCGCCCAGCGCCAGCACGAGGCATGGGTCTACCACCAGCGGCTGGTGCGCCTGTCGCGGCTGCTGCTGGCCGAATTCGCCGCGCTCAAGCGCGAGCGCGGCTGGGTCGACATGAACGACGTGGAGCGCGCCGCGCTGGTGCTGCTGTCCGACGGCGTGCTCAGCGGCTGGGTGCAGGAGAAGCTCGACGCCCGCGTGCGCCAGTTGCTCGTCGACGAGTTCCAGGACACCAACCCCCTGCAGTGGCAGGCCCTGCACGCCTGGCTGTCGGGCTATGCGGGCGCGGCGCGGGCGCCGGCGGTGTTCATCGTGGGCGACCCCAAGCAGAGCATTTACCGCTTCCGCCGCGCCGAGCCGCAGGTGTTCCGCGCCGCGCAGGTGTTCGTGGTGGAAGGCCTGGGCGGCGACCGGCTGGCCTGCGACCACACGCGCCGCAACGCGCCCGTGGTGATCGCCGCCGTCAACGCTGCCCTGCAGGTCGCGCAGGACGCGGGCGAGTACGCGGGCTTTCGCACCCACACCACGGAATCGCGCGCCCAGGGCGCCGTGTCGTGCCTGCCGCAGATCGTCCGCGAGGCGGAGGATGGACGGCCACCCGGCGAGCCGGCGGGCTGGCGCGACAGCCTTGCCACCCCGCGCCTGGCGCCCGAGGAAACGCTGCGCGCGCGCGAATGCCGCCAGGCCGCGCGCTGGCTGGCGGCGCGGGTGGCGGCGGGCACGCTGCGGGCGCAGGACGTGATGGTGCTCTCGCGCCGCCGCGCGCATCTGGCAGTCATGCAGGACGAACTGCGCCGCTTGGGCCTGCCCACGGAGCAGCCTGAAAAAACCAGCCTGGCCGACGCGCCCGAGGTGCAGGACGTGGTCGCGCTGCTCGACGCGCTGGTTTCGCCGGGGCATGACCTGTCGCTCGCGCGCGCGCTGCGCTCGCCGCTGTTCGGTTTGGGCGACGAGGCCCTGGCGCGCATCGCGCTGGCCCGCAAGCAGGCCGCGCCAGAGTGCCATGGTTGGCTCGAATTGCTATTAAATCAGGAGCTGCTACCGCCCGATTTGCGGGCGCTAGGGCCTGTTTTGACCCAATACCGAGATTGGCTGGCCGCGCTGCCGCCGCATGATGCGCTGGACGCCATCTTCCATGCCGGCGATGTGCTGGCGCGCTTTGCCGCCGCCACGCCCGCGCCGCGGCGCGAGGCGGCGCAGGCCAACCTGCGCGCGCTGCTCGGCGCGGCGCTGCAGATCGACGGCGCGCGCTACGCCACGCCCTACGCCTTCGTGCGCGCGCTCAAGGCGGGCGCGGCGCAGGCGCCGGTGCAGACAGGCGGCGGCCACGGTGTGGGCGAAGGCGCCGTGCGCCTGCTCACCGTGCACGGCGCCAAGGGGCTGGAGGCGCCGCTGGTGCTGCTGCTCGACACCGACGCCGCGCCGCCGCGCGCCGAGACCATGGGCGTGCTCGTCGACTGGCCCGGCGAGCTGCCCGCGCCCCGGCGCTTTGCTTTCATCGCCAGCGAATCGCAGCCGCCGGCCTGCTGCGAGGCGCTGCTGGCCGCCGAGCAGGCCGAGCGCCGGCGCGAGGAGATCAACGCCCTCTACGTGGCGCTGACCCGCGCGCGCGGCGAGGTCGTCGTTTCGTCGGTGCAGCCGCACCGCAGCGGTGCCGCGCCGAGCTGGTGGCAGCGGCTCCAGCCCCTGTGCGCCCTGGCCGAAGCCGAGGCCGCCGACCCGCCGCGGCAGGCGGCGGACGCCGACGCGCCCTGCCTGCTGCGCACCCTGCCCGAACTGCCGCCGGAAATGAAACTCGCCGCCCAGCCCCCGCGCGCCGCGCCCGACGCCGCGGACCCGGCGGCGGCGCGGCTCGGCGAGGCCATGCACCGCCTGCTCGAAGAGCTGCGCGCGGATGCGCCGCCGCCCTGGGCCGACGGCAGTCCGCAGTTGCAGGCCGTGGCGCGCGAATTTGGCCTCGACCCGCTGCAGGCCGCCGAAGCCGCCGCGCTGGCCCGGCGCATCCACGAAGGCGAGGGCGCCTGGGCCTGGCAGGCCGCGCTGCTGGACTGGCACGGCAACGAGGTGGAACTGCACCACCAGGGCGCGCTGCTGCGCCTGGACCGGCTGGTGCGCCGCCGCGACACGGGCGAATGGTGGGTGCTCGACTACAAGACCGCCGCCGCGCCCGAGCGCCAGCCGGCGCTGCTGGAACAGCTCGCGCAGTACCGCCGCGCGGTGGCCGCGCTGAACCCCGGCGCCGTGGTGCGCGCGGCCTTCCTCACGGGGCAGGGCACGGTCGTGGCGGTGCAGGGCGATGGCGGTGCGCAGGCAGAATCCATGCCTTGCGCGCCGCCCATCGCCGGCCCCGCGCAGCCCGATTTGTTCCCGCACGCCCCGCCATGAACCAGAACCCCCCGCTTCCCGTGGCCGTCATCGGCGCCGGCCCCGCCGGCCTCATGGCCGCCGAGGTGCTGGCCGCTGCCGGGCGGGCGGTGCACGTGTACGACGCCATGCCCTCGGCGGGCCGCAAGTTCCTGCTCGCGGGCAAGGGCGGACTCAACATGACCCATGCCGAGCCCGCGCCGGCCTTCCTGTCGCGCTACGGCACGCGCGAGCCCTGGCTCGCGCCGCTGCTGCGGCGCTTCGGCGCCGACGCCGTGCGCGCCTGGGCGCACGGGCTGGGCGTGGAGACGTTCGTCGGCAGCTCGGGCCGCGTGTTCCCGCACGACATGAAGGCCGCGCCGCTGCTGCGCGCCTGGCTGCACCGGCTGCGCGGCGCGGGCGTGCAGTTCCACATGCGCCACCGCTGGCTCGGCTGGGATGCGCCGCCCGTGGCCGGCGGCCCACAGGCGCTGCGCTTCGCCACGCCCGCGGGCGAGGTGGCAGTGCCCGCCGCCGCCGCCGTGCTGGCGCTGGGCGGCGCGAGCTGGGCCCGGCTGGGCTGCGACGGCGCCTGGGTGCCGCTGCTCGAAGCGCTGGGCGTGCCGGTGGCGCCGCTCGCGCCGGCCAACTGCGGCTTCGACGTGGCGGGCCGCGCGGGCTTGCCGGGCGCGGCTGAGACGCGGCGCGCGTTTTTGCGCGAACTGGCGGGCGCCGCGCCCGGGCCGCAGCCGGGCTGGACGCCGTACTTCGCCGAACGCTTCGCGGGCCAGCCGTTCAAGTCGGTGGCCATCGCCTTCACCGACAGCCAGGGGCGGCGGTTCGCACGGCGCGGCGAATTCGTCGCCACCGCCACGGGCGTGGAAGGCGGCCTGGTCTATGCCGCGTCGGCGCTGCTGCGCGACGAGATCGCGGCCCACGGCCACGCCACCTTCCACCTGGATCTGCTGCCCGCGCTCGCGCCCGAGCGCGTGGCCGCCGAGGTACGCCACCCGCGCGGGGCGCGATCCCTGTCCAGCCACCTGAAGAGCCGCCTGGGGCTCGACGGCATCAAGGCGGCGCTACTGCACGAACTGCTCGAGCCGGAAACGCTGGCGCAGCCCGATCGGCTCGCCGCCGCCATCAAGGCGCTGCCCGTCACCGTGGTGGCGGCGCGCCCGGTGGACGAGGCCATCAGCAGCGCGGGCGGCGTGCCGTTCGAGGCGCTGGACGCGCATCTCATGCTGCATGGCGCGCCCGGCGTGTTCTGCGCCGGCGAGATGCTGGACTGGGAGGCGCCGACCGGCGGCTACCTGCTCACGGCCTGCTGGGCCACGGGCCGCGCGGCGGGCGAAGGGGCGCTGCGCTGGCTGGCGGGTGCATGAGGTTGCGCGCGATCGCGCCTGCGCAAACGCCGCGCCATCCGTGCCGGCGGCTGCCCTGCGGGCGAAAGGGAAGGGGAAGAAAAAGGGGAGGGGAAGAAAGAAGAAGGTGACGAGCCTTACCCCCGGCACTGGCTCCACAGTTAGGGCTGCTTGGTTCCCCACCTGACCCGGTTGGCCGCTTCACCATGCGGGGAGGCCCGTCACGGCCGATTGTACCGGCTGGGCGGCGCGGATCCGCGCCGGGGCCATTTGGGCCCGGCCCGCGATTGCTTATTACGCTGGCTTCGTTGCGGCTGGCGGGTTTGTCCCTACCATGGGAACGCGCGGCGCCGTGTGCGCCGCCGCCATCTCCGCAATTTTTCTGGAGTATCCATCCATGTCCGAATCCCGCACGCCGGAGTACCCCGTCGATCCGATCTTCCTCAACCGCTGGTCGCCGCGCGCCTTCACGGGCGAGGCGATCCCCGAGCAAACGCTGCTGTCCATCCTCGAAGCCGCGCGCTGGTCGCCCTCGGCCTACAACCTGCAGCCCTGGCGCTTCATCTGGGCGCGTGCCGGCACGCCGGCCTGGGGGCCGCTGCTGGCCACGCTCAACGAGTTCAACCAGAGCTGGGCCAGGAACGCGTCGGCGCTGCTCGTCGTGCTGTCGGCCAAGACCGGGCTGCCGCCGGGTGCCACGGAGCCCCAGCCCAACGGCTGGCATGCGTTCGATACCGGCGCGGCCTGGCTCAGCGCCGCGCTGCAGGCCACGTCCCTGGGCTGGCATGCGCATGCGATGGCCGGCTTCGACAAGGATCTGGCGCGCAGCTCGCTCGGCGTGCCCGACGATTTCGCGGTGGATGCGGTGGTGGCCATCGGACGCCTGAGCGCCGACAAGAGCGCGCTGCCGGAAGCCTTGCGCGCGCGCGACAATCCCACGCCACGCCTGCCGCTCGCGGCCATCGCGGCGGAAGGGCGGTTCGGCTTCAAGTCCTGATCGGCAGCGTCCGTGCGCGGCTGCGGGGGCCCGTAGAATTGCACGGATGTCCTACCTCGTGCTCGCCCGCAAGTACCGCCCGAAGACCTTTTCGGAAATGGTGGGGCAGGAGCATGTGGTGCAGGCCCTCACCAATGCGCTCACGCAGCAGCGCCTGCACCACGCCTACCTGTTCACGGGCACGCGCGGCGTGGGCAAGACGACGGTGTCGCGCATCCTGGCCAAGTCGCTCAACTGCCAGGGGCCGGACGGGCAGGGCGGCATCACCGCCACGCCCTGCGGCGTGTGCCAGGCCTGCACCGACATCGACAGCGGCCGCTTCGTCGACTACACCGAGCTCGATGCGGCATCCAACCGGGGTGTGGACGAGGTGCAGAGCCTGCTGGAACAGGCCGTCTACAAGCCGGTGCAGGGGCGCTTCAAGGTCTTCATGATCGACGAAGTGCACATGCTCACCAACACCGCCTTCAACGCGATGCTGAAGACGCTGGAGGAGCCGCCCGAGTACCTCAAGTTCGTGCTCGCCACCACCGACCCGCAGAAGGTGCCGGTCACGGTGCTGAGCCGCTGCCTGCAGTTCAACCTGCGCCCCATGGCGCCCGAGACGGTGCAGGAGCACCTGGCCCACGTGCTGGCCGCCGAGAACATCCCCGCCGACGCGCCGGCGCTGCGGCTGCTCGCGCGCGCGGCGCGCGGCTCCATGCGCGACGCGCTGTCGCTGACCGACCAGGCCATCGCCTTCGGCAGCGGCAGGCTGGAGGAAGCCACGGTGCGCCAGATGCTGGGCAGCGTGGACCGCTCCTACGTGTTTCGCCTGGTCGATGCGCTGGCCGCGGGCGACGGCAGGACGGTGGTGGAAACCTCCGAGGCGCTGCGCGTGAACGGCCTGTCCGCCGCCTCCACGCTGGAGGACATGGGCACCGTGCTGCAACGCATGGCCGTGCTGCAGGCCGTGCCGCAGATGGCCGAGGCGATTGATGCCCATGACGCCGAGGCCGTGGAAACCGCGCGCCTGGCCGCGCTGATGCCCGCCGACGAGACCCAACTGCTCTACAGCATCTGCCTGCATGGCCGGGGCGAACTGGGCCTGGCGCCCGACGAATACGCGGCGCTCACCATGACGCTGCTGCGCCTGCTGGCGTTCAAGCCCGCGGGCGGCATGGCGGAAAAAAAAACTCTGACGCCGGCTAAGGCCGCCGTGCCTGCGGCGGCGCTACCGCCGTCTTCCGCGCCATTGGCGCCGGCTGCGCCGGTGGCGGTCGAAGCCTCTGCGCCGTCCTATGGCGCCGCCGAACCTGACCCCGAACCCGCCGAACCCGCCGAACCCGATGAGGAGGGCGACGACGTACCCCCCTGGCTCGATGAGGCGCCGCCGCCCGACGAATCCGAAGCCGTGGCGGCCCCGCGTGCCGTGCCGCCCGCGGTGGCCGAGCGCGCGGGCGGCGTGCTGCCGGTGCTGGAGCGCCCCGCGCCCATGCCGGCGCGGCCGGCGTCCGGGCTGCCGCCGCGCGCGCAGGTGGTGGCCGTGCCGGTGCGCCAGCAGCCCGAGCCCGGCGAGCGCCAGCGGCCGCGCGCCGATGCCGACGCGCCCGCGCCGCTGGCGCAGTTCACGCCGACCGGGGAGGGCGATTTCTGGCACGCCACGGTGCAAAAGCTCGTCGCCGCCGAGGCCATCACGGCGCTGGTGCGCGAGCTGGCACTGCAGTCGCAGTTGGTGGCGCGCGACGGCCCGCATTGGATGCTGCGCGTGGAGCGCGAATCGCTCAACCAGCCCGCCGCGCGCGAGCGCCTGCGCGCGGCGCTGGCCGATGCCGGCCTGGCCGAGCAGATCACGGTCGAGGTGGGCAGCGTCATCGACAGTCCCGCCCGGCGCAACGCCCACGCCGCGCGTGAGCGCCAGCGCGCGGCCGAGGAATTGATCCACGCCGACCCGTTCGTCCAATCCATGCTGCGCGACTGGGGCGCGACAATCGTGCCCGGCAGCATCAAGCCCCTCTGACCCCCATCCTCCCGACAGCAAAGGACACACGCACCATGTTCAACAAAGGACAACTCGCCGGCCTCATGAAGCAAGCCCAGGCCATGCAGGACAACCTCAAGAAGGCGCAGGACGAGCTTGCGAACGTGGAGGTCGAGGGCGAATCGGGCGCGGGCCTGGTCAAGGTGCTCATGACCTGCAAGCACGACGTCAAGCGCGTGACCATCGACCCGAGCCTGCTGGCCGACGACAAGGACATGCTCGAAGACCTGGTGGCCGCCGCCTTCAACGCCGCCGTGCGCAAGGCCGAGGACACCACGCAGGAGCGCATGGGCAAGATCACTGCGGGCATGCCGGGCCTGCCGGGCGGGCTCAAGTTCCCGTTTTGAGATGACCCACCCCGTTGCTCCCTCGCTTCGTGTAAGGGTGCCTCCCCCCGCCGGGGGGCACCGTCAGCGGCCTGGCAGAGCCGGCTCCGCGGCGGTTGCTGGCATGGCCTGCGCCGCAGCCCTTCGTACCGTGCGGTTTCATGCGGCGCGCAGCGCCGCGGATAACTGAAGCAGTTCGACCGTGGCCGCCGACACCCACAGCCTCGACTCGCTCGTGCAGGCGCTGCGCCGCCTGCCCGGCGTGGGGGTGAAGTCGGCGCAGCGCATGGCCTTCCACCTGCTGCAGCACGACCGCGACGGCGCCGAGCTGCTCTCGCGCGCGCTGCATGACGCCGCGGCCACGGTGCGCCACTGCGCGCGCTGCCACACCTTCACCGAGGCCGAGGTGTGCGCCACCTGCCTGGACCCGCGGCGCGACCCCACGCGCCTGTGCGTGGTGGAAACGCCCGCCGACCAGTCGGCGGTGGAGCGCACCGCCGCCTACGACGGTCTGTACTTCGTGCTCATGGGGCGGCTCAGCCCGCTCGACGGCGTGGGGCCGAAGGACATCGGTGTGCACAGCCTGCTGGAGCGCGCGGGCGACGGCACGGTGCAGGAGGTGATCCTCGCCACCAGCTTCACGGCGGAGGGCGAGACCACGGCCCACGTGCTGGGCGAGGCGCTGCGCGCGCGTGGCCTGCACGTCACGCGGCTGGCGCGCGGCGTGCCCGCGGGCAGCGAGCTGGAATACGTGGATCTGGGCACCATTGCGCATGCGCTGGTGGACCGGCGGTGACTGGATTGCTATTGTTTTAGTAGCTACAAGCGCAATATATACCTGCGCTGGAGGCCAAAAAGACCTATGACCATGAATACCCTGCACATCGCGCATTTCACGGTGGCCTACTGGTGCGTGCTGGTGGCGGCGTTGCTGCCCATCGTGTGCGCCGGCCTGGCGAAGTACGGCGCCGACCGCTTCGACAACCGCGATCCGCGCGGCTGGCTGGCGCGGCAGACCGATTGGCGGGCGCGCGCCAACGCGGCGCAGGCCAACAGCTTCGAAGGGCTGCCGTTCTTCATCGGCGCGGTGGTCATCGCGCACCAGCTCGGCGCGGCGCAGACGCCGCTGGACCTGCTGGCACTGCTCTACGTGCTGCTGCGCATGTTCTACATCACGGTGTACGTGGCTGGCCTGTCCACGGCGCGCAGCGCCGTCTGGACGGCAGGGCTGTTGGTCAACATCGGCATCCTGTTCCTCGGCTACCGCTGATGCGCAGCGGTGCGCCGCGCACAGTGCGCGGCGATGGGCAGCGGAGGAGGGGCCGACCTTGAGCCGTGCATCGGTGCATAGGGTATTCCTCGGGCGCCGCGCACAAGGCGCTCCCTAGAATAAGTCTGCAGAAGGCGCACGGTCGCGCGCGCCCTGTCCGAGGAGCTTGCAAGTGCAGAACCAGAACGCCGCCGCGCCGGCCCCGACGCAGCGGGTCATCAAGAAGTACCCCAACCGCCGGCTCTACGACACCAGGACATCGGCCTACATCACGCTGGCCGAGGTGAAGCAGCTCGTGATGCGGGGCGAGCCCTTCGTCGTGCGCGACGCCAAGTCCGGCGACGACCTCACGCGCAGCATCCTGCTGCAGATCATCCTGGAGGCAGAGGCCGGCGGGGCCCCCATGTTCAGCGAGGCGGCGCTGGCCAACATCATCCGCTTCTACGGCCACGCGATGCAGGGCTTCATGGGCTCGTACATCGAAAAGAACGTGCAGGCGTTCACCGACATGCAGGCCAAGCTGGCCGAACAGTCGCAGAACCTCACGCCCGAGATGTGGCCGCAGTTCATGAATGGGCAGTCGCCCCTGATGCAGGGCATGCTGGGCAACTACGTGGAGCAGTCGCGCGGCCTGTTCCAGCAGATGCAGGAACAGATGCAGAAGCAGGCCGCGCAAATGCTCGGCGCATTCGGGCTCAAACGCTGACCCGGCGGATACCTGGGACAATGGGGGCATGAGCGAAGTTCTTTCCCCCACGAAAACGCCCAAGGTCGGTTTCGTCAGTCTGGGCTGCCCCAAGGCGCTGACGGACTCCGAGCTCATCCTCACGCAGCTCAGCGCCGAGGGCTATCAGACTTCCAAGACCTTCGAAGGCGCCGACCTCGTCATCGTCAACACCTGCGGCTTCATCGACGATGCCGTGAAGGAAAGCCTCGACACCATTGGCGAAGCACTGGCCGGCAATGGCCGGGTCATCGTCACGGGCTGCCTGGGTGCCCGCAGCGCCGAAGGCGGCGGCAACCTCGTGCGCGCGATGCACCCCAGCGTGCTGGCCGTGACCGGCCCGCACGCCACGCAGGAGGTGATGGACGCGGTGCACAGCCATTGCCCCAAGCCGCACGATCCCTTCATGGACCTGGTGCCGGGCGCGTTCGGTGAAGCAGGCGTGAAGCTCACGCCCCGGCACTACGCCTACCTGAAGATCAGCGAGGGCTGCAACCACCGCTGCACGTTCTGCATCATTCCATCGATGCGCGGCGACCTCGTGTCGCGGCCCGTGGGCGACGTGCTGAAAGAGGCACGCGCCTTGTTCGAGGGCGGCGTGAAGGAGCTGCTGGTCATCAGCCAGGACACGTCCGCCTACGGCGTGGACGTGAAGTACCGCACCGGCTTCTGGGACGGACGGCCCGTGAAGACGCGCATGCTCGACCTGGTGCAGGCGCTGGGCGACCTGGCGGCGCCGCATGGCGCATGGGTCCGGCTGCACTACGTGTATCCCTACCCGAGCGTGGACGAGGTGATCGCGCTGATGGCAACGGGCCACGTGCTGCCCTACCTGGACGTGCCTTTCCAGCACAGCCATCCGGACGTGCTCAAGCGCATGAAGCGCCCGGCCAGCGGCGAGAAGAACCTGGAGCGCATCGAGCGCTGGCGCGATGCCTGCCCCGAACTCGTCGTGCGCAGCACCTTCATCGCCGGCTTCCCGGGCGAGACCGAAGAAGAGTTCCAGCACCTGCTGGATTTCGTGCGCGAGGCGCAGATCGACCGCGCCGGCTGCTTCGCCTACAGCGCGGTGGACGGCGCGGCGGCCAACGAACTGCCCGGCATGCTGCCGCTGGAACTGCGCGAAGAGCGCCGCGCGCGCTTCATGGCCGTGGCCGAAGAAGTCTCCACGGCGCGGCTGCGGCGGCGCGTGGGCGCGACCATGCAGGTGCTGGTGGATGCGGCGCCGGGCCTGGGGCGCAAGGGCGGCGTGGGCCGCAGCTACGCCGACGCGCCGGAGATCGACGGTACGGTGCAATTGCTGCCGCCCGAGAAGATCAGCAAGACCTTGAAAGTGGGCGAATTCACGCGCGCCCGCATCGTGGGCACGCAGGGCCATGACCTGGTTGCATTGCCCGTATGACCCCCGCCGCCCGCATGTGCCGCCCGCCGCCGAGCGCCTTGCCCGCATCTTGCTTGGGGCATGCCAGTGGGCGGCCGTGGGTGGCAAGCGCGCGGGTGCGGCGCCAACAAAAAAGCCGCTGCGGTTGCAGCGGCTTTTCAGGCCGAAAGCCCCTTGGGGTTTTCATTAAACTTGGTGCCCAGGAGAGGACTCGAACCTCCACGATGTTACTCGCTAGTACCTGAAACTAGTGCGTCTACCAATTCCGCCACCTGGGCATCTCAGGAAGACCAAGATTGTATCTTAAAAATCAAAGCTCAAGCAATCGCTTGAACAACTTTCTCGAAGAAATCGAAGGCTCCGTACAGGGGCATCGTGACGGCCACGGGTTCGTCGTGCGCGACGACGGCGAGTCCGACATCTACCTCCCACCCAACGAAATGCGCGCGGTGCTGCACAAGGACCGCGTCAAGGCGCGGATCGTGCGCCTGGACCGCCGTGGCCGCCCCGAGGGCCGCGTGGTGGAGATCATCGAGCGTCCCCCGCAGCCCATCATCGGGCGGCTGCTGCAGGAAAGCGGCGTCTGGCTCGTGGCGCCCGAAGACAAGCGCTACGGCCAGGACGTGCTGATCCCCAAGGGCGCGACCGGCACTGCCAAGCCGGGACAGGTGGTGGTGGTGGAGCTGACCGAGCCGCCGGCCCTGTTCGGCCAGCCCGTGGGGCGCGTGAAGGAAGTGCTCGGCGAAGTGGACGACCCGGGCATGGAGATCGAGATCGCGGTGCGCAAGTACGGTGTGCCGCATGAGTTCTCCGAAGCCTGCCTGGCCGAGGCCCGCGCGCTGCCCGACAAGGTGCGTCCGCAGGACAAGCGCCAGCGCGTCGACCTGACGGACATTCCTCTGGTCACCATCGACGGCGAGGATGCGCGCGACTTCGACGACGCCGTCTACTGCGAGCCCGCGCGCGTCGGGCGCGCCAAGGGCTGGCGCCTGCTGGTGGCGATCGCCGACGTGAGCCACTACGTGCAGACCGGCTCGGCCATCGACGTGGACGCCTACGACCGGGCCACCAGTGTGTACTTCCCGCGCCGGGTGATACCGATGCTGCCGGAGAAGCTGTCCAACGGGCTGTGCTCGCTCAACCCCGAGGTGGAGCGCCTGTGCATGGTGTGCGACATGCTCGTCACGGCCAAGGGCGAGGTTCAGGCCTACCAGTTCTACCCGGCGGTGATGTTCAGCCACGCCCGCTTCACGTACACCGAGGTGGCCGCCATCCTGGCCAACACGCGCGGGCCCGAGGCCATGCGCCGCAAGGAGCGGGTGGCCGATCTGCTGAACCTGCACGACGTGTACCGCGCGCTGCTGGCCGCGCGCCAGGTGCGCGGCGCGGTGGACTTCGAAACCACCGAGACGCAGATCATCTGCGACGACAACGGCCGCATCGAGAAGATCGTGCCGCGCGTGCGCAACGAGGCCCACCGCCTGATCGAAGAGGCCATGCTGGCTGCCAACGTGTGCAGCGCCGACTTCATCGCACAGGGCAAGCAGCCGGGCCTGTACCGCGTGCACGAAGGCCCGACGCCCGAGAAAAAGGAGATCCTGCGCAACTACCTGAAGGCCATGGGCGTGGGCATGAGCATCGGCGATGAGCCGCACCCGTCGGAGTTCCAGGCCATCGCCGCGGCCACCAAGGACCGGCCCGACGCGCAGCAGATCCACGCCATGCTGCTGCGCTCCATGCAGCAGGCGATCTACACGCCCATCAACAGCGGCCACTTCGGCCTGGCCTACGAGGCCTATACCCACTTCACGAGCCCCATCCGCCGCTATCCGGATCTGCTGGTGCACCGCGTCATCAAGGCGATCCTGGACAAGACCCGCTACCAGTTGCCCGTCCTGCCCACGCCGGGCGAGGCGCATGCCAAGCTCGCCAAGCGGATGGCGAGCCGCGTGGCCAAACCCAGCGCGGCGCCCCGCAAGCTGAGCGCCGCCGCCGCGAAGGAAACCCAGGCCTGGGAAGCCGCCGGCCTGCACTGCAGCGCCAACGAGCGCCGCGCCGACGAGGCCAGCCGCGACGTGGAGGCGTGGCTCAAGTGCAAGTACATGCGCGAGCACCTGGGCGAGGAATACGGCGGCGTGGTCACGGCGGTCACGTCCTTCGGCATCTTCGTGACCCTAGACGCCATGTACGTCGAGGGCCTGGTGCACATCACCGAACTGGGCGGTGAATACTTCAAGTTCGACGAGGCGCGGCAGGAACTGCGCGGCGAGCGCACGGGCATCCGCTACGCCATCGGCAGCCGGCTGCGCGTACAGGTCAGCCGCGTCGATCTAGATGGGCGCAAGATAGATTTCCGCATCGTGCACGAAGGCGCCGATCTGGTGCCGCGCGCGCTCAAGGACAAGGGCGTTGTGCCGCGCGACGCGCCAGCCGGCCAGGTGGCCAGGAAGGCGGCGCCGCGCAAATCCGCCGCTGCCGCGCCTGCGCGCTCGCCCATCGATGCCATCAAGTCCGCAGTCAAGAAGGCCGTGGCCAAGACCAAGGCAAAGGCCAAGGAAAAGGCGCGCAAGCCGCGCCGCTGAGCCGCCTGGGCGCGGCCCATCTCCCCCCCCGACGAAAACACGGTGCAGCCATGGAGCCACAAGCACGCAAGATCGCCATCGTCACCGGAGCCGGAACCGGCATCGGGCGCGCCGCCGCGCGGGCCCTGCTGCGCGACGGCTGGTCCGTGGCCCTCGCGGGGCGCCGCGAGCCCGTGCTGCGGCAGGTGGCCGACGAGGCCGGTGTGCCGGACCGCGTGCTGGCCGTGCCCGCCGACGTGTGCCAGCCCGCGTCGGTGCAGGCGCTGTTCGACGCGGTCGTGGCGCGCTGGGGCCGGGTCGACCTGCTGTTCAACAACGCCGGCGTGAATGCGCCGGGCGTGCCGCTCGAAGACCTGGAGGTCGCCCAGTGGCGCAGCGTGGTCGATACCAACCTGACCGGCATGTTCATCTGCATCCAGCAGGCGTTCCGCGCCATGAAGCAGCAGCAGCCGCGCGGCGGGCGCATCATCAACAACGGCTCCATCTCGGCGCACGCGCCGCGCCCCAACTCCATCGCCTACACCGCGACCAAGCATGGCGTGATGGGGCTGACCAAGGCGGCATCGCTCGATGGGCGCAAGTACGACATCGCGGTAGGCCAGATCGACATCGGCAACGCCGCCACCGACATGGCGCAGCGCATGGCCCGCGGCGTGATGCAGGCCAACGGCGAGATCGCCGCCGAGCCCTTGCTGGACGTGGAGATCGTGGGCCGCTCCGTGGCCTACATGGCGGGCCTGCCGTTGGAAGCCAACGTGCTGTTCCACACGGTCATGGCGACCAAGATGCCTTTCGTGGGCCGGGGCTGATGCCGCCCAGGGCGCGTCCGGGGGGCTTGCCGTCTGCATACTCCCCCCCCTATGGTAGCCGCCACCGCAATAAAAAAGCCGAAGACAAGTGCATACTCCCAGGGAGTATAAAGAATGGAGGCATCGAAAAGGCCGCGTTTCAGGCGCCACTGGCTGCGTTTGCCAGCCGGCCGGCGGTCAGGGGGCGGCCCGCGGGCCAGGCGTCGGCGCGCAGCCCATGCGCGTAGACGGCGGCGCACGCCGCGTCGAACGCATCGGCGCCCTGCGGCGCCAGGCGCGCGCCGACCATGCCCGCCAGCACGTCGCCGGTGCCCGCCGTCGCCAACAGCGCATTGCCCGTGGGGTTGATGACGGGGCTGCGGTCGCCGTGCGCAATCACCGTCCCCGACCCCTTGAGCACCACGACGGCCTGCAATTCGCGGGCCAGCGCCGCGGCTGCGTGCAGGCGCTGCGACTGCACGTCGGCAGCGGTGGTCCGCAGCAGGCGGGCCGCCTCCAGCGGGTGGGGCGTGATGACGGTGGCCTGGCCGCGGGCGCCGCGGCTTGCGAGCGCGTGGCGCAGGCCGTCGTCCTGCGCAATGGCGTTCAGCGCGTCGGCATCGAGCACCAGGCGCCCGCTCGCGGCCAGTACCTGCGGCAGCACGCCGGCCACGGCATGCCCGCCGCCGCAGCCGCAGACGGTGGCTGTGGCTGTGGCGGCGAAGTCGAGCGCATCGATGGCGCGGAACATCAATTCGGGCTGCACCGCATCGACCGCCAGCGCGCCGCCGTCGAGCAGGCCGACGAAGACGCGCCCCGCGCCCGCGTGCAGCGCCGCGCGCGCGGCCAGCAGCGCCGCGCCCGACATGCCCATGCCGCGCTGCTGCATGCCTTCGCCGCCGACCACGCAGACATCGCCGTAGCTGCCCTTGTGGCTGGCGTGCGCGCGGGCCGTGGATGCGGGCCGGTGCCCCAGCACGGCGCAGGCCCGCGCGGCATCGGCCTCCACGCCCAGCGTGTTGCACCAGACCTGGCCCGCGGCATCGCGCCCGTCGCCGGTGAACAGGCCGGACTTCAGGGTCAGCAGGCTCAGCGTGTGCAGGCGGTCCGCATGCAGCGCCTGTGGACGCATATGCCGCACGCCGGTGTCGGCATCCAGGCCCGAGGGCAGGTCCACGCACAGGATGGCCGCTGGCGATGCGTGCATGGCATCGAGCAGCGCCTGCATGCGCTGCGCCGCCGGATGCCGGCCCGGTTTACCGCCGCCTATGCCCAGCAGCGCGTCGATGCACAGGTCGTCCGCGCCCAGGCCCGCAGGGATGCCGTCCGTGAAAACCACGCCGGCATCCACGGCGCGGCGCCAGGCGGCGCGCGCATCCGCCGGGGCCTGATCGGGATGGCCCAGCCAGGTGGCGGTGACGGGCATGCCCCACGCGCGCAGCCGGGCCGCGGCCTCCAGCCCATCGCCGCCGTTGTTGCCGCCGCCGCAGACGACCCACATCGTGCGTGCGTGCGGCGCCAGTGCGCGCGCCAGCGCCGCCACCGCGCCGCCGGCCCGCTGCATCAGCGTGAAGGGCGGCAGTGCGGCCAGCGCCGCTGCCTCCATGTCGCGGGTGGTGGCGATGTCGAACAGGGCATGCGGCCGGTCGAAGACGATGCGCAGGGTGGGGGGCTCGCTCATGCGTGCATTCTGCGCGCGCCGGGGTGGCGCCTCAGGCCGCGCCGAAGCGCGCGGGCGCGTAGCCCGCCGCGTCCGCCTGCGGGGCGCGCTCGGCGATGAGATCCGCCAGCAACCGCGCGCAGTCGCAGGCCACGGCCCAGCCGTTGGCGCCATGGCCGGCATTGAGCCACGGCCGCGGGTCCGCCAGGGGGCCGACGACTGGCACGCCATCGGTGTATTCGGCGGCGCCGGGGAAGGATTCCTGCAAGGTGGCGTACAGGGTTTGCAGCGCCGCCGTGCCGTGCTGCTCGAAGACTGTGATGTCGTGCCCGTCGGCGGCCAGTTCGTAGGCCGTGCAGACGCCGGTGATGCCGGCGCCAACGATCGCGATTTTCATGCAGGAAGCCAAGGCAGACGGGGCGGAATGTTCTGCGCGTGCAGGCTGGAATGCGCCGGGCGGGCTCTGTGGGCGGGTGTGCGTGCAGGGAGGGCGCAGGGGGGTGCATGTTATACTCGTCGGGCTTTGCTGGGGATGGCCCCCGGCAATCCGGGCGTGTTGCTGCAGCCAGCGGCGGCGCCCTAACCACGAACCAGTCCTGCAAAGGTGTTGCAGGTTCTCGCCAGGGGCATGGATGCATGGCGGGCCGCAAATGTCGGACTGGGTTTCAGACCTAACCTTTGGAGTATTACTATGTCCGTGACCATGCGTGAAATGCTGGAAGCCGGTGTCCACTTCGGCCACCAGACCCGCTTCTGGAACCCCAAGATGGCCCCCTACATCTTCGGCCATCGCAACAAGATCCACATCATCAACCTGGAAAAGACGCTTCCGCTGTTCCAGGAAGCGGCCAAGTTCGCCAAGCAACTGGCGGCCAACCGCGGCACCATCCTGTTCGTGGGCACCAAGCGCCAGGCGCGCGAGCTGGTGTCCGACGAGGCCAAGCGCGCGGGCGTGCCGTATGTCGACCAGCGCTGGCTCGGCGGCATGCTGACCAACTTCAAGACCGTCAAGACCTCCATCAAGCGCCTGAAAGACATGAAGGCGCAGCAGGAAGCCGGCCTCGACAGCCTGAGCAAGAAGGAGCAACTGACCTTCTCGCGCGAGATCGAGAAGCTCGAAAAGGACATCGGCGGCATCCAGGACATGACCGCGCTGCCCGATGCCATCTTCATCATCGACGTGGGCTTCCACAAGATCGCCGTGGCCGAGGCCAAGAAGCTGGGCATCCCGCTCATCGGCGTGGTGGACTCCAACCACTCGCCCGAAGGCATCGACTACGTGATCCCCGGCAACGATGACTCCGCCAAGGCCGTGGCCTTGTATGCCCGCGGCATTGCCGATGCCATCATCGAAGGCCGCGCCAACGCCGTCAACGACGTCGTGCGTGCCGTTTCGCCCGAGAGCAGCGATGAATTCGTGGAAGTGGAAGAAGCCGCGGCCTGAACCCCGTTTCTTGCCGCGAGACATCGCGAAAAAGCGGGGCTTCATTGCCCCCTTTTTTTTAGCCCCACCCTTTGACAATCTGTTCCAAGAACCGAATACGGAGAATTTGTAATGGCTGCAATTACCGCAAGCATGGTCGCCGAACTGCGCGCCAAGACCGACGCACCGATGATGGAGTGCAAGAAGGCCCTGACCGAGGCCGAAGGCAACCTGGAAAAAGCCGAAGAACTGCTGCGCGTCAAGCTGGGCAGCAAGGCCGGCAAGGCGGCCTCGCGCGTCACGGCCGAAGGCGTGGTGGCCGCCTATGTCGATGGCGCAACAGGTGCTCTGATCGAGGTCAACTGCGAGACCGACTTCGTGACCAAGAACGACAGCTTCATCGCCGTGGCCCAGGCCGCAGCCGAACTCGTGGCCAAGCACGCCCCGTCGGACCTGGCAGCGCTGGGCGCGCTGCCTTACAGCCAGGACGGCTTCGGCCCCACGCTGGAAGACGTGCGCAAGGGCCTGATCGGCAAGATCGGCGAGAACATGAGCTTCCGCCGGTTCAAGCGCTTCGCGTCGGGCGCCAAGCTGGCTTCGTACCTGCATGGCACGCGCATCGGCGTGGTGGTGGAGTTCGAGGGTGATGCCACCGCCGCCAAGGACGTGGCCATGCACGTGGCCGCGATGAAGCCGGTGGCGCTGTCGAGCGCCGAAGTGCCCGCCGAACTGATCGAGAAGGAGCGCACCGTCGCTGCGGCCAAGGCCGCCGAGTCGGGCAAGCCCGCCGAGATCGTCGCCAAGATGGTCGACGGCTCGGTGCAGAAGTTCCTGAAGGAGGTCGCGCTGTTCGACCAGTCGTTCGTGAAGAACGACAAGCTGACCGTGCAGGCCATGCTCAAGGGCGCGAACACGTCGGTCAAGGGCTTCACGCTGTATGTCGTGGGCGAAGGCATCGAGAAGAAGGCCGACGACTTCGCTGCCGAGGTCGCCGCGCAGGTCGCCGCCGCCAAGGGCGCGGCCTGAACGGCGCAGCAGGCGAGGGCCTCGAATCCCCCAACGATTCCCACTACACTCACGGCACTTTTCAGGGAGCCTCTTTCATGACAGCCACGCCCGCCCACAAGCGTATCTTGCTCAAATTGTCGGGTGAGGCGCTCATGGGGGACGATGCATTCGGCATCAACCGCGCGACCATCGAGCGCATGGTGGGTGAGATCGCCGAGGTCACGCGAATGGGCGTCGAGGTGGCGGTGGTGATCGGCGGGGGCAACATCTTCCGCGGCGTGGCCGGCGGCTCCGTGGGCATGGACCGCGCCACCGCCGATTACATGGGCATGCTGGCCACGGTCATGAACGCACTGGCGCTGGCCGACGCGATGAACAAGGCGGGGCTCACGGCGCGCGTCATGTCGGCCATTGCGATCGAACAGGTCGTGGAGCCCTACGTGCGCCCCAAGGCGCTCCAGTACCTCGAAGAAGGCAAGGTCGTCGTGTTCGCCGCCGGCACCGGCAACCCCTTCTTCACGACCGATACCGCGGCGGCGCTGCGCGGGGCTGAAATCGGCGCGGAACTCGTGCTCAAGGCCACGAAGGTCGACGGCGTGTATTCCGCCGATCCCCACAAGGACCCGGCGGCGACGCGCTACAGCCACATCAGCTTCGCCGACGCCATGGCGCAGAACCTCGGCATCATGGACGCCACCGCCTTCGCGCTGTGCCGCGACCAGAACCTGCCGATCAAGGTTTTCTCGATCTTCAAGCATGGCGCGCTCAAGCGCGTGGTGATGGGAGAAGACGAGGGCACGCTGGTGCATGCCTGACCACCTTTTGCGCGAGGCTCGCGCCCAAGGAAACAACATGACGATTGCCGACATCAAGAAGAACACCGACGCCCGGATGGCGCAGTCCATCGCAGCGTTCAAGAACAACCTGGCCAAGATTCGCACGGGCCGCGCCAACCCCGCGTTGCTCGATACCGTGCATGTCGACTACTACGGCTCCATGGTCCCCATCAGCCAGGTGGCCAACGTGGCCCTGCTCGATTCCCGCACCATCAGCGTGCAGCCATGGGAAAAGGGCCTGGGCGCCAAGATCGAGAAAGCGATCCGCGAGAGCGACCTGGGCCTCAACCCGGCCTCGATGGGCGACCTCATCCGCGTGCCCATGCCGCCCATGAGCGAGGAGCGGCGCAAGGAGATGACCAAGCTGGTCCGCCATGAGGGCGAGAGCGCCAAGGTCGCCATCCGCAACTTGCGCCGCGACGCCAACGAAGCCGTGAAGAAGCTGGTCAAGGACAAGCTCGCCTCCGAAGACGACCAGAAGCGCGCCGAGGCCGACGTGCAGAAGACCACGGACCGGCACATCGCCGAGATCGACGCGCTGGTGGCGGCCAAGGAGCAGGACATCATGGCGGTCTGACCGCCTGGTTTTCTTTTCCGCCATGGCCGCGAAGCTTCCCGTTCCCTGCCACATTGCGATCGTCATGGATGGCAATGGGCGCTGGGCCACGCGGCGCCTGCTGCCCCGCGTTGCGGGCCACAAGCAGGGCGTGGACGCGCTGCGGCGCTGCGTGCACGCTTGCATCGAGCGCGGCGTGGGCGTGCTGACGGTGTTCGCGTTCTCGTCGGAGAACTGGCAGCGTCCCGCCGACGAGGTGTCCGGCCTGATGGAACTGATGGCGATGGCGCTGGGCCGCGAAGTCGCACAGTTGCAGAAAGCCGGTGTGCGGCTCCATTTCATCGGCGAGCGCACCCGGCTGTCGGACAAGGTGCGCGGCGGCCTGGCGCAGGCGGAGTCCGCCACCGCCCACAACACGCGGCTGGTCTTGAACGTCTGCTTCAACTATGGCGGGCGCTGGGAGATCGCGCATGCGGCAGCGGCGCTCGCCGCGCGCGGCGAACCCATCGACGAGGTCGGCCTGAGCCGGGCCATGGGCATGGCCCACGTGCCCGACCCCGACCTGCTGATCCGCACGGGCGGCGAGAAGCGCATCAGCAACTTCCTGCTGTGGCAGATCGCGTACAGCGAGCTGTATTTCAGCGACGTGCTGTGGCCCGAGTTCGACGAGGCTGAACTCGACGCGGCGATTGCCGACTACGCGCGGCGCGAACGCCGGTTCGGCCAGACCTCGCAGCAGGTCGTTGCCATCCCCATCGCTGAAAAGCGCACGGCCTGACCCACTCCGCCATGCTCAAGCAGCGCGTCATCACCGCCATCGTCCTGCTGGCCATGCTGCTGCCCGCGCTGTTCTATCCCCGGCCGGAGCCCTTCGCCGCGCTGTCGCTCGTGATGATCGCGGCGGCGGCATGGGAGTGGAGCCGCCTGAACGGCGTGAACGGCCTGGGCGCCATCGGCATGGCGTTGGCCGTCGTGGCTGCCTGCGCAGTGGCGTGGGCGCTGGGCGGGCTGGCCCAGCCATGGCCGGCGCTATGGGGCATGGTGTCCCTCCTGTGGGTCGCGGGCGGCGCGGCGCTGCTGCGCGCCGGCGTGGCCGGCTGGAGCCGCATTCCCGTCTGGCTGCGCCTGGCGGCCGGCATGGCCGCCTTGTGGGCGGCGTGGCTGGCGATCGCGCAGGCGCGGGTGACCGGGGTCGGCTTCCTGCTTTCCGTGTTGACGCTGGTGTGGATGGCCGACATCGGCGCCTACTTCGCGGGTCGCGCCTTCGGACTGCGCTGGACGCGCTCCAGGCTCGCTCCATCCATCAGCCCCGGCAAGAGCTGGGAAGGCGTATGGGGCGGCATGGCCGGCGTGCTGCTGCTGGCATACGCCTGGGGCGGCGTGGCCGCGCGCACGCAGGCGGGCGACACCAGCCTCTACACGCAACTCGCGCAGCACGGCTGGTGGGCCGTCGGCATTGCCGCGCTGGTGCTCGCCGCGATGAGCGTCGTGGGCGACCTGGTGGAGTCGCTGGTCAAGCGCAGTGCCGGCGTGAAGGACAGCAGCGCCTTGCTGCCCGGCCACGGCGGCGTGCTGGACCGCATCGACGCACTGCTGCCCACGCTGCCTCTGGCCATGATGCTGTCGACCTGGGCACACGCATGAAACAGCGATTGACGATTCTGGGTTCCACGGGCTCCATCGGCACCAGCACGCTCGACGTGGTGGCGCGCCACCCGGAGCGCTTCGAGGTGTTCGCCCTCAGCGCCGCCACGCAGGTGGACCTGATGCTGGCCCAGTGCGCGCGGTTCGCGCCGCGCTACGCCGTGATGGCCAGCGCCCCGCACGCCCGACTGCTGGCCGAGAAGTTAGAGGCAAATCGGCTTCCAACGCAGGTTCTGACTGCGGTGGATGCTCTTGAAACAATAGCATCGCACGATGCGGTGGATGCCGTGATGGCGGCCATCGTGGGCGCTGCGGGCCTTGCGCCCTGCCTGGCGGCGGCGCGCGCGGGCAAGCGCCTGCTGCTGGCCAACAAGGAGGCGCTGGTGGTCGGCGGCGAGTTGTTCATGCGGACCGTGCAGGCCGGCGGAGCGACGCTGCTGCCCATCGACAGCGAGCATTCGGCGATCTTCCAGTGCCTGCCCGAAGACCGCGCGAGCTGGCCTCGGCGCGTGGACAGCATCCTGCTCACCGCCTCCGGCGGGCCGTTCCGCCAGCGCGACCCGGCCACGCTGGCGCGGATCACGCCCGACGAGGCCTGCGCCCACCCCAACTTTGCCATGGGGCGCAAGATCTCGGTGGACTCGGCCACCATGATGAACAAGGCGCTGGAAGTGATCGAGGCGCGCTGGCTGTTCGACCTGCCGCCCGAGCGCATCAAGGTGGTAATCCATCCGCAGCAGATCATCCACTCGATGGTGCAGTTCAATGACGCCTCCATCCTGGCCCAGCTCGGCACGCCCGACATGCGTGTGCCCATCGCCTGCGGGCTCGCGTGGCCCGAGCGCATCGAAAGCGGTGCGAAGCCGCTCGATTTCGCCGTGCTCGCCGCGCTGGCGTTTGAGGAGGCCGACGCGCGCCGCTTTCCCGGCCTGCACCTGTCGTGGCAGGCGCTGCGCGCCACGGCGGGCACCACGGCGGTGCTCAATGCGGCCAACGAAGTCGCGGTCGAGGCGTTCCTGGCGCACCGGTTGCGCTTCGACGCCATCCATGCGGTCAATCTTGCAACTTTGGACGCGGTAGCGCCCTCCAACCCTTCCACGCTGGCCGACCTGATGGATATCGATGCCCGGTCGCGTCGCGCCGCAGACGCCGCCGTGCATCGGCTGGCGGCCTGACCTCATTTTTCTGCCAAGCGGGAGCCCGGGATGCTGCTGACCATCATTGCCTTCGTCGTCGCGCTGAGCGTGCTGATCGCCGTGCACGAATACGGCCACTACCGCGTGGCCGTGGCCTGCGGCGTGAAGGTGCTGCGTTTCTCGATCGGCATCGGCCGGGTGGTGTGGCGCTGGCAGCCCCAGGGATCGCCGACCGAGTTCGTGATCGGCGCGTTTCCGCTCGGCGGCTACGTCAAGATGCTCGACGAGCGCGAAGCGCCGGTGGATCCGAAGGAGCTGCACCGCGCATTCAACCGCAAAAGCCTGGGCGCGCGCGCGGCCATCGTCGCGGCGGGGCCGCTGGCCAACCTGGTATTGGCCGTGCTGCTGTATGCCGTCGTCAACTGGCTGGGCGTCGAGGAGCCCCGTCCCATCCTGGCGAGTCCGGTGGCCGGCTCGCTGGCCGAGCAGGCCGGGGTACGGGGCGGCGAACTCGTGCGCAGCGCAGCGCTCGACGGCGACGAACTGCAGGAACTGCGCTCGTTCGAGGAGCTGCGCTGGCTGCTGACGCGCGGCGCGCTCGACCGGCACAGCGTGCGCTTGGCATTGGCCACCGATGCCACCGATGCCACCGCGCCGGCGCACGAGGTGCTGCTGCCGCTGGCCGAGCTGGAGGTGCGCGAGCCCGATGCGCAGTTGTTCCGCCGCATCGGCATCGTCGGCCCGTGGACCCGGCCCGTCATCGGCGATGTCATGCCCGAAGGCGCCGCGCAGGCCGCCGGCCTGCGCACGGGCGATCTGGTCGTGCGGATTGGTGGCACGGCCATCGTCGATGGGCTGCAGTTGCGCGAAGCCATCCGCGCGTCCGTGCGCGCCGGTGCCGGCCTGAGCCAGGCCTGGATCGTGGAGCGTGCCGGCCAGCAGCTTGCACTGCAGGTCACGCCGAGCGCCGTGCAGGACAACGGCCAGACCGTTGGACGCATCAACGCCTATGTAGGCGCACCGCCCGAGATGCTGCTGGTGCGCCGCGGCCCGATCGACGGGCTGTGGCAGGGCGTGGTGCGCACCTGGGACATCTCCGCCATGACGCTGCGCATGATGGGTCGCATGCTGATAGGCGAGGCTTCGCTGAAGAACCTGAGCGGGCCGCTGACCATCGCCGACTACGCGGGCAAGTCGGCCAGCATGGGGTTCACGCAGTACCTCGTGTTCCTGGCGCTCATCAGCGTCAGTCTGGGCGTGCTGAATCTGCTGCCGCTGCCGGTCCTCGATGGGGGGCACCTGATGTATTATCTTTGGGAGGGCGTGACCGGCAGGGGCGTGTCCGATGCGTGGATGGAGCGCCTGCAGCGCGGCGGCGTGGCGATCCTTCTCGTGATGATGTCCATCGCCCTGTTCAACGATGTCACACGGCTCTTTGTGGGTTAACTCCGCCGCGGTTCCCCGAGACGCTGCGGCACTCCATCTTCATTCATGAAAAAACAAATCAACCGCTTCGGTGTGCGCGCCGTTTCTGCAGTGGCGTCCATGTGGTTCGTGGCGCAGGCGGCGTGGGCCGTGAACCCTTTCACGGTCCGTGACATCCGGGTGGAGGGCCTGCAGCGGGTGGAGCCCGGCACGATCTTCGCGTCGCTGCCGGTGAGCGTGGGCGACACCTACAACGACGAAAAGGGCTCCGCCGCCATCCGCGCGCTGTTCGCGCTGGGCCTGTTCAAGGACGTGCGCCTGGAGACGCGCGGCGACGTGCTGGTCGTCGTGGTCGAGGAGCGCCCGACCGTGGCCGACGTGGACTTCGTCGGCACCAAGGAATTCGACAAGGACACGCTGAAGAAGGCGATGCGCGAAGTGGGCCTGACCGAGGGGCGCCCCTTCGACAAGGCGCTGGCGGACCGCGCCGAGCAGGAACTCAAGCGCCAGTACATCAACCGCAGCCTCTATGGCGCCGAAGTGGTGACCACCGTCACACCCATCGAGCGCAACCGCGTCAACCTCACTTTCACGGTGATAGAAGGCGATCCCGCGAGGATCAAGGACATCCACATCGTCGGCAATGCCGCGTTCAGCGAATCGACGCTCAAGGACCTGTTCGACCTCGACACCGGCGGCTGGCTGAGCTGGTACACCAAGTCCGACCGCTATTCGCGTGCCAAGCTCAATGCCGACCTCGAAACCCTGCGTTCGTACTACCTGACGCGCGGCTACCTCGAGTTCCGCATCGACTCCACGCAGGTGGCGATATCGCCCGACAAGCAGAGCATCGACATCACGGTCAACGTGACGGAGGGCGAGCGCTTCGTCGTCTCCAGCGTCAAGCTCGAGGGCAACTACCTGAACAAGGACGACGACTTCAAGTCGCTCATCACCATCAAGCCCGGCGAGCCCTACAACGCCGACGACGTGGCGCAAACCACCAAGGCATTCACCGACTTCTTCGGCAACTTCGGCTATGCCTTCGCGCGCGTCGAGGCCGTGCCCGACATCGACCGCGCCACCAACCGCGTGGCCATCGTGCTGCAGGCCAGCCCGTCGCGCCGCGCCTCCGTGCGCCGCATCAACATCAGCGGCAACAACCGCACGCGCGACGAAGTCATACGGCGCGAGTTCCGCCAGTTCGAAGCGTCCTGGTACGACGGCGACAAGATCAAGCTCTCGCGCGACCGCGTGGACCGCCTGGGCTACTTCACGGAAGTCGGGGTGGAGACGCAGGAAGTCTCCGGCTCCCCCGACCAGGTGGATCTGCTCGTCACCGTTGCCGAAAAGCCCACCGGCAGCCTGCAGCTCGGCGCGGGCTTCTCCAGCGCCGAGAAGGTCGCGCTGTCGTTCTCCATCAAGCAGGAGAACGTGTTCGGCTCGGGCAACTACCTGGGCGTGGACGTCAATACCAGCAAGTACAACCGCACCCTGGTGCTGAGCACGACCAATCCTTATTTCACGCAGGACGGCGTGTCGCGTACCGTGGACCTGTACTACCGCTCCTCCAAGCCGTACGAGGAGCAGGGCGGCAACTACCAGCTCATCACCGAGGGTGCCAGCGTGCGCTTCGGCGTGCCGTTCAGCGAGGTGGACACGGTGTTCTTCGGCGGTGGCCTCGAGCGCACCGAGATCAAGACCGGCACCAACATTCCCGCGGCCTACCTGGCCTATGCCGATCAGTTCGGCTACACCAGCGACACCCTGCCGCTGACCCTGGGCTGGTCGCGCGACGACCGCGACAGCGCCCTGGTGCCCAACCGCGGGCGCTTCCAGCGCCTGAATTCCGAATGGGGCATCGCGGGCGACGCGCGCTACCTGCGCGCCAACTACCAGTTCCAGCAGTACGTGCCGCTGAGCAAGCAGTACACGCTGGCATTCAACAGCGAGGTCGGCTGGGGCAAGGGCTTCAGCGGCAGGCCGTTCCCGGTGTTCAAGAACTTCTACTCTGGTGGCCTGGGTTCCGTGCGCGGTTTCGAGCAGGGCACACTGGGTCCGCGCGACGTTACGGGCTCATCCATCGGCGGGCCCAAGAAGATCACGCTGAACGCCGAGTTCATGACGCCGTTCCCCGGTGCCGGCAACGACCGCACGCTGCGGCTGTTCGGCTTCTGGGACGTGGGCAACGTGTACGGCGAGGACGAGAAGGTCTCGTTCAGCGAGATGCGATCCTCCGTCGGCGTGGGCCTGAGCTGGATTTCTCCCGTGGGCCCGCTGCGCCTGGCCATCGCCAATCCGATACGCAAGTTCGCAGGCGATAAAATCCAAAGATTGCAATTCCAGATCGGAACGTCCTTCTAATGAAATCCATCACCCGTCATATCGCACTGGCCATGTCGCTCGGCCTGCTGGCTGCGGCAGCCTCCGCGCAGGCAGACGAATTCCGCGCGGGCTTTGTCAACACCGATCGGATCTTCCGCGAGGCAAACACCGCCAAGGCCGCGCAGGCCAAGCTGGAGCAGGAGTTCTCCCGCCGCGAGAAAGACCTGATCGATCTGGGCAACACCCTGAAGGCTGCATCCGACAAGTTCGAGCGCGAGGCGCCGACCATGGCCGAGAGCCAGCGCACCGCGCGCCAGAAGCAACTGGTGGAGCAGGATCGCGACTTCCAGCGCAAGCGCCGTGAATTCCAGGAAGACCTCAATTCCCGCAAGAACGAGGAACTGCAGCAGGTGCTGGAGCGCGCCAACAAGGTCGTGAAGCAGGTTGCCGAGAGCGAGAAGTACGACGTCATCTTCCAGGATGCCGTCTACATCAACCCCAGGCTCGACATCACCGACAAGGTGATCAAGGCGCTGAACGCCGCCGCTCCGGCGGCCACGACGGGTACGCCCGCGACCAAGTAATCCTTCGCGGGACGAAGGACCACCCATGGCGCTGCGCCTCGGAGCCATAGTCGAAGCGCTGGGTGGCGAATTCCACGGAGACCCGCAGGCCCTGGTCGAGCGCATCGCGCCGCTCGACGCCGCCGGGCCCGAAAGCCTGAGCTTTCTGAGTAATCCGCGCTACCAGCAGCAGCTTTCGGGTTCGTCCGCGGGCTGCGTGATCGTGGGCCCCGCGCTCCGAGAGGTGGCCATGGCGCGCGGCGCCTGCATCGTCGCCGACGACCCCTACGCCTACTTCGCGCGCACCACCCAGTTGTGGAAGCGCCAGCATGCGCGCGGCGAGGAGCCTGGCATCCATCCGAGCGCCGTGGTCGATCCCGAAGCCGTGGTCGATCCGCAGGCGCGCATCGGCCCGCTTTGCGTGGTCGAGCGCGGCGCGCGCATCGGCGCGGGTACGGTGCTGAAGTCGCGGGTGACCGTGGGCGAGGACTGCAGCATCGGCGAGCGCTGCCTGCTGCACCCCGGCGTGGTCATCGGCGCCGACGGCTTCGGCTTCGCGCCGGGTGGTAGCGGCAATGGCGGCGCCTGGGTCAAGATCGAACAGCTCGGCGCGGTGCGCATCGGCAACGACGTGGAGATCGGCGCCAACACCTGCATCGACCGCGGCGCGCTGGCCGATACGGTGATCGAGGACGGCGTGAAGCTCGACAACCTCGTGCAGATCGGCCACAACGTCCATGTCGGCCGGCACACGGCCATGGCCGGCTGCGCGGGCGTGGCCGGCAGCGCCGTGATCGGCGCGCATTGCAGCATCGGCGGCGGGGCCATCGTGCTGGGGCACCTGGCGCTGGCCGATGGCGTGAGCATCTCGGCGGCCACGGTGGTCATGCGCTCCATCTCCAAGCCCGGCCTCTACAGCGGCGTGTTTCCCATCGACGACAATGCGAAGTGGGAAAAGAACGCTGCCACGCTCAAGCAACTGCACAGCCTGCGCGAGCGCATCAAGGCCCTCGAACAATCCGAAAAACACACACCATGATGGACATCCACGCGATCCTCAAGCAACTGCCTCACCGCTACCCGTTCCTGCTGGTGGACCGCGTGCTCGAAATCGAAACCGGCAAGCGCATCAAGGCGCTGAAGAACGTCACGATCAACGAGCCGTTCTTCGGCGGCCACTTTCCGAAGCGTCCGGTCATGCCCGGGGTGCTGATGCTCGAAGCCCTGGCGCAGGTCGCGGGCCTGCTGGCGTTCGACGCCATGGGCTCGGCGCCCGACGAGAACAGCATCTACTACTTCGCCGGTATCGACGGTGCGCGCTTCAAGCGGCCCGTGGAGCCAGGCGACCAGCTCGTCATGGAGGTCACGCTCGACCGCATGAAGGCCGGCATCTTCAAGTTCAAGGCCGTGGCGCGCGTGGGCGAGGAGGTGGCCTGCGAAGCAGAACTGATGTGCACCATGCGCAATATCGCCTGAGGCCGGGCGGGCTTTCGCGTGAGCAGCATCCACCCCACCGCCATCGTCGATCCCCAGGCCGAACTCGACGACTCGGTCAGCGTCGGGCCGTACACCGTCATCGGGCCGCACGTGAAGGTCGGCACGGGCACCAGCATCGGCGCACATTGCGTGCTGGAAGGCCGCACCACCATTGGCCGCGACAACCGCATCTTCCAGTTCAACTCCATCGGCGCGATTCCGCAGGACAAGAAGTACGCGGGCGAGCCGACCGGGCTGGTGATCGGCGACCGCAACACCATCCGCGAGTTCTGTACCTTCAACATCGGCGTGCCCGGGGCCGGCGGCATCACCACGGTGGGCGACGACAACTGGATCATGGCCTACACCCACATCGCGCACGACTGCCATGTGGGCCACCGCACCACGCTGGCCAACAGCACCACGCTGGCGGGCCACGTGGAACTGGGCGACTGGGTCACGGTAGGCGGCCTCACGGGCATCCACCAGTTCGTGAAGGTCGGCGCGCACGCCATGGTCGGCTTCGCCAGCGCGGTGTCGCAGGACGTGCCGCCGTTCATGCTGGTGGACGGCAATCCGCTGGCCGTGCGCGGCTACAACACCGTGGGGCTGCGGCGGCGCGGTTTTTCCAGCGAGCGGCTGGCCGCCGTCAGGCAGATGCACAAGCTGCTGTACCGCGAGGGCCGCACGCTGGAGCAGGCGCGCGAGGCCATCCGCGCGCTGGCCGCGCAGACGCCCGCGGCCGCGGACGACGTGGCGCTGATGGACGGCTTCCTTGCCAACGCCACGCGCGGCATCGCGCGCTAGTGCTGTGGTTTGCGCCTTGCCCTGCGCCAAAACGCATCGCTTTTATTTGTGCCGCCAAGCATCGAACACTGCACTAGCTGGGAAGGAGTGGTGCAGCCCGCAGTTCCGCCGCCGGGCCGCCCCAGGGTGGAACGCGCCCCAAGCCCCAGCAAAGCGCAGGACGCGCCTGCGCTGGGGGGCAGCAGGGACACGCCAGTGCCGGACGTAGGGGCTCGCAGCTTCGCCATGGTCGCGGGCGAAGCCTCGGGCGACCTGCTGGCCGGCCTGCTGCTCGACGGTCTGCGCACGCGCTGGCCTGGCCTGCGCGCCGCAGGCATCGGCGGGCCGCAGATGGCGCGGCGCGGCTTCGACGCCTGGTGGCCGAGCGATCTGCTGGCGGTGCATGGCTACAGCATGGATGTGCTGCTGCGCCTGCGCGCGCTGCTGCGCATCCGCGCGCAACTGCGCGAACGGCTGCTGCGCGAGCGGCCCGCCGCGTTCATCGGCGTGGACGCGCCCGACTTCAACTTCGGCCTGGAGGCCGCCCTGCGCGCCGGCGGCGTGAAGACCGTGCATTTCGTCTGCCCTTCCATCTGGGCCTGGCGGCCCGGGCGCGTGGACACGATCCGTGCCAGCGCCGACCACGTGCTGTGCCTGTTTCCGTTCGAGCCCGCGCTGCTGGCGCGCCACGGCATCGCCGCCACCTATGTCGGCCATCCGCTCGCCAGCGTCATCCCCCTGCAGCCCGACCGTGCCGGCGCGCGCGCGCGCCTGGGGCTGGGCGCGGACGACACCGTGGTGGCCTTGCTGCCGGGTAGCCGCAGGGCCGAGATCGCACACCTGGCTTCATGCTTCTTTTCGGCTGCAGCGCTCATGCAGAAAGCGCATCCAGCTATCAAATTCATAGTCCCCGCGGTTCCGGCGCTGCGCGGCATGGTCGAGCAGGCGGCGGCCCGGGCGGGCCTGGGCGATGCGCTGCGCATCCTCGACGGCCAGTCGCACGCGGCGCTCGAAGCCTGCGACGCCACGCTGATCGCCAGCGGCACCGCCACGCTGGAGGCCGCGCTCTACAAGCGCCCCATGGTCATCGCCTACCGCATGGGCGGCCTGTCGTGGCGGCTCATGCGGCGCAAGCAGTTGCAGCCCTGGGTGGGCCTGCCCAACATCCTGAGCGGCGAATTCGTGGTGCCCGAGTTGCTGCAGGACGCGGCCACGCCCGCCGCCCTGGCGCGCGCCACGCTCGATTGGCTCGACGCGCCCGCGAAAACCCGGGCGCTCGAACACCGCTTCGCCGCGCTGCATGCAGAATTGCGGCGCGACACCGCCACCCTTGCCACCGATGCGATCCAGAAAGTTCTTGAAGGCTGAACAAGCCACCCTGGCCTGGGACGTGCCCGGCCTCGTGGCCGGCGTGGACGAGGCCGGGCGCGGCCCGCTGGCCGGCCCCGTGGTGGCCGCCGCCGTCATCCTCGACGACGCGCGGCGCATCCCTGGCCTGGCCGATTCCAAGACGCTCACGCCCGCGCGGCGCGAGCGGCTGTACGACGAAATCCGCGCCCACGCGCTGTGCTGCTCCGTGGCCGAGGCCAGCGTGGAGGAGATCGACCACCTCAACATCCTGCAGGCCACCATGCTCGCCATGCGCCGCGCCGTGGAAGGCCTGCGCCTGAAGCCGGCCAAGGTGCTGGTGGACGGCAACCGCCTGCCGCCGCTCGACGTGCTGGCCGAGGCCATCGTCCGGGGCGACGCGCTGGTGCAGGCCATTTCCGCCGCCTCCATCCTCGCCAAGGTGCACCGCGACCGGCTCTGCGACGCGCTGCACGCGCAGTTCCCGCACTACGGCTTCGCGCAGCACAAGGGTTACGGCACGCCGGAACACCTGGCCGCGCTGCAGGCGCACGGCGCCTGCGCGCAGCACCGCCGCTCGTTCGCGCCGGTGGCGCAGGCGTTTGCGCGGCGGCCCGTACTGGTGCAGCCCGTCGCGCCCGTGCCCGTTGCGGCGCCGGTGCTCGATACCCTGGTGCCGCCCGCCGCGCCGCGCCGCGCCCGCGGCAGGGTGTCGCGGGTATGACCAGCGCCGGCCCCATCCACATCAGCTCGCGCGACAACGCGCTGGTCAAGGATTTGCGCCGGCTGGCGCAGGACAACGGCGCCTACCGCAAGCAGGGCCGCGTCTGGCTCGAAGGCGACCATCTGTGCCGCGCCGCGCTGGCGCGCGGGGTGCGTCCAGCCCTGGCGGTTTTTTCAGAGTCTTTTTGGCCTCTAGCGCCCGTGGATATTGCGGCGGCAGCTCCTAAAATCATAGTTCTTTCCGATGCCCTGCTGGCCGACGTCAGCGGGCTTGAATCGTCGGCCCCGCTGGCCTTCGTGCTGGATCTGCCCGCGCCGCCGGCGCTGCAGGCGGGCGCGGCCAGCGTGGTGCTCGACCGGGTGCAGGACGCAGGCAACGTCGGCTCCATCCTGCGCAGCGCATCGGCCTTCGGCTTTGCGCAGGTGCTGGCGATCAAGGGCACGGCGGCGCTCTGGTCGCCCAAGGTGCTGCGTGCCGGCATGGGCGCGCATTTCAACCTGCGGCTGCTCGAAGGGCTGGCCGAGGACGACCTGGACGCGCTGGGCGTGCCGCTGCTGGTCACCAGCTCGCATGGTGGCGCCTTCCTGCACCAGGGCTCGCTGCCCTGGCCCTGCGCCTGGGTACTGGGCCACGAAGGGCAGGGCGTTGCGGCGCCGCTGGAGGCGCGCGCGGCCCAGCGCATCCGCATCGCACAGCCGGGCGGGGAGGAGTCGCTCAACGTCGCCGCCGCCGCCGCCATCTGCCTGCATGCCAGTGCGGCCATGCATGCCTGAATCGTCTCGTTTCCTTGCGCTTTTATTCTTGAATATCATTGTTTTAGAAGGATATTTCTTATTAGAATCTTCTCATAAATCAAATCATCCTAAAAACGGCAGTTGGATGCGCCCGCCGGTGCCGCGATCGGGGTACCAGGCAAGGCTGAGCGCTGCGGCTCCAACAGCACCTGCGTGCTGTTGGACAGTGCGAAGAAGGCCTGTCTCCGACAGGCCTGCGCCCTGCAAGGGGGACGACGCGGCGGGCTACTGCCCGCAAGGAGGAGCAACGCCGCATGGCGCCCTGGGCGCGGTGCTGGCGGGTGCATAGCGCTCTCACCCACAAGGTGAACGCCATCGGAGCCATCAACGATAGATTTCATGCGGCCTGGCAAGGAATACAAAGCGGTCAACTGCCGTTTTTAGGATCATGGCGCGTAACCCGTCGCAATCCCAGTCCCTCCTACTTTCGGCCCTGGCCCGGCTCGCGCCCGCCAGCGCGGCGGGGTTGGCGCAGGCCCTGGGCGTGAGCGTGCCCACGCTGCACCGCATGCTGCAGGCGCTGCCGCCGGGCCAACTGGTGGCGGCGGGCCGGGCGCGCCGGGCGCGCTATGCGCTGCGCCGGCCCGTGCATGGCGTGGCCGCGCCCCTGCCGGTCTATGCGGTCGATGAAACCGGCCGTGCCGAACTGCTGGCGCCGCTGGCCGCGCTGCATCCGCAGGGCTGTCTGCTCGACCTCGCGGGCTCCGGCTGGCCCGTGCCCGACGAGTCGCGCGACGGCTGGTGGCCCGGCCTGCCATACCCCCTCTACGACATGCGGCCCCAGGGCTACATGGGCCGCCTGTTCGCGCGCGCGGAGCACCAGGCGCTGGGCGTGTCGCCCGACCCGCAGGCGTGGACCGACGACGATGTGCTGCACGTGCTGTCGCGGCGCGGGTGGGACGGCTCGGGCAATCTCATCGTGGGCGACGGCGCCTATGCGCTGTGGCAGTCCGCGCGGCTGGCGCTGGCGCCGCCGCTGCAGCCCGGAGAGACACCGTCGGCCTATGCCGGGCTGGCCGGGCAAGCCGTGGCCACGGGCGTGCCGGGTTCGAGCGCGGCGGGCGAGTTTCCCAAGTTCGCGGCCCGGCGCGCGCTGCCCGGGGGAGAGGATGGCGAGGCCAGCGCCACGCCGCATGTGCTGGTCAAGTTCTCGGGGGCCGACCCGTCGCCCACGGTGCGGCGCTGGGCCGACCTGCTGGTCTGCGAGCACCTGGCGCTGCAGCAGGCCCGGCTGTTGCCGGGCGTCGATGCGGCGCGCAGCCGCGTGCTGTCGCACGGCGGGCGTACCTTCCTGGAGGTGGAGCGCTTCGACCGCCATGGCGAGCATGGCCGCAGCCCGTTGTGCACGCTGGAAACCGTCAACGCCGCGTTGGTGGGCGATGCCGCGCGCGATTGGACGCAGCTCGCGCGCCGGCTGCGCGACGCCGGCTGGCTGGACGACGACGCGGTGGCCGCCATCGATCGGCTGTGGTGGTTCGGCAGGCTCATCGCCAACACCGACATGCATTGTGGCAATCTGAGCTTTCGCCCCCAGGGGGGGCGGCTGCGGCTGGCGCCGGCCTACGACATGCTGCCCATGCTGCACGCGCCGCTGGCTGGCGGCGAGGTGCCGGCGCGCAGCTTCGAGCCGCCCTTGCCGCTGCCCCCACAGCGCCCGGCATGGCTGGAGGCCTGCGTCGCCGCCCTGGCGTTCTGGGACACGGCGGCAGCGGATGCGCGCATCGGCGCTACGTTTCGCGCCCTGTGCGCAGACCATGGCGCGCAGTTGCGGCGCGTGGCCACGCATGCCTGACGCGCCGCCCGGCCAGTCCCGCTGGCGGGCAGGCGGCAGGCTACAATAGGGGGCTTTACCGCAACAGCGTCGCCCGGCCTTTCCCTCAGCCAGAACAACCCCAAAGCAAACCGTCCAGATGGCCCGCGAGGCCGGGGACGCGGGCGACCGTAACCATCCGGAGAACCCAGTGCTTTTGTCTCTCAAGGGAGTTTTCCCGCCCGCCATCCTGGCGCTTGCAGACGGCACGGTCTTTCTCGGCCATTCGATAGGAGCTGCTGGCTCCACCGCCGGCGAGGTGGTGTTCAACACCGCCATGACCGGCTACCAGGAAATCCTCACCGACCCGAGCTACTGCCAGCAGATCGTCACGCTGACCTATCCGCACATCGGCAACTACGGCGTCAACGGCGAGGACATCGAAGCCGACAAGGTCCATGCCGCGGGCCTCATCATCAAGGACCTGCCGCTGCTGGCCTCCAACTTCCGCATGACTGGCACGCTGGCCGACTACCTGGCACGCCAGAACACCGTGGCCATCGCGGGCATCGACACCCGCAAGCTCACGCGCCACCTGCGCACCCACGGCGCGCAGAACGGCTGCATCGTGGCGCTGGCGCAGGGCGCGCAGCCCACACACGGCGTGATCGACGGCGCCATTGCCGCCGCCAAGGCCACGCCCAGCATGGCGGGGCTGGACCTGGCCCGGGCCGTGTCGGTACGCCAGACCTACGAATGGACGCAGACCGAGTGGAGGCTCGCCAACCTTGGCGGAGGGGCCAACGGCAAGCCGGGCTACGGCGTGCAGATCACCCCGCGCTTGCACGTGGTGGCCTACGACTTCGGCGTGAAGAAGAACATCCTGCGCATGCTCGCCAGCCGCGGCGCGCGCGTGACCGTGGTGCCCGCGCAGACCAGCGCGGCGGACGTGCGCAAGCTCCAGCCCGACGGCATTTTCCTCTCCAACGGCCCGGGCGATCCCGAGCCGTGCGACTATGCGATCGCCGCCACGCGCGAACTCATCGATGCCGGCATTCCCACCTTCGGCATCTGCCTGGGCCACCAGATCCTGGCGCTGGCTTCGGGCGCCAGCACCTTCAAGATGAAGTTCGGCCACCACGGCGCCAACCACCCGGTGAAGGACCTGGACACGGGCCGCGTCAGCATCACCAGCCAGAACCACGGCTTCGCGGTCGATGAGAAGACGCTGCCCGCCAACCTGCGGCCCACGCACGTCAGCCTGTTCGACGGCACGCTGCAGGGGCTGGCGCGCACCGACCGGCCCGCGTTCTGCTTCCAGGGCCACCCGGAGGCATCGCCGGGGCCGCACGACATCGGCTACCTGTTCGACCGTTTCATCGCCTTGGTGGAGAAGAAGTAAATGCCCAAACGCAGCGACATCAAGAGCATCCTCATCATCGGCGCCGGCCCGATCATCATCGGCCAGGCCTGCGAGTTCGACTACTCCGGCGTGCAGGCCTGCAAGGCCCTGCGCGAAGAGGGCTACAAGGTCATCCTGATCAACAGCAACCCGGCCACGATCATGACCGACCCGGCCACGGCCGACGTGACCTACATCGAGCCCATCACCTGGCAGACGGTCGAGAAGATCATCGCCCGCGAAAAGCCCGACGCCATCCTGCCCACCATGGGCGGGCAGACGGCGCTGAACTGCGCGCTCGACCTCTGGCGCCACGGCGTGCTGGCCAAGCACGGCGTGGAGCTGATCGGCGCCACGCCCGAGGCCATCGACAAGGCTGAGGACCGGCTCAAGTTCAAGGACGCGATGACCAGGATCGGCCTGGGATCGGCGCGCTCCGGCATCGCCCACAGCATGGACGAAGCCTGGGCCGTGCAGAAGACGGTCGGCTTCCCCACCGTGATCCGCCCGAGCTTCACCCTGGGCGGCACGGGCGGCGGCATTGCCTACAACGCCGAGGAGTTCGAGACCATCTGCAAGCGCGGCCTGGAAGCCTCGCCCACCAGCGAGTTGCTGATCGAAGAATCGCTGCTGGGCTGGAAAGAGTACGAGATGGAAGTGGTGCGCGACAAGGCGGACAACTGCATCATCATCTGCTCGATTGAAAACCTGGACCCCATGGGCGTGCACACCGGTGACTCCATCACCGTGGCGCCGGCGCAGACGCTGACCGACAAGGAATACCAGATCATGCGCAATGCCAGCCTGGCGGTGCTGCGCGAGATTGGTGTGGACACGGGCGGCTCCAACGTGCAGTTCTCGGTGAACCCCAAGGACGGCCGCATGATCGTCATCGAGATGAACCCGCGCGTGTCGCGTTCGTCGGCGCTGGCGTCCAAGGCCACGGGTTTTCCCATCGCCAAGGTGGCGGCCAAGCTGGCCGTGGGCTACACGCTCGATGAATTGAAGAACGAGATCACGGGCGGTGCCACGCCCGCGTCGTTCGAGCCTTCCATCGACTACGTGGTCACCAAGATCCCGCGCTTTGCATTCGAGAAATTCCCCACGGCCGACAGCCGCCTGACCACGCAGATGAAGTCCGTGGGCGAGGTCATGGCCATGGGCCGGACTTTCCAGGAATCGTTCCAGAAGGCGCTGCGCGGTCTGGAAGTGGGCGTGGACGGCATGAACGAGAAGACCCAGGACCGCGAAGTCTTGGAGAAGGAGCTCGGCGAGCCCGGCCCCGAGCGCATCTGGTACGTGGGCGATGCCTTCGCCGCCGGCTTCACGCTCGATGAAGTGCACGACCTGACCAAGATCGACAAGTGGTTCCTGGTGCAGATCGAGGAGATCGTGAAGATCGAGCTGGAACTGGAAACCAGGGCCCTGGGCGACCTGGACGCGCAGACCCTGCGTGCGCTGAAGCAGAAGGGTTTCTCCGACCGCCGGCTGGCGTACCTGCTCAAAACCACCGACCAGGCCGTGCGCGAGGCGCGCCGGCGCTTGAACGTGCGCCCGGTCTACAAGCGCGTGGACACCTGCGCGGCAGAGTTCGCCACCAACACCGCCTACATGTATTCCACCTACGAGGAGGAGTGCGAGGCCGAGCCCACGAGCAGGCAGAAGATCATGGTGCTGGGCGGCGGCCCCAACCGCATCGGCCAGGGCATCGAGTTCGACTACTGCTGCGTGCACGCCGCGCTCGCCCTGCGCGAGGACGGCTACGAGACCATCATGGTCAACTGCAACCCCGAGACCGTCTCCACCGACTACGACACCAGCGACCGCCTGTACTTCGAGCCACTCACGCTCGAAGACGTGCTGGAGATCGTGGACAAGGAAAAGCCCACGGGCGTGATCGTGCAGTACGGCGGCCAGACGCCGCTCAAGCTCGCGCTGGACCTGGAGGCCAACGGCGTGCCCATCGTCGGCACCAGCCCCGACATGATCGACGCAGCGGAGGACCGCGAGCGCTTCCAGAAGCTGCTGCAGGCCCTGAACCTGCGCCAGCCGCCCAACGCCACCGCCCGCACCGAGGCCGAGGCGCTGCAGAAGGCCGCCACGCTGGGCTATCCGCTGGTGGTGCGCCCCAGCTACGTGCTGGGCGGGCGGGCCATGGAGATCGTGCACGAACAGCGCGACCTGGAGCGCTACATGCGCGAGGCCGTGAAGGTGAGCAACGATTCGCCCGTGCTGCTCGACCACTTCCTCAACAGCGCCATCGAATGCGACGTCGATTGCGTGCGCGACGCCTCCGGCGCCACGCTGATCGGCGGCGTGATGGAGCACATCGAGCAGGCCGGCGTGCACTCGGGCGACTCGGCCTGCTCGCTGCCGCCCTACAGTCTGAAGGCCGAGACCGTGGCCGAGCTCAAGCGCCAGAGCGCCGCGATGGCCCAGGCGCTGAACGTGGTGGGCCTGATGAACGTGCAGTTCGCCATCCAGGAGGCGGACGGCAAGGACGTGATCTACGTGCTCGAGGTCAACCCGCGCGCCAGCCGCACCGTGCCTTTCGTCAGCAAAGCCACGGGCATCCAGCTCGCCAAGGTGGCCGCGCGCTGCATGGTGGGCCAGACGCTGGCCGGCCAGGGCATCGCGGGCGAGGTCACGCCGCCGTACTTCAGCGTGAAGGAGGCGGTGTTCCCGTTCGTCAAGTTCCCCGGCGTGGACACCATCCTGGGGCCGGAGATGAAGTCCACCGGCGAGGTGATGGGCGTGGGCCAGACCTTCGGCGAAGCCTACGTGAAGAGCCAGATCGGCGCCGGCACCCGGCTGCCGCGCGCGGGCAAAGCCTTCATCTCGGTGCGCAACGCCGACAAGCCGCGCGCGGTGGAGGTGGCGCGCGGCCTGGCCGCGCTGGGCTTCACCCTGCTGGCCACCAAGGGCACGGCGGTGGCCATCAACGCTGCGGGCATCGCCTGCACGCCGGTCAACAAGGTGGCCGAGGGTCGTCCGCACATCGTGGACATGGTGAAGAACAACGAGATCGCGCTGGTCATCAACACCGTGGAGGAACGCCGCAACGCCATCGCGGATTCGCGCGCCATCCGCACCTCGGCCCTGGCCGCGCGCGTGACCACCTTCACCACCATCTTCGGTGCCGAGGCGGCGGTGGAGGGCATGCGCAGCATGGACAACCTCGACGTGGTCTCGGTGCAGGAAATGCACGCCCGGCTGGCCGCCTGAAACCCTGCCGGCAGCCTGCCCGTGGCCACGGGGCGCGGGCGGCAAGTTCGGCATAATTGGCGCCAATACCATCACCGCTGGGCGGCAACGCCTGGCGGTTTTCATTTTGGAGAAGACGAGCACATGGCAACCATCCCCATCACCAGGCGCGGCGCGGAGAAGCTCAAGGAGGAGCTGCGCCAGCTCAAGACCGTGGAACGGCCTGCGGTGGTCGCGGCCATTGCCGAGGCGCGCGCCCAGGGCGACCTGAGCGAGAACGCCGAATACGAGGCGGCCAAGGACCGCCAGGGCTTCATCGAAGGCCGCATCCAGGAAGTGGAGGGCAAGCTCTCCGCCGCGCAGATCATCGATCCCTCGGCGGTCGACGCGGGCGGCAAGGTGGTGTTTGGCGCCACCGTCGAGTTGGAGGACGAGGACAGCGGCGCCGCCGTGCGCTACCAGATCGTCGGCGAGGACGAGGCGGACCTGAAGCTTGGCCTCATCAACATCTCCAGCCCCATCGCCCGCGCGCTGATCGGCAAGGAAGAGGGCGACACCGCCGAGGTGCAGGCGCCCAGCGGCGTGAAGCGCTACGAGATCATCGCGGTGCGCTACGAATGAGCGCCCTGGCCCGTCGCCTGCCGGTCTTCGCCGCAGCACTCTGGTGGGGCAGCCTGACGGCCATCGGCTTCATCGCCGTGCCGCTGCTGTTCGCCCACCTGCCCACGCCGGCCATGGCCGGCTATGCGGCGGCGCGCATCTTCACGGCGCAGACCTGGGTGTCGCTCGCCTGCTGCGTGCTGCTGCTCATCGCTTCCAAGCAAAATGAGCCCGCAGCGCCCGCAAATACTGCGGTAGCAGCTATCGTTTTCATAGTGCTGGGGCTGCTGCTGGCGCTGCTCGTGGAATATGCCGTGGCGCCGCGCATCGTGGCGCGGCAGAACCTGCGGCTCTGGCATGGCGTGGGCACCGCGATGTACGCCGTGCAGTGGCTTTGCGCTGCCGCAACCTTGTGGAAAGTGTCCTCGGCTACAACGCACGATCAGGCAGCGCCGCTGCCATAGCAGCTACCGGCGGGTGGCGCATGCCAAGGCAAGGAAGGTCATGGAGTCGCAACTCATCCGCATCGGGCATGGGTGCAGTACCTTATGGCGGTACTACTCTTGCCGGAACTTACGCAAGCAAGGATGCGCCAGCGCGCTGCGCACAAGGAGTGAGTGTCTTGCCTGAACCCGTTTTGCGTAAGTCGTAGCCTTGCTGCGCAACCTGCCCCCAGGGCTCACTCTCGCCACTCGCGCCCCACCCATTGCGCCGGCTCGATGTGCCGGAACCGCTTGTTGCGCCGCCCTGCCAGAGCGTCCGGGGGGTTGCATTCGCCGTGGAAGACCACGATGCGCGCGCCCTCGGGCACGAACGGCTCCTTCCAGTAATTGGTGGGCCAGGGCGGGATGCCGTGGTACTTGAAGCTCGGGCACCAGGCATCGGGCCAGTAGTCGAGCTGGCCCTGGCGGTGCAGCCAGTCCGACAGGAATGCTTGCTCGTTGCGAAAGCGCGCCTGCACCTCGTCCATGTGGGCGCGGAAGTACGCCAGCACGTCGGCGTGCGCGCCCAGCGCGAAGCGGTAGACGGATGAGTTGCCCGTGATGCGCCCGGCCTGCCAGAACCGGCGGTAGTCGTGGATGATGCGAAAAGGGCCTGGCAGTGCGAAGAAGTCGTCGAGCGGGCCGACTATCACCACGTCCAGGTCCAGGAACAGCGCGGTGCCGCGCAGGCCGTGCAGATCGGCTTCGAAGGTGGTGAGCTTCTTCCAGGCGCCGTCGCGCTGGCCTGGCGCCAGGTGTAGCGCCAGCGGCGGGATCGGCAGGCACGCCACCTCGGGCCGGATGCCCGCGCCGTCATCGGTCAGGCAGACGAAGCGGAAGTCGCCGCGCAGGTGGCGGCGCACCATGGCGTAGAGGCGGTTGACGTATTCGGGGCCGTACTTGGTGCCCCACTTCATGCAGAGGATGTGGCGCTGGCCTGCAGGCTCCCGCGGCACCGTGGAGGAAGCAGCCACGCTCTCAGCGCACCTGGTTCTTCTTCACCGACTTCTTGCGCGGCTTCTTGGCGCGCTTGACCAGCCCGCCTTGCGTCAGGCGCTGGTTGCCCAGCACGCGCAACTGCTTCACCTCGGGCCGCTGGCCGCCGCGCGAGCTGTACTTGAGCACCTTCACGTCGCGCGGGCCGGGCATGCGGTCCTCGTCCACGGCGCGGGCTTTTTCGGGCATGGGGCGCCATAGCACCAGCAGTTTGCCGATGTGTTGCACGGGGGCCGCGTTCAGCGCGTCTGCGAGTTGCTGGTAGATCTGCTCGCGCGCGGCGCGGTCGTCGGCGAATACGCGCACCTTGATGAGCCCGTGGGCGTTCAGCGCGGCATCCACTTCTTTCTGTACCGCAGGCGTCAGGCCATCGCCGCCGATGAGTACCACTGGGTCCAGATGGTGCGCCAGGGCACGCTGTTCGCGGCGCTGGGCCGGGGTCAATTGGATGTGGGGCATGGGCTCTATTATCCGTGGCCGCTGCGCGCCTTCACAATGGAGGCCATGAAGGTCAAAACCCAGAGCAAGAAGGTGAACAAGGCGTGGCTCAACGATCACGTGAACGACACCTATGTGAAGCTGGCCCAGAAAGAGGGCTACCGCGCCCGCGCGGCCTATAAGCTCAAGGAGATCGACGAGACGCTGGGCCTGATCCGCCCCGGCCACGTGGTGGTCGACCTGGGCTCCACCCCCGGCGCCTGGAGCCAGTACGTGCGGCGGCGCCTGTCGCCCCAGGGGGCGGCGGCGGGTGAACTCAACGGCGCCATCATCGCGCTGGACATCCTGCCCATGGAGCCGGTGGAGGGCGTGACCTTCCTGCACGGCGACTTCCGCGAGGCCGAGGTGCTGCAGCGCCTGGAAGATGCGCTGCAGGGCCGCAGCGTGGACGTGGTGGTGTCGGACATGGCGCCCAACCTGTCGGGCATCGCCTCGGCGGACATGGCGCGCATCTTCCACCTGGTGGAGCTGGCGGTCGATTTTGCCCGGCACCACCTCAAGCCCGAAGGCGCGCTGGTCGCCAAGGTGTTCCACGGCGCGGGCTACAGCGAACTGGTGCAGCTATTCAAGGGCGCGTTTCGCGTGGTCAAGCCAGTCAAGCCTAAAGCCTCGCGCGACAAGTCGTCGGAGACGTTCTTGGTGGGGATGGGGTTGCTGCGGTAGCCGGGGCTGGTGGCGTGGACTCTGGGTGCTCCAGCGATCGGGGTGAACCTAAAAACGGCAGTTGAATCCCCGAAATTCGAGCAAGTGCCTGTCACGCATTGCGTTTCCATGCTTTCCAGACTCACCCATCTGAAACTGCTCTGCAGTCACTTTGAAGTCTTTGGAAACCCGCATGGATATTGGGTTTCTTCAGTTTTTCGGTTGGTTCAACTGCCGTTTATAGGGTTTGAGGGACTTGCAGAATTCGGATGAATTTTTTAAACGCGCCAACGTGCGCTCAAAATAGACTGCGACCCCTCCCCCTACGCTGAACATGAAAAACGCCTCAAAACGCACGAGATCGCCTCCAAATCAATTTGCCCAAAATGGCCTCTAAAAATTCTCGTCAAAATTCCTCAAATCTTAGAAATTTTGCTTAAATTTTAAGCAAATTTAGACGAATTTCGGCAAAAATAATTCTGCAAGTCCCTCGTTTGACCATTATTCACCACCGGCAGCCGCGCCACCGCGTCGAGCCCCGCCGCCGCGCCATCCGTGCCGGTGCGGTTGGCCAGCGCCACGCTGCCGCCCAGCGCCCGCGCGATCTCGCGGCAGATCGTCAGGCCCAGGCCCGTGCCGCCATGTGCGCCGCCGGTGGAAAACGGCTCGAACAGCCGGGCCGCCAGTTCCTCGCTCACTCCCGGCCCCTGGTCGGCGATGGTCAGCACGGCCCATGCGGGCTGCCCGGGCGGCTCCAGCCGCAGATCGACGGCCAGCACGCTGCCCACGGGGGCGTGGCGGATGGCGTTGTGCAGCAGGTTGCGCGACAGCTCGCGCAGCATCCATGCGGGCGCGCACACCGGCGCGGGCACGGTGGCGATGCCGAAGTCCAGGTCGCGCTCGGCCACCAGGGGCGACAGCTCCAGCGCCAGCGCGCGCACTTGCGCGGCCCAGTCGGCCACGGACTGCTCGCCCGGCTGCTGCTGGCGCGTCTGCTCCACGCGCGCCAGCGCCAACATCTGGTTGGCGAGCTGGGTGGCGCGCGCCACGGTGCCGGCGATCTCGGCTAGCGCCTGCGCGGGCGGCAGGTCGCCGCGCTGGGCCGACTGCGTTTGCGTCTTCAGCACCGCCAGCGGCGTGCGCAACTGGTGCGCGGCGTCGCGCACGAAGCGCAGTTGCTGCGCCAGCAGTTGCGCCAGCCGAGCCATCACGTGGTTGGTGGCTTCCACCAGCGGCTGCAGTTCGCGCGGCGCGTCGGGCGCGGCGATGGGGGTCAGGTCGCCTTCGGGGCGCGCCTGCAGCTCGGCGCTCAGGCGGCGCACCGGGCGCGTGGCGCTCTGCACCACCAGCACCACCACCAGCGCCACCACGCCGAGCAGCAGGGTCTGCAGCCGCACGGTGTCCCACAGAATCTCGCGCGCCAGCGCGTGGCGCAACTGCAGCGTTTCGGCCACCTGGATCACCGCCATGCTGCGGCCCCGCGTGCTGGCCACGGGCTGCAGCAGCACGGCCACGCGCACGGGCTGGCCGCGAAAGCTGTCGTCGTAGAAGTCCACCAGCGCCGCATAGGGCGGGCGCTGCGGAATGCTGCCGTGCCAGAACGGCAGTTCCGGAAAGCCCGAGATGACCTCGCCGCGCAGCGTGGATACGCGGTAGACCATGCGGGTATGGTTGTCGGTCTCGAAAGCCTCCAGTGCGGCATAGGGCACGGTGGCGCGCAGCGTGGCCTGGTCGTCGTAGCCCTGCACGTCGAGCTGTTCGCTGATGGTCTTGGCCGAGGCCAGCAGCGTGCGGTCGTAGGCGGTGTTGAGCGCGATGAGCGTTTCGCGGTAGAGGCTGGCCGTGTTGAACGCCACGATGGCTGCCACCGGCAGCAGGATGCCCGCGAGCAGGCGCCGCCGCAGCGACAGCCGGGTGGCGCCCGGCGCGTTCAAGCCTCCACCTTCAGCAGGTAGCCCAGGCCGCGCAGCGTCATCAGCGTGGTGCCGGTGCCCGCGAGCTTCTTGCGCAGGCGGTACACCACCACCTCCACCGCCTCGTACTGCACTGCGGCCTCGCCGGGGAACACCAGATCGAACAGCCGCTCCTTCGATACCGCGCGCCCGGCCTGTTCCATCACCGCGTGCAGCAGCGCCAGTTCGCGCGGCGTCAGGTCCATCACGCGGCCCAGGTGGTAGATGGCGCCGTTGGCATGCTCGTAGCGCAGCGGGCCCACGGCGATGTCGCGCGCCGCCGTTGCCGCGCCGCTGCGGCGCGCCAGCGCGTGCAGGCGCGCCTCCAGCTCGTCGAGGTCGAAGGGCTTGGCCAGGTAGTCGTCGGCGCCGCTGTTGAGGCCCAGCACGCGGTCGCCTACGGCGGCACGCGCGGTGAGGATGATGACCGGCGTGCGCAGCCCCTGCCGGCGTGCGCGGTCCAGCACCTGCAGGCCGTCGAGGCCCGGCAGGCTCATGTCCAGCACCACGGCGTCGGGCGGCTGGGCGGCCCAGCGCGCGAGCGCGTCCAGCCCGTCGCCCGCGGCCTGCACCTGCATGCCGCGGTGCTGCAGCGCGCGGCACAGCGTGGCCTGCATCGCGGGGTCGTCTTCGACAAGGAGAACCTGCATGGGGGCGCACCATAGCAGCATCGCGCGCGGCGCCATTGCGCCCTGGTGTTTTCCCTGATGGGGCGGACAGCCAATTGACAGCCGGCACGCGCATGATCGTGGGGTTCAACCCATAAAAGGAGACGACCATGCGCCGCAACACCTTCCTTCAATCCCTGACTGCGCTCGCCGTGGCCGGCGCGCTGCCACTGACCGCGCGCGCGGGCGGCAACTTCAAGCTGATGCTGCCGGCCAACCCCGGCGGCGGCTGGGACACCACGGGCCGCGCGCTCGGCAAGGCGCTGCAGGACGCCAAGGTGGCCGACACCGTCACCTACGACAACAAGGGCGGCGCGGCGGGTGCCATCGGGCTGGCGCAGTTCGTCAATTCGGCCAAGGGCGACCCGAACGCGCTGATGGTCATGGGCGCGGTGATGCTCGGCGGCATCATCACCGGCAAGCCGCCGGTCAGCCTGAGCCAGGCCACGCCGCTGGCGCGCCTGACCAGCGAATACAACGTGTTCGTGCTGCCCGCCAACTCGCCGCTCAAGACCATGGCCGACGTGGTGGCGCAGCTCAAGAAGGACCCGGGCAGCGTCAAGTGGGGCGGTGGCTCGCGCGGCTCCACCGAGCACATCGCCGCGGCCATGATCGCGCAGAAGGTTGGCGTGGACCCGGCCAGGATCAACTACGTGGCCTTCCGTGGCGGCGGCGAGGCCACGGCGGCCATCCTGGGCGGCAACGTCACCGTGGGCGGCAGCGGCTACAGCGAGTTCGCCGAGTACATCGCGGCGGGCAAGATGCGCGCCATCGCCGTCACATCGGGCGAGCGGCTGCCGGGCATCGACGTGCCCACGCTCAAGGAGCAGGGCATCGGCGTTGAGATCGGCAACTGGCGCGGCGTGTACGGCGCGCCGGGCATCACGGCGGCGCAGCGGCAGGCGCTGATCGACGGCATCGTGGCCGCGCTGAAGTCGCCTTCGTGGGCCGAGTCGCTGAAGAAGAACGACTGGACGCCCGCCGTGCTCACGGGCGACGCGTTCGGCAAGTTCGTGGACGAGGAGTTCGCCAGCCTGCGCGACACCATGACCCGGGCCGGCATGGTGTCCTGATTCCTTTCGTGCCTTGTGCGGGCCCCTCGCCGCCGGCGCGGGGCGCTGCGTTTCCCTTTCTTCCGTCCGCGTCCCGCCATGAACACCACCACTCCCACTGCGGAGGCCGATGCCGCGCCGCCTGCATCCCCCTTGCCGCAAACGCTGGTCGGCATCGCCGTGCTGCTGGGCGGACTGGGCCTGGGTTACGGCGCCCTGGGCATCTCGTCGCAGGCGGGCTATAGCGGCGTGGGCCCCAACTTCCTGCCCTGGCTGGTGGCCGGCGCGCTCACGCTCTGCGGCGCCTGGATCATCTGGGAGGCGCGCACCGGGGGCTTCCGCGAAATGCAAGCGCCCAGCGGCGCGGCGCACGGCTACTGGCCCGGCTTCGTGTGGGTGTCCGCCGGGCTGTTGGCCAACGCGGCGCTCATCACCACCATCGGCTTCATCCTGAGCTGCACGCTGTGCTACGTGCTGGCCGTGCAGGGCCTGCGCCGCGCGGCTGGGCAGGCGGCGGGGCGGGCGCGCACCTGGGCCATCGACGTGCTCACCGGCTTCGTGATTTCCGCGCCCGTGTTCTGGGTCTTCACGCAGTTCCTGGCGATCAACCTGCCGGGCTTGACTTCAACAGGCTGGTTTTGACCATGGACATCCTCAACGCACTCCTGCACGGCTTCGCCGCGGCCATCACGCCGATCAACCTGCTCTGGGCGCTGTTCGGCTGCGCGCTGGGCACGGCGGTCGGCGTGCTGCCGGGCATCGGCCCGGCGGTGGCCGTGGCCATGCTGCTGCCCATCACGGCCAAGGTGGACGTAACCGCCTCGATGATCTTCTTTTCGGGCATCTACTACGGCGCCATGTACGGCGGCTCCACCACCTCCATCCTGCTCAACACGCCGGGCGAGACAGCCAGCATGGTGACGGCGATGGAGGGCAACAAGATGGCCAAGAGCGGGCGCGCCGGCGCGGCGCTGGCCACATCGGCCATCGGCTCGTTCGTGGCCGGCACCGTCGCGACCGTGGTGGTCACGCTGTTCGCGCCCTACGTGGCCGACTTCGCCGTCAAGCTCGGGCCGCCCGAATACTTCCTGCTCATGGTGCTGGCCTTCACCACCGTCAGCGCGGTGCTGGGGCAGAGCGCGCTGCGCGGGCTGACCGCGCTGTTCCTGGGCCTGGCCGCGGGCTGCGTGGGCATGGACCAAATCTCGGGCCAGGGGCGCTACACGGGCGGCATTCCGGAGCTGCTCGACGGCATCGAGATCGTGCTCGTGGCCGTGGGCCTGTTCGCCGTGGCCGAGGTGCTGTACGCGGCGCTGTACGAGGGCCGCGTGGTCGAGGGACGCAACCGCATGAGCCGCGTACACATGACCGCGCGCGACTGGCGGCGCTCCATCCCCGCGTGGCTGCGCGGCACGGCCATTGGCACGCCGTTCGGCTGCATCCCGGCGGGCGGCACCGAGATCCCGACCTTCCTGAGCTATGCCACCGAGAAGAAGCTCGCCAAGGGAGAGGATCGGGCCGAGTTTGGCACCGTCGGCGCCATCGAGGGCGTGGCCGGGCCCGAGGCGGCCAACAACGCCACGGTGACGGCAGCGCTGATCCCGCTGCTCACGCTGGGCATCCCGACGAGCAACACCACGGCCATCCTGCTCGGCGCGTTCCAGAACTACGGCATCCAGCCCGGGCCGCAGCTCTTCACCACCTCGGCGGCGCTGGTGTGGGCGCTGATCGCCTCGCTCTACATCGGCAACGTGATGCTGCTGGTGCTCAACCTGCCGATGGTGGGCCTGTGGGTCAAGCTGCTCAAGATTCCCAAGCCGCAGTTGTACGCGGGCATCCTGATCTTCGCCACCGTGGGCGCCTACGGCATGCGGCAGAGCGCGTTCGATCTGTTTCTGCTCTATGCCATGGGCGTGCTCGGCGTGGTGATGCGGCGCTTCGATTTCCCCACGGCGCCTGTGGTGGTCGGCATGATCCTCGGGCCGTTGGCCGAGGCGCAGATGCGCAACGCCATGTCCATCGGCGAGGGCAGCGCTGCAGTGTTCGTGCAGCGGCCCATGTCGCTCGCGCTGATCGTCGTCGTGGCGGCGGTGCTGCTGCTGCCGCGCCTGCTGCGGGTCTGGGCGGCGCGGCGGCGCCTGCCGGCCACGCACGCAGCCTGATGCGGCTTGCCTGCGCTGTCGGCGCGCCTGCGTGCCGCAGGGCGCGCCGGGTTCCGGTCAGCCTAGAAACGGCAGTTGGATGCGCCTGCCGGTGCCGTGATCGGGGTGCCAGGCAAGGCGCGACGACGCGGCGGGCTACTGCCCGCAAGGATGAGCAACGCCGCATGGCGCGCCGAGCACGGTGCTGGCAGGTGCATAGCGCTCTCACCCATGAGGTGAACGCCATCGAAGCCGTCAACGCTTGATTTCATGCGGCTTGTCAAGGGATACAAAGCGGTCAACTGCCGTTTCTAGGGTCAGTCGGCGCCCGGCACGTCCAGCCCTTTGCGCACCGCGGGCCGCGCCGCGAACGCGTCGAGCGCGCGGCGCACATGGGCGAAGCCGTCGAAGCCCACGATCTCGCCCGCGCCGTAGAAGCCCACGAGGTTGCGCACCCACGGGAACACGGCGATGTCGGCGATGGTGTAGTCGCCGCCCATGATCCATTCGCGGCCCGCGAGCCGCTGGTCGAGCACGCCGAGCAGGCGGCGCGATTCGGCCGCGTAGCGGTCGCGCGGGCGCTTGTCCTCGTAGTCCTTGCCCGCGAACCGGTGGAAGAAGCCGAGCTGGCCGAACATCGGCCCCACGCCGCCCACCTGCCACATCAGCCACTGGATGGTCTCGTAGCGGGCAGCGGCGTCCTGCGGCGCGAAGCGGCCTGTCTTGTCGGCCAGGTAGAGCAGGATGGCGCCCGACTCGAACAGCGCCAGCGGCCGCCCGCCCGGGCCGTCGGGGTCGAGGATGGCCGGGATCTTGTTGTTCGGGCTCAGCGACAGGAACTCGGGCGAGAACTGGTCGTTGCTGTCGAACGCCACGCGGTGCGCCTCGTAGGGCAGGCCGGTTTCCTCCAGCATGATCGACACCTTCACGCCGTTGGGCGTGGGCAGCGAATAGAGCTGCAGGCGCTCGGGGTGGCGCGCGGGCCACTTGCGGGTGATGGGAAAGTCGGACAGCGGGTTCATGGTGCGGTGTTTTCCGTGGTGGGTTGGGGGGCGTATTCCCAGCCGCCGAGGTGCTCCTGCGCGATCGCGCCGAGCGCGTCGATCCAGGCGGGGCTGTCGTTGAGGCACGGGACGTAGCGGAACTCCTGCCCGCCCGCGCGCAGGAAGGCGGCGCGGACTTCGATGTTGATCTCCTCCAGCGTCTCCAGACAGTCGCTCGTGAAGCCGGGGCACATCACGTCCACGCGCCGCGTGCCGCCCTGGGCCAGCGCGACCAGCGTGGGCTCGGTGTAGGGCTCCAGCCAGCGGGCCTTGCCGAAGCGCGACTGGAACGTGACGCGCACGCGGTCCGCCGCCAGCCCCAGCGCCTGCCCCAGCAGAGCCGCCGTCGCCAGGCATTCGCGCTGGTAGGGGTCGCCCAGGCGCACGGTGCGCTCGGGAATGCCGTGGAAGCTCATCACCAGCACATCGGCCGGGCCGCCTTCGCGCAGCCAGTGCTGGCGCACGCTCTGCGCCAGCGCGGCGATGTAGCTGGGATGGTCGTGGTAGCCGTTGACGAAACGCAGCTCCGGCAGCCGGCGCGTGCGCCGTGCCCAGGCATACACCGCGTCGGCCACGCTGGCCGTGGTGGTGCCCGAGTACTGCGGGTACAGCGGCAGCACCAGCACGCGCTCGATGCCCTCGGCCATGAGGGCGTCGAGCTGCGACGCGACGGACGGCTGCCCATAGCGCATGGCGTGGCGCACCTGCGTGCGCAGGCCCGCCTCGCCCAGCCAGCCGCGCAGCAGCACGGCCTGCCTGGCGGTCCAAACGGCGAGCGGCGAGCCCTCGGGCGTCCAGATGCTGGCGTACTTGGCGGCGGATTTCGCGGGCCGCGTGCGCAGGATGACGCCATGCAGGATGGGGCGCCACAGCACGGGTGGAATCTCCACCACGCGCGGGTCGGACAGGAACTGCGCCAGATAGCGCCGCAACGCCGGCGCGGTGGGCGCGTCGGGCGTGCCGAGGTTGCACAGCAGTACGGCGGCGCGAATGGCGGGTGGGGTTGTCGAGGGCATGGGCGGGGGGGCGAATTCGATGCGGTATTCTCCGTGAGAATCATGCTCGACCTTGCCCGCATCCGCGCCATCACGCTGGACCTCGACGATACCCTGTGGCCCGTATGGCCCGCCATCGAGCGCGCGCAAGCGGTGCTGGCGCAATGGCTGCGAGCCCATGCGCCCGCGACCGCCGAGCGCTACCGCACGCCCGCGGCGCTGCGCGCCATCCGCGACCAGGTGGAGCGCGACCGCCCCGACCTGGGCCACGACCTGGGCGCGCTGCGGCGCGAATCCATCCGCCTGGCGCTGGCGCAGGCGGGCGACGACCCGGCGCTGGCCGAGCCCGCGTTCGCGCTGTTTTTTGCCGAGCGCCAGCGCGTGGATTTGTACGACGGTGCGCTGGACCTGCTGGCCTTCCTGTCGGCCCGCTACCCCGTGGTGGCGTTGTCCAACGGCAATGCCGACGTGCATGCGGTGGGCATCGGCCGGTATTTCGCCGCAGCGCTCAGCGCGTGTGAATTCGGCGTGGGCAAGCCCGACCCGCGCATCTTCCACGCTGCCGCGCGGGCCGCGGGCGTGGAGCCGCACGCGGTGCTGCACATCGGCGACGATGCCACGCTGGACGCGCAGGGCGCGCTGGGCGCGGGCATGCAGGCTGTATGGATCAACCGCACCGCGCAGCCCTGGCCACATGCCGGGCCGGCGCCCGCCACGGTGGACGGCCTGGGACAGTTGCATGGCTTGCTGCGGTAAGGCGGCAGGTCGCATGCCTGATGCTATCAAAAAAGTAGCTGCCAGCGCAATATCTACGGGCGCTAGTGTAGTTTTCGATGCTTGGCGGCACAAATAAAAGCGATGCGTTTTGGCGCAGGGCAAGGCGCAAACCACAGCGATAGCCGTAGCTATCGCGAGGATTTGCAACGCCGCCATGCGTCAAAAGGCGCGGTTTTATGTGCTGCTTAGCGTTGAACACTGCACTAGAGCCTTTTTTCATTCAGAACCCGCAGCCACCGCCCGCGCCGCCTCGATGCCGCTGCGCACCGCGCCTTCGAGCGTGGCCGGATAGGGGCCCTGCACGTAGTCGCCGCAGGCCAGCAGGCCGGGCGCGATGCGTGCGGCGGGCCGCCGCAGGCCGGGCGTGCAGGCGAAGGTGGCGCGCTTTTCCACCACCGTCTGCACGATGCGCGGCGCGGGCAGGCCCAGTTGCACCTGGGCCTGGCGCAGCACCTGGGCTTCCAGGGCGGCGCGCTCGCCTTCGAACGCGCTTGCCACGAACGCCAGCAGCCCTGCCGGGCCGCCGAGGTGGCCGCGGTCGAACACGAACTGCGCGGGCGCATCGGCGGCCTGGCGCAGCGCCAGCATCGGCAGCGGCAGGCACCGGGCCACGGCCTGGGCGTCGGCCTGGGCATATACGGTGGCGATGGCGGTGAAGGCCAGCGCCTGCGCGTCGTCGGCCCAGGCGTGCAGGGCGCCGGCATGCGGCGACTGCGCGCAGCCGCGCACGAGGCGGGCCGCTTCGGTGCTGGGCGTGGCCAGCAATACGGCGTCGAACTGCGCGCCGTCCACGCTCCAGCGCGTGCCGGCAGCCGCACCCATGGGCGCGATGGCCTGCACGCGCCGGCCCCATTGAACCGCGTGCCCGCGTTCGGCCAGCCATTGCGCCGCGCGGGCTGGGAACAGCGCGCCCAGGTCCACGCGCGGCAGCAGCAGATTGGAGCCGCCGCGCCCGCTGAACAAGCCGTCCTGCAGTACGCGCAGGAACACCGCGCCGCTGGCGGCCTGGGCCGGCGTGTTGAGGGCGGAGACGCAGAGCGGCTCGATGAATTCGTGCAGCAGCCGCGCCGGCAGGCCCGCGCACAACCGCGCCACCGACGTTTCGGGGCTGCAGCGGAAACCGCGCAGGCGCCAGGCCGCCGCCGCGCGCAGCAGCGCCAGCCGCTCGCGCGCCGTCCAGCCGCGCGCGCGCAGGATGCCCGCGATCGCATCCCAGGGCGGGGCCAGGTCGGGCAGCGCAAGCCCGCTGCCATCGGGAAACACGAGCGCCAGCGGCAGGCGCAGCAGCGCCGTGCCAGGTTCCACGCCCACCGCGCGCATGAGCCGCAGGCATTCGGCATAGGCGCCGATCAGGATGTGCTGGCCGTTGTCGAGCGTGAGCGGCGCGCCATCGTCATCATGGTCTAGAACGGCCCTGGCGCGCCCCCCGGCTGTGCGGGTTGCTTCGAAAACCGTAGCGCCATGGCCGGCCCGCACCGCCGTCACGGCCGCCGCCATGCCGGCCCAGCCGGCGCCGACGATGGCGATGTTCATGGAGCGCAGGCCGCAGCGGCGGTCTGCCTGACGGGAGGTTTCGCCGCCGGGCTGCCCGAAGGCGAAATGCGGCCCCAAGGCCAAGCGAAGCGCAGGGCACGCCTGCGCTTGGGGGCAGGCAGCGACACGAAGTGCGCGACCGTGGGGGTCATAACCTGCCGAGTGCCTGGACCTTCCAGGCCAGCCACAGCTTGCGCAGCGGTGTGAGCGCGATGCGCTGGTGCAGCACCTGGAAATCGTCGCGCTCGATCTCGCGCAGCAGCGTGCGGTAGATGCTGGCCATCATCAGGCCGGGCTTTTGCGTCCGGCGCTCGCTGGCGGGCAGCAGGGCCAGGGCCTCGTCGTACAGGCGGTGCGCGCGCTCGGCCTGGAAGCGCATGAGGGCGGTGAAGCGCTCGGAATAGGTGCGCTGGAGGATCTCGTGCGCCTTCACGTCGAACTGCTGCAACTCGCTGACCGGCAGGTAGATGCGCCCGCGCAGCGCGTCCTCGCCCACGTCGCGGATGATGTTGGTGAGCTGGAAGGCCAGGCCCAGCCGGTGCGCATATTCGGTGGTACGGGCGTCGGCCTGGCCGAAGATGCGCGCGGCCACCTCGCCCACGATGCCGGCCACCAGGTGGCAGTAGCGCGAGAGGCCCGCGAAGTCGAGGTAGCGGGTCTGCTCCAGGTCCATCTGGCAGCCCTGCACCACGGCGTGCAGGTGGGCGGCCTCGATGCCGTACTCCGTCGCGTGGGGCATCAGCGCCTTGAGCACCGGGTGGCTGGGCTGGCCGCGGTAGGCCTGGGCGACCTCGCCATCCCACCAGGCCAGCTTGGTGCGCGCCACGCCGGGGTCTTGCGCGTCGTCCACCACGTCGTCCACCTCGCGGCAGAACGCATAGAACGCCGTGATGGCCGCGCGGCGGGCCGGGGGCAGGAACAGGAAGGCGTAATAGAAGCTGCTGCCGGAGGCTGCGGCTTTCTGCTGGACGTACTGCTCGGGGGTCATCGGCGGGAATTGTCCCATGGCGGGGTGGTGGTGCCGGCGCGGGCGGTTTGGGCATTTTTTAGGCTTGTGGTGCCCATGGAATAAGCGCTGACAGCTATCTTTCTTGAGTGAGCCGACAGGGGCGGCCCGTGCCCGTGTGGAGCGCATTCAGCCTGCCGCGCGCACCATGTGGGCGGGGCGCTTCTTGCCTTGCGGGGCCGACAGCGGGCTGGTGAGTTGCTGGTAGCGCCGGAACAGAAAGGCGCGGTCATCTTGCCGGTGGCCCGCAGGCTTACATCACCGCAGCGCGCCAGAGCATCACCACCCAGTCGCGCCGGCGCAGCGTGGGGCGCGATTGCAGTGTCGTATAGCCCTGGGCCGCGATGCGGTCGAGGATGCGCAGGCCGCCTTGCACCACTAGGCGCAGTTCCCAGCCCGCGCGGCCCGGCAGCCGGTGCACAAGTTGCATGCCTTTTTGCATGGTAGCGCTCGACCAGTCTGCGCTTGCAGCTATCAATTCAATAGTTTGAGGGGTGCTGCGCCGGGCGCACAGGTCGGCGAGCGGCACGCCGTGGGCGGCGCGGTCCTGCGCGTTCAGGTAGTGGCGCCCGCGCGGGATGTCCACACTCAGGTCTTGCCAGAAGTTGATGAGTTGCAGCGCGGTGCAGATGGCGTCGCTCTGCGCCAGGGCTGCTTGGTCGTGCACGCCGTACAGGTGCAGCAGCAGGCGGCCCACGGGGTTGGCCGAGCGGCGGCAGTAGTCGAGCAGTTCGGCGCGATCGGCATAGCCGGCGCCGTCGCGGGTTTTCTCCACGTCCTGCATGAAGGCGCCGAGCAGGTCGGCCAGCAGGGGCACGGGCAGGGCGTGGGTGCGTAGCGCGGCATGCAGCGGCCCGAAGACGCCGGCCCAGCGCGCTGATGGCGGCAGGCCCTGCGCGATGGCGTCGAGGTCGGCGCGGTAGGCGGCCAGATCCGCCAGGCGCTGGGTGGGGGACGCGTCGCCCTCGTCGGCGATGTCGTCCGCCGTGCGGGCAAAGCCATAGATCGCGGTGATGGGCGCGCGCAGGCGCGGCGGGCACAGCCACGAGGCGACGGGGAAGTTCTCGTAGTGGCCGGCGGTGGCTTCGGGTCTCTGGGGATGGGCGGGGGGAGAGTTCACCCGCAGGATTGTCGCTTGACGGTCCGGCGCGGGTGCCTCTGGACTACTATCGTGCAGTGTTCGATGCTTGGCGGCAACAATAAAAGCGATGTGTCTTGGCGCAGGGCAAGGCGCAAAGCACAGCGATACTGGCTGCCTGCTCGCGCCCCGCGCCGGTGGAAGAGCCCTTGCGGGCTGTCAAGCTGCTGACCGTGGGCCTGGGCAGCTACGGCGCGCAGCGCGAATACGAGGGCGATGTGAAGGCGCGCGTGGAAAGTCGGCTGGGCTGTCGCGTGGCCGGCAAGATCGTGAAGCGCCAGGCCGAGCTGGGCCAACGTGTGAAGGCGGGCGACGTGCTGGCGCAACTCGACGCGGCGAGGCGAGTCGGCGGAAGCCCGAGATTAAGCAGTTAAAATCTAAGGTTGACCTTGTTCATCCGGGCGGAGCCTTTGCGGCGCTGCCCGGCCCTGATAGACCGCGCGGGTGGCGAAATTGGTAGACGCACCAGGTTTAGGTCCTGACGCCAGCAATGGTGTGCCGGTTCGAGTCCGGCTCCGCGCACCATAGACCCCGAAGCAAGCAGAGAACCACCATGGCCGTAAATGTCGAAACCCTTGAGAAGCTGGAGCGCAAGATCACGCTGACGCTGCCAGTCACCGCGATCCAGTCCGAAGTGGACTCGCGCCTCAAGCGCCTTGCCCGTACCGTCAAGATGGACGGCTTCCGGCCCGGCAAGGTGCCGCTGAACGTCGTGGCCCAGCGCTACGGCTATTCCGTGCAGTATGAAGTGCTTAACGACAAGGTGGGCCAGGCTTTCGCCAGCGCCGCCAACGAGGCGCAATTGCGCGTTGCGGGCCAGCCCCGGATCACCGAGAAGGACGACGCGCCCGAGGGCGAAATGACGTTCGACGCGGTGTTCGAGGTCTATCCAGAGGTGAAGATCGGCGACCTGTCGGCGGCCGAGGTGGAAAAGCTTTCCACCGAGGTGACGGACGCCGCCGTCGACAAGACGCTTGAAATCCTGCGCATGCAGCGCCGCACCTTCGCGCAGCGTGCGCAGGATGCCGCCGCCCAGGATGGCGACCGCGTGACGGTGGACTTCGAAGGCAAGATCGATGGCGAGCCCTTCGGCGGCGGCAAGGCGGAGGGCTTCCAGTTCCTGGTCGGCGAAGGCCGGATGCTCAAGGAGTTCGAGGATGCGGTGCGCGGCATGAAGTCCGGCGAGAGCAAGACTTTCCCGCTGGCTTTTCCTGCCGATTACCACGGCAAGGATGTGGCGGGCAAGCAGGCCGATTTTCTGGTGACCGTGAAGAAGATCGAGGCGGCGCATCTGCCTGAAGTGAATGAAGCGCTGGCGAAGTCCCTGGGCATCGCCGAGGGCACGGTGGAAGCCCTGCGCATCGACATCAAGAAAAACCTTGAGCGCGAAGTGAAGTTCCGCTTGCTGTCGCGCAACAAGAATGCGGTGATGGAGGCGTTGTTGTCCAAGGCCGAACTGGACCTGCCCAACGCCAGCGTGCAGGCCGAACTGGAGCGCATGGTGGAAAACGCGCGTGCCGACCTGAGGCAGCGCGGCATCAAGGACGCCGACAAGGCGCCGATCCCCGAAGACATGTTCCGCCCGCAGGCCGAGCGCCGTGTGCGCCTGGGGCTGGTGGTGGCCGAGCTCGTGCGTGCGAACAACCTGCAGGCCAAGCCTGAGCAGATCAAGGCGCATGTCGAGGATCTGGCTTCCAGCTATGAAAAGCCCGCCGACGTGGTGCGCTGGTATTTCGGCAACAACCAGCGGCTGGCCGAGGTGGAAGCCATGGTCATCGAGAACAACGTGACCGATTTCGTGCTGGGCCAGGCCAAGGTAGTGGACAAGGCCGTGTCGTTCGACGAACTGATGGGCCAACAACAGGGCTGATCGCGGGTCGATCTGGCTTCGTGGGGCTTGTGCCAGTGTGCACAGGCCCCATGTCCATTTCTGGATACAGTACCTTTTCACCTTTGGAGAAAACATGAGTGCACTGGAAACACGGGGCCTGGGCATGATCCCCATGGTCATCGAGCAGTCGGGCCGGGGCGAGCGGTCGTACGACATTTATTCGCGCTTGCTCAAGGAGCGCGTGATTTTCCTGGTTGGCGAGGTGAACGACCAGACTGCCAACTTGGTAGTGGCCCAATTGCTGTTCCTCGAAAGCGAGAACCCGGACAAGGACATTTCGTTTTACATCAATTCGCCTGGCGGCAGCGTGAGTGCCGGTCTGGCGATCTACGACACGATGCAGTTCATCAAGCCCGAGGTCTCTACACTGTGCATGGGCATGGCGGCCAGCATGGGCTCGTTCCTGCTTATGGCAGGTGCCAAGGGCAAGCGCTTTGCGCTCCCCAACTCGAAGATCATGATCCACCAGCCTTCTGGCGGCACCTCCGGCCAGGCGACCGACATCGAGATCCACGCTCGCGAAATCATCAAGACGCGCGAGCAGCTCAACAGGATCTATGCCGAGCGCACGGGCCAGACCGTGGAGAAGATTGCACTGGACATGGAGCGTGACCGCTATCTGTCGGCGGACGAGGCCAAGGAATACGGCTTGGTCGACCAGGTAATTTCCCGGCGCGCCTGAAAGCCTCTGTCGGCACCTGGACGGCGCTTTCTGGCAGGGAAGGCGCCGTTTTTATTTCGCTATCATCATCGCAACTCCGTAACAAGGCATTGCCCCCATGGCCGAGAAAAAAGGCTCTTCCAGCGAGAAAACCCTCTACTGCTCTTTCTGCGGCAAGAGCCAGCATGAGGTTAAGAAACTCATCGCGGGTCCGTCGGTTTTCATCTGCGACGAGTGCATCGACCTCTGCAACGAGATCATCCGCGACGAGCTGCCGGCTGCCGACAACGAACGCGAAAGCCGCGGCGACCTGCCTTCACCGGCGGAGATCAAGGTCAACCTAGACAATTACGTCATAGGCCAGGACGTTGCCAAGCGCACGTTGGCTGTGGCGGTCTACAACCATTACAAGCGCCTGCGCTACAAGGACAAGGCGACCAAGGACGATGTCGAGCTTTCCAAGAGCAATATCCTGCTGATCGGCCCTACCGGGTCGGGCAAGACGCTGCTGGCGCAGACGCTGGCGCGCATGCTCGACGTGCCCTTCGTCATGGCCGATGCCACCACGCTGACCGAGGCTGGCTACGTGGGCGAAGATGTCGAGAACATCGTGCAGAAGCTGCTGCAGAGCTGTAACTACGACGTGGAACGCGCACAGCGCGGCATTGTCTATATCGATGAGATCGACAAGATTTCACGCAAGTCGGACAACCCTTCCATTACCCGCGATGTGTCGGGCGAGGGCGTGCAGCAGGCGTTGCTCAAACTCATCGAAGGCACCATGGCCAGCGTGCCGCCGCAGGGCGGGCGCAAGCATCCGAACCAGGATTTCCTGCAGATTGACACGACCAACATCCTGTTCATCTGCGGAGGGGCTTTTGCCGGGCTCGAAAAGGTCATTGAAAACCGTACCGAGGCATCGGGTATCGGTTTCGGCGCGGCGCTTCGCACCAAGAAGCAACGTTCGCTGACCGAGGTTTTTGGCGAGATCGAGCCGGAAGACTTGATCAAGTTCGGCCTGATCCCGGAGCTCGTAGGCCGCATGCCTGTCGTCGCCACGCTGGCCGAGTTGAACGAGGATGCGCTGGTGCAGATTCTGACCGAACCCAAGAATGCGTTGCTCAAGCAGTACAGCAAGCTCTTCGCGATGGAGGGGGTGGACCTGGAGGTGCGCCCCGGCGCCCTGAAGGCCATCGCCAAGAAGGCGCTGGCGCGCAAGACCGGCGCGCGGGGCCTGCGCTCCATCATGGAGCATGCTTTGATCGATACGATGTTCGAACTGCCGAATACGTCCAATGTCGCGAAGGTGGTGGTGGAGGAATCCACCATCGACGAAAACAAGCCGCCTTTGATGGTGTACCGCGAGGCGGCCAAGAAGGCCTGATGGCCTTCATGGTACTGATGCAATGGCAATGGGCGGCATGCCTCTTGCCTTGTGGATGGCCGTTGCTTTCATTTTGCCGGTCAGCGGGTTGAAATCGCTGCCTGACTGACCATATTCCACAGGTACCCATAAGGATTGTCATGTCCGGTCATACCCCTCTACCTGCGTCCCCGCTAGACCTCCCGCTCCTGCCCTTGCGGGATGTGGTGGTTTTCCCGCACATGGTCATCCCGCTGTTCGTCGGCAGAGCCAAAAGCATCAAGGCGCTGGAATTGGCAATGGAAGCGGAGCGCCGCATCATGCTGGTAGCCCAGAAGACTGCCGCCAAGGATGAGCCTGCCGCGACCGACATGTTCGACGTGGGTTGCATCTCCACGATCCTGCAGATGCTCAAGCTGCCCGACGGCACGGTCAAGGTGCTGGTCGAGGGCCAGCAGCGCGCAACGGTTGCCACGGTGGAGGACCATGGCACGCACTTCACTGCGAGCGTAACGCCTGTGGAGACTGCACAGAGCGCGGGGCCCGTGAGCGAGATCGAGGCGCTGCGACGCGCGGTGATGCAGCAGTTCGACCAGTACGTCAAGCTCAACAAGAAGATTCCGCCGGAGATCCTCACGTCGATTTCTAGTATCGACGATGCGGGCCGGCTGGCCGACACGATCGCAGCGCACCTGCCGCTCAAGCTCGATAGCAAGCAGGTCGTGCTGGATCTGTCCGATGTGAAGTCGCGTCTTGAAAACCTGTTCGAGCAACTGGCGCGCGAGGTCGACATTCTGAACGTCGACAAGAAGATCCGCGGCCGCGTCAAACGCCAGATGGAAAAAAATCAGCGCGACTTCTACCTCAACGAGCAGGTCAAGGCGATCCAGAAGGAGCTTGGTGAAGGCGAGGATGGGGCCGACATCGAGGAGATCGAAAAGAAGATACAGCGCGCCAAGATGCCCAAGGATGCGCTGCGCAAGGCCGAGAGCGAACTCAAGAAGCTCAAGCTCATGTCGCCCATGTCGGCGGAAGCCACGGTGGTGCGCAACTATATCGACGTGCTCACTGGTCTGCCCTGGAGCAAGAAGACCAAGATCAAGCATGATCTGGGCAATGCCGAGGACGTGCTCAATGAAGACCACTACGGTCTGGAGAAGGTCAAGGATCGCATTCTTGAGTACCTTGCGGTGCAACAGCGCGTGGACAAGGTGAAGGCGCCTATCCTGTGCCTGGTCGGCCCTCCGGGCGTGGGCAAGACCTCGCTGGGCCAGTCGATCGCGAAGGCTACAGGACGCAAGTACGTGCGCATGGCGTTGGGTGGCATGCGCGACGAGGCCGAGATACGCGGCCACCGCCGGACCTACATCGGAGCGTTGCCGGGCAAGGTGCTGCAAAGCCTGGGCAAGGTCGGTACGCGCAACCCGTTGTTCCTGCTTGACGAGATCGATAAGCTGGGAACGGATTTCCGCGGCGACCCGGCCAGCGCGTTGCTGGAGGTGCTGGATCCGGAGCAAAACCATACCTTCAACGACCACTACGTGGAGGTCGATTTCGACCTGAGCGATGTGATGTTCGTGGCGACATCCAATTCCATGAACATTCCTCCCGCGCTACTGGACCGCATGGAAGTCATCCGGCTTTCGGGCTACACCGAAGACGAAAAGACCAACATCGCAATGAAGTATCTGCTGCCCAAGCAGCTCAAGAACAATGGCGTGAAGGACGAGGAGCTGGTGGTTGCGGAGGATGCCGTGCGCGATATCGTGCGCTACTACACTCGCGAAGCCGGTGTGCGTTCGCTGGAGCGCGAACTCTCAAAGATCTGCCGCAAAGTCGTCAAGGGCCTGCTATTGAAGAAGTTTGTGCCGCAGGTCAAGGTAACGGCGGAGAACTTGTCCGATTTCCTGGGCGTTCGCAAGTACAGCTACGGTCGCGCCGAGCAGCAGAACCAAGTCGGCCAAGTGGTAGGGCTGGCATGGACTGAGGTGGGCGGAGACCTTCTGACCATTGAGGTGGCCACCATGTCGGGCAAGGGCGTCATCACTCGTACTGGCTCGCTGGGCGACGTGATGAAGGAGTCGGTTGAGGCGGCCCGCACCGTGGTGCGCAGCCGAGCGCGCCTGCTAGGTATCCGGGAAGAGGTGTTTGAGAAGAAGGACATCCACATTCACGTGCCTGACGGCGCCACACCCAAGGATGGCCCCAGCGCAGGCATTGCGATGACGACGGCGCTCGTATCGGCCCTCGCCGGCATCCCCGTGCGGAGTGAGGTGGCCATGACCGGCGAGATCACGCTGCGCGGTGAGGTTACCGCCATTGGCGGACTCAAGGAAAAGCTGTTGGCTGCCTTGCGCGGTGGCATCAAGACGGTGCTGATACCGGAAGAGAACGTCAAGGATCTGCAGGACATTCCCGAGAACGTCAAGAACGGCTTGGAGATCGTGCCCGTCAAGTGGATCGACAAGGTGCTCGATGTGGCGCTGGTGAGCAAACCGTCACCGTTGTCCGACGAGGAGCCGGTGACTGTTGCCGCGCCTGCCACGGCAACGCCTCCCCCCGTCGTGGCGGACTCCTTGAAACACTGAGTGTAATTTTTTGACTTGGGGATCAAAGGGTAAAAAAACCACGCTATAATTTCACTCATTGCAGCAACAGATGCAAATCGCATCGAATGCAGTACAGAATGCGGGAATAGCTCAGTTGGTAGAGCGCAACCTTGCCAAGGTTGAGGTCGAGAGTTCGAGACTCTTTTCCCGCTCCAATTTCCAAAAGGGAAGCTTCTAGCTTCCCTTTTTTGTCAGGGCCCTCCTAATCTGGCGCGGTAGCAAAGCGGTTATGCACCGGATTGCAAATCCGTCCAGCCCGGTTCGACTCCGGGCCGCGCCTCCACAAAAACCGCATGATCCTATCCGGCAGTTACCCCGTCAATGCGAGCGGCTCTGGCGGGAGCCAGGGCGGCAACGGAGGAACTGATTTCACTCCCACTCGATCGTCGCTGGCGGCTTGCTGCTCACGTCATAGGTCACCCGATTTATGCCGCGCACCTCGTTAATGATGCGGCTGCTGACCTTTTTGAGCAGCGCATAGGGCAGTTCGGCCCAGTCCGCTGTCATGAAGTCGCTGGTCTGCACGGCGCGCAGCGCCACCACGTAGTCGTAGGTGCGGCCATCGCCCATCACGCCCACGCTCTTGACGGGCAGGAAGACCGTGAAGGCCTGGCTGGTCAGGTCGTACCAGCTTTTGCCCGTGGCCTCGTCCTTGAAGTTGCGCAATTCCTCGATGAAGATCGCGTCGGCACGGCGCAGCAGATCGGCATATTCCTTTTTCACCTCCCCCAGGATGCGCACGCCGAGGCCCGGCCCCGGGAACGGGTGGCGGTACACCATCTCGTGCGGCAGGCCCAGCGCCACACCCAGCTCGCGCACCTCGTCCTTGAACAGGTCGCGCAGCGGCTCCAGCAGCTTCAGGCCGAGCTGCTCCGGCAGGCCGCCGACGTTGTGGTGGCTCTTGATGGTGACGGCCTTCTTGCTCTTGGCGCCGCCGGATTCGATCACGTCCGGGTAGATCGTGCCCTGGGCCAGCCATTGGGCACCCTTGGCGCCTGCCCCCGTGAGCTTGGCGGCCTCTTGCTTGAACACGGTGACAAACTCGCTGCCGATGATCTTGCGCTTGGCCTCGGGGTCGCTCACGCCCGCCAGCTTGCCCAAGAACAGTTCGCTGGCGTCCACGCGGATCACCTTGGCGTGCAGCTTGCCCACGAACATGTCCATGACCATGTCGCCTTCGTTCAGGCGCAGCAGGCCATGGTCCACGAACACGCAGGTCAACTGGTCGCCAATGGCGCGATGGATCAACGCCGCCGCCACGCTCGAATCGACGCCACCCGACAGGCCGAGGATGACTTCCTCATCGCCCACCTGCGCGCGGATTTTCTGCACGGCCTCGGTGATGTAGTCACCCATGATCCAGTCGGCGCGGGCGTTGCAGATACTCAGCACAAACCGCTCCAGGATCGCCTTGCCCTGCCTGGTGTGCGTGACTTCTGGGTGGAACTGCACGGCATAGAAGCCGCGTTCTTCATCGGCCATGCCGGCGATCGGGCAGCTTTCGGTGCTGGCCATGAGCTTGAAGCCCGGCGGCATTTCGGTCACGCTATCGCCGTGGCTCATCCAGACTTGCAGCATGCCCTGCCCTTCGGCGGTCGCGTAGTCCTGGATGCCCTCCAGCAGTTTCGTATGACCGCGTGCCCGGATTTCGGCATAGCCGAACTCCCGCTTGTGCCCGCCCTCCACCTTGCCGCCCAGCGCCTCGGCAATCGCATACATGCCAAAGCAGATACCCAGTACGGGCACGCCGAGATCGAACACGGCCTGCGGTGCGCGCAAGCTTTCGTCTTCCCACAGGCTGGCATGGCTGCCCGAGAGGATCACGCCCTTGAGGCTGCCGTCGGCGGCAAATGCGCGCACCCAGTCGTTCGTCACGTCGCAGGGATGCACCTCACAGTACACGTGGGCTTCGCGCACGCGGCGCGCGATGAGTTGGGTGACTTGCGAGCCGAAGTCGAGGATCAGGATTTTCTGGTGCTGCATCGCGTCGATCACTCCGCCCGGTAGTTCGGCGCTTCCTTGATGATCTGCACGTCGTGCACATGGCTTTCGCGGATGCCGGCGGCGGTGATCTCCACGAACTCAGCCTTGTTGTTCATCTCTTCGATGGTCACGCAGCCGCAGTAGCCCATCGCCGCGCGCACGCCGCCGGCCATCTGGAAGATGATGGAGACGATGGAGCCTTTGTAGGGCACGCGACCCTCGATGCCCTCGGGCACGAGTTTGTCGGCGTTGGGGTTGCCAGTGGTGGCTTCCTGGAAGTAGCGGTCGGCGCTGCCCTGCTGCATCGCGCCGATGCTGCCCATGCCGCGGTAGCTCTTGTAGCTGCGGCCCTGGTAGAGGATGACCTCGCCGGGCGCTTCCTCGGTTCCCGCGAACACGCCGCCCATCATCACAGTGGATGCGCCTGCGGCGATGGCCTTGGCGATGTCGCCGCTGAAGCGGATGCCGCCGTCGGCGATCAGCGGCACGCCCGAGCCCCTGAGTGCGGTGGCCACGTTGTCGATGGCCATGATCTGCGGCACGCCCACGCCGGCCACGATGCGAGTCGTGCAGATGGAGCCCGGGCCTATGCCAACCTTCACCGCATCAGCGCCAGCCTCGGCCAGGGCCAGCGCCGCAGCGCCGGTAGCGATGTTGCCGCCCACCACTTCCACCTGCGGATAGTTCTGCTTGACCCAGCGCACGCGGTCGATCACGCCCTTGCTGTGGCCGTGGGCCGTATCGACCACGATGGCGTCGACGCCTGCATGCACCAAGGCTTCGACGCGCTCCTCGGTGCCCTCGCCCACGCCCACGGCGGCACCCACGCGCAGGCGGCCCGACGAGTCGCGCGCGGCGTTCGGGAAACTGGTCTGTTTGGTGATGTCCTTGACGGTGATGAGCCCCTTGAGCTCGAAGCCATCGTTGATGACCAGCAGGCGCTCCAGCTTGTGCTTGTTCAGCAGGGCCTTGGCCTCGCCCGGCGTGGCGCCTTCCTTCACGGTGATCAGGCGCTCGCGCGGCGTCATGATTTCGCGCACCTTCACGTCGTAGCGCGTCTCGAACCGCAGGTCGCGGCTGGTGACAATGCCCACCACCCGCCCGCCGTCGCAGACCGGGAAGCCCGAGATGCCCAATTGCTCCGAAAGCTGCAGTACCTGCAGCACGGTGTGGTCGGGAGTGATGACCACCGGGTCGCGCAGCACGCCGGATTCATAGCGCTTCACCTTGGCCACGTGGGCCGCCTGCTCCTGGGCCGTCAGGTTCTTGTGGATGATCCCGATGCCGCCTTCCTGCGCCATGGCGATGGCCAGGCGCGCTTCCGTCACGGTGTCCATGGCGGCGGACACCAGCGGCAGGTTCAGGTGGATATTGCGGGAGAAACGGGTCGCGAGAGCGGTGTCCTTGGGCAGGACTTGGGAGAACGCAGGCACCAGCAACACATCGTCGAAGGTGAGCGCTTTTCCGAGAAGGCGCATGTCAAAGCTCCAAAAGGCGGATTGTACTAAGGCAAGCCTCCACCGCGCCCAGGCTCTGGCAGTCAGTCAGTCCTGGTGGCCGCTGGGGCGACGTTCATGCCCGCCATGACGGCCAGCGCAGGGTCTTGGACGCATGCAGGCAGGCAATCCGGGCGACGAAATTCAGAAAATCCAATGAGGTGCGGATTCGTTATGGGGTGGTCACGGATTGAGGTCTATTTTCTCAACCATGCGGCTGGGTGAGATTTACGGGCCTTACCGTCGCATTGCGCAGGGGTTGCCGAAAGCGCGGGCTACCCGGCATGGCCCGCGTGCCTGCCGCGCCGCACCGGGTCTGCAATCTCATGCGGCGCGCGCCAGCGTCACGAAGCTGAAGCGCAGCCCGCTGGCAGCGGTGTGCGCCTCGCGCGCGGTCTCGCGCCACGCGGGGCCGAGCGTCGGGGCATAGGCATCGCCCTCGAAATCCTGCGCGATTTCGGTCACGACGGCGCGCTGCGCGAGCGGCAGCGCGGCGGCGTAGATTTGCGCGCCGCCGATCACCCATGCCTCGGGCGCGTCGGCGCACAGCGCTGCGGCTTGCTCCAGCGAGCCCGCGCGCTCCGCGCCCGGCGCGCTCCAGTTGGCCTGGCGCGTGACGACGATGTTGCGCCGCCCCGGCAGCGGGCGGAACTTCGGCGGCAGCGAATCCCAGGTCTTGCGGCCCATGATGACGGGGCAGCCGCCGGTCAGGCGCTTGAAGTGCGCCATGTCTTCGGGCAGGTGCCAGGGCAGGGCGTTGGCGCGCCCGATCACGCCGTTGGCGGCGCGGGCGTAGATGAGGCTGAGGCGGCCCATGCCGCTACACCGCCACCGGCGCCTTGATCGGCGGGTGCGGGTCGTAGCCGTCGAGCACGAAGTCCTCGTACCGGTAGTCGAAGATGGATCGCGGCCGGCGCAGGATGCGCAGCGCGGGGTAGGGCCGGGGCGCGCGGGACAACTGCTCGGCCACCTGCGCGGCATGGTTGCTGTAGATGTGGCAGTCGCCGCCAGTCCAGACGAAGTCGCCCACGCCCAGGCCGCACTGTTGCGCCACCATGTGCGTGAGCAGCGCGTAGCTGGCGATGTTGAACGGCACGCCCAGGAAGATGTCGGCGCTGCGCTGGTAGAGCTGGCAGCTGAGTTTTCCTTCGGCCACGTAGAACTGGAAGAACGCGTGGCAGGGCATGAGCGCCATCTGTTCCAGTTCTGCCACGTTCCACGCACTCACGATGATGCGGCGCGAGTCGGGGTTCTTCTTGAGCGTGTCGATCACCTGCGCGATCTGGTCGATGTGCCCGCCGCCCGGCGCGGGCCAACTGCGCCACTGCACGCCGTAGACGGGGCCGAGGCTGCCGTCGGGCCGCGCCCATTCGTCCCAGATGGTCACGCCATGCTCCTGCAGCCAGCGCACGTTGCTGTCGCCGCGCAGGAACCACAGCAGTTCGTAGATGATGGACTTCAGGTGCACCTTCTTGGTAGTCACCAGCGGAAAGCCTTCTTTCAGGTCGAAGCGCATCTGGTAGCCGAACACGCTCTTCGTGCCGGTGCCCGTGCGGTCGGCCTTCTGCACGCCATGGGTGTGCACGTGGCGCATGAAGTCCTCGTACTGGGAGCGGACGGGATAGGTCATCAGTAGCTGCCGAAAAGGGTGTCGAGGGCTGAGACGATGTCGATGGATTGCGCCGTCAGATCCGCGATGGGCTTGCCTATGCCAGAGGCCGGAAAAGCACCGATGGCCGCCGTGTCGAGGACGACTTTCTTGCCCCGGACCTCGAAAGCCGGGTTCAAGCCGCGCATGGCGGCATGGAATTCCGATGCCAGCCGCAGCGGCAGCACGACGCGGGTCGCCAGGCTGTCGATGTAGCTGTTCTGCACATCCAGCAGGAAGGGCGTGACCTTGCGCAACTCGGTGTCCGGGTGGGCATAGACGTCGAAGCGCGCCATGCTCAGAACGTGCGGTACTTGGCGAGCGGCAGACCTTCCTTGGCAATGCGCTCGTTGTAGGCGGCGATGGCGTCCTTGTTGCGCGCGTTCCACTGTTCCCAGTAGCGGCGCTTGACTTCTTCGGCCAGCAGCGCGTCCACGGTCTGTGAGATGTTCATTCCAAGTTCGCGCGCCATCTCCAGCACCTTGGCGTTCAGGCTCAAATTGGTGGCTTTCTTGGGGGCGTTGTCGAAGCGGAGCATGGCGGTTTCCAGCGGTGATGCGCAAATTTTATGCGCATGCGAAGCGTGCCCATCGCGGCAGGCCGACTCGCCGGCCTACTTGTAGAACACCTCCACCGCCCCCTTGAGCTTGATCATCAGCGGGTTGCCCTTGCGGTCCAGTGTCTTGCCGGCAGGCACGCGAATCCATTGTTCGCTGACGCAGTATTCCCCCGCGTCGAAGCGCTCGTTGCCGTTGAGAACCTGGAAACGGCAGTTGACCGCTTTGCATCCCTTGCCAGGCCGCATGAAATCGAGCGTTGACGGCTTCGATGACGTTCACCTCGTGGGTGAGAGCGCCATGCGCCTGCCAGCACCGCGCTCGGCGCGCCATGCGGCGTTGTTCCTCCTTGCGGGCACCAAGCCCGCCGCGTCGCCCGGTCTTGCCTGGCACCCCGATCACGGCACCGGCAGGCGCATCCAACTGCCGTTTCCAGGTTGAAGCGGGTGCCGATGTCATGCGCGAAGATGGCGGCCACGTGGTGCGGGCTGCGCGGGTCGATGGAGAGGCGGTCGGGCAGGGCGGGGTGGTCGATGGTCGTCATGTCGTCGCTCGGGTGCGGGTTCGCCGGCGCGCGCTCACAGCACGCGCCCGGGGTTCATGGTGTTCTGCGGGTCGAGCGCGCGCTTGATGGCGCGCATCATCGCCAGCGCCGCGGGCGGCTTGTAGTGCGCGAGTTCGTCCACCTTCAGCCCGCCCACGCCGTGCTCGGCGGAGAACGAGCCGCCGAAGCGCGCCACGGCCTCGTAGACCAGGTGGTTGATGCGCGCCTCCTGCGTGCGCAGGAACTCCTTCGGGTCGCCTTGCTCGGGCGCCTGCACGTTGTAGTGCAGGTTGCCGTCGCCCAGGTGGCCGAAGTTGACCAGGCGCACGCCGGCAATCTCCTGCGCCAGCAGCGCATCGGTCTCGGCGCAGAAGGCCGGGATGCGCGAGACGGGCAGCGAGATGTCGTGCTTGATGTTGAGCCCCTCCTCGGCCTGCGCGAGCGGGATGTTCTCGCGCACGTGCCACAGCTCCCGCGCCTGGCCCAGGCTCTCGGCCACCACGGCGTCGGCCACGCAGCCGGCCTCCAGCGCGGTTTCGAGCAGCGCCTCGAAGCGCGCGCGGGCGTGCTCCTCCGATTCGCTGTCGGAGTTTTCCAGGAGCACGCAGTACGGGAAATCATCCCGTTCCACGAACGGCACGCGCAGTTGCGGCATGTGCCGCGCCACCAGGCCGAGGGCAAAACGGTTCATCACCTCGAAGCCCGTGAGCCCCGCGCCCAGGTGGCGGTGCGCCAAGCCCAGCAGCGCGACCGCCGCGTCCAGCGACGGCACGGCGGCCCAGGCCGTGAGTTGCGCGGCGGGCAGCGGGTAGAGCTTCATCGTCGCGGCGGTGATGATGCCGAGCGTGCCCTCGCTGCCGATGAACAGGGCGCGCAGGTCGTAGCCTGTGTTGTCCTTGCGCAGGCCCGACAGGCCATCCCACACCTCGCCCTGCGGCGTGACCACTTCCAGGCCCAGGCACAGCTCGCGTGCATTGCCGTAGCGCACCACCTGCGTGCCGCCCGCGTTGGTGCCCAGGTTGCCGCCGATGGTGCAACTGCCCTCGGCGGCCAGGCTCAGCGGGAACAGGAAGCCGGCTTTCTCCGCCGCGTCCTGCAGGTTCTGCAGGATGCAGCCGGCCTCCACCGTCACGGTCAGGTTGTCGGCGTCGATGGCGCGGATGGCCGCCATGCGCGTCGTGCCCAGCACCACCTGCGTGCCCGAGCCGTCGGGCGTGGAGCCGACCACCAGCCCCGTGTTGCCGCCCTGCGGCACGATGGAGCTGCCGGCGGCGGCGCAGGCGCGCACCACGGCGGCCACCTCCTGCGTGCTGGCCGGGCGCACCACTGCCAGCGCGCGGCCGCGCTCGCGGCGGCGCCAGTCCTGCTCCCAGGCCGTCAGGTCGCCGCCGGTCAGCACGTGGGGCGCGCCGACGATGGCGCGCAGTCGTTCGAGAAGGGCTTGCATGGGGGCTCCTGGTTGTCTCGCTTCAGGCCGGGAGCGCCGCCGTGCGCGCCCCCCGCAGCCGCAGCCGCACGTGCAGCGCGCAGGCCACGAACAGCAGCAGGCACAGCGCCACCTCCGCCAGCGCCAGCCGGTTGCCGGGCGGCTTGTCGCTCCAGGCGCGCACCACGCCTTCGGTGAAGTACAGCCACACCAGCAGGCTGAGCCAGCGGTAGGTGTACATGCGGCGCTTGAGGATGCCCGCCAGCGGCAGGCACAGCGGCAGGGCCTTCAGCGCCAGCCACGAGCCGCCGGGGCGCAGCGGCGCCAGCCACAGCTCCCAGGCCAGGCACAGGGCCACCAGGCCCAGCAGGCTGCCCGCGGCCAGCCAGCGCGTGCCGGCCACGGCGGCGGCGGTGTCGGAAGGGGCGGGGGCATCGTTGGGCATGGGAGTGGCATCATAAAGGGCTATGCCCGTGCACTTCGAACCGCTGCTGCCGCGCCTGCGGCAGTGGGCGGCGGACCTCTCCCGCTTCCCGTGGAAGACCACCGCGCTCACGCTGCGCGAGCGCTTCCGCGAGGACCGCCTGGACCTGACCGCCTCCAGCCTCACCTTCACCACGCTGCTGGCGCTGGTGCCTTTCATCACCGTGGCGCTGGCCGTGTTCACCGCCTTCCCCATGTTCGACAAGGTGCAGTACGGCCTGCAGAAGTGGCTGGTGGACAGCCTGGTGCCCGACAGCATCTCGCGCCAGGTGCTGGGCTATCTGACGCAGTTCGCCAGCAAGGCCAGCCGGCTGGGCGTGGTGGGCCTGACGTTCCTGCTGGTCACGGCGCTGGCGCTGATCCTCACCATAGACCGCACGCTCAACGCCATCTGGCGCGTGCGCCGGCCGCGCCCTCTGGGGCAGCGCGTGCTGATCTACTGGGCCGCCATCACGCTCGGACCGCTGGCGCTGGGTCTGAGCCTGGCGCTCACCTCCTACGTGGTGTCGGCTTCGCGCGGGCTGGTGGACGCCTTGCCCGGCGGCGTGCGCTTCGTGTTCGACGCGTTCGAGTTCTGCGTGCTGGCCGGCGGCATGGCGGGCCTGTATCGCTTCGTGCCCAATACCCAGGTGGCCTGGGGCCATGCCTGGAGCGGCGGGCTGTTCGTGGCCGTGGGCATCGAGCTGGCCAAGCGCGTGTTGAGCGCCTACCTGGTCTCGGTGCCCACCTATTCCACGGTGTACGGCGCGTTCGCCACGCTGCCGATCCTGCTGGTGTGGATCTACGTGGCCTGGGTCATCGTGCTGCTGGGCGCGGTGGTGGCGGCCTACCTGCCCAGCCTGCTGGCCGGCGTGGCGCGGCGCGGCGGTGGGCCGGGCTGGCCGTTCCAGCTCGCGGTGGAGGTGCTGCAGCGCCTGCATGCGGCGCGCGCGGAAGGTGCGCACGGCCTGCCGGCAGTGCAGATCGCGCAGGCGCTGCGGGTGGAGCCGCTGCAGATCGTGCCGGTGCTGGAAACTCTGGTGGCGCTGGACTGGGTGGGCCAGTTGTGCGACGCCGACGACGGCGAAGGCCGCTACGTGCTGCTGGCCGACGCGGACGCCACGCCGCTGGCGCCGCTCGTGGAGCGCCTGCTGCTCGAACCCACGGATGCCACGCGCGGCGTGTGGCAAGGCCAGCCGCTGGCGGCGCTGCGCCTGCGCGACGTGCTGGCGGCGCCAGCCTGAGTGCTACATTTTTAGTAGCTTACAGCGCCCGTAGAATAAGCGGTGGAGGCCGATTTTGCTTATAAGATTCAGCCGGCCAGAAAGTCGCGCAGCGCGAACAGCACGCCGTCCGGTGCCTCGCCCATGAGCTGGTGGCCGGCGGCGAGCCGCACCACGCGGCTCTGGCGCGCACGGTCGATCAGCGGCTGCGCGGCGCGCGGCGGCGTCATCTGGTCGCCCGTGCCCAGCACGAACAGCACGGGGCACCGCACCTTCTCCATCGCCGCCTCGCCGTCCGTGTAGCTGTCGCAGGCCTTGAAGCCGGCGTGGAACACGTTGACGCGCCGGTTGCTCGCCAGCACGCGGCGCATCAGCGCACGCGAGCCGCCATACAGCCATGTGCCCGGCCCCAGCATGGAAGGCGGCGGGGCGAGCATCGAATGCGAGAAGGTGTTGACCATGTCGATGGCCTGCAGCGGCTGGTGCAGCGAGGCTTCGAGCAGCGCGGGCGAAACCTTCATCGGGAACGCCGTGCCCACGAGCGCGAGGTGCGTCACCCGGGCAGGCGCCTGCGCGGCGGCCTCCAGCGCGATCAGCGAGCCGAAGCTGTGGCCCACCAGCGCGGCCTGGCCCACCTGGGCTGCGTCCAGCAGCGCGATGACGAAGCGCGCCGCGTCCTCCACTGTGGCCGGCGGTTCGCCCGCGCTCTTGCCGTGGCCGGGCAGGTCGATGGCCAGCACGTTCCAGCCGTGGTGGGCCAGGTAGCGCGTCTGCAGGATCCACACGCTGTGGTCGTTGAGCACGCCGTGGATGAACACGGCGGTGGGCTTGGCCGGGTCGAAGGGCTTGCCGCCGGTGTAGCAGAAGGTCTTGTGGCCGTTGACGATCACATCCATGTTCAGGCCCCCGCTTTCTCGGCGGCCTTGAGCGCGCGCTTCAGGTCGTCTATCAGGTCGTCGGGGTCTTCCAGGCCGATCGACAGGCGGATCGTGCCCTGGCCGATGCCGCCGGCGGCCAGCGCCTCGTCGCTCATGCGGAAGTGCGTGGTGCTGGCCGGGTGGATCACCAGGCTGCGGCAATCGCCCACGTTGGCCAGGTGGCTGAAGATCTTCAGCGTCTCGATGAACTTCTTGCCCTGCTCGCGGTTGCCCTTGATGTCGAAGCTGAACACCGAGCCCGCGCCGCGCGGCAGCAGCTTGCGCGCCAGTGCGTGGCTCGGGTGGCTTTCCAGCAGCGGGTGGCCCACGCGCGCTACGAACGGGTGGCTGGCGAGGAATTCGACCACCCGGTGCGTGTTGGCCATGTGGCGCTCCATGCGCAGCGGCAGCGTTTCGATGCCCTGCAGGATCAGCCAGGCCGTGTGCGGGCTCATGCAGGCGCCGAAGTCGCGCAGGCCCTCGCGGCGCGCGCGCAGCAGGAAGGCGCCGACGGTCGATTCCTCGCTGAACACCATGTTGTGAAAGCCCTCGTAGGGCGCGGTGAGTTCGGCGAACCTGCCCGATGCCTCCCAGTCGAAGCTGCCGCCATCGACCACGATGCCGCCCACCACCGTGCCGTGGCCCGAGAGGAACTTGGTGGCCGAGTGGTAGACCAGGTCGGCGCCGAGGTCGAATGGCTTGACGAGGTAGGGCGAGGTCAGCGTCGAATCCACCAGCAGCGGCACGCCGGCATCGTGCGCGATGGCACTGACGGTGGGGATGTCGAGCACGTCGAGCCCCGGGTTGCCCACGGTTTCGCCGAACAGCAGCCGGGTGTTCGGGCGGATCGCCGCGCGCCAGCCGTCGATGTCGCCGGGCTTGACGAACGTGGTCTCGATGCCGAAGCGGCGCATGGTGTAGTGCAGCAGGTTCTGCGAGCCGCCGTAGAGCGCGGTGCTCGCCACCACGTGGCTGCCCGCGCCCATCAGCGTGGCCACGCTCAGGTGCAGCGCCGCCTGCCCGCTGGCGGTGGCGATGGAACCGATGCCGCCTTCGAGCGCCGCCACGCGCTGCTCCAGCACCGCGTTGGTCGGGTTGCTGATGCGGCTGTAGACGTGGCCCGAGCGCTCCAGGTTGAACAGCGCGGCGGCGTGGTCGCTGGACTCGAAGACGAACGAGGTGGTCAGGTGGATCGGCACCGCGCGGGCGCCGGTGGCCGCATCCGGCGCGGCGCCGGCGTGCAGCGCCAGCGTGTCGAAGCCGGGGTCGGAATAGCCGGGCATGTTTTCTCCTGTGTCTCTGATGGTTTGCCAGCGTGAAATCCCCGGCATTGTGGGCTATATTCATGCTCACCCGTCCACAACCGCTTCTCCGCGGGACGCACACAAGGAGACCCCCATGAAAGTCAGCGACATCCTTCGCGTCAAGGGCAATACGCTCTACACCATCACGCCCGCCGAGCCACTCGCGCGCGCCGTGAGCACCATGGCAGAGAAAGACATCGGCTCGCTCGTGGTCATGGAGCATGGCGACCTCGTGGGCATGCTCACCTTCCGCGAGGTGATCCTGGCCATCGTGGGCAACGGCGGCAGCGTCGGCAAGACGCTCGTGCGCACGGCCATGGACGACGCGCCGCTCACCTGCACCAACGAAACCGATCTCGACGAAGTGCGCCGCATGATGCTCGAACGCCACGCGCGCTACATGCCGGTGATGGACCGGCGCATGCTCATGGGCGTCATCAGCTTCTACGACGTGGCCCGGGCCGTGGTGGACAGCCAGAATTTCGAGAACAGGATGCTCAAGGCCTACATCCGCGACTGGCCCGCGGAGGCCAGCGAATCCCCTTGACCTTTGCGTGACCCCGGGCCGCAGCGCGGCTGTTTCCAGGGAGTCTTTTCCAATTCAGGTATGAGCCTGGAGCGACCTGAGATCGGCGACGCGAAGCGAGTCGATCC
>NZ_JARGEN010000013.1:0-47002 GCF_029211125.1 Curvibacter soli
CATGCCCGCCATGACGGCCAGCGCAGGGTCTTGGACGCATGCATGCAGGCAATCCGGGCGACGAAACTCAGAAAATCCAATGAGGCGCGGATTCGTTATGGGGTGGTCACGGATTCAGGAGAAGGACTTGCAGAATTATTTTTGCCGAAATTCGTCTAAATTTGCTTAAAATTTAAGCAAAATTTCTAAGATTTGATGAATTTTGACGAGAATTTTTAGAGGCCATTTTGGGCAAATTGATTTGGAGGCGATCTCGTGCGTTTTGAGGCGTTTTTCATGTTCAGCGTAGGGGGAGGGGTAGCAGTCTATTTTGAGCGCACGTTGGCGCGTTTAAAAAATTCATCCGAATTCTGCAAGTCCCTCCCCAGGATGCCAGGCGTAAGCTCACTCGCATTTATCCTCGCGTTTCAACATGACTGACTACTAGGAACAGGTGCAAGTGGGCGCGAATCGGTGGAACGTCCAAAACTCTTGCGTACGACCGATGGGGTATGGTTGCGTTCGCATTTCCAACCTGTTTGGTTCCGGCTCTGCCAGCTTGGGATAATAGATTCAACCTATTTCCGGCAGTTGAATCCCCAAAATTCGAGCAAGTGCCTGTCACGCATTGAGTTTCCATGCTTTCCAGACTCACCCATTTGGAACTGCTCTGCAGTCACGCGAAGTCTTTGGAAACCCGCATGGATATTGGGTTTCTTCAGTTTTTCGGTTGGTTCAACTGCCGTTTCCAGGTTCAACGCTCGCGCGCATGGTTGCGCGTGTGCAGCGGAATCTCAATCGTGAGGTCGGTATCTCGCAGCTTCACACAGCAGGCCAAGCGGGACTGCGCGTCGATGCCCCAGGCGTTGTCGAGCTGGTCGTTCTCTTCGTCGTCCGGTGGTGCAAGCGATGCGCCGCCTTCGCGCACATGCACATGGCAGGTTGCGCAGGCGGCCACCATTTCGCAGGCATGCTCGATGGCCACGTCCGAGGCGAGCAGGCTCTCGCACAGCGAGGCGCCGCGGCGCGCCTCGAAATCACGCCCCTCCGGGCAGAGATCGGGATGGGGCAGGATGCGGACGCGGGGCATGGGGCGCGTTTGTTCTTCGCCAGGGCGGTTGAGATTTTCAGATCAAGCTGTCCAGTGCACGCCCCGCAAGGGCCTGCTGGATGGATGCATTCATGCGCCGTGCGGCAAACTCCTCGGTGGCGGCTGACAGCGCGGCCATGGCCGGCCGCAGCTCTTCCAGCGCCGCTTCCGTTTCCAGCAGATCGCCGACCTTGAACATTTCCTGCCGGATGAGGGCCATCTCGGCTGGCGACAGCAGGGCGGCGTCCTGGCCCAGGGCCGACTCCGTGGCATCGAGCAGGCGCCGCGCATCGATCTGCGCCTCGCGCAACGAGCGCAGCAGCATGTCGGTCCTGGAGGTGCCGACGGCCTCCTGGAGCATTGCCGTGATCTGAGCGTCTTCGAGCCCATACGAAGGCTTCACCTCGACGTGTGCTTCGACGCCGGTGGTCTGCTCCCGCGCGCTGACCGAGAGCAGGCCATCGACATCGATCTGAAAGCTCACGCGGATGCGCGCCGCGCCTGCGACCGCGGGTGGAATGCCGCGCAGCTCGAAGCGCGCCAGCGAGCGGCAGGCCGCCACGCTTTCGCGTTCGCCCTGCACCACGTGCAGCGACATGGCCGTCTGGCCGTCCTTGAACGTGGTGAACTCCTGCGCGCGGGCGACCGGAAGTGTGGAGTTGCGCGGAATGATCTTCTCGACCAGACCGCCCATCGTTTCGATGCCCAGGGAAAGGGGGCATACATCCAGCAGCAGCCATTCGCCGGCCCTGCCATTGCCGACCAGCACGTCGGCCTGCATGGCGGCGCCCAGCGCGACCACCTGGTCCGGGTCGATGTCGGCCAGCGGCTCACTGCCGAACAGCTCGCGCACCGCGTTGCGCACAATGGGCATGCGTGTCGAACCGCCGACCAGCACCACGCCGGTGATGTCCGCCACGCCAAGCCGGGCATCGCGCAGCGCGCGCTCGGTGGCAGCCAGCGTGCGGGCAATCAAGGGAGCGCCGAGTTCGGCGAACTGCGCCGCCGAAAGCTCGGCCTCCTGGATGACACCGTCGCCCAGGGCCAGGGACAGCGTCGCCGTGCCGGTCTGCGAGAGCGCTTCCTTGGCCGCGCGCGCGGCGGCCAGCAGGCTGCGCTGCGCAGCGGGAGGCAGTGCCGCGATTCCGGCGATGCCGCACTGCGCGCAAAACCACTTGGCGATGGCGTGGTCGAAGTCGTCACCACCCAGCGATGAATCGCCGCCCGTGGCCAACACCTCGAACACGCCTTGGCTGAGTCGCAGGATCGAAATGTCGAAAGTGCCGCCACCAAGGTCGTAGATTGCAAAGGTGCCTTCGGCGGCCTTGTCCAGGCCGTATGCTATGGCCGCGGCAGTCGGCTCGTTGAGCAGGCGCAGCACCGTCAGGCCGGCCAGCCGCGCGGCATCCTTGGTGGCCTGGCGCTGCGCATCGTCGAAGTACGCGGGCACCGTGATGACCACGCCCGCAAGCGGTCCGCCGAGCGTGAATTCCGCGCGTTCGCGCAGCGCGGTCAGGATCTCTGCCGAAACCTGCACCGGCGAGCGTTCGCCTGCCGCGGTTGCCAGGCCAACCATGCCCGCGCCATCGGTGAAGCGATAGGGCAGGCCCGCCACCTCTTCCCGGCCCGCCAGGTCGGCCAGTGAGCGGCCCATGAAGCGCTTGGCCGAGACGATGGTGTTCTGCGGATCCTCGAATTGCCGGGCCTGCGCCTCGCGTCCCACCTCGATGCCGCCGCTGGCCAGGTAGCGCACCACCGAAGGCAGCAGCAGAGCCCCATCCTCGTGCGGCAGCACGCGCGCCGATGCGCTCTGCACGGTGGCGATGAGCGAATTGGTGGTGCCCAGGTCAATGCCTGCCGACAGCCGATGCTGGTGTGGCGTGGCGCTCTGGCCGGGCTCGGCGATCTGCAGCAGGGCCATGGCGATCTCAGACAGCGAAACTTTCGCCGCAGCCGCAATTGGCTTTGGCGTTGGGGTTGTTGAACTTGAAGCCTTCGTTCAAGCCTTCACGCACGAAATCGAGTTCGGTGCCATCGAGCATGCCAAGGCTGCGCGGGTCGATGATGACCTTCACGCCATGCGTCTCGAAGCATTCGTCGTCGGCATTGAGCGCATCGACGAACTCCAGCGCATAGGCATAGCCCGAGCAGCCGCTGGTCTTGACCGCCAGGCGCAGGCCCAAGCCGCCGCCCCGCTTGGCAAGCGACTTTTCAACGTGGCGGGCGGCGGTGGGCGTCATGGTGATGGACATGTGGTCTTCCTTTTAAATTTCGGTCCCAAGTCGTGCAGCCCGCTCGCCATGAGCCACGGCCAGCGCAGTGAAGCCCATTCGGCAAGCACCGCAAAACCGGCTCCGCCGGACCGCCGGTGTCGTCCCCTTGAAAGAGGGGACCCGGCTGCAAGAAGTGAGCGAGCAACGGGGAACTCATACAGAGAAAGAACTGCCGCAGCCACAGGTGGACTGCGCGTTCGGGTTGTGGATCACGAAGCGCGAGCCTTCGAGGCCGTCTTCGTAATCGACCCGGGCGCCCAGCAGGTACTGCTGGCTCATCGCATCGACCACCAGCACCACGCCTTCGGTGACGATCCTGGTGTCGTCCTCGGCCACCTGGTCGTCGAAGGCGAAGCCGTACTGGAAGCCGGAGCAGCCGCCGCCCGTGACGTAGAGGCGCAGCTTGAGTTCGGGATTGCCCTCCTCCTCGATGAGCGTGGCCACTTTGGCTGCGGCGCGGGGCGTGAACTCCAGCATGGCGGACATGAGGCATGGCGCGTCGGAACTGGTAGGGGACTGCACTGCTTCCATGGTGTGCTCCTTCTTTCTCTGGGTGTGACAGGGACGGGCGGCCGGGCTCAGCGGGAGCCGGAATTGCAGGCTGGCTGCTCGGTGGTCAGTGCGGCAGCGCTCCCGGCGGCGCCCTGAACGGCATGGCGGGAGCGGAAGTCTGCGACCGCCGCCTTGATGGCATCCTCGGCAAGGATCGAGCAGTGGATCTTCACTGGGGGCAGCGCGAGCTCCTCGGCGATTTGCGCGTTCTTGATCGAAAGCGCTTCGTCGAGGGTGCGGCCACGCACCCATTCGGTCACGAGCGAACTCGACGCGATGGCCGAACCGCAGCCATAAGTCTTGAATCTGGCGTCTTCGATCACGCCTTGCGCGTTGACGCGGATCTGCAGTCGCATCACGTCGCCGCACGCCGGTGCGCCGACCATGCCGGTGCCTACGCTGTCGTCATTGGCGTCGAAGGCGCCAACGTTGCGCGGGTTTTCGTAGTGGTCGATGACCTTTTCGCTGTATGCCATGAGTTTCTCCGTGAATGGGGCTGGACGGGGGCTCAGCCTCTCAGTGCTCGGCCCACTGGATGGCGTTGAGATCGACGCCGGCCTTCACCATGTCCCACAGCGGGCTCATGGCGCGCAGCCGTTCGACGACCTGGGTGACCTGCTCGATGGTGAAGTCGATTTCTTCGACCGTGGTGAAGCGGCCGATGGAAAAGCGCACCGAACTGTGGGCGAGCTCGTCGCTGCGGCCCATCGCGCGCAACACGTAACTGGGCTCCAGGCTCGCCGATGTACAGGCAGAGCCCGAGGACACCGCCACGTTCTTGATACCCATCAGCAGCGACTCGCCCTCGACGTAGTTGAAACTCACGTTCAGGTACTGTGGTGCACGATGCTGCTCATCGCCGTTGAGCGCCACGGCATCCATCTTCGAGAGGCCGGCCCACAGCCTTTCGCGCAGCGCGAGAATGCGCGCGTTGTCGGCCTGCATGTTCTCGCGCGCCAGCCAGAAGGCGCTGCCCATGCCGACGATCTGGTGCGTGGGCAGCGTGCCCGAACGCATGCCGCGCTCATGGCCGCCGCCGTGCATCTGGGCGTCGATGCGCACGCGCGGGCGGCGACGCACATAGAGCGCGCCGATGCCCTTGGGGCCGTAGATCTTGTGGGCCGAGAGCGACATCAGATCCACCGGCAACCGCTCCAGGTCGATTGCGACCTTGCCTGCCGCCTGTGCCGCGTCGACGTGGAACAGCACGCCCTTGGCGCGGCACAGCTCGCCGAGCGCGGCGATGTCCTGCACGACGCCCGTCTCGTTGTTGACGAACATCACCGAGGCGAGGATGGTGTCGGGCCGCAGTGCGGAGGCGAAGACGTCGAGATCGAGCAGGCCGCTGGGCAGTACTGGCAATACCGTGACTTCGTAACCCTCGCGCTCGAGTTCGCGCATGCTGTCGAGCACTGCCTTGTGCTCGGTGGCCACCGTGACGAGGTGGCGACCCTTGGCGCGGTAGAAGTGCGCGGAGCCCTTGATCGCGAGGTTGTTCGATTCGGTGGCGCCCGAGGTCCACACGATTTCGCGCGGGTCTGCGCCGATCAGCGAACAAACCTGTTCGCGTGCCAGTTCCACCGCTTCTTCCGCAGCCCAGCCGTAGGCGTGCGAACGGCTGGCCGGATTCCCGTAGATTTCGGTCAGGTAAGGAATCATCCGCGTCGCGACGCGGCGGTCCACCGGCGTGGTGGCCGCATAGTCGAGGTAGATCGGCCGTGCGGCATGGGATACGGCTTTTTCATGAACGGGGTCCGGCATGGCAGGCTCCTGGAAAAGAGAGTGGGCACCCCTCGTTTCGCAACTTCGGTGCCATGCGTTTCAGCCCCACATGGGGGGCTATCTGCGCACTGTTTGTTGTCTTTGTGGGCGGTGCATGAGGGTGCATAAGGCACGCTTGTCTGATTTGTCGCAAATGTGTGTTTCCTGCGTGTCCGCCAAGCTCCCAAAACGTCCCCGTTGGGCACGTTTCTTGCGTTTTGGGCGACCAGTAGTCGTTGTGCCGTCGATGCGGTCTATGGCCGGTGCGAAACCGGCAGCGGAACGTATGGAGGCCGACGCAGCAAGCCCGGTGTCGCACGAGAACGAGGCCCCCATGGTGAATACACAAGCGACCGAAGCTCGGCGCGAGCTCGATGCGGTTTACGAAGTCAGCAAGACGCTGGCCACTTCGCTGGATGTCGTCAAAACCTTCCGCGAAGCCTTGAATTACCTGCTGCATGTCTTCGACTGGCGGCGTGCATTCGTGGTGCTCGGCGAGCCCGAGGATAAGCTGCGCGGCCTGTGCGCAGTCGGTCTCTCGCGCGAGGAGCAGCAGCGCCTGGAGTTCCGTTCGGGCGAGGGCATCGTGGGCCGTGTCTATGCCAGCGGCATGCCCAGTGTCGTGCCCGACGTGCGCGCCGAGCCCTTGTTCCTCAACCGCACCGGCGGCGCCGACCAGTCGCCCGGTGCGACCGTCGCGATGCTGGCTACACCCATCCGCGCCGACCGGCGCACCGTCGGCGTGCTGGCGGTCGATTGCCTCAATCCCGGCCAGAACCGGGTCTTCGCCGAAGAGATGCAACTGCTCAAGATGGTGGCTACGCTGATGGGCCAGGCCCTGCTTCTGCACCGCAGTGTCAGCGCCGCGCACGACACCCTGCAGGATGAGGTGCGCAGGATGCACAAGGTGCTCAAGCCCAGCCAGCAGATCGACCAGGTGGTGGGGGTTTCCGCGCCGATGCAGGATGTGTTCGCACAGGTCCACCAGGTCGCGCCAGCGCGCACCACCGTACTGTTGCGCGGCGAAAGCGGGACCGGCAAGGAGGTGATCGCGCATGCCATCCACAACCTGTCGCCGCGCAAGCGCGGAGCCTTCGTGCGCGTCAATTGCGCGGCGCTCACCGAGTCGCTCCTGGAAAGCGAACTGTTCGGCCACGAGAAGGGCGCGTTCACCGGCGCCCAGGGGCAGCGCAAGGGCCGCTTCGAACTGGCGCATGGCGGAACCTTGTTCCTCGACGAAATCGGGGACATCTCCTCCTCGTTCCAGGCCAAGCTGCTGCGTGTGCTGCAGGAGCGGGAGTTCGAGCGCGTGGGCGGCTCCAGTGCGGTGAAGGTCGACGTGCGGTTGATCCTCGCCACCAACCGCAATCTGGAACGTATGGTGCAGGCCGGCGAGTTCCGGGCCGATCTCTACTACCGCATCAATGTGGTCAGCATCCAACTGCCGCCGCTGCGCGAGCGGCGCGAGGACATCCCGGCCATGGCCCAGTATTTTCTGGACCGCTTCAACCGCGAGAACGCGCGCACCGCGCGCTTCAATGCGTCCGCCATGCGCGTGCTGACCAGCTGCTACTGGCCGGGCAATGTGCGCGAACTGGAGAACTGCGTGGAGCGCACGGCAACCATGACGCACGGCGAGGTCATCTCTGATCTCGCCTTTCCATGCCAGGGCAACCGCTGCCTGACGCAGGTGCTGCATCACATCGAGCGCGAGGACGCGGTGCGGCCTGGCCGCCTGGCGGAAATCCCGATCACCGAAGTCCCGATGGCGCCGCCACGCGCTGCCGATGCGCAGGCGAGGGCGCCGCAGCCGGTGGATGCCATGCCCGACTCCGACTCCGACTCCGACGCCGGCGACGCGCCGCAAGCATCCTTGCCCGCGGCGGCACAGCCCGTCGATGGCAAGCCCGATGGCGAGCACGAGCGCCTGGTCTGGGCCATGGAGCATTGCGGCTGGGTCCAGGCCAAGGCCGCACGGCTGCTGAAAATCACTCCACGCCAGATGGGCTACGCGCTGCGCAAGCATGGGATCGAGGTGCGGAAGTTTTGACCGCTCCGTTTCTCGCGCGCTGCGTGTCGCTCGAATTCCCCTTCAGAGGATCGTGTACTCAACGGCCCGGCAAAGCCGCTCCCGAACAGGCCCCGGCTGCGGCCCTGGGTGCATGCGTAGCCCGCGGCGTGAGGCCTTCAAGCCTGGCTCACGCCGGGAACACGCCGGTGGACAGATACCGGTCGCCCCGGTCGCAGGCCACGAAGACGATGGTGGCGTTCTCCACCTTTTCGCCGACGCGCAGTGCAAGCCAGCAGGCCCCGGCGGCAGAGATGCCGGCGAGCAGCCCTTCTTCGCGCGCGAGGCGGCGCGCCATCTTCTCGGCGTCGGTCTGGCGCACGAGCCCGATCTCGTCCACATTGCCTGGGTCGTAGATATTGGGCAGGTAGGCATCAGGCCATTTGCGGATGCCGGGGATGCGAGAGCCCTCGCTGGGTTGCGCGCCGACGATGCGCACTGCGGGGTTCTGTTCCTTAAGATAGCGGCCTGTGCCGGTGATGGTTCCCGTGGTTCCCATCGCGCTCACGAAGTGGGTGACGCGGCCCCCGGTATCGCGCCAGATCTCGGGGCCGGTGGCTTCGTAGTGGGCGCGCGGATTGTCGGGGTTGGCGAACTGGTCCAGCATGCGGCCTCCGCCTTCGCCCACCAGGCGGTTGGCCGTATCGCGCGCCAGTTCCATGCCGCCTGCGCGCGGCGTCAGTACCAGTTCGGCGCCGTAGGCCTTCATCGCCTGCAGTCGCTCGATGCTCTGGTCTTCCGGGATCACGATCACCATGCGGTAGCCGCGGATCGCGGCGGCCATCGCCAGCGCGATCCCCGTATTGCCGGAGGTGGCCTCGACCAACGTGTCGCCGGGCCGTATCTCGCCGCGCTCCTCGGCGCGGCGGATCATGCTGATCGCGGGCCGGTCCTTGACTGATCCAGCCGGGTTGTTGCCCTCCAGCTTTGCCAGCAGGACATTGTTCCTGTGTGCGGCATCGGCACCGACGATACGTTCGAGCCGTATCAGTGGCGTATTGCCGATACTGTCTTCAAGGGTCGGGTAGCGGGGCGTCGTGTCCATGCGGCTCTCCTGCAAGCCGCATGCCGGTGCTGCGTGGCATGTGTTCGCCCCTGGTGTCCGATAGTCGTGTGGCCTTTGTCGCATCACTGACAGCGGCTGCGGCGTTTGTGTTCCCTGTGGCATGTGCAACATCCGACAAACCGTGCGGATCCTTGATTTCAAAGGATTTTTTCCGTGGCATGGATTTGGCTTTAAGAGCTTCCATGTGGCCACCATCGGCCGCGACGAAAGGTCACCATGCAAGCCAGTACGAGCGCCGGCTCCATGCCAACCATGACTTATGTGGGCATCGGCCAGATCAAGCCTCTCGGTGCCAGGATCGAGGTTCCCGAAACCGGTGGCGGCTGCGGCACGCACGGCGGTGACGGCAAGGCCAGCTGCGGCTCTTCGGGAGGGCCCGACGACATGCCTCAGGAGATCTGGGACAAGGTCAAGAACCACCCCTGCTATTCCGAAGAGGCACACCACCACTACGCACGCATGCACGTGGCCGTGGCCCCGGCCTGCAACATCCAGTGCAACTACTGCAACCGCAAATACGATTGCAGCAACGAGTCCCGACCCGGCGTCGTGAGCCAGAAGCTCACGCCCGAGCAGGCGGTGAAGAAGGTGGTCGCGGTGGCCAGCGAGATCCCGCAGATGACGGTGCTCGGCATCGCCGGCCCCGGCGATTCACTGGCCAGCCCGAAGAAGACCTTCGAGACCTTCCGCATGCTGCAGGAGCAGGCACCCGACATCAAGCTGTGCCTGTCGACCAACGGCCTGGCATTGCCGGACCTGGTGGACGAAATCTGCAAATACAACATCGACCACGTCACCATCACCATCAACATGGTGGACCCGGCAGTGGGCGAGAAGATCTACCCCTGGATCTTCTGGAACCACAAGCGCGTGACCGGCTACGAAGCCGCCAGGATTCTGCACGAGCGCCAGATGCTCGGGCTGGAAATGCTCACTGCGCGCGGCGTGCTGACCAAGATCAACTCGGTGCTCATCCCCGGCATCAACGACGAGCACTTGATCGAGGTGAACCGCGAAGTGAAAAAGCGCGGCGCCTTCCTGCACAACATCATGCCGCTGATTTCGGAAGCCGAGCACGGCACGCACTTCGGCCTCACCGGCCAGCGCGGCCCGAGCGCGCAGGAGCTCAAGGCCGTGCAGGACGCCTGCATGGGCGGCGCCAACCTCATGCGCCACTGCCGTCAGTGCCGTGCCGACGCGGTCGGTCTGCTGGGCGAAGACCGCAGCGAAGAATTCACGCTCGACAAGATCGAACAAATGGAAGTGGTCTATGACCTCGACCGGCGGCGCCAGTACCAGGACAAGGTCGAGATCGAGCGCCAGGCGCAGTTTGCGGCCAAGCGCGAGGCGCTTGTCGAGGCCGCGTCCATGGCCGCTGCCGATGACCTGAAGGTGCTGGTCGCCGTTGCCACCAAGGGAGGCGGCCGCGTCAACGAGCACTTCGGCCACGTCACCGAGTTCCAGATATTCGAGGTCTCGGCGACCCAGGCCCTGTTCGTCGGCCATCGCCGCGTGGACCTGTACTGCCAGGGCGGTTACGGCGACGACGAGCAACTGCCATCGGTCGTGCGCGCCATCAACGACTGCCACGCGGTGCTGGTCGCCAAGATCGGCGCCTGCCCGAAGGACGAACTGACGCAGGCCGGCATCGAGCCAGTGGACCAGTACGTCGGCGAATTCATCGAGAAGGCCGCGCTGGCCTGGTTCAACGACTACCGCGGCCGCATCGCCAGCGGCGCCATCGTCCACCAGGGCCGCGGCGACGCACAGATCCGCCAGGGCGCCTTCACCGGCGCGGCGGAGGCGGCCTGACCCCTTTATTTCGCCATCCGCCAAGGAGAGCCCACATGTCCCTCAAGATCATCGCTTCCACCTGCACCGGCTGCTCCGCCTGCGAGCCCGAGTGCCCCAACGTCGCCATCCGCGAAAAAAACGGCGTCTTCGTCATCGACCCCAACAAGTGCACCGAGTGCGAGGGGCAGTTCGACGATCCGCAGTGCGTTTCGGTATGCCCGGTGGATGGCTGCATCGTCAAGGCATGAGGCCCACCCCCACCCCCATCCCTTGTTGACCCCTGGAGACGACTGGCCATGCTGCCCAACCTGACTATCACCCCCGCCGCCGAGAAGTTCATGCGCCGCATCGTGCGCTTTTCCGGCCTTCCCGATGGCGCGGGCTTTCGCCTGACCGTGAGCGCTGGCGGCTGCTCGGGCTACAACGCCGAGTTCAGCGCCGAGGCGGCGCCGCAGCCGGGCGAAGAAACACTGGAGGTCAACGGCCTGCGCGTTTTCCTGCCGGCCGAAAGCCGCCTCATGCTCGATGGCGTGACCATGGACTTCGCCGACACGCCCACCAAGTCGGGCCTGACCTTTGTCAGCCCGAACCAGGCGGCGTGCGGCTGCAGCAGCAGTGCCGAAGCCGGGCCGCCCGGCATCGCGAAGATCGACATCGGCGCGATCGGGCGTGGCCGCCCGGTGGCGCCGACGCTGATTTCCTGAACACCCCGGGGATATCCATGGAAACGACCAGCCTGGGCTTGCACGACGCGGCGGCAGCTTTTGCCGATACCGTCATCGGCGGCGGGCTGAGCCCGCAGGCCAGTGCCTTGATTGCCCAGGCCGGACTGCTGCGGCACCGCCCGGAGGAAGCACTGCCGCTGCTGGAGCGTGCCCGCGCCGCCGCGCCGCGCCATCCCGTACCGCTGATCGCGCTGTATCGCTTCCACTTCTATGGTCATCGGCTTGGCCAAGCGCGGGCCGCTGGCGAGGATGCGCTCGCAATCGCGCGCACGGCCCTCGGACCCGACTTCGGCGACGCCCCGCCCAGCGACGATGCGGCACGCCACGACGCCGCCGTGCGTTTCTACCTCTTCACACTCAAAGGCCTGGCCTACCTGAACCTGCGTCTGGGCGACCTCGACGATGCGCGCCTGATGCTGGGTGAACTGCGCCGGCTCGACCCGCAGGACCACGTGGGCGGGGCCTTGCTCTCGCACGTGCTGGCGCGCCACGAGGAAGGCGAAGACATGGAGATGGGCGAATCGCTGCCCGCCCACCCGGCGCGCGGCTGGGATGGAGCGGCGCGATGAGCCCCCGGCCGGTCGTTCCGAAGGGGGGCTCGTGCCGCAGTGCACGGCACGGAGGTCATGCGATGACTGTCGCCGCGCGCGCCCCGGCGGGCGACATCCCGCCGCTGCACTGGCAGGGCGGCCCGGTGGACTGTGCCGCGTGCGACTACGCCGGGCTGCGCGAACTGCCCGGCGAGCAGGGCTGCGAGCCGGGCCATGCCTGCATGCAGGATGCCTACGCGCGCCGCATCGACCGCTTCTTCCGCTGGCATCCGCAACTCAGTGATGCGCAGTTGGCGCATCCCTATTTCGAGGTGCGCGCCATCGCCGCGCGCCATGCCAGCGTGTTCCGGCTTGCAGCACTGGCAGGCGACCCGGACGAAACCGTGCGCCTGCAGATCGCGCTGCGTCTGCCGCTGGCCCAACTGGCGCGGCTGGCCGGCGACCCGCACCGCGAGGTGCGCATCCGCGTCGCGCAGCGCGTCGAGCCTGCCGTGCTGGCGACGATGCGCAACGACCCCGACTACGGCGTGCGCGAGCTGGTCGCGCGCCGGCTCCCCCTGGCCATCCTGCCGACCATGGCGAGCGATCCCGACCGCGCCGTGCGCATGCGCGTGGCGCAGCGGCTGGAGATGCCCGCGCTGCTGGCAATGGCCGGCGATCCGGAGCCCGAGGTGCGGCGCATCGTGGCCGAGCGACTGCCCGCGCCGCTGCTCTCGCGCATGGCCGCCGACGCCGACTGGCGCGTGCGCTGGGAAGTGGCACAGCGCGCCGACGCGGCAGTGCTCAGCCTGCTGCAGGACGACGAAGACACCGAGGTCCGCCGTGCGGCGCGCGAGCGCGCAAACACCTTCGCAGGAGTTGCCCATGGCTGACATCAACCGCGACGACGACGTGATCGAGATCGCCTTCCCGCCGCGCTTCAGCTATGGCGAGCGCGTGGTTGCCCGATCGGTGATCCGCAACGACGGCACCTACAACGGCAAGGACATCGGCGAGGTGCTGGTGAACAGGGGTGAGATCGGCTACGTCACCAACATCAATACCTTCCTGCAGCAGTTCTATATCTACGCGGTGGACTTCGTCGATTCCGGCCACCGCGTCGGCATGCGCGCCAAGGAACTGTGCACCCTGGACAAGCTGCCCGAGGACGTGCTGGGCCAGTTGGGCGAGAAGGCCGCGTCGCTGCGCGGTCTCGGCAAGTCCAGGGCACCCCGGGAGAACCAGGAATGAACGGCCTACCCATCGAACCGCGCGGCGCCCTGTATGCCTGGGGCCAGCGCGTCATTGCACTGGACGATCTGGTCAACGACGGGAGCCATCCCGCGCGGCCTGCCGGCGCCGTGCTGGCCGTGCAGGGCGCGGTCGGCGAGATCGTCAACGTGGGCCATGCGACGCAGCAGAACGAACCGGTCTACCTGGTGGAGTTCGGCGGCTGCGTCATCGGCTGCATGGAAGAGGAAATTGCCCCAGCGCCCCCCGGGCTGCTGCCTGAAACCGGGGGCGAGGAATGAACCCGGCCATTGCCGCCCCTTCAGGAGGCAGGGTGCTGGACCTCATGCAGCAGCGGCTCGAGCGTGCGCTGCGCCAGCGTGTGCGCTACCGGTACGTGCGTCCGCGCGTGCTGCGCGAAGGCGAGGCCTTCCGCATCGAAAGCCCGTGCTGCTCGCGCAACGTCGACCCGGCTGGCGGCGTGATCGACATCGCGCTGCTGGTCCCCGGTACGCCGCGCGCCTCGCGCCGCCAGCCGGGCCGGGTGGTGCAGAACTGGCGCTTGTTCGCCCGCGACCACGCCAACGGCACCTGGGTCGCGCAGGATGAAAGCGACCAGCTCGACGAACTGATGGACGTGCTGTGCGTGGACGCGCAGCGCATCTACTGGCCTTGAAATGAAACACACCCCAAGCGCCTTCGGCGCCTCTCTGGGGCTGGACCGGTTTTGTCCGTCATGGCCTTGCGCCGGCGTGGTGGGCCGTTGAGAGGCTGAGGGATATGCAAGCCATGGCGATTTACCTCGACCACAACGCCACCACGCCGCCCGCGCCGGCGGTCGTCGAGGCCATGATGTCGGTGTTTTCCGGACTGTGGGCCAACGCTTCGTCGCAACACGGTCCGGGGCAGGAGGCCAAGCGTGCCCTGGGTGCCGCGCGCGCAGCCACGGCGCGCGCGCTCGGCTGCAAGCCGGTGGAAGTGGTCTATACCAGCGGCGCCACGGAATCCAACCACTTGGCGGTGCGCGGCCTGCTGGCTGCGGCGGCGCCGATGCGCCGGCGCGCCGTGTTCAGCAGCGTCGAGCATGCCGGCCACCTGAAGCTGGCGCGCACGCTGGCCGAGGGCGGTGTGTCAGTGGATTTCATCCCCGTGCATGGCGACGGCACGCTCGACCTTGGTGCGGCTGCCGCATTGATCGGTCCCGACGTGGCGCTGGTCTCGCTCATGGCCGCCAACAACGAGACCGGCGTGCTGATGCCCGTGGCTGAAGTCGCCGCGCTGGCGCAGGCGGCTGGCGCACGACTGCATGTGGACGCTACGCAGTTCATCGGCAAGCTGCCCTTCGATTTTGCGGCCTGCGGCGCGGACGCCGTGTCGCTCTCGGCGCACAAGTTCCAGGGCCCCAAGGGCGTGGGGGCGCTGCTGCTGCGCCAGGGGGTTTGCCTGGCTCCGCAGACGCTGGGCAGCCAGGAGCGCAACCGGCGCGGCGGCACCGAGAACCTGCCGGGCATCGTCGGCATGGCAGCGGCGCTGGAGCAACTGGGCGGGACTGCCGGCGTGGCTGCAGAGGCCGAGCGCCTGGCTGCTCTGCGCGATGCGCTGGAGCAGGGTCTCGCGCGGGCGCTGCCAGCCCTGCACGTCTGGGCGCAGGGCGCGCCGCGCCTGCCCGGAACCAGCTACCTGCGCTTCGGGCGGCTGCCGGCCGAGGTCGTGCTCAACCGGCTCGAACGCCTGAGCGTCGCCGCCTCGTCGGGCGCGGCATGTTCCTCGGGCGGCAGCGAGCCGTCCCCTGTATTGACCGCGATGGGCGTGCCGCCGGACGAGGCATTGGCCGCCGTGCGCCTGTCGCTGGGCCGCACCACTACCAGGGAGGACGTGGATTACCTGCTGGCCGCACTGCCGCCGCTGCTGGAGCCGCTGCTTCGACAAGCAGCGGAAACGGCCGTCGCTGCATGAGCCCGAGTACTGCCCGCCTTTCCCACCCTCCGGAGCCGACGATGAAAGTGATGATCCGCAAAGACAGCAAGGGCGCGCTGAGCGCCTACGTGCCCAAGAAAGACCTGGAGGAGCCGATCATCTCGATGGTCCAGCCCGGCATGTGGGGCGGCCTGGTCACGCTCGGCAATGGCTGGCAGCTCGACCTGCCGGCGATGCCCGAAGGCACGTCGCTGCCGATCACGGTGGAAGCGCGCCGCATCGCCGGCGACGCCGACTGAAAAGGGCGCGCCATGGCAGTGACGGCCGAACAACTGAGCGCCGCCGGCGAGGTGGTCGGCGCAGCGCCCACGCTGCGCGATGCCGCGGCGCAGTGGCGCGAGCGCCATCCCGCGGTGCGCGCAATCGTGGTCGATGCCATGGACATGCGCGAGGAAACCCCCGCCTTGCGGCTCGGCGCGCGCAGCGTCTATCTTGCCGCTTCCAACGGCCACTGCTGGCATGTGACGCAGCAGCCGGAAGAAGCCACGGCGCTCATCCTGACCCAGGACTGACCATGGACATCGACGCCATCTCCCTGTCCGAACCCGAATGCGGCAGGCGCGAGATCGAGCTCGTCAACGCCGTGCTCCACTCCACCCGCTGGAGCGATGGACCGATGCTCGAATCCTTCGAGCGCGCCTTTGCCGGCTGGACCGGGCGCCGGCATGCGGTGGCCGTGGGCAGCGGCACGCTGGGCACCTGGATCGCGCTGCGTGCCTGGGGCATCGGCCCGGACGACGAGGTGATCTGCGCCGCTCATGCCTGGCACCAGGTGGCGCAGGCCATCACGCTGGCCGGCGCCACCCCGGTGTTCGCCGACATCGATTATTGGAGCGGCTGCCTCAGCGCCGAGAAGGCCGCGTTGAAGATCGGCCCGAAGACGCGTGCCATATTGGCCGGCAACACCAACGGCCACCCGGCTGCCTGGGTCCCGCTGCGCGCGCTGGCCGATGCGCACGGCTTGAGGCTGATCGAGGACAGCACCGAGGCGCTGGGCTCGCGCTACCTGGGCAGGACTGTGGGCAGCTTCGGCGACGTGGCGGTGTTCGACTTCTCGCAGCCCTCGGCCCTGTGCACCGGCGAGGGCGGCATGCTGGTCACCGACGACGACGAGCTGGTGCACGAGCTGCGCTACCTGCGCCAGCGCCGCGTGGCCGACCGCAGCTCGCTTTCGGTCGGTTCGCGTGTGCCGCTGCAGGCCGGCATGAGCGAACTCACCGCCGCGCTGGGCCTGGCGCAGCTGGCCGGGCTCGACGAGCGGCTGGCGGCGCGCAAGCAGGTAGAGGCCTGGTACCACGCCGAGATGCAGAGTTTCGAGGGCATCAAGCCGCCGTACCTGGCGGAGGATGTGGAGGAGGTGCACTGGATGCTCTACGTGGTGCATCTGGGCAAGCGCTTCACGCAGAGCGCGCGCAGCCAGATGATCGACGACCTGCGCGCCTGCGGTGTCGAGACCGCCGCCTACAGCCACCCGCTGCACCGGCAGTTCTTCTACATGCAGGCCGCCGGCGACGCCATCGGCCGCAAGCGCGGCCTGCTGCCCGATACCGACCGCATCGGCGACCGCGCGCTGGCGCTGCCGCTGCACACCCAGCTTGACGCGGACCAGGTCAAGTACATCGTCAAGACGCTGAAGGACACCGCCACCAACGTCGGTGCCGGCGCAGCCATCTACCTGTAAGAAAGCGCCCCATGAACACCCTCGTGCACGACATCGCCCGCCGACTCGACACCGGCGCCGTCATTCCCTACCTGGGGCCCGACATGCTCTCGCTGTGCGGCGGCGCCAAGGTGCCGGCCAATCCGCTGGCGCTGGCCGAGCTCATGACCGCCAAGGTCAGCGTGCCGCACAAGATCCGCAAGCGGCTCACGCAGGCGGCGCAGTTCATCGAGAACTTCAAGCACCGCAAGTCGGTGGTGCAGCTCATGAACCAGGCCTTTGCCGCCGTGCCCGAACCTTCGCCGCTGCATCGGGCGCTGGCCGCGAGCGGGGCCAGACTGTGGGTCGATGCCTGGTACGACGACACCTTCGCCGCCGCGCTGGCCCAGGTACGGCCCGAAGGCGACTGGGTGCAGATCCAGGGGCTGTCGCAGTCCGAGCATTTCGGCCAGTGGACCGGCGTGTATGCCGACGACGGCGAATTCCTGGCCGAGCTGCCGGTGGACGCGGGGCGCATCCTCTACAAGCCCATCGGCGGCCACGCGCCGGCGGGCAACTACCTGGTTTCCGACAGCGACTACGTCGAGGTGCTGACCGAGATCGACATCCAGACGCCGATCCCGCAGATGGTGCAAAACTGGCGCAGCGGCCGCCACTTCCTGTTCCTGGGCTGCCGCTTCGACGACCAGCTCACGCGCAGCTTTGCGCGTCAGATCATGAAGCGATCCTCAGCCCTGCACTGGGCCGTGCTGCCCGAGGCGCCCACGCGCATGGAGGCGCGCTTCCTCGAAGAGCAAGGCATCACCCGCATCGACATGCCGCTCGCGCGGTTCGCCGAAGCGCTGGTGGACGCGCTGCAGCCGGCGGTGCCTGCCTGAAACTTTCTTTTTCAACCCCAACCACGATCCAACGACCATGAGCGAAGCAAGCACCACCACCACCACGACCGTGACCGTCATGCCCTCGGGCCAGACCTACGAGGCCACGCCCGGCATCACGCTGCTCGAGGCATTGCGCCGCGCCGGCGTGCTGAACCACGAATGCGACGGCGGCGCGAAGTGCACCGACCTGTGCCACCTGTTCGTGCTCGAAGGACGCAAGAGCCTGTCGAAGACCACGCGCGAAGAAAACGAACGGCTCGACGCCATCGTCGGCGTCGGCTCCAAGTCGCGCCTGGCCTGCCGGGCGGTGCTGGGCGAGGAGCCCGTGACCGTCGAACTGCTGACCTTCGTCTGATGGGACGGGCGGGGGCCGGCATGGCTGTCGTCCAACCGCTCGTCGCTGACGTGGCCATCGTCGGCGCCGGCTTGTGCGGGCTCGCGCTGGCGCGCTCGCTACACGCACAGGGGCTGTCGGCCGTGGTCGTCGAGGCGCGTGAGCGCCTGGGCGGGCGCGTGCTGACGCGGCGTTGCGAAGCCACCGGCCAGGCCCTGGACATGGGCCCGGCCTGGTTCTGGCCCGACACCGAGCCGCGCATCGCCGCGCTGCTGGCCGAGCTGGGTCTGGCGAGCGCGCCGCAGCATGACCCCGGCGATGCGCTGTGGCTCACAGACCCGAATCGCGAGCCCGAGCGTCGCGAGGAAACCGGAGGCGTGCATGCCGGGGCCTACCGCATCAAGGGCGGTGCGGCGCGCCTGGTCGAAGCGCTCGCCGCCACCTTGCCCGCGGGCAGCGTGCACCCCGGCAGCGCATTGCGCCTGCTGCGCGACCGCGGCGCCTGGCTCGAACTGCAACTGGAAGAAGGGCAAGAGGGTGGCCGCCGTATGCGTCTGCTGCGCGCGCGCCATGCCGTGCTGGCGCTGCCCCCGCGCCTGGTGCTGGAACGCATCGCCTTCGACCCACCGCTGCCAGCGGCGCTGGTTGATGCGCTGGCCGCCACGCCCACCTGGATGGCGGCCCAGGCCAAGGCTGTCACCACCTACTCGCGCCCGTTCTGGCGCACGGCGGGCCATTCCGGCAACGCCTTCGTGCGGCATGCACAGGCGATGCTGGGCGAGGTCTTCGATGCCAGTGACGACGCCACGGGTGCCGGTGCGCTGGGCGGCTTCGTCGCGCTCGGTGCCGCGCAGCGCGTCAATTTCCGCCGCGGCATGCCGATGCTGATCGAAAGCCAGCTCGTGCAGCTCTATGGCGCCCAAGCGCAGCAGGATGGACGGCAGCATGTGTGTGACTGGGCCGACGAGCCCTGGACCTGCAGCGCCGCCGACCGTGCGGGCCAGCCAGAGCCGCCGCAGGCCGACCCGGCCCTGCGCCGCCCGCACTGGGCCGGGCGCCTGTACTTCGGCGGCAGCGAGAGCGCCACGCACGGCGCCGGCCACATGGAAGGCGCACTGGAATCGGCGGCGCGCATCGCACGGGCGTTGGCGCCGGTGCGCGCGGCGGCTCCCGGCGCGGCCGATGCGGGCGACGCGCTGAGCCGGTTCAAGGCCACCGTGGCAGCGCGCTGCGCACAGGCGCCGCTGCATTACCGCCAGCATCTGGCGCGGCTGCTTTCCTGCCAGCAGGCGGAGCAGTTGACGCAGCGCGCGCTGCTGGCGACCGTCGAGCAGGTCTACAGCGAAACGCTGGTTGCGCTCGACGGCCTGCTGCCAGGGCTGGGCCTGGAGCGCGCCGGGCCGGTCGCGGCGGGCCGGCATGCGCTGACGCCGGTGCTGCTGGCAGCATTCGACGGCTGGAACGGTCAACTGCTGTCGGAGGCGCTGGCCTTCAACGGCGGCTCGTGCGCGCTGTCGAACTTTCCCGACGAGCACCAGCCCGATACGGTGCTGCGGCGCGCCATCGCGCTCGATCTCGCGGCGGCCTGGCGCGAGTTCGCGCTGGAGCTGAATGGTCGTCTGATGGCCGCATCCACGAACGCGGATGCGCGGCGGACGGCGGTGCCGGCATGACGGGCGTGCGCGCCCTGGAAGCCAGCGCGCTGCTGGCCATCGTCGAACAGGCGGGCCTTGCGGTGGTCACGCTGGTTGAGGGGCTGGAGTGCGGCGAACTGCTGCGCTCGCGCCTGACCCGCGCCGAGGTGCTGCGGCAGCTCAAGACCCTGGCCGACAGCATGGCCCAGGCCGAACCTGCGATCGGGCGCGGCATGCCCGAACTCGACTGGTCCGGCTGGAATGCCCTGCGCCCATGCCTGTCGGGCCCGGCCGGCGAAGCGCTGGACGAGGCGCTGTGGTTCGCCTGCGAATCGCTGGTGCCCGCGACCCTGCTGTGGCTGCGCGTGTACCGGCAGAGCCAGCCGCGTCTGTTCCAGATGCAGCTGTGAGAGCGCCGACGGCTTTGGCGTCCATGCCTTTCGAGCCGTCTGTGGATTCAAGCCAAATCGGGCTTTAGCGCTTATGGAGACTGCGGTGGCAGCTATCAAAACAGTAGCTTTTCCGTTTTCTCCCATGGCTGCCCTCGCTGGGAGCGCCCGGCTACAGCACAGCCTCGAAGCCCTCGAACTGCGGCGGCCCCAGGTAGAGGCCGCGCTGCTGGCCGGCGCTGGCATGCGCGACGCGGAAAGCCTCGGAACGCGTCCATGCCTCGAAGGCTTCGGCGCTCTCCCAGGTGGAGTGCGAGACGAACACGGTCGCCTGCGCGTCGCTCGACCCCTGCAGAAGGTTGAACCTGGAAACGGCAGTTGACCGCTTCGTATCCATTGCCAGGCCGCAGGAAATCGAGCGCTGACGGCTTCGATGGAGTTCACCTCGTGGGTGAGCGCGCTATGCACCTGCCAGCACCGCGCTCGGCGCGCCATGCGGCGTTGCTCCTCCTTGCGGGCAGTAGCCCGCCGCGTCGTCGCCCTTGCAGGGCGCAGGCCTGCCGGAGACAGGCCTTCTTCGCGCTGTCCAACAGCACGCAGGTGCTGTTGGAGCCGCAGCCGCTCAGCCTTGCCTGGCACCCCTATCACGGCAGCGGCGGAGCGCATCCAACTGCTGTTTCCAGGTAGAAAGCTACATGAATGCGAAGTGCTGTAGTCTTCGCGACATCACGGCCTGGCGAGGAGGGCTTTCCGCATGGGAGCCGCCGGCGCCCATGCCGCCGTGCATGTTCATGCTTGCCTGCTTTCACCAGAGCCTGTGCAGTTCGACCGATGCCAATTGCCGTACGAAGCGCGGGCCGGTGAATTCGTCGTGCAGGCTGAGCAGGGCGAAGGGGCCGGTGCGGGCATCGAGCCGTGCGAGCGGGCTGTCGAAGGCGAGGAACACGCCATTGCCCACGGTGGTATGGAAGAGTTCGGTCCACGAGAACAGTGCGCGGTAGTCGTCGATGCCGACTGCCACGATCGCCGCGCGCTTGAAATCCGTGCGTTCGGCAAAGGCCGGTTCGCTCAGGCCGATCAGGGCGCGCAGCGGCACCGCGCGCATGGAGCGGGCGCCGCCGTGCTCGCCATCGACCGTGCAGCGGACGACGAAGTTCCTGATGTCCACGGCGCCGATTCGTTCGAGATCGCCGGCATCGAACGAGCGTGGATGCCGCACCCAGCCACCGATGCCGACATATTGCGGCAGGCCGCCGCCTCCCTGGGCGAACCCGGTGGCGCCGCGACCGCGGGGAGATGTCGATGGAGCCAAGGTGCTCATGGCGGTTTCTCCTGGGGGGCGGGCGGCTCCCGCTCAGGGCCCGTCGAGGGTGCCGGTTTCGCGTATGAATCCGGCCACCCAGCCATCGACCCGCAGCGCGCAGCTGGCGAGGCGGGCGCGGTATTCGGGGACCATGAAGTAGTCTGCGTCGTGCAGGTAGGGGTTGCGCATGCTGCCGACGTCGAGCGCGTCGTGGCCGATATCGACCAGGCGTCCGCCCACCCGGTTGAACTGGTGGGCGTAGTGGCCTTCGATGACGCCGCCGAAGACTTCGCGCACGAAGAGGGAGCCGTACTTGCAGGCGCCCGAGAGATCGGCCGGCGCCGGCGCGTGGCGCTCGGCGGCGAATTCGCACCACATGCGGAAGACGAACGCCTTGGCGTCGGCAAAGCGGGCATAGCTGTAGGGGATCAGGGCGTCTCGGGCGCGCGAAGACATGGCGGGGGGCTCCGGGGTAGAGGTGCCTTCTCGCGTGCGGCGCCTCGGGCCTTCAGGCCGCCACCGGCGTGTCCAGCACCGCCTTGAGGTTCAGCGTCATGCGGGTCCTGGTGGCATCGGCATAGGGGCAGATGCCCTGGGCGCGTTCCATCAGGCTGTCAGCAGTGGGCTGGTCGAGCGGGCCCGCCATGAAGGCGGTCAGGCTCAGTGCCATGCGGTAGGCACCCTCGAAGTTCACGTACATCGACAGCACCGCTTCGACGTAGCAGCCGCGCAGCGGCAGCCTGTCGGCCTTGGCGATATGCCGTATGGAGTGTTCGAAGCAGGCTCCGAAGGCCGCTGCGAAAAGCTGCTCGGGGTTGGGGCCATCGCCCTTGCCTCCCATTTCCGGGGGAACGGCGAGCTTGAGCTTGAAGCTGCCGTCCTCGCTCTGCACCTGGCCGCCGCGGCCGCCCTGGGTCAGCATGGTGGTTTTGTAGACGAGATCCATGGTCGTCGCTTCCTTCGATGCTCAGCCGAGCAGCTTCCTGCGCTCGGCTTGCGAGAAGTTGCTGAAATGGCCCTCGCGGGCCGCCGCGCGCCGGTTGGAGGCGATGATGGCCTTGCTCCGTCCGGGCGGCACCGGGGCGCTGACCTGCCGCTCCAGCGCGGTACTGCCGCATTGCGGGCAGGCCGGCATGCCGCCCGCCCGCACCAGGGTCTCGAACCGGTGGCCGCAGGCGGCGCAGTGGTAGTCGTAGAGGGGCATCGCTTTTCTCCTGGGGTCAGTGGTGGTGCGAAGTACCGCAGTTGCCTTCAGCGGCGGCGCAGTCTTCGGGGGGCGTGCCATGCGCGGGCGCGGCGGGGCCGAGGCCGACCCATGCCTGCACGCGACTGATATCGAAGCCGACCATGCGCTGCTCGCCAACGGCCATCAGCGGGCGGCGGATCAGCAGTGGCCGGGCCAGCAGCAGGGCGAGCGCGGCCTCGGCGTCGAGCGCCTCGGGCACCACCTCGCTGGACTTGACGGCCGGCGCTGCACGGTTGAACCACTCGGCTACCGGAAGCGGTGCCAGGAAGGCCAGCAGCGACTCGGCGCTCCACGGCCAGCGCAGCAGGTCGCGCACGTCGAGGGTGTGGTGGGCCGCACGCAGCAGCGCCTTCTGCCGGGCGTTGCCGCCGCAGCCGGGTTTTTCGTAGAAGACGATGTGGGCCATGGATGGATTGCTCAGAGGCTGAGAGTTTTTCGGGCGTGTCCGAGCAACGCCCCACAACGCGCCCGATCAAGGCGTAAAGCACAGCCGTAGCCCGGGCTACGGCGCGCATTTGCAACGCCGAGCGGGTGCGTTTTGGGGTGGTGAGCGGGCATGACCGAAAGATTCTCAGCCTCTCAGGCGACGGTGCGCAGGAGTTGAAGGCAATCGACGGTCGCGGCCATGTCGAGCGCGCTGAAGTCGTCCTGCGAACGCAGGGCGGGGTTGGCGCCCAGGGCCAGCAGCGTGCGCACGATCGCCGCCTTGCCGGAGGATGCCGCGTACATCAGGCAGGTGGCGCCGGCGTCGTTGGCATGGTCGATCGGCACGCCGGCGGCGGCCAGCCGCTGCACGAGCTGCGGGTCGCCGTGCACGCAGGCCAGCCAGAGCGCGTTGTTGCCGTCGGCGTTGGTAGCGGCCAGCGCGACGCCGTGCGCCAGCAGCGCCTCGACGATATCCGCATGGCCGCGCCATGCCGCAGTCATCAGGGGAGTGTTGCCGTGGGCGCCGCGCGCGTCGGGGCCAACGAAGCCTTCGCGCGCCAGCCACGCCGCGAGCGCCGGTGTGGGCGGCTTGCCCGATGGGTTCGCGGTGGCGCGGCTGGCAGTCCAGGCGGCATGGCCGCCTATCAGGTCGCACACGTCGGTGAAGCCGAAGTCGGCAAACATCTGCGCCCACGCCTGGCTGGCGTTGCCGTGGTAGCAGTAGATCAGCACCGGACGCCGGTGGTCGGTGCGCAGCAGCAGCATGTCCTGGTTGTCGCGCGACAGGTGGACGGCGCCGGGCCAGCCATCGCGGGCATGGCTGGCGGCGTCACGGGCGTCGAGCAGCAGCACGTTCGTCCGCTGGAGTTGCCAGGCACCAAGTTCGGCGAGTGTGATGCGGCGGAACATGCGTTTGCCTTTCATGGGCGTGTGGCCTCCTGCCGCGCGTACCGGTCATAGGGCGCTTCGGTGGTGATGCGCGGGTCGATCAGGGGCAGCCCCACGCTGAAGTGGTAGACCACCTGCCAGCGGGAAGGGGGATTGCCGGCCAGCCCCAGCAGCGCGTGGACCGAATCGTCGAAGTAGCAGCCGATGCCGGTGCCGCGCAGGCCTGCGGCCTCTGCTTCGAGGTAGAGCACCTGGCCGACCAGGCCCGCTTCGCGCAGCAACTCGCGGTAGCGCCAGGGCTCGCCGTCGATCGCAGGGTGGAATTCGGCCAGCAGCGCGACGACGAAGATGGCGTCGGCGCCGATGGCCTGGTGGCAGCTCAGGGTACGCAGCGTTCCCGCGAGCGTGGGGGTTGCCGCCATCTCGTACAGCGGCACTTCGGGCGGGGCGGCTTCGACGCGCCGCCATGCCAGCTGGGGCAGGGCGGCGCGCAGCGCGAGATGCGCCGAGGCCTCGCGCGGCAGCAGGTAGGCGCCCGGCGCAAGGCCGTCGATGCGGTGCGGGAACAGCACGGCATGCACGCGGACCGGTGCGGTCCAGACGTCCCACGGCAGCGGTGCGCCAGCGGCATCGACGGTTGCTGGCATCAGGGCGGCGGCGATTGGCCAGAAGCGCTCGGCGTCGAGTCGGGCGCGCCGGTCGAACTGCTGGGCGCTGCGACGCAAACGAATCAGCGCGGCGGCGGCCTTGTCGGTGTCGGGTGGCAGATGGCGCGCGGCCAGCGGCAGCAAGGACGGTACGGCAGCGTGCGTGTCCCGGCGCGATGCCAGCGCGACTTCGTCGATGACGGGCCAGCGGTACATCGGGCGCGCGTCGATCCGGCTGGCCCGACCACTCCAGGCGGCGTCGGCGATCCACGCGAGGAGGTCTTCCTTGCTGGCGGGTTCGTCGGGTGCGTACCGCAGCTCGAACAGGGCTTCGGCTTCCTCGCGCTCGGCGCCGGTGAAGTCGCCGGCGCGGTCCAGGCCCAGCAGCCGCGCGATGGCGGCATGGCCCAGCGGCTGCGCTTGCACGCGCCAGCCGAGCACCGCGGCGGCATAACGCAGCGCGCCGATGGCGTGGCCGATGTCGAGCTGGCAGTAGCGGAAGGCGCGCTCGCCGTATTTCCAGGCTTCGCGCCAGTGGATCGAGCTGAGGCCGACCAGCAGGCGCGGCGCTTGCGCGCCGACCTTGCCGTCGGGCCGCGCCGTGCGGGCGCGCAACTCCAGCGCGTGTTCCCGGGGAGCGTAGTGGTGCAGGCCGTCTTCGAGGTCCGCGACGCCCCGCGTCAGCAGGTAGGCCTCGGTCGGATGCAGGTTGCCGCTGGAGGGCGTGCAGCGCAGGGCCCAGCGGTCCGGGCCGGATTGCTTCCAGGCCGACAGCGCGAAGGAGAGTTCGAACAGCAGGCCCACGCTGTCGCGCGAAGGCCAGCGAGGCGCGACCGCGCCCGGCGCAAAGATGCGCGACCAGGGCGTGTCGTCGCCGTCGCCGGGCAGCGGCAGCAGTGTGGCGGGTGCCCCTGCAAAGCGGCGGAACGGGTCGGGCTGGGCATCCCAGTCGAGCGTTTCCGGGCCGGCGGCATAGCGCTCCAGCCGGTGCTTGGTGCGCGCATGGTAGGCCAGCACGGTGGCCGCACGCGCTGCGGGCTCGCCATCATGGCCCGCGTCGGCACCTGGCTGGCTCTGTGCCGATGGCGGCGCACACGGCGCGGTTGGCGGGCTGGCCGGCATGGCTCTACCGCCCGCCCACGCGGCGGGCCAGGCGCAGCAGCTCGAGGCCGCGGTCGGCGGCCATGTCGAACGCATTGCGTCCGTCGGGGGCGCTCAGGTGGGGCGCGGCCCCCAGCGCCAGCAGCATCCGGACGATTTCCACCCGCCCGCTGGCTGCGGCCTGCATGAGGCAGGTAATGTCGTCGTCGTTGGCGTGGTCAATCGGCGCGCCGGCCTCGACCAGCCGCAGGATGGTGGCGGGGCCGCCATGCAGGCAGGCGAACCACAGCGCGCTGTTGCCGTCGTCGTTCAGCGCGTCGGGCACGGCGCCGCATGCCAGCAGGGCCTCGACTACTGCCTCCTCCCCCTGCCACGCGGCGCGCATCAGGGGCGTGTCGCCATTGGCGTCGCGCGCCCGCAGGCCGGGGAAGTCCTGCTGCGCGAGCCATGCGGCAAGTGCGCCTGGCAGCGCTGCGCGTGGCTCTGCATCCGCTGCAGTCCAGTCGGCGGTACCGCGGGCGGCAATGTAGGCCACCATGGCGGGGGCTGGGGCCGTGCCGTGGCGCAGGGAGTTCATCGGGTGGCTTGCCGCGTCAGACGGGGCGGTTCTCGTTGGGGTTGCGCACGGGGCCCATCAATTCCAGCCCTTCGCCGTAGGTGATGGTGTCGAAGGTGACGTCGAACTTGAGCGCCGCGTCGGCCACGGCGTCCAGCTTGCCGGCGGTGTCTTTTTTCTTCAGGTCGTTTTTCTCCAGGTACAGCAGCGTCAGCAGTTCGTTGTAGACCGTCGATTCGTCGATGGGCAGCACGTAGAACAGGGCCCCCTTGTAGGGTACCTGGTACTTTTTCGACAGATCGATGTTGTTGCAGAACAAAAAGTACTTGCCTCCCGCGCTGAGCGTGTCGCCCAGCACCTCAGCCACGTCCTTCAGGTGCTCGAAGCTCAGCAGGTAGCCGGCGAAGAAGGGCAGATGCTTGTCGCCGACGGTAGCGACGGCCATCACCTGGTCGCAGGTGAGTTCGGGTGGGCGAGCCTCGTCGGCCAGCTTGGGCGCGAAGCGCAGCGCCAGTTCCCCGCGAAAGCCGACGCGGCCGTATTTGCTGGTCGGCGCCTTGAGCACGGGGTTGAGCAGCCGCCCCTCCTGTTCGAGTCGAGCGAACGCGGTGTCGTCGAGCTCCTTGCGGGCAATCGTGGCAGTCATGAAAAGTCCTTGGTGGTGGAGGGAGCCGGGTGGGGCGCTTCCTGGACGTTGCGCATCCAGTCGGCGGTCTTGAAAAAAGCGTTCATCAGTTCGGCCTGCAGCGCGGGCGCGACACCGGCGTCAGCCAGCGCGGCGCGCATGCAGGCGAGCCAGGCGTCGCGCTCGGCCATGCCGATGGCGAAGCCCGCGTGGCGCATGCGCAGGCGCGGGTGGCCTCGGCTCGCCGAATAGTCCTTCGGTCCGCCAAGCCATTCGCACAGGTAGAGCGCCAGCACGGCCTTGGTCCGTGCAAGGTCCGGTTCGTGCATCGCGCGGATGCCTTGCGCATCGGGGCGCATGTCCATGTGGCGGTAGAAGGCGTCGACCAGCCGCGCAACGCCGGCCTCGCCGCCCAGCATCTCGAAATGCGGGGGGCGCGCAGGCATCGGCTGTGCAGAGGTCGTGGCGGCGTTCATGCCGCCTGTTTCTGCAATGACCGTACCAGCCACGCGCGGCGTGCGGCGCGCTGCAAACACGACACAAACGCGGCGCAGGGGCCAGTGGCGCGGTCTTTTCACGACGCGCCATGCAACGTTTGTCGCGAAATGGACAAAGCGCCGGAGCGTCCCTGGGAAGGCCCTGGCAATCCCCTGGAATCCCCGTTTCCCCTCTGACGGCGAGCATGCCGGAGATCCCTGCACAGAGGCTGCAACGGCATGGCATGGAAGCTGCGAAGGAAGGCTGCGCGGACACAAGTCCGGCCGATGCGTGACCCCATAGAAGAAGACCTACAGGCACGACAGGCTGACATGGTCGCGGCTACGCAACCCATGCTTTTCAACCCTTCCTGAATGGAGTACTGCAATGTCCAAACTTCGGCAAATCGCCTTCTACGGCAAAGGCGGCATCGGCAAATCGACCACCTCCCAGAACACCCTGGCGGCCCTGACCGAACTCGATCAGAAGATCCTCATCGTCGGCTGCGACCCCAAGGCCGACTCGACCCGCCTGATCCTGCATGCCAAGGCCCAGGACACCATCCTCTCGCTGGCCGCAGAAGCCGGCTCGGTGGAGGATCTGGAGCTCGAAGACGTGATGAAGATCGGCTACAAGGACATCCGCTGCGTCGAGTCCGGCGGCCCTGAGCCGGGTGTCGGCTGCGCCGGCCGCGGCGTGATCACCTCGATCAACTTCCTCGAAGAAAACGGCGCCTACGATGGCGTGGACTATGTGTCCTATGACGTGCTGGGCGACGTGGTGTGCGGCGGCTTCGCCATGCCCATCCGCGAAAACAAGGCGCAGGAAATCTACATCGTGATGTCTGGCGAGATGATGGCCATGTACGCGGCCAACAACATCTCCAAGGGCATCCTGAAGTACGCCAACTCGGGCGGCGTGCGCCTGGGCGGCCTGGTGTGCAACGAGCGCCAGACCGACAAGGAACTGGAGTTGGCCGAGGCGCTGGCCGGCATGTTGGGCAGCAAGCTCATCCATTTCGTGCCGCGCGACAACATCGTGCAGCACGCCGAGCTGCGCCGCATGACGGTGATCGAGTACGCGCCCGATTCCAAGCAGGCCGCCGAGTACCGCACCCTGGCCAGCAAGATCCACAACAACGCGGGCAACGGCACGATCCCGACCCCGATCACGATGGACCAGCTCGAGGACCTGTTGATGGACCACGGGATCATGAAGCAGGTCGACGAATCGCAAGTCGGCAAGACCGCCACCGAACTGGTCGCCTGACCTGCGCGCGCCCCGGGCTGCGGCCCGGTTCGCCGCAGGACGGACCGGGCCTGCGCCCTCGCCAGATGATGCAAACCATTACCTACCGGAGTTCCCACCATGACCGCCACCGTTGAAGAACGCAAGGCCGCGAACAAGGCCCTGATCGATGAAGTGCTGAAGGCCTATCCCGAAAAGATGGCCAAGCGGCGCGCCAAACACTTGGGCACGTTCGAAGACGGCAAGCCCGACTGCGGCGTGAAGTCCAACATCAAGTCGCTGCCCGGCGTCATGACCATCCGCGGCTGTGCCTATGCCGGCAGCAAGGGCGTGGTGTGGGGCCCGATCAAGGACATGATTCACATCAGCCACGGCCCGGTCGGCTGCGGCCAGTATTCGTGGGCGGCGCGCCGCAACTACTACATCGGCACCACCGGTATCGATACCTTCGTGACGATGCAGTTCACCTCCGACTTCCAGGAGAAGGACATCGTCTTCGGCGGCGACAAGAAGCTCGACAAGATCATCGATGAGATCCAGGAACTGTTCCCGCTCAACAAAGGCATCTCGATCCAGTCCGAATGTCCGATCGGGCTGATCGGCGACGACATCGAGGCCGTCTCGAAGAAGAAGACGAAGCAGTACGAAGGCCACACCATCGTGCCCGTGCGTTGCGAGGGCTTCCGCGGGGTGAGCCAGTCGCTGGGCCACCACCTGGCCAACGACGCCATCCGCGACTGGGTGTTCGACAAGGTCGACCCGAACAAGCGCCCCGAATTCAAGTCCACGCCCTACGACGTGGCCATCATCGGCGACTACAACATCGGTGGCGACGCCTGGTCCAGCCGCATCCTGCTGGAAGAGATTGGCCTGCGCGTGATCGCGCAGTGGTCGGGCGACGGCTCCATCGCCGAGCTGGAGAACACGCCCAAGGCCAAGCTCAACGTGCTGCACTGCTACCGCTCGATGAACTACATCAGCCGGCACATGGAAGAGAAGTACGGCATCCCATGGGTGGAATACAACTTCTTCGGCCCGAGCATGATCGAAAAGAGCCTGCGCGAAATCGCCAGCCACTTCGACGACACCATCAAGGCCAACGCCGAGAAGGTCATCGCCAAATACCGCCCATTGATGGACGCCGTGATCGCGCGCTTCAAGCCGCGCCTGCAGGGCAAGAAGGTCATGCTGTTCGTCGGCGGCCTGCGCCCGCGCCATGTGATCGGCGCCTATGAAGACCTGGGCATGGACGTGGTTGGCACCGGCTACGAGTTCGGCCACAACGACGACTACCAGCGCACCACCCACTACGTGAAGGACGGCACGTTGATTTATGACGATGTGACCGGCTACGAGTTCGAGAAGTTCGTCGAACAGGTGCAGCCCGACCTGGTCGGCTCGGGCATCAAGGAAAAGTACGTGTTCCAGAAGATGGGCGTGCCCTTCCGCCAGATGCACAGCTGGGACTATTCCGGCCCGTACCACGGCTACGACGGTTTCGCGATCTTCGCGCGCGACATGGACATGGCGATCTCCAGTCCGATCTGGAGCCTGACCAAAGCGCCCTGGAAGAAAGCCGCCTGAACCTTGAAGGCCGGTGACCGTCGGTGTGTTCCGATGGTTGCCCGCCGCTCGCCCCATTGAAACCCCCAGGAGTCCGCCATGCCCCAATCCGCCGACAATATCCTCGACCACGAACTGCTGTTCCGCGAACCCGAGTACCAGGAAATCTTCCGCAGCAAGAAGGAAGAGTTCGAGTTCAATCACTCCGACGAAACGGTCAAGCAGATCGTCGAATGGACCAAGACCGAAGACTACAAGCAGAAGAACTTCGCCCGCGACTCGCTCACCGTGAACCCCGCCAAGGCATGCCAGCCGCTGGGAGCGGTGTTCGTCGCCAACGGCTTCCACAAGACGCTGAGCTTCGTGCATGGCAGCCAGGGCTGCGTGGCCTACTACCGTTCACACTTCTCGCGCCACTTCAAGGAGCCGACCTCCTGCGTCAGCTCCTCGATGACGGAAGACGCCGCGGTGTTCGGCGGCCTCAACAACATGATCGACGGCCTGGCCAATGCCTACAACCTCTACAAGCCCGAGATGATCGCCGTCAGCACCACCTGCATGGCCGAGGTGATCGGCGACGACCTCGACGCCTTCATCAAGAACAGCAAGCAGAAGGGCAGCGTGCCGGAGGACTACGACGTGCCATTCGCCCACACGCCGGCTTTCGTCGGCAGCCACATCACGGGCTACGACAACGCGCTGCTGGGCATCCTCAAGCACTTCTGGGACGGCAAGGCCGGCACCGCCGCGCCGCTGGTGCGCGTGCCTGACGAAACCATCAACTTCATCGGCGGCTTCGACGGCTTCGTCGTCGGCAACATGAAGGAAATCCGCCGCATATTCGAACTGTTCGGTGTCGAGGTCAACATCCTCTGCGACCCCTCGGAGAACTGGAACACGCCCACCGATGGCGAGTTCCGCATGTACGAGGGCGGCACCACCAAGGAAGAAGTGGAAGCGGCGCTCCATGCCAAGGCCACCATCGTGTTCCAGGAATACTGCTGCGAGAAGACCAGCAAGTTCATCGCCGAGCATGGTCAGGAAGTCGTCGTGCTGAATGCGCCGATGGGCGTCGCGGGCACCGACGAATTCCTGATGGCGATCTCCCGCATCAGCGGCAAGCCGATTCCCGCGCAGCTCGAAAAGGAGCGTGGCCAACTGGTCGATGCCATGGCCGACAGCCAGGCCCACCTGCACGGCAAGCGCTTTGCGCTGTACGGCGACCCGGACCAGATGCTGGGCACCACCCGGTTCCTGCTGGAGCTGGGCGCCGAGCCGGCCCACGTGCTGGCCACCAACGGCACTGAAACCTGGGCGAAGAAGGTGCAGGAACTGTTCGACGGTTCGCCCTACGGCGCCGGCTGCAAGGTCTACCCGAAGCGCGACCTGTGGCACATGCGCTCGCTGCTGTATACGGAGCCGGTCGATTTCCTGATTGGCAACACCTACGGCAAGTACCTGGAGCGCGACACCAAGACGCCGCTGGTGCGCATGACCTTCCCGATTTTCGACCGCCACCACTACCACCGCTATCCGACCTGGGGCTACGAGGGCGGTCTGCGCACGCTGGTGATGCTGCTGGACGAATTCTTCGAGACGCTCGATGCCAACACCATCGTGCCGGCGAAGACCGATTACAGCTACGACATCATCCGGTAGCCGGGGCTGCCCCGTTTCTTGTTCACTTACCGTATAGCCATGACAGATGCTGTATTGGTCAAGACGACGCAGGATGGTCGCAGGGTCGAGGTGATCGACGGCTGGGTCTGCCTGGCCGGGGTGCGCGAGGCGGACCACCTCGTGCCGCTGCTCGAGCACCCGAACCGCCAGGCCATCGCCCTGGCGGTGCCGGGCGCCTCGCACGTGGCAGGGCGCATACCGCTGACGCACGAGGAAACAGCCATTGCACAGGGCGCGATGGCCGCTGCACGGCGCGAGTTCGACGCCAGCCCGGCGGCCATCACGCAGCGCATTCGGCATGCGGTATGGGCCAAGACCGCCGCCGAGGGCGTGGAATAACTGTGCGCCCCAGGAGAATTTCATGACCACGATTCGCTGCGACGGCACGCGCAACGGCTACAAGCTGCTGTGTAATGGAAGCCTCTACCAATGTGCCTGTGGCCGCGTCGGCTGCCAGCAGAGCAAGGACGCGATGTGCAGCAAGCAGGGCTTCTCGGTGCTGGGCAGATGCGTCGCCTGCGGCGAGGTTGGCAAGTACAAGCTGCTGGCGCCCGAGGCCGTGGGCTTTCGCCACACGCTGATGCAAGACCCACAGACTTCCTGATAGCGCGCGGGAGCCCGGCCGTGATCTACGTGGTGGAACTTCCCGAACAGGGCGACCCGCGCGCCTGGTTCGCCTATGACGACGAGGACTTCGCTCGCAAGGTCGCGGCGTCCGATCCGCTGCAGGCCTGGGAAATCCATGACCGGCTGACGGCGCGCGACCTGCTCGATGCCAATGGTGCTGCACCGGACGACCCTGCGGCGCGCGGGCGCTTCCCGGCGATCTGCGCGCTGGCCGACGAACACGGCTGGGACACGCCGCTGTACCGCGCCGATCATTTGCTGGGCCGCGGCGTGCTGCGTGTCGAGCTGGTGAGCGAGCGCGAGGCGCTGACTGCCGCGCTGTCGGTACGCGCTGGCGGCCGTTGCATCTACTGGAGCGACCGCGATGCCATCGGCGCCTTCGAGGGTGCCGACCCGCGCATTGCCGGCAAGGCGCATTGGCGGGCGCGGCGGGCCCTCTACGAGCAACTGGTGGCGCTCGAAGTGCTGGCCGACGACAACTGAGATGGACACTCCCCCAGGCTTGCCCACTGCGTGTGGCCGCCAACCCCCTCGCCGGGGGCGATACCGGCGGCCCGGCAAAGCCGGTTCCGCGGTATCCCTGGCATTGGGCTGCGCCAGTTTCATGCGTCGCGGGTGGCGCGCGAGCGCCATGGATAACTGAGATGGAACACTCCCCCAGGCTTGCCCACTGCGTGTGGCCACCACCCCCTCGCCGGGGGCGATACCGGCGGCCCGGCAAAGGCGGTTGCGCGGTATCCCTGGCCTCGGGTGCGCCAGTTTCATCGGCTGCGAGTCGTGCGCACCGCGGTGGAGCAACTGACATGAAACCGCGTCTTTCGATTCGATGTGGCTGGCGGATTCTGGGCCAGGGGCGTGATGCGTTCCTGCGCTGCGCGATGTTCCGCGGCCTCGATCCGGCAACAACTGCTTGAAGAAAGGGAAGACCATGCTGCCCCGCATGCAATGCGACATCGTCCGCGGCTGCGGCGAAGCCATCAAGACACTGACCGCGGAGATGGACGGCGAGGAAGAGCTTTTCGCCAGCGCCAATACGCTGGCCTGCGTCGAGTTGTCGCTGCTCGCCATGGCCCAGACGATGGGCCATCTCTCGCCGGCGCTGTGCGGCCGCCTGGCCTGGGTCGATTGGGATGGCTGGCAGGCGCTGCGCGGGTTGCTGGAGCGCGACGTGCAGCCGCGGCGCGAGGAGGTCTGGTACGGTGTGCGCTCGCTGGTGCCGGCCACGCTGCACCTGATCGACCAACTGCGGCGCCACGAGCCCGTGTGGTTCGAGATCGCATATTGAAGTCATCGGCCATGAGCCTGCGTCCGGGCTTGCTGTGCCTGTTCGAGAACCCAACCGACGAAGCCGGGCGCGCGCTGATCCGGCAGTTCGTGCTGGTGCGCGAGGCCGAACGCCATGGCGATGCGGCACGGCGTGGTGGAGCCATCACGACGCTGTTCGGCCATCTGGGTGGCGTGCCGATGAGTGCGCATTCCGACACCGCCAGGCACATCCTGGCCGACAGGGTGGACCAGGTGCGTCCGCTGCGGGAAGCCTGAGAGGCTGAGGCCCGGCATGGCGGCGACGGGACAGCACCTGATCCGGCTCGCGCTGGGCGCCGCGCAGAGTCAGGCCGCGGGTCTGGATGCGGCGGACCAGGCGCTGATGGTGAGCGCGGTGCAGATGAATGCCATCGAGCGGCTCACGCCGACGCAGCGCGCGCGGGTGCTGGAGCGCGCGCTGATGGCGCCCTACCCGGAGGGTTTCTTCCGCGCGCTGCGCGACTGCGCGGGCTTGAAGCGCCTGCTGCCCGAGCTGGATGCCCTGTTCGGCGTGCCGCATCTCTGCGACCAGCCCGAACCGATGGACACCGGCGAGCACCAGTTGCGCGCGCTGGCGCAGGCCGCCCGGCGTGGCACGCCGCTGGCGGTCCGCTTCGCGGTGCTGGTGCACAGGATCGGCATGGGCGGCACGCCGCGCCTGTGCTGGCCCAGCCACCCGGGGCACGAGGTGCGCGGTGCGGTCCTGCTGGCGGCGCTGGCCGCACGCATCGCCCTGCCGGCGGACGTGCTCGATCTGGCCGCGTTGGCGATCGCCGAGTGCGACCACGTGCACCGCGCGAGCGACCTGCGCGCCGGGCCCATCGCCGTGCTGCTCGATCGCGTGCAGGCCGAGGCCCGGCCCGAGCGCTTCGAGCGGCTGCTGCAGGCGTGCATCTGCGACTACGCGGCCTATGCCGGCCACGGCGAGGCTGACTACGCGAAGGCGCCGCGCATGCGCCGGGCGCTGCAAGCCTATCTCGCGGTGCGCGAACCAGCGCAGCCGCATGCGCGGCTCCAAGCGCGGGCGCTGGCCATCGCGCGCGCCCTCGCGCCGGACAGGGAAGGGCGCAGGTGAGCGCGGGAGCGGCCGGACTGCCGGCGCGACGACCCTGTTCTCTCTTGTCGCAAAGCCACTGTCGCAATCCCTTCAAACGCGCCAGGGAACGGCGCGCGGAACCGCCCAAACCCTGCAAAAACGCCTTCGCGCAGCCGCTTTGCCGCTGGCACCAAATCTGCAAAGAAGGGACTACCCCACCTGCCAGGAGTCTCCTCATGTCGGTTTCGCTCAAAGCCAAGATCGCCGAAGTGTTCGATGAACCCGGTTGCGACAAGAACCAGGGCAAGAGCGAGAAGGAGCGCAAGAAGGGCTGCACCAAGCAACTCTCGCCCGGCGCTGCGGCCGGCGGCTGCGCCTTTGACGGCGCGAAGATCGCGCTGCAGCCGATCGTGGACGTGGCGCACCTGGTGCACGGGCCGATCGCCTGCGAAGGCAATTCGTGGGACAACCGCCACGCCGCTTCGTCGGGCTCGCAGCTCTACCGCACCGGCTTCACCACCGACATCAACGAACTCGACGTGGTGTACGGCGGCGAGAAGCGCCTCTTCAAGAGCGTGCGCGAAATCATCGAGAAGTACGACCCGCCTGCGGTCTTCGTCTACCAGACCTGCGTGACGGCGCTGATCGGCGACGACATCGAGGCCGTGTGCCAGCGCGCCAGCGAGAAGTTCGGCAAGCCGGTGATCCCGGTCAACTCGCCCGGCTTCGCGGGGCCGAAGAACCTGGGCAACAAGCTCGGCGGCGAAGCACTGCTCGACTACGTGATCGGCACGCGCGAGCCCGAATACACCACCCCCTGCGACATCAACATCATCGGCGAATACAACCTGTCGGGCGAGCTGTGGCAGACCAAGCCGCTGCTCGATGCCCTGGGCATTCGCATCCTCTCGTGCATCTCGGGTGACGGGCGCTACAACGAGATCGCCAGCGCGCACCGCGCCAGGGTGAACATGATGGTCTGCTCCAAGTCGATGATCAACATCGCAACCAGGATGCAGCAGAAGTACGGCATCCCGTACTTCGAGGGCTCGTTCTATGGCATCGGCGACATGAGCGACACGCTGCGCCAGATATCGAAGCTGCTGGTGCAGCAGGGCGCACCCGCCGACCTGCTGGAGCGCACCGAGCGGCTGATCGAGGTCGAGGAGGCGCGGGCCTGGAAGCGCATCGCCCACTACAGGCAGCGCCTGGCCGGCAAGCGCGTGCTGCTCATCACGGGCGGCGTGAAGTCGTGGTCCGTCGTCGCGGCGCTGCAGGAGGCCGGGCTGGAGATCGTGGGCACCAGCATCAAGAAGAGCACCAAGGAAGACAAGGAAAAGATCAAGGAGATCATGGGCGATGACGCGCACATGATCGACGACATGACGCCGCGCGAGATGTACAACATGCTCAAGGAGGCGAAGGCCGACATCATGCTGTCGGGCGGCCGCTCGCAGTTCGTCGCGCTCAAGGCGCGCATGCCCTGGCTGGATATCAACCAGGAGCGCCACCACCCCTACGGCGGCTACGAAGGCATGGTGGAGCTGGTGCATGAAATCGACCGCGCCATCTTCAACCCCGTGTGGCAGCAGGTGCGCATTCCGGCGCCCTGGGGCGACGACGGGGAAACGCTGGGCGCGGTGCGGCAGGCGGCGCCCGGGAGCGCACCGCCGCAGGACATGGGCTTCCTGGCCGACGTGGCACGCAGGGCCATGGGCCTTGCCCCCGACGAACTGCCCGCCTGAACGGCACCGCACGGGAGCAATCAGGCATGGCCAGCGTCGTCGAATCCAGGAAAGCTTGCACGGTCAACCCGCTCAAGATGAGCCAGCCGCTGGGCGCGAGCTTCGCATTCATGGGGCTGGATGCCTGCATGCCGGTGATGCACGGATCGCAGGGCTGCACCTCCTTCGGTCTTGTGCTGCTGGTGCGCCACTTCAAGGAGGCGATCCCGCTGCAGACCACGGCGATGAACGAGGTCACCACCATCCTCGGCGGCTACGAGAACATCGAGGGCGCGCTGATGAACATCCACAAGCGCAACGCGCCGAAGATCATCGCCATCTGCTCCACGGGCCTCACGGAAACCAAGGGCGACGACGTGCAGGGCTATCTCGTTGCCGTGCGCAAGCGCAAGCCCGAGCTGGCCGACACCGAGATCGTCTACGTCTCCACGCCCGACTACGTGGGCGCGTTCGAGGACGGCTACAAGCATGCCGTCACCGGTATCGTCAATGCGCTGGTCAAGCCGCTGCCCGTGCGGCAGGACCAAGTCACATTGCTGCCGGGCAGCCACCTGTCGCCCGGCGACATCGACGAGTTGCGCGAGATCGTGGAGTCGTTCGGCCTTGCGGCCATCGTGCTGCCCGACATTTCGGGCTCGCTCGACGGCCACATCGCGCCCGACTGGCGCGGCACCACCCTGGGCGGCACCACGGTCGAGCAGATCCGCGCCGCCGGTGCCTCGGCCTTCACCATCGGCGTGGGCGAGCAGACGCGCGAAGGCGCCATGGCGCTGCAGGCCATCGCCGGCACGCCCTTCGAGGTGTTCGAGCGCCTGACGGGGCTGGAAGTCAACGACCGCCTGCTGCAGCGCCTGGCGCAGCTTTCGGGCCGCCCGGTGCCGGCCAAGTACCGGCGCCAGCGCAGCCAACTGCTGGACGCCATGCTCGACGGCCACTTCTACACCGGCGGCATCAAGGTCGCCATCGGCGCCGAGCCCGACCTGCTGCTCGCGGTGGGCAGCCTGCTGCACGAGATGGGCGCCGAGTTGCGCGTGTGCGTGAGCACCACGCAGTCGCCCGCGCACGCGCTGCTGCCCGCCGAGCAGGTGGTGATCGGCGACCTGGAGGACATGGAGCGCGCCGCCGCCGCCGCCGGCTGCGACCTGCTGGTCACCCATTCGCATGGCCGCCAGATGGCCGAGCGCCTGAACAAGCCCTTGTTGCGGGTCGGCTTCCCGGTGTTCGACCGCATCGGCAACGCGCACCGCCGCTGCGTCGGCTACCGCGGCACGATGAACCTGATCTTCGAGGTCGCCAACATGCTGATCGAGCAGATACCGCACCACCACCCGGGCGACTGGCCGCTGACGCCCGAGGCGCAGCGCGCGGTTGCCGCGGCCCCCGCCGCTGCGGCTGCGGCCATTGCCGCCACCGAGCACGCGACGGCTGCAGCCAGCGCCTGACATCCCCGCAGGAAGCCACAGGAGAGCCCCCATGAAAATCGCCTTCGCCACCCAGGACAAGGAGCGCGTCGACGCGCACTTCGGCTGGGCCAAAGCCATCGTCGTCTATGAGGTCACGCCGCAGGGCCACCATTTCGTCGAGAGCTTCGACTTCGGTGGCAAGCTGGAGGAAGACGGCGACGAGGACAAGCTCGCGCCCAAGCTCGACGCCATCAAGGACTGCGCGATCCTGTACGTGGCGGCCATCGGCGGCTCCGGCGCCGCGCGCGTGGTGGCGCTGAAGATCCACCCGATCAAGGTGCCGCAGCCCGAACCCATCCACGAGATCCTGGACAAGCTCCAGCAAGTGCTGAAGGGCACGCCGCCGCCATGGCTGCGCAAGGCGCTGGAGAAGGACGCCCGAAGCGGCGCACGTGCATTCGACTTCGAAGACGAGGAGGAAGTACACCATGGCTGAAGCAGCAACCATCGAGGCCCCCGAGGCCGGCGCGGGCGACGAGGCATTCCTGGCCACCCCCTTCGTGCAGCAGCTCGTCAAGCAGCTGCGCGCGCAGGACACCCATGGCGCCTGGGACGGCAAGAGCGACCTGCAATTGCTCAAGCCCTACATCCACACCGCCGAGGAGCGCCGCGCAATCCCGATCATGGGCGACCCGGACCCGGAGACGCTGTGGCGCCTGGAGCTCTTCTACAACGCCATCGCCGTGGCCATCGAGCGCGAGACCGGCCAGATGGTCTCGCCGATGATGAAGATGAGCCACGAAGGCTTTGGCCGCATGGTGCTCATCGCCGGGCGGCTGGTGGTGGTCAACAAGCAGCTGCGCGACGTGCATCGCTTCGGCTTCGCGTCGCTGGCCAAGCTGGCCGAGGCCGGCAGCAAGCTCTTCGACGAGGCCGTCGCGATGATCCGCGACTACCCCGCGGTGGCCCGGTATGGCGCGTGACGGAGGAGTGGACATGAGCGATGCCGACGAACTCAAGCTGCGCCTGAAGAAGCTCAACGCCCAGGCCACGCAGGCCAAGATGGACCTGCACGACCTGTCAGAGGAGCTGCCCACCAACTGGGAGCAGATCCTCGCGGTCGCCCAGCGCTGCCACGACGCCCATGCCGCGCTGATGGAGGCGCGCAGGCAGCAGGCCGCCGCCGCGGCCTGACGCGGCGCGCGCCCTGAAATCCGGCCTGCCAGCAAGGAGCCAGCGATGACCGTCTTCAGTGTCACCCTTCCCAGCGGCGCCACCTGGACGCCGACCTTCGTCGCCGGACTCGACGAGGAGAAGTGCATCGGCTGCGGCCGCTGCTTCAAGGTCTGCCCGCGCGGCGTGCTCGAACTCGTCGGCCTCGACGAAGAAGGCGGTCGCATCCGCCTCGAAGGCGGCGACGACGAGGATGACGAGTACGAAAGGAAAGTCATGACCATCGCCCACCAGGAGCTGTGCATCGGCTGCACGGCCTGCGCGAAGATCTGTCCCAAGAAGTGCTACACGCACGCCCCCGCGGCGGTGTGAACGGCGCCATGGGCACGCACGCGCTGCTGATGTCGCATGCCGCCGACGCGCGGGACCCGGCGGTGCTCGCGCTGGCCGGCGTGCTTTCGGCGGCCTTCGAGCGCCATGGCCGCGGCCTGCTGCCGATGCCCGGCCTGGACGCCGCCGCCACGCGCGGCCTGTTCGCGCGCTGGTTTCCCGGCGCCGATGCCGCGCTCGGGCTCGACTGGCCGGCGCTGGCCGGCGCCGACCGCCACGAGCCGCGCCGCGACGAAATCGAGGATCTGGCCGCCCTGCTGCGCGACCACGCCGACGGCAATGCCGGCCCCGCGCAGGAGGCGCGGGCCGTGGCCTATGCGCTCGCCTGCGCGAGCCTGGGCGACAACCATCTCTGGCAAGACCTGTTCCTGCCGTCGCGCCGTGAGCTTTCGGCCTTGATCGGGCGGTGGTTTCCCAGCCTCGCGGCGCGCAACAGCAACGACATGAAGTGGAAGAAGTTCTTCTACCGGCAGTTGTGCCTGCGCGAGGAACTGCTGATCTGCAAGGCGCCGAGCTGCGGTGTCTGCACGGACTATGGGCTGTGCTTCGGCACTGAGGAGGCGGCGCCCGCCATGGTCCCGGTGTAGCCGCGAGACTGAGCGCTCCCCGCATGCTTCCAGGCGGATCATTTCTTGATACTACTGGGGAGTATATAGATAGATATGGCTATTTGATTGCGGTGGCAGATGCATGGTAGGGGAGTATATTGTTCCAGTCTCCCGCTGCCGGTTTCGCCGCGGAGGCGGGGCCGGCATCAGTGCCTCGCTTTCACGCCTGGCACGCGCTTGGAGCTAGTGCAGTGTTCAACGCTATGCAGCACATAAAACCGCGCCTTTTGACGCATGGCGGCGTTGCAAATCCTCGCGATAGCGACGGCCATCGCTGTGGTTTGCGCCTTGCCCTGCGCCAAAACGCATCGCTTTTATTTGTGCCGCATAGCATCGAACACTGCACTAGGCACGGTGCTTGCAAGGGATGGACGCGTTGTGTATTCGGATACATAACAAACAATCCGCACGACAGAACCGACACGCCATGGATCCGACACGCCTTGCCGACGAACTACCACAGCGCGCCCGCTGGGCGCCCTGCGACCGGGCCTGCTATCGCACGCTGTACTGGCCGGCGGGCGAGCTGGGGTTTGCGCACACCGACAGGCTGCCGGCCGGCTGCCTGCCGCTGCTGCCGCAGCCGGCGCACCGGTTGCTGGCCCTGTGCGACGAGGCAGGGCTGCGCCGGCTGGTGCAGCTGCACATGCAGCGCCTGCGCCTGACGCCGCTTTTTGCCCGGGCGGGCCGCTGCTTCGACTGCGTGGCCCAGCGGGTGGCCGACTTCGTGGTCGAGTCCTGCGGCGGCCCCCTGTACTACAGCGAGCGCCATGCGCGAATGCAGGCCGGCGCCGGCCTGCCGCTGCTGCTCGACGAGGAAGGGCGGGAAATCTGGCTGGTGCAGCTCTGGCACGCGCTCGACGACGCGGGCTTCCCGCCGCTGCTGCGCGCCGATTTCTGGAACTGGGCCGAGCCGCTGTCGGTGCATCTGCTGGCGCCCAAGGCGCGCCGGCGCGACCTCACGCGCTACCCCTACGACACCGTGCGCAGCTGGTTCCTGGCGCCCGAGCAGGGCCTGCGGCAGGCGCCGCACGGAGGAGACGTCGTGGCATGACAAGCGCTTGCCCTGCGCCCGACCGGGAGCCGGCAGCTTTCTTTGCGCACCTGCGCGCTGCCTTCGGCCAAACCCTGCAGGGCCCGGCCGGCGCCGAAGCGGCCCTGCAGCAGGCCTGGGAGGCTGAGAATCTTTCGGTCATGCCCGCTCACCACCCCACAACGCACCCGCTCGGCGTTGCCAATGCGCGCCGTAGCCCGGGCTACGGCTGTGCCTTGCGCCTCGATCGGGCACCTTGTGGGGCGTTGCTCGGACAGGCCCGAAAAACGCTCAGCCTCCGGGACGACTTCGAAGGCAATGTGGCGATCCAGCGCGAAGGCCAACCGCCCATCGGCCCATCGCCTGCCACAAGGGCTGCCACAAAAGCTGCCACAAGGGCTGCCCGAGCTGCCGCACCCTGCGCAGCCCGGCTGTCCGACTTTCCGCAAAGGCACGAATGACCGATTCCCTGCAGCGCTATGGCGTTTTCCTGAATGTCGAGAACCCCGGCGGCAGCGCCGCGCAGGCGCTCGAAGAGACCATGCGCACCGGTGTCGAGGCCGAGGCCCTGGGCTTCGACGACGTCTGGGTCGCCGAGCACCACTACAGCCGCTTTGCCATCGGCAGCGCGCCCGGCGCCCTGCTGGGCTACCTCGCGGCCCGCACGTCGCGCGTGCGACTGGGCACGGGCGCCGCGCTGCTGGCGCTCAACGACCCCGTGCGCGTGGCCGAGGAAGTGGCCACGCTCGATCTGCTGAGCCGCGGGCGCATCGAGTTCGGGGTGGCGCGCGGCGGGCCGTTCCCGGTGCAATACCGGCATGCGGGGCTCGCATCGCCCGAGGCGGCGCGCGAACGCATGCACGAGGCGCTGGCGCTGATCCTGCGGCTGTGGAGCGAGCCGGCCACCTGCCTCGAGGGCCGCTTCTACCGCTGCGACGACCTGTCGATCGAGCCGCGCCCCCTGCAGCAGCCGGTGCCGGTGTGGCTGGCCAGCCTGAGTGCCGATTCGCGGCGACTGGCCGCCGCGCATGGCTACGGCCTGATGGCCACGCCCTCGGCCGACCTGGCCAAGGTGGCGGCGCTGCTGGCACCCGAACGCGCGGCGCGCGGCGACTTTCCGTTTGCCATCGCGCGCTTCTTCCATTGCGAGAGCGACCACCGGCGCGCCGTCGAAAACGGCCTGGCTGGCGTGCGTTCCTACCCCGGCCTGATGGGGGTGCGGTTCACCCCGGCCAGCATGCCGCCGATGTTTGCGCCGGACGCCAGCGACGCGGTCATCCTGGCCAACGCCGTCATCGGCGACCCGGCCCATTGCGCGGCGCGCTTGCGCCTGCTGCAAGAGCAGCTGGGCCCGCACCGTCTGCTGCTGAAACCCGCAGCCCACGACCCGGCGCAGGCGCGCGCCGCGCTGGGGCTGTTCATGCGCGAAGTGGCTGAAGCAGGCGGTCAGCTTAGGGTCAGCCCTTGACGCCGAGGACGAGGTGCGAGGCCTTGATGATCGCGGTGGCCGCCACGCCGGGCTTGAGCCCCAGTTCGTGGACCGCTTCCTTGGTGACGATGGCCGCGACGTCGGTGCCGCCGGGCAGCGTGATCACCACCTCGCTGTTGACGGCGCCGTTCTCCACCGCCTTCACCGTGCCGGCCAGCTGGTTGCGCGCCGACAGGCGCAGGCCGCCCAGGTCGGTCGTCACCATGACCCAGGGCGCCTTGGCCAGCGCGTAGACCTCGCCGCCGACGGCCAGGCCCAGCGCCTCGACGCTGCCCATCGTGACGATGGCGACCAGGGTGTCGCCGCTGCCGACCTGGATGTCCACTTCGGCGTTCACGCTGCCGGGCCGCACGGCACTGATGGTGCCCTTGAAGATGTTGCGAGCGCTGATTTTCATGGTGGCCCTTCGGTTGGAATGTGTGTGGGATTGACGACGCGTTGTATGCTTTGATTGATAGAAAATGTCGTGAATTCGACAATCGATCTCTCGGTGCTCACCATACATCTTTCCTTTGTATAAGGACAACCATAGAGACCGGTGCTTGGCATGAAACTGGCTTTATATGTCCCACACGATACAGCGATTACCGACGCCTGCGCCATTCCATGAACAACCCTCGCTTCCATGCCCGGATGTCCCTCGAAACCGAGGTGGGGGCGGCGCTGTCGGACACCCGCATCCGCCTGCTGGAAGAAATCCAGCGCAAGGGGTCGATCAACCAGGCCGCCAAGGCAGTGCCGCTGTCATACAAGGCGGCCTGGGATGCGGTGGACACGATGAACAACCTCGCGCCCGAGCCGCTGGTGGTGCGCGTCACCGGGGGCCGCCAGGGTGGCGGCACCCAGCTCACCGAGTATGGGCAGCGCATCGTCGCGATGTACCGCGCGCTCCAGATCGAATACCAGGCCGCGCTCGACCGCCTGTCGGAGCGGTTGGGCGATGCCGGTGACTTCGACATCCGCGCCTTCCAGCGGCTGCTGCACCGAATGAGCATGAAGACCAGCGCCCGCAACCAGTTCTGCGGCGCGGTCACCGGCCTGCGCGACGGCGGCGTCGACTATGAAGTCCGCCTGCGGCTCGACGACCAGGCCGAGATCGTCGCGGTAATCACCAAGGCCAGCGCCGAGAACCTGGGCCTGGAGATCGGACGGGAGGTGGTGGCGCTGGTCAAGTCGTCCTCCGTCATGCTGTCCACCGACCGTTCGATGAAGCTCAGCGCGCGCAACCAGCTCTGGGGCGAGGTTTCCGCGATGCACGAGGGCCCGGTGAACAACGAGGTCACGCTGGCGCTGGCTTGCGGGCGCACGGTCACCGCCGTGGTCACGCGCGACAGTTGCAAGGCGCTTGGCATCGCGCTGGGCGTGGCCGCCTGCGCATTCTTCAAGTCGTCGAGCGTGATCCTGGCCTGCCACGACTGAAGCTGGGTTTTTTCCACCGTTTTTTTACCTGGAGTGCAAGCATGCGTCTCACGCTGTCCCGCCTGTTCTTTTCCTTGAGCACCGCCCTGGGCGCTGCCTTGTCCGTCTGCGCGGCACAGGCCGGCGAGGTGCAGGTCGCCGTCGCCGCCAACTTCACCGCGCCGATCAAGGAGATCGCCGCGCAGTTCGAGCAGGACACCGGCCACAAGGTGGTGGCCGCCTTCGGCCCGACCGGCGGTTTCTACACGCAGATCAGGAACGGCGCGCCCTTCGATGTCTTCCTGGCCGCCGACGACACCACGCCCGAGAAGCTCGACAAGGAGGGCGCCACGGTGCCGGGTTCGCGCTTCACCTACGCCATTGGCAAGCTGGTGCTGTGGTCGGCCAGGGAAGGCTATGTGGACGACAAGGGCGAGGTGCTGAAGAAGAACGAGTTCCGGCACCTGTCGATCGCCAACCCCAAGGCGGCGCCCTACGGCCTGGCAGGCATGCAGACGCTGGCCAAGCTCGGCCTGACGGAGGCCATCCGGCCCAAGCTGGTCGAGGGCGCCAACATCACGCAGGCCTACCAGTTCGTCGCCACCGGCAACGCCGAACTCGGCTTCGTCGCGCTCTCGCAGGTCTACAAGGACGGCAAGATCACCGGCGGCTCGGCCTGGCTCGTGCCCGCCAACCTCTATGACCCGATCAGGCAGGACGCGGTGATCCTTCTCAAGGGCCGCGACAACCCGGCGGCCAAGGCGCTGCTCGACTACCTCAAGGGGCCGAAGGCCGCTGCGGTGATCAAGGCCTATGGCTACGAGCTGCAAACCGCGAAGTGATTGCCGCCTGCCGCTGCGCGCTACAGCCGCGGGGATAGTCCAGACACGCCGTCGATGCAGGTGTCGCAACTCGATCTGGCCGCCGTCTGGCTGACGCTGGAACTGGCCTCGATGACCACGGCGCTGCTGCTGGTGGTCGGCACGCCGATCGCCTGGTGGCTGGCGCGCACGCGCTCGTTCATGAAAGGGCCCGTCGGCGCCATTGTGGCGCTGCCGCTGGTGCTGCCGCCCACGGTGCTCGGCTTCTACCTGCTGGTGCTGATGGGGCCGAACGGCCCCGTCGGCCAGTTGACCGGCTCGCTCGGGCTGGGCACGCTGCCCTTTACCTTCGCCGGCCTGGTCGTGGGCTCGACCATCTACTCCATGCCCTTCGTCGTGCAGCCGCTGCAGAACGCCTTCGAGGCGATCGGCGAACGCCCGTTGGAAGCCGCGGCGACGCTGCGCGCCGGCGCATGGGACCGTTTCGTCACCATCGCGCTGCCGCTGGCGCGGCCCGGCTTCGTCACCGCGGCCATCCTCGGCTTCGCCCACACGGTGGGCGAGTTCGGCATCGTGCTGATGATTGGCGGCAACATCCCGGGCCGCACGCGCACGGTCTCCGTGCAGATATTCAACCACGTCGAAGGCATGGAATACGCCCAGGCACACTGGCTGGCCGGGGGCATGGTGCTGTTCTCCTTCTTCGTGCTGCTGACGCTCTATTCCTGCGGCCGCTTCAAGCCGGGCTTGCAATGAAACATGTTTCCTCCGGCTCGGGGCGGCTGCCGGGCGATGGCATCCAGGCGCGCTTTCATCTCGATTACCCCGGCTTCACGCTCGATGTCGACCTGAACCTGCCCGGGCGCGGCGTGACGGCGCTGTTCGGCAGTTCCGGCTGCGGCAAGACCACCTGCCTGCGCTGCGTCGCCGGCCTGGAGCGGGCCCCGGCGGCGCGCCTGGCGGTCAACGGCCAGCTCTGGCAGGACACCGAGGCGGGCGTGTTCGTGCCCACGCACCGGCGCGCCCTGGGCTACGTGTTCCAGGAAGCCAGCCTGTTTCCGCACCTGTCGGTGCGGCGCAATCTGGAATACGGCATGCAGCGGGTGCCGGCCGCCGAACGCCGGGTGGCCTGGGCGCAGGCGCTGGAACTGCTCGGCATCGCCCACCTGCTCGAGCGCATGCCCGGGGGGCTTTCCGGCGGCGAGCGCCAGCGCGTCGGCATGGCCCGTGCGCTGCTGACCAGTCCGCGCCTGCTGCTGATGGACGAGCCGCTGGCGGCCCTGGACCTGAAACGCAAGGGCGAGATCCTGCCCTACCTGGAGCGCCTGCACGACGAGCTCGACATCCCGATCCTGTATGTGAGCCATTCGCCCGACGAGGTGGCGCGGCTGGCCGATTACGTGGTGCTGCTCGACGAGGGCCGGGCGGTGGCCCAGGGCGGCCTGCAGGAGACGCTGGCGCGGCTCGATCTGCCCACGGCGCTGGCCGAGGATGCCGGCGTGGTCATCGAGTCGGTGGTGGCCGGGCACGACGATGCCTACCACCTGACCCGGCTCGACTTTCCCGGCGGCAGCGTGCTGGTCGCGCGCCGGCCCGAGGCGCTGGGGCGCCGGCTGCGTTTTCGCGTGCAGGCGCGCGACGTCAGCCTGGCCACCCAGCGCCTGGAGTGCACCACCATCACCAACTTGCTGCCGGTGCGCGTGATCGAGGTGGCCGATGCCGATACGCCCGCCCATGTGCTGGTGCGCCTGGACGCGGCAGGCACGTCGCTGCTGGCACGCATCACGCGGCGCTCCTGCGACAAGCTGGAGATCCGCCCCGGGCGGCAGATGTGGGCGCAGATCAAGACGGTGGCGCTGCTGGGCTGACCGACTTTCCGCGCGCTGGGCCCCCTGCGCGGGCTGGGCGCGGGCACATGCAGGCGCTTGTGAGACAATCCGCCTTCGTTCCACAGCCCCGCAACCAGCGTTGCCGGGGCTGTTTTGTTTGACTTATCTAGGACTTACGCAAAAGCCATGGAGAGCGATGGACTTCTGAGTTCCTGACGCAAGTAGTCTGAGAGCAACGAACTTTTGAGCTGGTACACAGTGGAGGCACTTGCAGAATTCAAAATAGCAGCAGGCCGGAATTCGCTCAGTGCTCAAATTTTGAGCACTTTTCAACGACCAAGAAGAACGCAGAGCGTTATCGCATCGATTTCCCCTTGTTTGGCCCACGGTTCATCCTCGCAAGGCCCTGCGAGCTGGGTTTGAAATGAGTGTGGGCTAAAAC
>NZ_JARGEN010000013.1:47058-47339 GCF_029211125.1 Curvibacter soli
CCTGATCTGGTTTTGTAGCGTTGCGCCTCGTGCGGGGCAAACTCCTGCTTTTGCCCTTTGCGCGGGTTGTGGTCGATCAAGGGCACACGTCCTGCGCTTCGGACTTCCTCACGGATCACGGTGCTGCAATAGGCAGCGTCCATGAGTTCGCAAGCAGGCATCGACCCGCTGTGCGCTGGTGCGCGAGAGCGGCAACGCGACCCGGTTGTCGTGCACGTTGGCACCCGTGAGGACGGCGCTGATGGGTACGCCGCAGCAGGCCGTATCGAGGTGGAGTTTGT
>NZ_JARGEN010000014.1:0-7823 GCF_029211125.1 Curvibacter soli
GCTTGCCTTCGCGCAGCAGACACCAGACGGTGGCCTCATCGGCGCATTTGGCCTGCGCCCAAGCCTGCACCGGGGTGCTGCGCGGATTCCACTTGATCAGGTAATCGACGGTGCGTCCCAACGCACGTGCCAGGCGATGATGCCGTTGTCGCCGTCGACCAGGATCGGGGTCGTCCAGCCGTACTCGACGATGCTGGCCGCGATCTTGGCGATCTGGCTTTCGGCGTGCGTGGGCGGATTGCGGGCGTAGGGAATCAGCGCCTCGACCTTGCGGTACTCGACGTTGAGCGTGTTCAAAGTGGGAATCCCAAAAGCAAAACCCGCCGAGCGTTGCCGCAGGGCGGGTTGGTTGAATGAAGATTCTGGTGGGGTGGTAACTGCGCCTGGGGGTGGTAACCGGAGCCGGTAACCTGGCCGACTGGTAACCTTGTCCGCGCCCTGACGCTAAAAAAGCGTCGCGCTCGCGCCCCCCGCATGGGTTATTCCGCAGGAAGGGCCCATTTCGCCTCGGGAGCGTGGCTTTCGAGCGACTGTCGCCTCGCCGCCACTGCTCCTCATCATGGAACGAATCCTACCCTCGAACCGGCTGATTTGTTGCACGCTCAAAAACCGCTGATGCCCGCTGATGCACTCGCATTGCCGACCACGCGCGCTAAATCACGCCAAAACCCTACGCGGCGACGATCCGGAACTCGGTGGCCTTGGCGACCGGACGCACGAGGTTGCGCTCGCGCTTCAAATCGACGATGCCGTAGTTGGACATGGTCTTGAGCGTGCGCGAGAGGTTGCCGGGCTTGCGCCCGGTGGTCAGGGCCAGCGCAGAGATGGATTCGGGTGCGGTCTCGGCAATGACGCGCAGCAAGGCGCGGTTGTCGTCGCTCAATACTTCGGCCAACGACTTCATCGACGTGAACCAGATCTTGGGGTCGCCGGACTTGGGTTTGTAGTCGCCGCGCGCGATGGCCAACACACGCTTGCGAATCTTCTCTTGGGGCATGATGCCGATCACGATGGATTTCATGGCTTGCTTACCTCCAACAGGACGCGATCCACGTCCGCGAAAAAATCTTCCAGCAACTGCTGGGCGTCTTTGAACTCGTAAGGCACGCCCTTGTCGGTGGCGTGCCGGTGCTTGTGGTCGAACGCCAAGATGCGCCCGGCGTACTTGAACTTCTTGGGTGGCTTGACGGCGTGGGCGTTGTCGTAACCCAAGATGCGGTTGCCATACGGTTCGTGCAGCGTCAGCGAGTACCGAATGCCGTGCGGAATCTGGTCGGACACATCGACGCGCCAAGCCTCCAGCTTGATCCAATAGCCGTTCCCCTGATCGAGGATCGACCCGTGGAGATCGAGCAAGGTGTCGATGGCGGCATCGCGTTTCATGCCGAACTATATCATCTGCTGATACTATACGCCAACCCGCCCGTTCAGGTGGCCGACCACGGTGTCCAGCGCCTTCTGCCAGCGCCGCCATGCCGTCGTGCGGTCGCAGGCAAAGCGGATGGTGATGTCGCGCCAGCCGTATCGCTTGGCGCGCATCCACACGAGGTGGCGCTGCTCGACTTCCAGCCACTGCACCCACTTCATCGTCTCCAGCATCCGGTCGATGGCGTCCGGCGTTGGCGGAAACGGTCGGTAGACCTTCTCGTCGGCAGCGAAGGCTTCCCACTCCTTGCGCACGATGATCGGCCAGGTGTTGAAGTAGCCCTGCACGCGCACGGGCGGCAGGCGACGTCCGGTGCTGGCCGCCTCCTCGAAGCGCGCGGCTACGTCGTCAATCGTCCACGGAGTTCGACGGTCAGCCATGACGTGCCCCTCCGTAGAGTCGCTCGCCGATGCGGCGGATGAACTCGCGCTCGATGAAGTCGAGGCGTTCGTCGGCGGCGTTGACGACGAGGATGTGCTGGTCGTGCCAGCCGCGTTGCTTCATCGCTTCAAGGTCGGTGGTCTCGGGCTGCATCCGACCCAAGGGGCAGCGGTAGGTGGCCCTGGAGCAAGCCTTGCTGCTGCGCGGCACGCGCGAGTTCGCAGATCTGTCGGCCTACGAGCAGTTCGTTGCCGACACGGTCAGAAGGCTCAATGCCCGCTGCGCCCGAGCCTGGGAGGGTGAGCGAGCCAGCCTCAAGCCCCTGCCAGCGCGCCGCACCACCGATTTCGAGGAGCTCGATGCCAGAGTCAGCAAGTTCGGCGTGTTCACGGCCAAGAGCGCGACGTACAGCGTGACCACGCACGCATTGAGGAGATCGAGGAGGAAATGGCTTTCCTGACCAAAGCAATGGAAGGTGGTAAAGGCCTCGGAGGGCGGCAACGCAAGGCCGGGGACAAGCGGAAAAACGTCCGGGACGCCTTCCGCAACGCCGTTGACCGTGCCATCAAGCAAATTGCGAAGTACGACAAACCACTGGCAGAACACCTGGACAACAGCATCAAGCGTGGCGAGGTGGTGGGCTACCGACCCGAGTCGCCGATCACCTGGGACGTTCGGCCCATCGTGAACGGGTAGCCCGGTCCAGGGCCGGGTCGCCTGCGTGAAGGCGGCTTCCGTGACGAACAAGCGGCCGGAAACCCGCGTCGTTGCTGGGTCAGGTGCGAAGTCCTCCTCCGCAGAAACAGAGAATGGGTGGGAACTGAGAACGAAAAAGCGCCCGAAACGGGGCTGTTCGGGGCGGCGGCGTCCGTCGCAGCAAGGCCCAAACCCGCGCCAACACTGGGGGGAACGGGCGAAAAAAACCAACCGAGAACGGTTGGTTTTTCAAATAGTGGTGGAGCTGGGGGGAATTGAACCCCCGTCCGCAAGCCTTCTTCGCGCAGATCTACATGTTTAGCGGTCTGTTTTGAGTCTCGCCTCCGGCATCGCGCAGTCGCACGCTATCCCGAACGCCAGTACCCTTTAGTCTCATCCCGTGCCAAGGTACCCGGCCCGGAACCAGCCGACGTGAATAACCTTGCAGCCGGGAGGCCTTGCGGCCCCCTTGCCCAGCCCATCGGCGTGCTGTTGCAAGGCTCACCGGTGTTTAGGCGGCGAGTGCGAAACGTTCGTCGTTTGTTATACCCCCCAAATCTTCTTCCATAGTTCCCTTGAACGATCTTGCTTCATTCGGACTTTTTCAACGAAGAGGGAGGGGAAGCCGTGGGGTGGGCAACTCTTCAGAGTTGTCCACGCCTTCAAGGCGGGGAGGGAGGCCTCCCTCCCCTCCCCGCATCTTCCGGCCTCGGTACCGATTGTGTGCTTACCCCCAATACGTCCATACTCCACAGGAGTGATGTACTAACTTTGACCGTACCCCGAAGGAAACCAGCGCTTGTTCGAATCAACAACAGTCACAGGACGGGTTTTCACAGACGAAACCGGCATCCACTACGAAGTCCCGGTGCTGCTGACACCTGAGGGGCCCGTCGACATCCTTATTGACTACTTGATCGACCATTGGGACGGTCGCAGCCCGCAGTGGATGGTCAAAGTCACCGCTTCAGTAAGACTTTTCCTCGAATACCTCGAAGCTCATTCGACCTACCTTGATGAGCAGGCCATTTTTCAGAACTTCAGGCAACGGCTCTTGACTGGCTCAGTCAATGCCGCAACCGGGTCCGACGACAGCGGCCTTTGGTGGAAGGCGCAAGGACCTGAGAATACTCGTCGAATCTTGACAAACCTGACCGACTTTTTCGGTTGGTGGGCTAAACGAAACCCAGGAAAGGCAACGCCTGCCCCGCTACCACGTACGAGCCGATACGACCTCCGATTGGCAGAGGCAGCGTTCATGTACCGCAGGAACCAGGCCTTTCTCGGCCACACATGGTCCACATTCGAAGAAGCATCGCGCAAGCCCGGCAACCATGCTGTCACGAACAAATGGCACGCGACGCCGCGTTCCGAAAAGGAAACGGAACCCTCCTTTCCTGAGGACCGTGTGCTGGATCTCGTGCTCAAGGGGTTCAAAGTCGGCGAGCGGTACAACTACCGTGACATGCTGATCACACTGCTCCTCAACGGTGCTGGATACCGCGAATCTGAACCCTTCCATCTTTATCTATGGGACGTCACTGAAGACCCCCACCAGAAAAACAGTGCCCTTGTACTGATCCACCACCCCGCTTGGGGCAATGCGCCGAAGGATCCATCTTGGCGCGACGCAACCGGCCAGCTCAGGAACGGTCGCCGCGTTGAGTACTTGGCGGAGCGATTCGGCATGGCTCCGCGCGATTGGGGGCTGTCGACCTCTGCAGCCGGGTGGAAGGGAGGTATGCATGAAAAGCAGTTCGGCGGTTACTACAAGCAGGCGTACTGGTTCGTACCCGAGTTCGGCGAACTGTTTTGGCGCATTTGGAACTTGTACGTTCAAGAGGTCCAACGCATCGCCCCTGCGCTCCGTAACCACCCCTTCGCATTCGTGAACACGATGCGCGATCCGAAAGGCGACGTTTACAAGATGGGCAAGTTCGAAGACTCGCATGCTGCCGCAGTTCGTCGAATCGGCCTCATTCCAGCCAAGCATCTCGGCACCAGCATCCACGGCCACCGACATGCGTACGGACAGCGTCTTCGCAAAGCTGGGGTGCCGAAAGAAACCATTCGTCGCTTCATGCACCACGCTGCGGTGGAGAGTCAAGACGTGTACACCCAACCGGATCGGGCCGAGTGCATGGCTCACATCGCGCAAGGTGTCCAACGTCTGAATGACAAATCCGCAAGACTTCGCGACGATCTTGTCGGCCTCGCCCCCCATGATGTTAGCAACCCATTTTCGCTTGTCTAGCATCTATGCCTCCTCAACCTTCACCGGAATACATTGCAGCCAAAGCCGTGGCGGCGGAATTTGATCAACAACGCGTAGCACTCGCTGCATGTTGCAAGCAAGACGTCGAATCCGGCATGACCCTCAAGCAAATCGCCGACAAGCTGAACAAGTCTGGAAGTCGCACGAAAACAGGAAAAATTTGGCAGTACGCGAACGTCGCAATGCTCATGAAATTTCCGAATCCACCACCCGCCGGTGTATTCCGTCCTAGCGCGAACCCCGATAAAAGCGTTAAAAAGCGGAAGGGCTTCACGCGCCGGAACGACATTAGCCTCAACTGGGTGGCAGCAACGTTTCCTGAGCTGGAGCAATGGCGAGCTCTTGGCGCCGAATACCTCAAGGGCAGAGAAGCCGGTTTAGCTCACGCCTTGGCAGGGGTTAACGCCCTGATTGACTTTTTATCTGCGCTCAATTTGCCGACGGATCCAAGCACCTTCTTGCTTTATAGGACTATCGTTCCAGACTTCTACGAAAGCATGTGGGGCTCAGACCGCACGCACGGGAAGGTACTTATCAGCAACTCAACACATTACTTCATTGAGTGGGTTCTGACACGGCCTGAGTTTTGCGAAGAAGATGACGATGGTCGTCAGCAACGGTCACCTGCGTTCAGAAATCCGATTCCGTTTCTGACTCGCAGTGGGCTGCCTACACACTCTGAAAGCGTTCGATCGACACTTCCTTATGGCTACATCGATGAACTTCGCAAAATGATTGCGGAAGGTCCTTGCTTCGGGGACTGGAAAATGGCGCAAACCGCGCTGGGTTCTTCCAAATTAGGTCCTCTTCCGCGTTCGCGGGCTGAAGACGGTACCAAAATTGCCCCTGACTGGTTCCCGGTTGAGCCAGAGATCATTGATCTTACAGATGCCGACTGTGTCTGGCGCACGCGCACCCGCATTGTAAAAGGAATTGGCCAACGCGGCCAAGGGAGAGATTCGGAAACCATTTATGAAATGTGGAGTCCGGTTCGGTGGGTGGCATTACTCATAAAACTCCAACTTCCATTAAGAACCCTACAGGTCCGTCTTTTAGATTCGGGAGAAGCTGATACCTTTCGTTGGGAGCAAGAAGAATGGACGCGAAATACTGCCGCTCTGGCGAAAGGCGATGAAACCCGTCCTTACGCAAATGGCGTTTTTCGGCGCCCAAATCAGCTTATTGATGGAGATGCAAAGGTTCTCCTGCACATTAATACCAACAAGACTGCTGACCAGAATAAGGCCGGTTCAGCCAAGGGATACAACGTACCGTGGATGGTTGATGGGCCCATGCATCAAGACCCGTTTTATTGGCTTGAAAAGTTGCGCCGCTGGCAGCAAAAATACAATCCCTTAAAACGCCTCACACGCTGGAATGAACTAGACGGGAGACACATACCACTGAAGTCGGAAGTGCAATTGTCCAGCTATCCCGACACGGCTTTTTTATTTCGTACACCAGAGACTATCGAGCAGCCTTTTTTACCATTGACTATGATGGCGCTCGACCGGCCATGGTTTCACTGCCTTAAAACTCTCCAGAAGCGTTTGCTACTACGTTCTGAAACGTTGCCGGGCGGACGACCAATTGAGCTTGTGGTAAGTAAAAACAATTCGGCGCCAAATACGAGGACCACTTACTTTCCTTTGCACAGTCTGCGGGTGTCCCTTATCACTGCACTTGCCCTGGATGGCGAAGTACCGTTGGCGATCCTTCAGAAAATTGCTGGCCACAGCCGCTTGGTCATGACTTTGTACTACACCAAACCTGGAGCGAAGCAGACACAGGAAGCCATTCAAGCCGGGGTTGCTAGATTGAACGAGGACGCAGCGGACACAATCCTCGATTGGTTGGCCAACGCGGAATACGTCCAATTGGTTCGGGACGTCATTGCCAACAGTCCGGAGGCATTCCGCGCAGCTGTCCCGGAAGAGACGCATTTGCGATCACCGGCGGGCTGGATGTTGATGGTCGACGGTCTGTGCCTTGTCGGCGGGAACAACGTCGAGCTTGACGCGCCTGGATGCCACAACGGCGGGCCGAACATTGGCAACGAGTCTTCACCGAAGTTCGCACCTGTTCAGGGTGGCGCACGTAACTGCCCGATGTGCCGCTGGTTTGTCACCCAACCCTACTTCCTCCCGCAGTTGGCTGCGCGCTGGAACAACGCCTACTACCACTGCCATGACGCTAAGGAGCAAGTGGTACGAGCCGAGCAGAGGTTCCGCGACATTGAAGACCGAAGAGCGGAAGCGCTTGCTCTCGATAAGTTGTTTCCTGAACAGCGGCAATACCTGGAAGCACAGCGCAACCTTGAGCAAACAGTCCAGCGCTTTGACAACCTAACAAAGACCGTCACGGCGATCACCCGCTTGATGGAGCGATGCAGAAGCGCCTTGACATCAGGCGGAGGCACGTCACTTGTCGCCGTAGGGGGCATGACCGAATTCAACTTCGCCATTCAAGAGGTGAATTCTGAACTCCTGCAAGTGTCAGGAGTCTGCGAGGGCTCCATCATGTATGCCGATCTTGAGCCCGGCAAAGCTGTCTTTCGCCAAAGCCAGCTCATTGATGCCGCGCTCATTCGCGACGATTTGCCGCCACTGCTTATGACGCTCACTGAAGAAGAGCAGAAGCTGGTCGGAAGTGCTTTGTTGCGTCAATTGGCTTCGCAGATGAACCCAAATCACCCGGAGCTAGGCCGCTACCAAATCATCACCCTGATCGATGCAAAGCAGTCTCTTAAAGAACGTCTCGGACCCGCCATGGAGGACGCACTTCGAGTTGCAACTTCCCAAGGGACATCAAGGCACCCAGATCAAATGCTTTCAGTCATGGCACCAGAATCCGCATGAGCAGCACGGCTACCATTCACCCCGATCTGGTTCTCAGCGCTTTACTGGGCACCGCAACTCATCCAACGAAGCTCCGAAACCTCGAGCTCTTCCATCAAATCTGCAAAGAGCGGGAAACTCTTGGCAGTAATGATTTTTCGCTCAGATCAATCGGCGAGTTCGTTGAGGCTCGCGGTGGTCCGAAGGT
>NZ_JARGEN010000014.1:7907-136253 GCF_029211125.1 Curvibacter soli
GCTTGCGAAAATCAACTCTCTGGATGAACTGTCCCGAAGCATCGAAGACCCAGCAACTCGGATCGTGGTGGAAAGGGTCTTACGCGAGCGCGACATGCTCCGCGCAGAGGTGAACATCCTCAAGTCCCAGACCAAGCTGACGATTGATCGCAGGCCGAACGCTGCGCGCGACAATGCAGGTGCTCCTGACGGCGAAATGACGCTCGAAATCCGGCCAAGCCCCCGATTGAATCAACTGGAACGAGAAGCGCTAGAGCATGCCGTATCGCCAGAGCACTGGAAAAACGAAGGTTGGGTAGAAGAAAAACTGGGTCGTGTAGTCAAGCTTCTAGATGGGGGCCGAAGCCGAACCATCTTCAAACCGGGCTTCACTACAGCTGTACGGAAACTTCTTGCCTAAAAGCGACAACGCTCGGCCACGTACCTGCACCGCAGGCGTGCGCACTCAAACCAGTGAGGCCCTTCCGTGATGCTGCGACGGAGGCTTATTAATTAATCAGCTTGTCTGCCCGAACGGCGCGCTCCACAAGGGAATAAAGCTGACAGTCGTCGGGAGTCGCTGTGCCCATCTTCGAGGATCTGCGCAAGGGGCACGCAAAGCCTAAAACCTGCTGCGCGTCGAGCTAAGGCCAGTGTCGCGGGGCCAATGGATCGCACTAAGCCAAGACCGCACCCGGCTGATGTTAGCCACAAAGGGTCTCCGCGTGCTCGAAATCCAAGACTTCAATGTGTACCGTGGACATGTTTTCGAACCGAATTTGCAGGCACCGCGAGCACTTCGGTAGAAAGTTCTTTCAAGATCCCACAGCAAGCCGCAGCGTTCGACTCGGCGCACTGAGCTCGCAGCGTCTTCAACTGCTTCTCCAACGATTTCAACTCCTGAATCCGCTCGGCGACGTGCCCGATGTGCGCTTCGAGTAGTTCGTTGACGCCCTCACAGTTTTCCTGAGGCATTTCCTTGAAACGCAGCAGGGACCGAATTTCTTCCAGGGCCATGTCAAGCGAGCGGCAATGCCGGATGAAGGTGAGCCGCTCGATGTGCTCCTCTCCGTAGCTTCGGTAATTGTTGTCCGTTCGTTGCGGTGCCGGCAGCAGCGCCTCTCGCTCGTAGAAGCGGATGTTCTCAACGCTCGTGCCTGTGGCCTTGGCAAGTTCACCGATCTTCATCTGATCTCCACGAAACCCTTGACTCTATACCCACTTCAGGGTTTCCAATCCCGTTATGTCCAAATTTCCGAATACCGCATCCGCTGTTCCCTCCGCCGACGATTGCTGCGCTGAGAAGTCATGCGCGGCGGCGCCCTCACTGCCGCCTAGCAGTTTGTCCAACTCACCAAGTTCCAAGGATGTTGCGGGAACGTCTACCAACGACGATTGCTGCGCGGCAGACGCTTGCTGTGCTCCAGTCGCAAAGGGCGCCGCCCTCGCTGCCGCAATCCCCGCTGGCGCGAGCGTCTTTCGAATACCAGCCATGGACTGCGCCGTCGAGGAAAGCGACATTCGAAGAGCGTTGGACAAAGTCGACGGCATCCGCAGCGTGAACTTTCAGTTGGGAGCACGCACCCTGGCCATCCAAGCTTCGGACGACGTCATCGCAGTCGCAGTTGCTGCCATCCGAAAGGCCGGCTACGAGCCGACCCCCGTCAAGGTTGGTGCGGAGTCGGAAGCTGAGCAAGAGGCTGAACGTGATCACGACCATGGGGCGGGCGTTAAGCGCCTTGCTGCGGCTCTGGTCCTCGCCATCGGCGCGGAGGCCCTTCATTATTTTTCGAGTGATACGACCGCACTGAAGTACGCCGGGTTGGTTGTTGCCGTGGTGGCCATCTGGCTCTCCGGGGTGGAGACTTACACGAAGGGCATAAAGGCGCTCGTTCGCGGCCGTCTGAACATCAATGCGCTGATGAGCGTTGCCGTTACCGGGGCATTTTTCATCGGCCAGTGGCCCGAAGCGGCCATGGTGATGGCTCTGTACGCCATCGCCGAACTGATTGAGGCCCGTGCGGCGGACCGTGCGCGCAACGCTATCAAGGGCTTGATCGCCTTGGCTCCGGAGGAAGCGGATGTGCTTCAGTCGGACAAGAGCTGGAAGGCGGTTGCCTCGAAAAGCGTGCCGCTCGAAGCTATCGTCCGAATTCGGCCCGGTGAGCGGGTGCCTCTGGACGGCATTGTTACCGAAGGACGCAGCGCGGTGAACCAGGCGCCTGTAACCGGAGAAAGCCTCCCGGTTGACCGCACGGTCGGCGACCCGGTGTATGCCGGCACGATCAACGAGACGGCCGAACTGCAATTCCGGGTGACCTCTGCCGCGTCGGATACCACCTTGGCCCGCATCATCCACGCGGTCGAGGAGGCGCAAGGCACCCGTGCGCCTACGCAGCGTTTCGTCGATCGCTTTGCAGCCATTTACACACCCGCGGTGTTCGCCATCGCGGTTGCCGTTGCGGTTGCGAGCCCTTTGCTGTTCGGCATGGCTTGGTTGGATGCGATCTACAAGGCGCTGGTTCTGCTTGTGGTTGCATGCCCCTGTGCGCTCGTCATTTCGACGCCTGTCACGGTGGTCAGCGCACTGGCCTCGGCCGCACGGCGTGGCATCCTCATCAAAGGGGGAACGTACCTCGAGGAAGCGCGCAAGCTCAAGGTTTTGGCCTTGGACAAGACAGGCACTGTGACCGAAGGAAAACCGAAGCTTGTCGATTGGAGGTCATTGCGTGGCGCAGATGACCAGGAACCTATCGGGCGCATCGCCATGAGCATGGCCGATCGATCCGACCACCCAGTTTCCAAGGCAATTGCCAAGGGCCTGGCATTGCCGCTGAGCGATGTTTCGTCGTTCGCGGCACTGCCGGGCCGCGGTACCGAAGGGGTGGTTGACGGACGAAAGTTCGTCCTCGGCAACATCCGGCTCATTGAAGAGCGAGGCATGAAATCGCCAGAGCTTGAAGCGGAACTGAAAACGCACGAGGAGCAAGGCCGCACCGTCACGCTGTTGGCGGACGACGACGGCGTCTTGGCGATCTTCGCCGTGGCCGACACGATCAAGGAATCGTCGAAGCAGGCGGTTGCCGAGTTGAAGGTGTTGGGCGTCGCAGCAGTCATGCTCACTGGTGACAACGTGGCAACCGCCAAGACCATCGCCGCTCAGGCTGGCATCGACCAAGTGCTCGGCAACCTCCTGCCTGAGGAGAAGCTGGCTCAGATTCAAGGGCTCCAGACCCGCTACGGGCTGACGGGCATGACAGGCGATGGAATCAATGATGCCCCTGCGCTCGCCCAATCTGACATCGGTTTCGCCATGGGCGGCATGGGCACGGACATCGCCATGGAGGCTGCCGATGTAGTCGTCATGAACGACGACCTGCGCCGCATTCCGGAGACGATCCGGTTGTCACGCAAGACGCACACCGTGTTGATGCAGAACATCTCTCTTGCCTTGGGCATTAAGGCAGTCTTCATGGTGCTCGCCATCTTCGGCACGGCCACCATGTGGATGGCCGTCTTTGCTGACATGGGGGCCACCCTGCTGGTGGTTGCAAACGGTCTGCGGCTCATGAAGGCGAAGACCGAGGCCTAATCCTTGGCAAGCACTGCATCGTGATGATGCAGTGCCATTCGGGGATGGGCCGCTCTCAACGTTGAACGAAAATCCTTGCGATTCCTATTTAGGTTGAAGATGAAGCGCTTGCTGTTGGTGTTGTCCGTGTGGCTTTGTTTTTTGGGTGCTGCAGTAGCGCAGACGCCATCGTCAGGGCCCGAAGAGGGTCCTCGCCAACTTTGGCAGCTGCTGGACTATGTGGCCGTGGACTACGGGGGTGCCGTTGAAAAGGGCGCTGTCGTCAGCGAATCCGAGTACGCGGAAATGCGTGACTTCACGGCCAACGCGGTGACCCAGGCGCGCACCCTTCCGGCGCACCCTTCCAAGGAAGCCGTGATTGCCGCAGCCGCCAAGCTGCAGGAGGCTGTCACCAACAAGGCCGATGGAGCCGACGTGACTCGATTGGCGCACGAGGCAGAGGCGCTCTTGATTGCGGCCTACCCCATGCCTGTCGCACCCAAAGCGCTGCCTGATCTTGAGCGCGGCGCCGCGCTCTTCCAGGCGCAATGCGCCGCCTGTCATGGCGCAACGGGTGGCGGTGATGGACCTTTGGCTGCCCAGCTGGACCCGCCACCTATTGCCTTCACGGACCGCGAGCGCGCTCGCTCGCGAAGCCTGATGGCGCTCTACCAGGTCGTCTCTCAAGGCGTCGCCGGCACGTCGATGCCGAGTTTTGCCACGCTGCCTGACGAGGATCGATGGGCGCTGGCATTCTTCGCCGGAACTCTCTCGTACGACGGCGGCATGCGTGAACGTGGCGAGCAGCTGTGGAAGCGAGATCCTGCCGCCCGGAAGGCCTTCCCTGACCTGGCAGCCGTGACTACGACCACTGAAGTCGCCGCCGCCGGCAAGATCGCCCCGGAGGCTGCTCGGGACATCACCGCATTCCTGCGCAGCCAGCCCGGAGCAGCTTCGGCGGCTGCAAACGCCAGCGGTCTGACGCTGTCTCGCACGCGCCTGGACGAAAGCCTGGCGGCCATTCGCAAAGGCGACAAGGCGTCAGCAACGCGTTTGGCGCTCTCGGCCTACCTGGACGGCTTCGAGCCATTGGAGCCCTCGCTGGGCGCGCGCAACAAGGCGCTCCTCACGGAGGTTGAAAACGGCATGCTGGCCTATCGCTCAGCGATCGCCAACGGCACACTGGCCCAGACAGAGGCCGCGGCGCAAAAGCTCGACTACCTCTTTGCTGAGGTGGAAAAAGAGCTGGGTGGCCAAGCCGCCGAACCGCTCACCACCTTCCTGGGCTCGCTCACCATCCTGCTTCGCGAGGGCCTTGAGGCCTTGCTCATCGTTGTCGGCATGATCGCCTTCCTGAAAAAGGCCAACCGTCCCGACGTCCTGCGCTACGTGCATGGCGGCTGGATCGCAGCCCTGGCCGCTGGCGGGCTCACCTGGGGCGTTGCGACATACTTCGTGAACATCAGCGGGGCAAGCCGTGAAGTGACCGAGGGGCTCTCGTCGCTCTTTGCCGCCCTGGTCCTGCTCAGCGTCGGGTTGTGGATGCATCAGAAGAGTGCGGCGGGCCGCTGGCAGGCCTACCTCAAGGAGAAGCTCTCCACGGCCATGTCCAAGCGATCGGCCTGGGCCTTGTTCGGCCTGTCGTTCATCGCGGTCTACCGTGAAGTGTTTGAGACGGTGCTTTTTTACTCGGCCCTGTCGGCGGACGGGAACGGCAACGCCTTGCTGGGTGGACTGGGCCTCGGCATCGTGCTCCTGGCAGTTCTCGCTTGGGTAATGCTCAAGACCAGTGCTCGGATGCCGATCGGGAAGTTTTTTAGCATCAGTTCCGTTCTGGTGGCTGTCCTGGCTGTGGTTCTTGCAGGCAAGGGGGTGGCTGGCCTGCAAGAGGCCGGTTGGGTTGGAGCCACACCGCTCATGGCGCCTCGGATCGACTTGCTGGGGATCTACCCGTCAACCGAAACCGTCACGGCTCAGGGCGTTGTCCTGCTGATCGCGCTGGCGGGCTTCTTCATGAACGCGTATAGGGCGCGACAACCGAGGCCGGCTTGAATGGATGGATGGGCAGGGGCCTCTACGAGGCGGCATTCGCCGGCCTGGTCCGGCTGTACGGGCGCGACTCGCGCAGCGCGACCCAGGCATCATCCTGCTTGCTGGCTTTGCAAGCACGGTCGGTCGCTCGCCGCGCCGGCCCTGCTGTCTCAGCCGCTCGTTACTCCGAAGAAGTTCGCTCCCAGATTACAAATCTGTAACCTTGCTGTCGGACAGGGTGGATTTTCTCCACCTACCATTCGCAGGATGCCGATTCAGCTTGCGCAGGCCCACGCGCTTGTTGCCCAATTCGTCGAGCTTCAACCTACGCCTCTCGCTCATCACCGCAAACGAGTCGTCAAAAACGTGTTCTAGAGTTCGCTAAATGGCTCGCTGGTTGCTCATCGCCCTTTTGTTCGTCTTGCCCGCTCAGTTTGCCGCTGCAGCTGCGGCAGGGTACTGCACGCATGAGGCGACACCTGCATCGTTCCACCTGGGTCACCATGTGCATCAGCACACCGCTGAGGGACATGGCGGCTCGAAAGAGTCGCAGACCGATGCACCGCTTGGAGCGAGCGGCGCAGATCACGGAGATTGCAGCGGGTGTCACACCAACGTGGCGCAGCTCGGCACGACGACCAAAGTCGTGGCGGAACGCGTTTTCAAGCGTTCATTCCTCGCATTCCCTGTGGCGCTCTTCAGCTCTCGAACGGAGCAGGACATCGACCGCCCCAAATGGTCACGCACCGGCTAAGCCCGGTGCGTCTGTCCCTTTCAGAGCCAAATTTCATACTCTGACGGCCGCGCCGGATTCCTTGTCTCGTCCCATGACTGGAGAATTCGATGTGCAGGTTTATCGTGCCGATCGCGCTGTCGATCACGGCATTCGCAAGCGGAGCGCTTGCTCAAGGTAGTTGGGGTGCGCCGCCGCCCGCCATGGAGCAGGCAGGTTCAACGGCAAGCTCGAGCGCTGCCCCTCTGACTTTGGCTGCGGCCGTCCAACTCGCGCTGGACAACAATCCAGAGCTGTCCTCGGCTCGACGAGAGATCGAGGCGACAGAAGGCGCGCGGGTGCAAGCCGGTGCATTTCCCAACCCGACCATGAACGTCGAGGTGGAAGATTTGCGCCGCGACACTCGCACGACCACCGTGCTGTTGAGCCAGCCTCTGGAGCTTGGCGGAAAACGCGGGGCACGCATCGAAGCGGCTGAGCGTGCGATCGACGTCGCTCGCGCCCAACTCGATGCAAAGCAGGCCGACTTGCGCGCAAGCGTCACCGCGGCGTTCTTTGCGACGGCGATCTCCCAGGAGCGGGTCCGTTTGGCCGAAGCGTCGCTGGAGCTTGCAAGAACGGGCAGCAGTGCTGCCGGCAAGCGTGTGACGGCCGGCAAAATTTCACCCGTCGAAGAGACCCGCGCCAAGGTTGCTGAGGCCAACGTCAGGCTTGAGCTCGTTCAAGCCCGAGGCGAACTTCAGACCAACCTGCAACAGCTACGAGCGCTGACAACGCGTCAAGCAGGCATCGACGCGGTCAATGGTGATGTGCTCTCCATCCCCAACTCTGCCCCTCAGGAGACGCTGGAGGAACGCATCATGAATGCGCCGTCGTTGCGACAGGCGCGGCTGGAGGTCCGTCGCTACGGCGCGCTGTCGGAAGTGGAGCGGGCCAAGCGCATACCTGACATCACCGTTAGTGCTGGCGCGAAACGGGACCAGGAGATTGGTCGCAACCAAGCGGTCATCGGAATTTCGGTTCCGCTGCCGATCTTCGATACGAATCGAGGAAACATCACCGAGGCCCTGCGTCGTCAGGACAAGGCAGAAGACGACGCACGTGCCTTGGAACTGCGCCTGCGCGCTGACGTAGGCGCCGCGCGCCAGCGGCTTCTGACCGCATCGGCTGAGGTGGAGGCGCTTCAAAAGGAAATCCTCCCTGGCGCGCAAAGCGCGTTCGACGCCGCTACCAAGGGCTTCGAACTCGGCAAATTCAGCTATCTCGATGCGCTCGACGCACAGCGCACCCTTCTGCAGGCCCGCTCACAGTACCTGCGCTCGCTGGCCGAAGCCCACAAGTCCGTGACGGATCTCGATCGTCTCCTTGGCGGCACTGTTGCCAACGGCGTCACGGCCTCCACCCCGTAAGGATCAATCATGGTCACCCCTTCTAAGTCGGCCTCCGAAAAGCTCGGCCGCAAGCACCTAATCATCATCGTTGTCATCGTTCTTCTAGGCCTTGTTGCTGGAGCGCTGATGCTCCGGGGCGGTGCAGGCAAGAAAGCTGTCGAGGGCCAAGGGCACAGCGAAGAGGCCGGCGGCGACGACGGTCACGGACATGGCAAGGAAACCGCCAAGGGCGGCAAGGACGACGGCCACGGTCATGGCAGTGAGGCCGGCGGACATGAGGAAGAGCCCGCCCAGGGACCTAACGGCGGTCAGAAGTTTTCGGAAGGTGACTTTGGCTTGGAGCTCAAGCTCTCCGAAGAGGGCGGGGAGCCGAAATTCAAGGCTTGGCTGACGGAAAAGGGGCAGCCTATGCCGACCGCCGGCAATGAAGTCGCCGTCACGCTCACACGCCCAAGCGGCGAGCAAACGGAGATCAAGCTCACGCCCCAAGGCGATTTCCTGACAAGTAACCAGATCGTGCCAGAGCCCCATGTCTTCGAAGCAACGGTCGCCGTGGTCACGCCGAAGGAACCGTACCTGTTCACCTTTGAGAAACAGGAAGGCAAGGTGAATTTGACGGACGACCAGATCAAGGCGGCGAGCATCAGCCTGGCCAACGCCGCGCCTGGGGTCATCCGAAGCGCATTGCAATTTCCCGGCGAGATCCGCTTCAACGAGGACCGAACCGCACACGTGGTCCCACGCGTGGCCGGAGTTGTTGAGAGCGTGAGCGCCAATCTCGGCCAGCAGGTCAAAAAGGGTGACGTTCTGGCCGTTATCTCCAGCACGACGGTTTCGGAGACCCGATCCGAGCTGCAGGGCGCCCAGCGCCGGCGTGAGTTGGCCAAGACCACCTACGAGCGGGAGAAAGCGCTGTGGGAACAGAAGATCTCTCCCCAGCAAGACGTCTTGCAGGCGCAGCAGGCGCTGCGCGAGGCAGAGATTGCAACGGCAAACGCGACTCAGAAGCTGCTGACGCTCGGTGCCTCTCCGAGTAGCACGTCCCTGGGCCGCTTCGAGTTGCGCGCACCCTTCGACGGCATGGTGGTGGAAAAACACATTGCCCTCGGCGAATCGGTCAAAGAGGACGCCAACGTCTTCACGATCTCCGACCTCTCGACCGTTTGGGCAGAGATGAACGTGGCGGCGCGAGACCTACAGCAGGTTCGCGTCGGCGAGAAGGTGGTGGTTCGTGCCGGTGCATTCGATGCGACCGCGAACGGCACAGTTTCGTACGTCGGCTCGCTGATCGGCGAACAAACCCGCACGGCTCGCGCTAGGGTGGTCATTGCCAATCCCAAGGGTGCATGGCGCCCGGGCCTCTTCGTCAATGTGGAGGTCACGGCCGAGGAGGTGAACTCTCCCGTCACCGTATCTGCGGACGCACTGCAAACCCTCGAAGACAAGCCGGTGGTCTTCCTGAAGGTTCCCGGTGGATTTGTTCCTCAACCTGTTGAGGTCGGGCGCACGGACGGCAAGCGCTTGGAGATCAAGAGCGGACTCAAGCCAGGTGCCAGCTACGCAGCGGCGGGCTCGTTCGTGGTCAAGTCGGAGCAGGGCAAGAGTTCAGCGACGCACACCCATTGAGCGGGCACATACGACATGTTTGAACGCATCATCCGCTTTGCCATCGAACAGCGATGGCTGGTTCTGCTCGCCGTGATCGGCATGGCAGGCCTCGGCGTCTACAACTACCAGCGGCTTTCGATCGACGCTGTTCCTGACATCACCAACGTTCAGGTCCAGATCAACACGGGGGCTCCGGGCTACTCACCACTGGAAACCGAGCAGCGCGTCACCTTCCCGATCGAGACGGTCATGGCAGGCCTGCCTGGCCTGCTGCAGACCCGCTCTCTGTCTCGGTACGGCCTGTCGCAGGTCACCGTCGTTTTCAAGGACGGCACCGACGTTTATTTTGCGCGGCAACTCGTCAATGAGCGCCTTCAGTCCGCGACCGGCGAAATGCCCGAGGGCATCCATCCGATGGTGGGACCCATTTCAACCGGGCTGGGCGAGATCTACCTCTGGACTGTGGAGGCCAAGGACGGCGCGAAAAAGCCGGATGGGTCGCCGTACACATCCACGGATCTGCGTGAAATTCAAGACTGGATCATCAAGCCCCAGTTGAGAAACGTGGCGGGGGTGACCGAGATCAATTCGATCGGCGGCTACGAGAAGCAGTACCAGATCGCGCCGAACCCCGAGAAGCTGTCGGCCTATGGTCTATCCATGGCCGACGTCGTCAAGGCGCTCGAACGCAACAACACGAACGTTGGTGCGGGCTACATCGAGCGACGAGGGGAGCAGTACCTGATTCGTGCGCCTGGCCAGGCACGGGGCATCGAAGACCTTCGCAACATCATCCTGTCGAGCAGCGGAAGCACGCCCGTGCGCGTGCGCGATGTCGCTCAGGTGGAGATCGGCAAAGAACTGCGCACGGGAGCCGCGACCGACAACGGCCGCGAGGTGGTGCTTGGCACGGTTTTCATGCTGATCGGCGAGAACAGCCGGATCGTCTCCCAGGCGGTCGCCAAGAAGATGGAGGAGATCAATCGCACGCTGCCCGAAGGCGTGGAGGCGATCACCGTCTACGACCGGACGGTGCTTGTCGACAAGGCGATCAACACCGTCAAGAAGAACCTGTTCGAAGGCGCCGTGTTGGTCATCGTCGTGCTTTTCTTGTTCCTCGGAAACTTGCGCGCCGCGTTGATCACGGCGCTGGTCATCCCGCTCTCGATGCTCTTCACGTTCACCGGCATGGTGAACCAAAAGGTCAGCGCGAACCTGATGAGCTTGGGCGCACTCGACTTCGGGATCATCGTGGACGGCGCGGTGGTGATTGTCGAGAACTGCGTGCGACGCCTGGCACATGCCCAGGCGAAGCACGGCAGGCCGCTGACGCGCAGCGAACGGTTCCACGAGGTCTTCGCTGCGTCGCAAGAGGCTCGGCGTGCGCTGCTCTTCGGACAGGTGATCATCATGATCGTCTACCTGCCCATCTTCGCGCTCACGGGCGTTGAAGGAAAGATGTTCCACCCGATGGCACTCACGGTCGTCATCGCGCTGCTGGGCGCGATGATCCTGTCGGTCACGTTCATCCCTGCAGCAGTTGCGCTCTTCATCGGCAAGAAAGTTTCCGAGAAGGAAAACCGCCTGATGCACTGGGCCAAGCAAGCCTATGAGCCCCTGCTCAATCGCGCATTAGAAGCCAAGGCGGTGGTCCTCACCATCGCAGGTGTTGCCGTGGTGCTCTCGGGCATCCTCGCCACGCGGTTGGGCAGCGAGTTCATACCGAACCTCAACGAGGGTGACTTCGCGGTCCAGGCGCTGCGCATCCCGGGAACCAGTCTTTCGCAATCGCTACAGATGCAGCAGCAGCTCGAGCGGACGCTCAAGACAAAGTTTCCTGAGATCGAGAGAATCTTCGCGCGCACCGGAACCGCCGAGATCGCGTCCGACCCCATGCCTCCGAACATCTCGGATGCCTACGTCATGCTCAAGCCTGTCGACCAATGGCCTGAGCCGCGGCGAACCCGACAAGAGCTGGTGGAGGCCGTCCAGGCAGAGGTCGGGAAAATTCCGGGCAACAACTACGAGTTTTCGCAGCCAATCCAGCTGAGATTCAATGAGCTCGTGTCCGGTGTTCGCGCCGACGTTGCGGTCAAGGTCTTTGGTGACGACATGGATGTGCTGAACTCGACCGCGCGTGAGATCGAGGAGATCCTGAAGAGCATCCCGGGGTCGGCCGAAGTCAACGTCGAGCAGACCACCGGCCTGCCTATGCTGACCGTGAACATCGACCGCGAGAAGGCGACGCGCTACGGCCTCAACATTGCCGATGTGCAGGACACGATCGCTACAGCAGTCGGCGGACGCAATGCGGGGACGCTTTTTGAAGGCGACCGTCGCTTCGACATCGTGGTTCGCTTGCCGGACAACGTGCGGGGCGACCTTGAAGCCATTCGTCGCCTTCCGATTCCCCTTCCAGCATCGGGAGGAGCAGCAGCGGGTGCCAGTCGGTTGAGCTTTATTCCACTCGCAGAGGTCGCAACCCTGGAGCTGGCGCCGGGACCGAACCAGGTCAGTCGCGAAGACGGCAAGCGCCGTATCGTCGTAAGCTCCAACGTGCGCGGTCGAGATCTGGGCTCGTTCGTGACGGAGGCTACAGCAGCCCTCGATCAGCGCTTGAAGGTGCCAACGGGGTACTGGACGTCTTGGGGCGGCCAGTTCGAGAACCTGCAATCGGCGACGAAGCGCCTGCAGATCGTGGTTCCAGTGGCGTTGCTGCTGGTGTTCACGCTGCTTTTCGCGATGTTCGGCAACTTGAAGGACGGCTTGATCGTGTTCACCGGCATCCCGTTCGCGCTCACCGGCGGCATTCTTGCCCTGTGGCTGCGAGACATCCCGCTGTCGATCACGGCTGCCGTCGGCTTCATCGCTCTGTCGGGGGTCGCGGTGCTCAATGGTCTAGTGATGATCTCGTTCATCCGAAATCTTCGAGACGCTGGCGCTTCGCTGGATCGGGCAATCCACGAGGGCGCGCTCACCAGGTTGCGGCCTGTGTTGATGACGGCTCTTGTGGCATCGCTCGGATTCGTGCCCATGGCCATTGCAACAGGAACCGGTGCAGAGGTGCAGCGGCCGCTGGCGACTGTGGTGATCGGCGGCATCTTGTCGTCCACCGCCCTCACTTTGCTTGTGCTTCCAGTTCTCTACCGTCTCGCACACCGTCGCGATGATGACGAGGAGGAGGACGAAGAAGCTTCCGAACGTAAGGCCCATGCCTGACGCATGAAGTCAATGCCCTGTCCTGCGGATGGGGTCGGCTCACAGATCAACTCAAAAGGAAAATCATGAAAATCGCATCGTTCCTAGCAGTTTCAGCTCTTGCCTTGTCCATCAATGCCCAAGCGGCAGACGACCACAAGGGTCACGCACATGACGCCAAGGGCGCAGAACACGCCCATGAGGTGAAGCCTCAGCATGGCGGCGTGGTGAGCGTGGTCAAGGACGTGAACTACGAACTCGTGACGAGTCCAGAGGGCATCGCGCTTTATGTGAGCGATCACGGAAAGGCCTCCGATCTGACGGGGGGCAGCGCAAAGCTCACGCTTCTCTCAGGAACCAAGAAGACGGAAACAACCTTGGTGCCAGCAAAGGACGCATTGCGGGCCCAGGGCGCGTTCAACGTGCCAGCCGGCACGAAGGTCGTGGCGCAAGTGACGCTGAAGGGCCAGGCCGCTCAGCCCGTGCGCTTCACGACCAAGTGATGCGATGACAGAACTGTAATGCGACGGTCCGGCATCTGAGGGTCTGGTTTTTTAAAGTTGTCTCAGCCGCGGAGATAAGCGGCGACGACCACTCATCAACCATTCAAGGAATCTCAAATGCAAGCTTCGACCCTCCGCCTTTCGCTTCTGTCCGTCGTGCTGGCTGCCGCTGCAGCTCCCGCGCTCGCCGGCAACTACGCCGAGGGCGACCCGCGACCAGTGGCGACCACGTCGACCACGTCCAGCTCGGCCGTCGCCGCTGAAACCCGCGCCTGGGCCCGGACGGCTCCGACGTTGGGCTATCCGCAGGGTGACAGCAAGCCGCTGGCCGTGCAGGTCACCTCGCGTGCTGCGGTTGAGGCCGACACGATGCGCTGGGTTCGCTCCGGGCTGTCGTCGGTGCAGTACGGCGAGGCAGGTGCTGATGCCGCCCGCCCGGCCTTCCGCCAAGCTGCGCATGCCTACGCAACCGCTCCCGTTGGGCAGCGCGATGCGCAAGCGTCCCAGGTGCCCTCATCGCGCAACGGCGCAGCGCAGTAATCGCCACGGGGCAAAGCCGCCCAAGCCGCATAGGCCCCACCTCCAGAACCGCCCTTGGTGCAAACCAACGGCGGTTTTTCTTTGCCTTCGTTTATGACGGCGCGATGACGCGCTTGTAATGGGACGGCACGACAGGTGGAGGAATGGACTTTTAAAGTGATTTCTGTCCGGGGCCAGCCGGTCTCGGACTACAACCCTAAAGGAGTCAAGTATGTCCACTCGCCATCTTCGATCCGCCGTTGCCCTTTCGGCATTTGCCGCAGCAGCACTGTCACCTGTCGCGGCATTCGCTGCCGGCCCCTACCATCCCGCGCCGACTGAAGCGGGCGCGACCTACCACCCCGATCATGCGAGCACGCGTGCACGCGGGGAGGTCATCGCCGAGTTCAACCAAGCCGCCAAGCATCCGCGTTGGAACACCGCCATGAGTCGCGGCGCGCCCTGGCCCGTCTCCAGCGCTGAGACGCCGAAGACGCGCGAGCAAGTACAGGCCGAACTCGCCGCCGCGATGAAACACCCGGCCTGGAACTCAGTCAGCCGCGGCGCCTCGTGGCCGGCTGACATGGCCGAGAGCAGATAACACCGAGAGCCTGCGGGTCGGGCTTCGGTGCTCGGCCCGCTTCCTCGGTTCCTCTAAGCCGATGCATCCGCCAAGGTGAAGCCAATGCGCGTCAGGCCTCGATCCGAGGTTGCGAACGTGGTTCCGCCATGCATCCGTGCAATGGCAGCCACGATCGTCAGGCCGAGTCCGTGATGGCTGGAGGAGCCGCTGCGTGATTTGTCGGCGCGGTAGAAACGTTCGAACAGATGCGGCAGTGCGGCGGGGTCGACCTCATCGCCCTCGTTGACGACGGCAATGGTGAATTCCGCGTGGTCGCGTCGGATGACGACCTGCACCTGGCTCTCCGGCCTTGCATACCTTATGGCGTTGCTCAGAAGGTTCGACAGAGCGCGGCGCAGCAGGCCCACATCAACGTGCAGCGTCGCATCGCCTTCAATGTCCAACGTCAGATTGGATTGTTCAAGCTCGGCTTCATGGAATTCGCCCACCGCGCGGACCTGGTCTGCAAGGCTCACAGGGGCCGTCCGTCGAGCTTGAGCGCCCCGGTCGGCCTTGGACAGGAAAAGCATGTCTGTGACGATTGCTGAGAGCCGATGTGCCTCCTCCAGTTGCGAGGACAACGCTTCCCGCAAGGCCGCGATCGGTCGAGGTTGGCTAAGTTCGATCTCGGTCTGGGCAATCATGTTCGCCAGCGGCGTTCGAAGCTCGTGTGCCACGTCGGCATTGAATGCCTCGAGCTGCGCATAGGCGCCTTCAACGCGGCCCAAAAGCGCGTTGAACTGCATGATCCATGGCTGCAGTTCGCTGGCAAATGTTTCCACATCGATGCGCCCGCCGGGTTGGGCTGGCCCTGCATTTGCTGTCTGTTCGGCAAGCAGCTTCAGTGGCTTCAGCCCGCGGCGGACAATGAGCGAGCCGGTCAGCGCAACGATCATAGAACCGAGGCTGGCAGCTGCCACCAAGGTCCATCCTAGCCGTCGCAGCAACAAGTCGTCGCCCGTAGAGTCAAGGGTCAGGCGAACTTCAACAGGGTTGCCTTCGAAGGTCAGATCCTCCAACGTTTGAGCGTGAGAGAGCCAGTTGCCCTTGACATCCGCTCGTTGGGAAAAATAGAGCCGGCTTTTTCCTGCCCACAGGCTAACGTTGATGTCCGGATGCGTCCGAAAATAGTCATCCAGCTTGTGCCGCAGCAGGTCGATGTTGGGAGGGGTGCGGGTTTCTGCGACGACATGACGGACCAACTCGCTGTGCCTTTCGAACTCTTCTTCCTGCTTGAGCTGGAAGCTCCAGCGCGTCGTGCCGTAGACAGCTACGCATGCGATGCTCAAGCCCGCGAGCGTCTGGATGGCGAACCAGCGGGAAAGCGTGCTCTGGATGGACCTCGTCTTCACGGCGGATCGTCGTCGCGCAGTTCAAGCACGTATCCCATGCCGCGCACGGTGTGAAGCAGCTTGGCGTCGAAGGGGTCGTCTATTTTGGCTCGTAGCCGTCGCACGGCGACCTCCACCACGTTCGTCTCGCTGTCGAAATTCATGTCCCAGACCTGATCGGCCAGCAACGCTCTGGAAAGCACCTGGCCCTGACGTCGCAGAAGGATCGAAAGCAGGGCGAACTCTTTCGCGGTCAGGTCGAGCCGTTTGCCAGCGCGGGTAGCTCGCCGCGTCGTCAGATCCAGTTGCAAATCCGCCAGCGCGAAGCGCGTGGATTCTTGCAGCGAGCCACGGCGCAGCAAGGCACGAATCCGAGCGAGCAACTCCGAAAAGGCGAAAGGCTTGGCAAGGTAGTCGTCAGCGCCACTCTCCAGTCCCTTCACCCTGTCGGCGACGTCATCGCGCGCGGTGAGCATCAAGACCGGCGTCGACGACGATTTCCGGAGCACTTCCAGGACCTTGAAGCCGTCGATGCCCGGAAGCATCACGTCGAGGACGATGGCGTCGTAGGTTCCTGTAAGAGCCATACCCAGCCCCTCGGAGCCATCGCGCGAAAGATCGACATTGAACCCGCTTTCAGTGAGGCCCTTGCGTACGTAGTCACCGAGCTTCAACTCGTCTTCGATCACCAAAAGATGCATCCTTCCATCGTAGCCCGGACCTGATGGACGTGCGATTACGTTTTTGTCATCCGGCGCGGTGTGGGCGGCCCCTTCTGGGTGCTAGCCCCCGGCTGGCGCAACATTACGTTTTTGTAATGTTGCCGCTCGCAGCGTGGAGCCCATACCTGCTAGATTGACGCGGTATGCGGCCTCCAGGTCAAAGAACATGTTCGATCACCGTGCTCACACGCGCCCAGTTGCGTTAGATCAGCGCCGAGGCCACCTTGACGCCGCTGCAGAGGCAACTCATCTGCTGCCGGTCATTGGCCATCACAACCTTCGTCGTCGCGCCGCCGGTTTGTACGTTGCCGCACGGCAGGTCCGGCCGCAAAGCCGTTCAAGCGAGGACTGCGCGTGCCGTTCAGAATCACCGCAGTGACCGCGTTGCTGGCGTTGGGAGGCTGTGCAGGCCTCGGCCAGGAGTTCATGAACTTTCAGCGCGGATGGCGCACTGGTGAGGTCGTTGCGGTCGGCCGCGCGGATCAGATTGAAGAAAAAGGCTACACCGACTGCAGGCGCCACGCCGAGGCCGCTGAACTCAAAGCCTCTCAATACGCAGCCCTGACCTACCGCCTGGGACAACGTCAGCATTGGCACATTGTCATAGTAAGGTCAGATGCGGCAATCGTTCCCGGAGACAGGGTTTTGGCGAACGTTGAAAGCTGCGAGCTACCGATCTACCGTCTCCCCTCAGAACCACCAGGCTCAAGCTGATCCTGGCTCCCAACGCTATCAACAGAGAAACCCGATCACCTATGTCAAGCGGACATTCCCACGCGCCCGCTTTGGGCAAGCCGGGTGCGCCCCATCAACGATCCCTATGGATCGCCCTGGCGCTGACATCCTCGTTCATGGTCGCCGAGGTGATTGGTGGCGTGCTGACAGGAAGTCTGGCCCTCATCTCCGATGCGGCGCACATGTTCACCGATACGGCTGCGCTTGCGATCGCGCTTGCTGCCATGCAGATCGCGAAACGCCCCGTCGACGCGCGACGGACATTTGGCTACCACCGCTTTGAAATACTTGCGGCAGCGTTCAATGCGCTACTGCTCTTCGGTGTTGCGCTATACATCCTGTACGAAGCGTGGCAGCGATTCAGCGAACCCCCTTCGGTCGACTCCCTGCCAATGCTGGTCGTTGCGTCTGTTGGCTTGGTGGTGAACATGATCAGCATGCGGTTGCTGGCATCAGGCAAAGACGGAAGCCTCAACGTCAAAGGCGCATACCTCGAAGTCTGGAGCGACATGCTCGGTTCTTTGGGTGTGATCGTAGGTGCCATCGTGATCTGGTTGACCGGTTGGACCTGGATCGACACGGTCATCGCCGTCGCCATCGGACTCTGGGTGTTGCCCCGCACCTGGATCCTTTTACGAGCAAGCATCAACATCCTGTTGGAGGGTGTACCAGAGGGCGTGGACGTCGCCGTCGTGGAGAAGGCTCTGCTGTCTCTTGAGGGGGTCGAGTCGGTTCATGACCTGCACGTCTGGGCGATCAGTAGCGGAAAAACGAGTCTGAGCGTCCACTTGGTGAGCGCAGAGGGGGACTTGGAAGTCCTTACGCAGTCCGCTGCGGCGATCATGGCGAAAGATTTTGAAATTCATCATGTCACCGTGCAAGTGGAGCGAGTGGCTTGCGCTCAAGCCGACGGCGACCACGGTTACGACTGAAAGCCGGTGCGCGGACGATCTCGAAGCCTTTCAGATGGCGATCCACACTGATTGATCACATAGGGACTTGATGCCTCGTTCGACACCGGGTCTTCAGTTTTCGCTCACGATGGTCCTGATGTACCTCGCGCTGGGCGCTGTCGCTGCCGTTGTGATCCTGATCGTTCGGTGGTGGCGTCGGCGCTCAGACCCTCAAGGTTTGCGCAACCGTCCTTACGCCGAGCGGTTGACGGCTCGGTTCGGCACGACGCGGGCGCGCGCATCGAAAGCACGAAGAGCCGCGGAGCGTGGGAAAACATGATCCACTCGCTGAAGATTTTTGACTGCTGGCCGATCTACACCTTTGCACATCGACGGCGCGTCTGCGTATGACCTGGATGTTCTGGCCTCGCGCTTCAAAGAAGCAAGCGATACACTGCTACAAGATGTTCAGCCGCCCACTTCTTCACCGCTGGATGACCTCGTTCTTCGTGGTCGTGTCGCTGCTGTTCTCGCAGCTGGCGTTGGCAAGCTATGTGTGCCCAAGCGTTCCTGGCACAGATGCGATGGCGGAAATGATCGCGACCGGCGTGCCTTGTGAAGGCATGGACACAGCGCAGCCGGTGTTGTGCTTCCAGCACGCCGCCGACATGTCGCTGTCTTTCGACCCGGTGAAATTGACTACCCCTTCGCTGCCGGCCATCGTGCAGCTTGTGGTCATGCCCGTCGCGTTGGTGTCGGAAAGCCATGCCGTCCCGCAGCAGGCCGTTCCTGAGTGGCAGCACCCTCCGCCCGATCCCGTTTTTCTCGCCACGCGCAGACTTCGCGTCTGAAATCTCCGTTGACTGACCGGTGCTGGAGCGGCTCGTCTGCATTCAGCGATTGTCTCGTTCGTCTGCGGAGTTTTCATGTCCATCCTTTTCCTGCGCGCGGTCGTCACGGCAGCTGCGCTGCTTCCGTACCTCGCGACGGCTGCCCCTCTGTCCTTGGAGGCGGCGCTTCAATTCGCAGCGCAACGGTCCGAAACCACGCGGGCCGCTCGTGCCAGCGCATTGAGCGCCACGGAGACCGCGCAAGCTTCTGCCCAGCTTCCCGATCCCACGTTGCGCATCGGCGTCGACAACCTGCCAGCGACGGGGACCGACCGCTTCCACACAGCCCGCGACTCCATGACCATGAAGCGCATCGGCATCAGCCAGGAATGGCTGTCCGCCGACAAGCGCGCCGCGCGGCGGGCCGCCGCCGATGCCGCGGTCGGCCGTGAAGCAGTGCTGGCACAAGCCGCTACCGCAGACACCCGTCGCCAAACAGCGCTCGCTTACGTCGACGCCTTCTACGCTGGCGAAAGCCTGAAGCTCGCACGGCTCATGGCGCACCATGCGCACGAAGAACTGGAGGCATCGCGGGCACGCCTGTCTTCGGCCGTGGGGAGCAGCCAGGATGTGCTGGCGCTGACCGGTGCAAAAGGCGTTTCGGACGACGAGACGGCGGACATCCTGCAACAGCAGGGCGCCGCGGGAGTGGCTTTCCAGCGATGGGTCGGCATGCCGCCCGATGATCTGCTGCCTCCGGGCCCCTTCGTGCTGCCGGCCGAAGACGCGTACGTCGCTGCGCACCCCACGGTCGGTGCGATGCAGCGCGAAGTCGAAGTGGCCACGCGGACGGCTGCCGTCACCGCCTCCAACCGCAAGCCCAACTGGACCTGGGAGGTCGCGTATGGTCAGCGCACCGGCTATTCCGACATGGTGTCTGTGGGCGTGAGCATTCCGCTGCCCCTTGCCCCTGGGGAACGTCAGGACCGGGACACCGCGGCCAAGCTGGCTCTTGTCGAGAAGGCAGAGGCCGATTTGGCCGAAGCGACCCGTGCCGCCATCGCGGAATTTCGGTCGCTGCGCAACGACGAAGAGCGCCTCGAACAACGCATCGACCGCTACCGTGCCGGCGTCGTCGTTCCAGCCAGCCAAAGAACGGCTGCCGCGGTGGCGGGTTACCGATCCAACCAAGGCAGCTTGATCGCACTGTTTGAGGCACGCCATGCCGAAGTCGAAGCGCAGCGCAAGCTGCTGGCGCTGCAGCGCGACTTGGCCAGAACCCAGGTTCAATTGACCTTTCGGCCGCTCACTGTTGAGGTGGCGCAATGAACAGAACACGTGTGATCGGTCTCTCGTTGTTGGCGGCCGGGCTGCTGGCAACGAGCGCCTTCTACCTGGGCCGCAAGACGGGCCAGCCCGCGGACCCCTCAATGGTTACGGCGACCGCCGCACCGACGCCCGATGGCCGCAAGGTGCTTTACTGGCACGACCCCATGGTGCCGGGCCAGCGCTTCGACAAGCCGGGCAAGTCGCCGTTCATGGACATGCAACTCGTCCCCATGTACGCCGACAGCGCGACGGGCGCGCCCAACGAGAGGGGCGTGACGGTCAACCCTGCGGTCCAGCAAAACCTTGGCATCCGGTACGCCAGCGCGCGGCGAGCGGAAACCTCTGCGTCCTTCGAAGCGGTGGGCGCCGTGCAATTCGACGAGCGGCTCAACGTTGCCGTGCAGACGCGCGTTGCCGGGTATGTCGAACATCTTTCGGTCCGCGCGCTGATGGAGCGCGTGCGCAAGGGCCAGGCACTGGCGACGGTCTTCGCGCCCGATTGGCTCGGACCGCAGAACGAACTGCTCGTCCTCAAGCGTTCGGGTGCCCCTCCTGACCTCGTCGCAGCCGCGCGTGATCGTATGCGGGCCATGTCCATCCCCGCGGAACTCATCCGGCGCAGCGAAGAGTCCGGCACCGCGCATGCGCGCTACGTCCTCTCCGCACCGTCCGATGGCGTGGTGGCCGAGTTGGGCGTGCGCGAAGGGGTGGCCATCACTCCTGGCATGACGCTGTTCCGCATCGCGGGGCTGGAAAGGGTCTGGGCAGTAGCCGAGATTCCGGAAGCGCAGGCGGTACGACTCACGCGTGGCCAGAAGGTCAAGGCGATCCTTCAAGCCGATGCTGCCCAGACTTTCGCCGGGACGCTCGACGAGATCATTCCCGAGATCAACAGCTCGACCCGCACCCTGAAGGCTCGCTTCGAGGTCGACAACAGGAACGGAAAGCTGACGCCTGGCATGCTGCTGCGCCTGCAGGTGGCTGGTCCCGCCAGCAGCCAGTTGGTCGTACCGTCCGAAGCGGTTATCCGCACTGGCAAGCGCGCTGTCGTCATTGTGCGCAAGGCTGACGGCGCCTTTGAGCCGCGCGATGTGTCGCTGGGCGCGGACCAGGGCGACGACACCGAAGTCGTTTCGGGCCTGAGCGAAGGCGATCAGGTGGTCGCCAGCGGTCAGTTTTTGATCGACTCGGAGGCCCGGCTGCGCTCCGTGCTGGGCAACATGGCGGCGCCCGCAGCCCCGCCGAACGCTGGAGCTTCGACGCCGGCCGGGGTGATTCACAAGGCCGAGGGCAAGGTCGAAAGCGTGGCGTCCGACGGCATCACCATCTCGCATGGTCCGGTCGCGACGCTCAAATGGCCGTCGATGACGATGGGGTTCGCCAAGACATCGCCGAACGCATTCCCGGAAATCAAGCCTGGCGACCAGGTCCGCTTTGAGTTCAAGGAGGGTGGCCCCACAGACTACGAACTGGTTTCCGTGCAGCGCCTGCAACCAGGCGCCAAGCAATGATCGCCGCCCTGATCCGCTGGTCGATCGGCAACCGGTTCCTCGTGCTGATCGCAACCGCATTTCTGGTGGCGGCCGGCTGGTGGTCCGTCGTCCGGACACCGCTTGACGCATTGCCCGATCTCTCGGACACCCAGGTCATCATCCGCACGCCTTTTCCTGGCAAAGCGCCCCAAGTGGTCGAAGACCTGGTCACCTACCCACTGACCACCACCATGCTCAGCGTGCCCGGCGCCAAGACCGTGCGCGGCTATTCCTTCTTCGGTGACTCGTTCGTCTACGTGCTCTTCGACGACAAGACCGATCCGTACTGGGCGCGCTCGCGCGTGGTCGAGTACCTGAACCAGGTGCAGAGCAAGCTCCCCGCGGGCGCCAACGCCTCGCTGGGCCCTGATGCCACGGGCGTGGGCTGGGTCTACGAATACGCTCTGGTCGACCGCACGGGCACGCGCGACATCGGACAACTGCGCGCGCTGAACGACTGGTTCCTCAAGTTCGAGCTGAAGACCGTGCCCGACGTGGCTGAGGTCGCCAGCATCGGCGGCATGGTGCGTCAGTACCAGGTGGTGCTCGATCCCGACCGCATGCGCGCGCTTGGCGTTACGCAAGCGACGGTGATTAGTGCCTTGCAGAAGGCCAACCAAGCGTCGGGCGGTTCGGTGGTCGAGTTCGCCGAGGCTGAGTACATGGTGCGTTCGCGCGGATACCTACGGTCGCTGGACGATTTCCGCACGATCCCACTTGCTGTGACAGGTGCTACTCCAGTGCTGCTGCGCGACGTGGCCACAGTGCAGATCGGCCCCGAAATGCGCCGTGGCATTGCCGAACTGGATGGAGAAGGCGAAGTGGCGGGCGGCGTCATCGTCATGCGCTCGGGCAAGAACGCCCGTTCGACCGTCGAGGCCGTCAAGGCGAAGCTCGAAGCGCTCAAACCCAGCCTGCCGCCGGGTGTGGAAATCGTGCCCACCTACGACCGTTCGCTGCTGATCGACCGCGCCGTCGAGAACCTTCGCGGCAAGCTCATCGAGGAATTCGTCGTGGTCGCGCTGGTTTGCGCGGTCTTCCTGTTCCATCTGCGCTCGGCGCTCGTGGCAGTAGTGGCGTTGCCGATCGGTGTGCTGGCGGCGTTCGTCGTCATGCACTGGCAGGGCGTCAACGCCAACATCATGTCGCTTGGCGGCATCGCGATTGCCATCGGTGCGATGGTGGACGGCGCGATCGTGATGGTTGAGAACGTGCACAAGCACATTGAGGCCTTCGAGGCGGCGCACGACCGGCAGCCGACAGTGGCCGAGCGGTGGCGGCTCGTGTCCGAGGCCTCCGTGGAGGTGGGGCCAGCGCTGTTCTTCTCGCTGCTGGTGATCACGCTGTCCTTCGTGCCGGTCTTCTCGTTGGAGGCGCAGGAGGGCCGGTTGTTTTCGCCATTGGCGTTTACCAAGACCTACGCCATGGCGGCCGCGGCGGGTTTGTCGGTGACGCTGATCCCGGTACTCATGGGCTACCTGATTCGGGGACGCATCCCGCATGAAGCCTCCAACCCCGTCAACCGCTTCCTGGTGGCGGTGTACCGGCCCGCGCTGGAACTGGTACTGCGATTTCCCAGGGGAACGCTGGCCATGGCCGCCGTGATGCTGGCGTTAACGGCTGTTCCGTTGATGCGACTGGGCGGCGAGTTCATGCCCCCACTCGACGAGGGCGATCTGCTGTACATGCCTTCCGCGCTGCCCGGGTTGTCGGTGTCGAAGGCTTCCGAACTGCTGCAACAGACCGACCGCCTGATCAAGACCGTGCCGGAGGTTGCGCGCGTGTTCGGCAAGGCAGGCCGCGCGGACACCGCCACCGACCCCGCGCCGCTCGAGATGTTCGAGACCACGATCCAGTTCAAGCCGAAGGCGCAGTGGCGCGCGGGGATGACACCGGACAGGCTGGTCGAAGAACTGGACCGCGCAGTCAAGGTGCCGGGCCTGACCAATGTGTGGGTGCCACCCATCCGCAACCGGATCGACATGCTGGCCACGGGCATCAAGAGCCCGGTCGGCATCAAGGTGGCGGGGGCGGATTTGGCCACGATCGATTCGCTGACAACGCAGATCGAGGCGGCCGTCAAGAACGTTTCCGGCGTGTCGTCTGCACTGGCCGAGCGGCTCACCGGTGGGCGCTACATCGACGTCGACGTCGACCGGCTTGCAGCAGCACGCTACGGGCTCTCGGTGGCGGACGTACAGGCCGTGGTGTCCACGGCCATCGGTGGCGAGAACGTCGGTGAGGTCATCCAGGGCCGCGAGCGTTATCCGATCAACGTCCGCTACCCGCGCGAGATCCGCGATTCGCTGGAGCGGCTGCGGCAATTGCCTTTCGTGACCGAAAGGGGGGCGCAATTGCTGCTCGGTGATGTGGCGAAGATCACCATCGAAGAAGGGCCGCCGATGCTGCGCAGCGAGAACGCGCGGCTGTCGGGATGGGTCTACGTCGACGTTCGGGGCCGCGACCTGCGCTCCGCCGTCAGCGACATGCAGGCCGCGGTTGGCAAGACCGTGAAGATGCCTGCGGGCTATGCCGTGTCGTGGTCCGGCCAGTTCGAGTACTTGGAACGCGCGACCGAGCGGTTGAAGCTAGTCGTGCCCGTCACGCTCGCGGTCATCGTCGTGCTGCTCTACCTGCTGTTCAGGTCGTTCGTCGATGCGGCCCTGGTGATGGCGGCGGTGCCGTTCTCGCTCATCGGCGGCTTCTGGCTGATCTGGGCGTTGGGCCATTCGATCTCCGTGGCCACCGCGGTGGGCTTCATCGCCCTGGCCGGCGTGGCGGCCGAGTTTGGCGTCGTCATGCTGGTCTACCTGAAGAATGCACTGGCGCGTCGCCTCGAAGCCGGAGAGCCGATGAAAGACGAGACCCTGCTGGCTGCGATCCGTGAAGGCGCCGTGCTGCGTGTGCGACCGAAGGCGATGACCGTCGCGGTCGTGATGGCGGGCCTGCTGCCCATCCTGTGGGGGAGTGGCACCGGCTCAGAGGTGATGACGCGCATTGCCGCGCCCATGGTGGGTGGCATGGTCACGGCGCCGCTCCTGAGCATGCTCGTCGTGCCTGCCGCATGGTTTCTGCTGCATCGCAGGAGGCCGGAACATCGGCGACGTTCATCTACGATTGGCGTACCAAACCCAGGAAAAGCGCCTTGAAAGACGCCCCTCATCCGCGAGCATTCATCCTCGCGCACAATCCGGCCCTGCAGTTGGGAGCACTTATCCTGCTTGGATTGTTGCCCGCTCTGAACTCTGCGTGGGCCCAGAGTTCGGCACGCCCTCAGCCGCCAGTTTCCTCGGCGCTGCCGTCGACTCTCGCGCTCACGCACGCCGTGATCGAGCGCGTGCTTCACGACACCGGCGAAATTGTCCTCGACCACGAGGACCTTCCGAATCTGGGCATGCCGCCCATGACCATGGCATTTGACGTGTCGAACGAGACGATGCTCAAGGCTTTCAAAGCAGGGGACAACGTCAGGTTCCAGGCGGAAATAGTTGCGGGAAAACCCACGATCACACGGTTGGAGCGCGCGCCTTAGCACGCGGGCGTGCAGTATTTTTTCGGCCCCCGTACAATCGAGCCAATGGTCAGCTTTCGCGCGATCTTTTTGTGGCTCATGATGTTTGCGGTGCCTTTTCAAGGCTACGCGGCGGCAGCCATGGCCGTTTGCGCTCCGGGAACGGCCATGTCAATTGGAGCTGTCTCGGTCTCCGCAAGCAATCACCATGATCATGGCGACTCGGGATCGGCTGCGGGCCATCACGCAGATGCCCACGTCGACGCGCATGACCATGGCGCTGATGCGGGCCAAGACGACGCAGGCCACAAATGTGGCAATTGCGCTCCCTGCCATGCTGTGGGGCTCACTCCGGCCGTTGCTGCCATCGAAAGCTTTGGCCTTCCGCAGGCCGACCTGGTAGAGCCTCTCTACGCGCTGGCGATCGTCTCGCCCGGCGTTCCTCACAAACCTCCTCGCGTCTAAGGCGTTCACCGTCCGGCAGCTTTGCTGTCGGCGTCTGAACGCGCATGCATCGCCTGCTGTTGCTCCCGCCTTTTGGCGGTCGACAGCACTTCGTTCATGAACATCGCGAGGAACCCATGTTCAAAAAATCGCCGGCGGCTTGGCTGGTCAGCTTGACCACATTCGTGGCTTTCACGGCAGGCGCGCAGACTGCGCCCGCCGTGGACGCTCCCTCGGCCACGCCGAGTTCTCTTTCCTACAGCTCGGCGATGGACGGCTACAAAGCCTTCGCTGACGAAAAAGCCATCCCATGGAAGGCCGCCAACGACACCGTCAAAGGCCGTGGTGGATGGCGCGCTTATGCCAAAGAGGCGAGCGGCGAACCCTCTGATACCAAGCCGCCTTCAGCGGCAGATCCACACGCCGGCCATGTCATGCAGGCTCCGAAAGAGAAGCCATGACGCGCCCGCTGCGTATAACGCTCAGCGCTGTCGGCCTTGCGGTCCTGACAGGCTGTGCCTCCCTCGGCATCGACGATGCCGTCAAGCAGACCAACAGCTCCGCGGCACAGTTCACCGGTGGCAACTTGGAGCTGAGCCGCACCAAGGAACAGCGCGACGCACGCCTTGCAGTGGCCGATGAGCTTCTGGGCAAGCCGCTGACGCAGGATGCCGCAGTGCGCCTCGCCCTGGCGAACAGCCCTGCGTTGCAGGCCATGGTGGCCCAGAGCTGGGCCGAGATCTCCAACGCGAACCAGGCGGGCAACATTCCAAATCCGGTGTTCAGCTTCGAGCGCCTGCGCATTGGAGATGAGCTCGAAATCGGGCGGCTTTTGTCGTTCGGCGTGGTCGACCTGATACTCCTGCCGCGCCGCATGTCCATTGCGCGAAGCCAGGGCGTTCAGGCTCAGATCCAGCTCACGACCACCGTCGTGGACCAGGTGACCCAGGTTCGCTCGGCCTGGGTGCGTGCCATCGCCGCGCAGCAGCTGCTGCAATACGCCGAGCAAGTCAAACAGTCGGCAGAGGCCAGCGCTGAACTCGCTCGGCGGATGCAGCTGATCGGCAACTTCAGCAAGCTGCAGCGAGCGCGCCAGCAGGTGTTCTATGCCGACGCGACGACCCAACTGGCCTCGGCCCGTCATGCTGCCACTTCGGCTCGGGAGGAACTGGTCCGCGCTCTGGGGCTGGATGACAGCCAGGCTTCGAAGCTGCAGCTGCCAGAACGCCTTCCCGATTTGCCCAAGGCGCCCCGCCCAGCCCAGGACGTCGCCAGCACGGCAGGTGCACAACGCCTGGACGTGCAGCAGGCACGCGCGCAGCTGGAGGTGGCGGGTAGGTCGCAAGGCATCAACCAACTCTCCACGTTCGTCGACGTGGAAGCTGGCATCCGGCGTGACACCGTCTTCGACAACCAAGAGGGGACGCGCAGCACCGGGCGAGGGTTCGAGCTGGACATTCGGCTGCCCCTTTTCAACTGGGGCTCCGCCCAGCGCGACGCACTGAACGCTCAATCTCTGGTGGCCGCCAACCGTTATGACGCTGCCGTCCGCGGTGCGACATCTCAGCTGCGCCAGGACTACTCGGCGTATCGCACGACTTACGACATCGCACGCCACTACCGCGACGAAATCGTCCCACTGCGCCAAGCGATGGCCGACGAGAACGTCCTTCGCTACAACGGGATGCTGATCGGCGTCTTCGAGCTCTTGGCCGAGGCACGCGATCAGATCTCGAGCGTGACCAACGCGATCAACGCCCAGCAGCAGTTTTGGTTGGCGGACGCGGCGCTCGCCGCCTCTGTGATCGGCAAACCCTCTGCCATGGCCTCCCCGGCTGCCGGTGGCGCCAGCTCCCAAGCGGCCGCCGCACCGGCCCATTGAGCAATCTTCAAAAGCTACACATGAACAACAGACGCAACTTTTTGAGCGGTGCAGGGGCCATCACGGGTGCCATCGCCGCCGCTACGGTGAGCAAGGTAGCGATGGCTGCCCTGCCTGAACCGATCTTCCAGGGAAAGCCTGACACCATGCCTCCACTGGCGCCTTCAACAGGCCGCCCCTACAACCCTGTCGTCACGCTCAATGGCTGGACGCTGCCCTGGCGCATGAACAATGGCGTGAAGGAATTTCACCTGGTCGCCGAGCCGGTGGTGCGCGAGATGGCGCCCGGCTTCAAGGCCAACCTCTGGGGCTACAACGGCCAATCGCCCGGCCCGACCATCGAGGTGGTCGAAGGCGACCGGGTGCGCATCTTTGTCACCAACAAGCTGCCCGAGCACACCAGCATCCACTGGCATGGACAACGCCTGCCCAACGGCATGGACGGCGTTACCGGTTTGAACCAGCCGGGCATTCAACCAGGCAAGACATTCGTCTACGAGTTTGTCGCGCGCCGGCCCGGCACCTTCATGTACCACCCCCACGCCGACGAGATGGTGCAGATGGCGATGGGCATGATGGGTTTCTGGGTCACGCACCCCAAAGCCGAGCATCCGCTGATCGAAAAAGTCGATCGCGATTTTGTGTTCCTGCTGAATGCCTACGACGTGGAGCCAGGCAGTGCGACGCCCAAGATCATGACGATGTTGGACTTCAACCTTTGGTCCTGGAACAGCCGGATCTTCCCGGGCATCGACTCGCTCAACGTTCGGCAGAACGACAAGGTCCGGATCCGTTTCGGCAACCTCACGATGACGAACCATCCGATGCATCTGCATGGGCATGAATTCCTCGTTACCGGCACCGACGGCGGCCCGACGCCGAAGACCTCCAGGCAGTACGAGGTGACCACCGATGTGGCGGTCGGGCAGATGCGGCAGATCGAATTCCTCGCGGACGAGGAAGGCGACTGGGCATTCCATTGCCACAAGAGCCACCACACGATGAACGCCATGGGCCACGACGTGCCCACCATGATCGGCGTCGACCACAAGGACGTCGTCAAGCAGGTCACCAAGCTCGTGCCCGACTACATGGTGATGGGCGAGCGCGGCATGGCGGACATGGGTGAGATGGAGATGCCGCTGCCCGACAACACGGCGCGAATGATGTCCGGCGAGGGACCCTTCGGCTCTGTCGAGATGGGCGGCATGTTCAGCGTGCTGAAGGTGCGCAAGGACCAGAAGCGCGGCGACTACTCAAACCCAGGGTGGTTCAAGCACCCACAAGGGACCGTTGCCTACGAATTCAACGGTACCTCTGCTGAGCCGCCCCGCGCACGCGACGCGGGCTCAGCCGCGATGCCTGCGCAGAACATGCCGGCCAAAAACATCGAAGTGCAAGTCCGTAAACCAGCAGCCAAAGGCCATGCGGGCCATTGATCCCACGTCTTTTTTCAACAGAGGAAATCACATGAAGATTCAGACCATTCGCTGTGCAGCAGTCGCTGCGATCACCGCCCTTGCCGCTGTCGGCGCTTTTGCTGCGGGCAGTCACGCCGGCGGTCACGACGCCAACGATGCCATCGGCAAGCCTGGAGTGGCTGCCAAGGCAACCCGCACCGTCAAGGTGGACATGACCGACTCGATGCGCTTCACTCCCGCGAGCATCGACGTCAAGCAAAACGAGACGGTGCGCTTTCTCATCACCAACTCGGGAAAAATCAAGCATGAGCTCGTCCTCGGTACCGAGAAAGAACTCAAGGAGCACTACCAGCTCATGATGAAGAACCCTGAGATGGAGCACGACGACCCGAACATGGTCACGCTCGCGCCCGGCAAGAGCGGGGAAGTTGTTTGGCAGTTCACCAAGGCCGGCAAGATCGACTTCGCATGCCTGCAGCCAGGTCACTACGACGCCGGCATGAAGGGCGCGGTCAACGTCGCCAAGTCCGCTTCCAAGGCCACTGCCAAGTAAGACGTCAACCAACCGTCGGGGCACCTGACCGTGTTCCAGACGGCCCACGCCTACAAACGAAAGACCCTCATGAAACAACTCCGTCTAGCAATCGCAGCTTCCGTGGCTGCCCTCACGTTCTCCTTCGCTGGTATTTCCGGTGCGCAATCGGCGACCGACGCCACCACGTCCGCAGCCACCGCCGGCGAGATGACCGACGGTGAGGTGCGCAAGGTAGACAAGGAAAACAAGAAGCTCACGATCAAACACGGCCCGCTGAAGAGCCTCGACATGCCCGGCATGACCATGGTGTTCCAGGTGCAGGACCCAGCACTGGTGGAGACGGTTCAACCTGGCGACAAGGTTCGCTTCGTCGCAGAGAAGCTCGACGGGAAATTCACCGTCACGAAGTTGGAAGTCGCACGCTGAAGCTTGCTCAGCGTGCCTGCCAAGCCCGAGAAGGGCCGCCATAGAAGGCGGGCCTTCCCACATCGCCGGTTCGCCGGCTTATTACCCAGGAGACTGCCATGTCACATGAAAAGTACGCCGACTGCATCGATGCCTGCAACGCTTGCGCGACTGCATGCAACCACTGTGCCTCATCCTGCCTCGCCGAAGACGACGTCAAGATGATGGCAGGGTGCATTGCATCCGACATGGACTGCGCGGCCGTTTGTCAGCTCGCCGCTGCTGCCATGGCACGCGATAGCGCGCATGCCGCCGCTATCTGTCGCCTCTGCGCTGAGATCTGCAAGGCCTGCGGAGACGAGTGTGCGAAGCACGAAGCGCAGCACTGTAAGGACTGCGCAGCGGCCTGCTATCGATGCGCTGAGGCTTGCCTCGAAATGGCTTAGCAAGCGGACCACCATCCCTGACCGCTTTTATCAACACTCAAGGAGCTTCCATGACCGCGTCTTTTCTGAGATTTCCCCTCGCAGTGCTCGCCCTCGGCGGCGCTCTGCTTCAACCAGTCGCTTTTGCGCAACCGGCTGCACCGCATGGACACGATTCGGCGCGCGCCCCCGCGGCTTCCGGAATGGGATCTGGCATGCACTCCGGCATGGACATGAAAACCATGATGAAGGACATGAACGAGAAGATGTCCTCCATGCGCATGAGCGGCGATCAGGATGTCGACTTCGCGATGATGATGCGGATGCACCACCAAGGCGCCATCGACATGGCCCAGGCTGAGCTGCAGGCGGGCAAGGACCCCCAGATGCGCAAGATGGCTACGAACGTCATCAAGGCGCAGAAAAAGGAGATCGCCGAACTCGACAAATTCTTGGCCAAGCACGGCCACTCTGGCGAAGCGATGAAGAAGTAGCCTGGCTGCCCTTCACGGGCCGTCCCCCTCAGCGCCCTCTCGGCGCTCCCTCCCACGCCGCGAACGTCGCGTGCGTCTTGACCTTCTCACGATGAGAAGGTCGAGACTTGCCTCAAAAGAGGAAATCGTCATGCAGTCCAGCAACAAACCGAGTCACGACCACGCAGTCCATGAGGACGTTGCGCTGCGTGCTGTCGATCACGCAGGCCACCACGGTCACATGACGCACAGTGCTGCCGCAGGGCGAAGTCTCCCTGCAGCGGATCATGGGAAGGTCGAGTACACCTGCCCCATGCATCCCCAGGTTCGCCAGATGGGCCCGGGCAGTTGCCCGATCTGCGGAATGGCATTGGAGCCGGTTGTGGCAAGCACCGAGACCGGAGAAAGCCCCGAGCTGCGCGACATGACCAAGCGTTTCTGGGTGGGACTGGCCCTCGCGGTGCCTGTGTTCATCCTGGAGATGGGTGCACACCTGGTGAACCTGCATGCGTTCATCGCGCCGCAGCTGTCCAATTGGATTCAGCTGGTCTTGGCGACACCGGTGGTGTTGTGGAGCGGCTGGCCATTCTTTGTACGCGCTGCGGCCTCGGTGAAAAACCGAAGCCTCAACATGTTCTCGTTGATCGCCCTGGGGACGGGCATCGGTTGGCTCTACAGCATCGTCGGCACCGTCGCTCCGGGCGTTTTCCCATCGGAGTTTCGCGGACCAGAAGGCGCGGTGGCGGTCTACTTCGAAGCAGCCGCCGTGATCACGGTGCTTGTCCTGCTCGGCCAAGTGCTCGAACTGCGGGCCAGGGAAAAAACCTCGGGCGCCATCAAGGCACTCCTTGGGCTAGCTCCAAAGACGGCCGTGAAAGTAGGTTCTGGCAAAACGGATGAGACAGTGGAGGTCGAGGCCATTCAAGTGGGCGATCTGCTGCGGGTGCGGCCCGGCGAAAAGGTCCCTGTCGACGGCAAGCTCGTCGAGGGGAAGGGCAACGTCGACGAGTCCATGGTGACAGGCGAGCCGGTGCCCGTTGCCAAAGCCATCGACTCCCAGGTCACTGCCGGCACGCTGAACCAGACCGGCGGTTTCGTGATGCGTGCGGAGAAGGTGGGAGCGGACACACTGCTCTCGCAGATCGTCCACATGGTGGCGGCTGCGCAGCGCAGCCGCGCCCCCATCCAGCGCATGGCCGACCAAGTGGCGGGGTGGTTCGTTCCTGTGGTGATCGCCGTCGCCCTGCTCACCTTCGCGGCCTGGTTCGTTTGGGGGCCGAGCCCGGCGTTCTCGTATGCGTTGATCGCCGCGGTGGCTGTGCTGATCATCGCGTGCCCCTGCGCCCTGGGCCTCGCTACGCCGATGTCCATCATGGTCGGGGTGGGACGCGGCGCGCAAAGCGGCGTTCTGATCCGCGATGCAGAGGCGCTGGAGCGCATGGAGAAGGTCGACACCTTGGTGGTTGACAAGACCGGGACCTTGACCGAGGGTCGCCCCAAGGTCGTGAAAGTGCAGCCTTTGAACGGCTTCGAGGCCGACGACGTGCTGCAGAAGCTCGCGAGCGTCGAACGCGCAAGTGAGCATCCCCTTGCGGCGGCGATCGTGGCGGACGCGTTGGAGCTCAAGCTCACCTTGTCACCCGTCACCGATTTCGATTCGCCGGTTGGCAAGGGGGTGATCGGTTCGGTGGACGGCGTGCAGGTGGTTTGCGGCAGCGCCAAGTTTTTGGCTGAGCACGCCATCGATGTCGGAGCCGCCGACCAAGAGGCCGAACCCATCCGGGCCAAGGCTGCGACGGTCATCTTCGTCGGCATCGGCGGTCGACTTGCGGGGTTCGTCGGCATCGCTGATCCCATCAAGACAAGCACAGCCCAAGCCATTGCCAGCCTTCGCAAGAGCAACATACGCGTGGTCATGCTGACGGGCGACGGCAAGACGACGGCGCAAGCAGTAGCCCGCGAGCTTGGGATTGACGAGGTTGTTGCTGAGGTATTGCCGGAGGACAAGGCTTCGGTAGTGCAACGCCTCAAAAGCGAGGGGCGCGTTGTTGCCATGGCCGGCGACGGCGTGAACGATGCACCGGCGCTGGCGGCCGCCGATGTCGGCATCGCCATGGGGACGGGAACAGACGTTGCCATGGAAAGTTCGGGCATCACCCTGCTGCAGGGCGATCTGATGGGCATCGTGAAGGCGCGTCAGTTGTCGCAGGCCACCATGAGCAACATCCGCCTGAATCTCTGGTTCGCCTTCGGCTACAACGTGCTCGGAATTCCGATCGCGGCCGGCTTGCTGTACCCGTTCTTTGGCATCCTGCTTTCTCCGGTCGTTGCCGCTGCCGCGATGGCGCTTTCGTCTGTCAGCGTCATTGCAAATTCTCTGCGTCTGCGTTCGAGCAGGCTCGGAGATTGAGATGCGCTGACGGTTGGTCCTGTTCTGGATCCGGCGCATGCGGTGTCGACCGTTTGAAGCGATGAATTCAACCCAGGAACAGTCCTTGCAGCAGGATCGCGCAAACCCGACTTCCGTCTGGCGTAGAGGCGAAATAAAGCCGTGGAGCCGCCCGAGCGTTCAAGGCTTGCCATGACCGCCTCTACGGGTCACGTGCTCGAGCTTTCCAGCAGACTTGAGCACTTCACCGGTGTCCATGGGATGGTTTTCCACATGGCGAACGTCATCCTAATGAGTTTCCGACCTCGCCCACTGCCGCTGCTGCCCAACCTGCGGTCGCGATTACCCCGACGGTTGAACAAAAGCGCTCCCGCCAACGTTGCTGTAGCTTGATCGAGTCAGGTGAACGCCTCGGGCGCAGTTTCGCCTTTTGAAGTCATCCACAATGTGACGCTGTGCACCGGCTGGTTGCGTCAAACACGACCCCCATGTTTACACCAATGATCTTCGCTTGACAGTGGCAGCCGCCGATCGCTGTGTTCCGGTAGGAAGCTTCTTGCAGTTCGGGGTCCTTGCTTGAAGGTCGTGATTTTGCGAGGGAAAGCCTTCAGCGCGAGCAGCAAGTGGTCGCGTCCTGGATCGGTGGGCACGTTCGTGTGCCGTAGGAACAGAACACGCAGCAGTCGCCCGGCAAGGGCCGCAACACGGTCTTGCACTTTTGGCACTCGTAGAACCACTGGCACGAGTCGGTCGACATCGTCTCTTCCTTGGCGTGGCCACACTCTGGGCAGGAAAGGGTCGATTGGAGAACCACGCTGCTCATGTCATTGCACCTGCTGCACCGTCGACGGGAAGCCGGCAGCGGCAGTAGCTTTGGTCAGCAGCTGAGGCGTTGTTTTCGCAGGATCAAAAGCAACGATGGCACGATGCGCTTTGACATCAATCTTGGCTGAGTCGACGCCGGGCACTTTCTCGAGAGCCTTGCGAACTGTGATCGGGCAAGCGGCGCAAGTCATGTTTGAAACGTCAAGCGTGACGGTGCTGGTCCCACCCGCGAACGCGGCTGACGCGACCACCGCCACTGCGAAGATAATTGCAAATGACTTCATAAAGTGTCCTCAGTAGAAAAGCGGGGCATACACAGGAAATGCCATCAGCGCCGCCGAGAACACCGAGACGATCCAAAAGATTGCTCGCTGGCGACGACGAACGACGGGCAGACCGCAGATTCCTTCCGGCGAGCACGCTTCCTGGCGCCGGTACAGCCGGTAGAAAGCAAAGCTGAAAAAGACCAGCGCCAACGCAGTGAAGTAAGGCTGAAGAGGCTCCAAAGCGATGAGACGAGAGCCCCATGCGCCCCCGACCCCCAGCATGACGAGCACGAGTGGGCCGGCGCAGCAGGCCGATGCGCCGATCGCAGCTGCAACAACTGCAACGACCGAGCCAGCAGTAGTCCAGCGTGTCTTCCCGGAGTTGGCTTGATCAGGCATCTGAGGTAGTCTAGGTACGTACCTGAGTACGGAGTCAAGCCAACTATGGAATCAATGACAATTGGCCAGCTTGCTAAGTTGGCAGGGGTTAACGTCGAGACGATCAGGTACTACCAGCGGCGCAAACTGCTGCCACAGCCCGAACGTCCGTCTGGTGGCATTGGGCGTTACCCGCTCGACGCTTTTATCCGGCTGCGCTTCATCAAGCGATCGCAATCCCTTGGCTTTTCACTTGAAGATGTGCAAGCGTTGTTGTCGCTGGACGACGGTCAGGCCTGCTCCTCAGCAAAGGAAATCGGGGAACACAAGCTTGCAGACGTGCGAGAGCGCATCCAAACGCTGCAGGCTCTTGAGTCTGCGCTTCAGCAACTGGTTTCCCAATGCGCGAACTCGGAGCGCGAGGTAAGGTGCCCTTTGATTGAGGCCCTGGCGCGCCCATAGTGCTTCAGAGGGGCCCAGCGTCACCGCGGAGGCGACCCAACCGGGCAGTGCTGATCCGCCACCTCATTTTCCGCGTGTGGGAGCGATGACATCAAACCTTCATAAACAATGCAATTGTTCAACTATGATCGAATCATGGAATCTAATGCTGTCGTCCGCTCGCTTGCTGCCCTGGCTCAGCCTGTACGGCTGCAGGTTTTTCGCTGTCTAGTCGTGGCAGGCCAAGAGGGGTTGACGCCCAGTGACCTCGTCGAAGCGATCGGTGTACCGGCTACGAGCCTGTCGTTTCACCTCAAAGAGCTGACGCACGCTGGTCTTGTGACCCAGGAGCGTCAGGGTCGCCACCTCATCTACCGCGCCGCCTTCGATCAGATGAATGCGCTGCTCGGCTACCTCACTGAAAACTGCTGCCAAGGAGAGGCTTGCGCTGTCTCAAATGGCTCGCTGGTTTGTTCGCCCTGATCGGATCGTCCCTAGATCTCCAGGCGTTGACGATTTTCCAACCACTGACCATCATGACTGCCCCTCTCCACAACGTGCTGTTCATCTGCACTGGCAACTCGGCTCGCTCCATCATTGCCGAAGGCCTGCTCAACCAGCTTGGCAGCAGCCGTTTCAAGGCCTTCTCCGCAGGCAGCCATCCGAAGGGCGCTGTGAATCCCTTCGCCCTGGAAACGCTGCGCACGCTTCACATCGAGGACCGCGGCTACAGCAGCAAGAGCTGGGGCGAGTTCGCCAAGGACGGCGCGGCGCCGATGGATTTCGTGATCACCGTCTGCGACCAGGCCGCAGGCGAGATGTGCCCGGTGTGGCCGGGCCAGCCGATCACCGCGCATTGGGGTCTGCCGGACCCGGCGGCCGTGGAAGGCACCGCTGAGGAAAAAAGGCGTGCCTTCATGGACACCGCGGTGACGCTCAAGCGCCGCATCGAGTTCATGCTGTCCCTGCCGATGGACAAGCTGGAGCGCATGGCCATCCAGCATGAGATGCGCAACATCGGGACCCGGCAGTGACGACGAAGATCCTGATCCTCTGCACCCACAACTCGGCGCGCAGCGTGCTCTCCGAGGGCATGTTGAACCACTGGGCAAAGCAGCTCGGGGTGGACGTGCAGGCCTTCAGCGCCGGCAGTGCGCCAAGCGGGCGCATCAACCCGATGGCCGTCGAGGTCCTGCAGGCGGCGGACATCGACACATCGAGCTATCGCAGCAAAAGCTGGGACGAGTTCACAGAGCCGGACGCGCCGCAGATGCGCGTGGTCATCACCGTCTGCGACAGCGCTGCCCAAGAGGCCTGCCCCTACTGGCCTGGCGCGCCGGTCAAGATCCACTGGGGCTACCCCGACCCATCCAACGCCGGTGCAAACGCCGCTGAGAAACGCGCGGCCTTCGAAGCCACGCGGCAGGCGATCGGTGAGCGCATGCGCCAGCTCGCGCAAGTGCCTTTTGACTCGTTGAACGACGCGCAACTGCGGGCCGCTCTCGACGCCCTTTGAGCCTGGGGAGGGCGCTCAGCTCTCTCTTTTCCCGATCCCAACAAGAAGCTCACATGCTGGCCGCCATCCTCATTTTCGTCTTCACGCTCGTCCTGGTCATCTGGCAGCCGCGAGGTCTGGGCATCGGCTGGAGCGCATCGCTCGGCGCCGTGATCGCCCTGGTCCTAGGGGTTGTTCACCTCGGCGACATCGCAGTCGTCTGGGGCATCGTCTGGAACGCCACCGCCACCTTCGTGGCCGTGATCATCATCAGCCTGCTGCTCGACGAGGCCGGCTTTTTCGAATGGGCAGCGCTGCACGTCGCGCGCTGGGGCGGCGGGCGCGGACGGCTGCTCTTCGCCTTCATCGTGTTGCTTGGTGCGGCGGTGTCGGCCCTGTTCGCCAACGACGGCGCCGCGCTGATCTTGACGCCGATCGTCATGGCCATGCTCATCGCCCTGGGCTTCACATCAGCCGCGACGCTAGCCTTCGTCATGGCGGCGGGCTTCATCGCCGACACCGCCAGCCTGCCGCTGATCGTGTCGAACCTGGTGAACATCGTCTCGGCTGATTTCTTCAAGATCGGCTTCGATGACTACGCCGCTGTGATGGTTCCGGTCAACCTGGCCTCCGTGCTCGCCAGCCTGGTCGTGTTGATGCTCTATTTCCGGCGTGGCATCCCGGCGAGCTATGACCTGGCACAGCTGAAGGCACCGTCGGCGGCCATCAAGGACCGGGCGACCTTCCGGGCAGGTTGGGTCGTGCTCGTCCTCTTGTTAGTCGGCTTCTTCGGCTTGGAACCGCTAGGCGTGCCGGTGAGCGCCGTCGCAGCCGTGGGCGCAGTGCTGCTGCTGGCGATCGCAGCGCGAGGTCATGTGATCAGCACGCGCAAGGTGCTGCGTGGCGCCCCCTGGCAGATCGTGATCTTCTCGCTGGGCATGTACCTGGTGGTCTACGGGCTGCGCAATGCAGGTTTGACGGACCAGATCGCAAGCCTGCTGAACTACTTTGCGCAAAGCGGCGTCTGGGGCGCAGCCATGGGCACGGGCTTTCTCACGGCGCTGCTGTCCTCGGTGATGAACAACATGCCGACGGTGCTCATTGGTGCGCTGTCGATCGATGCCTCCTCCGCCACGGGCGTGGTGAAGGAGGCCATGATCTACGCCAATGTCATCGGCTGCGACCTCGGCCCGAAGATCACGCCCATCGGCAGCCTGGCAACCCTGCTCTGGCTGCACGTGCTGGCCAAGAAAGGCACCACCATCACCTGGGGCTACTACTTCAAAGTCGGCATCGTGCTGACCGTGCCGGTGCTTTTTGTGACCCTGGCGGCACTGGCGATCCGCCTGGGCTGAGCGCAACCACTTCGTTTTTCTCTCATGACCGACATCACGATCTATCACAACCCCGACTGCGGAACCTCCCGCAACGTGCTCGCGCTGATCCGCAACTCCGGCGAGGAGCCGGAGGTCATAGAGTACCTCAAGACCCCGCCCGACCGTGCCACGCTGGAACGACTGATCGCCGCGATGGGCGTGCCGGTGCGCGACGTGCTGCGTCAGAAGGGCACACCCTATGACGAGCTCGGCCTGAGTGACCCTAAGTGGACCGATGCGCAGCTCATCGACTTCATGCTGCAGCACCCGATCCTGATCAACCGGCCCATCGTGGTCACGCCCCTCGGCACGCGGCTGTGCCGGCCGTCGGAGGCGGTGCTCGACCTCCTGCCGCAGCCGCAGCCGCAGCGGGGCGCGTTCGCCAAGGAAGACGGCGAAGCCGTAGTCGACGCGAAGGGGCAGCGTGTCGACAAGTCCTGAGCTTCCCAACATCGACGCGGCGCTCTTCCACACGGCAGATCTGCATCGGCTGCACCCGGCCGAGCGCGCCTTCCATCCGCCGCGCATCCTGCTGCTCTACGGCTCACTGCGCGAGCGCTCGTACAGCCGGCTGCTGACGGAAGAAGCCGCCCACCTGCTGCAGGCCCTGGGCGCGGAGCCGCGGATCTTCGACCCGCGCGGCCTGCCCATGCCCGACGACGCGTCTGGCGATCACCCGAAGGTGCAGGAACTGCGCGACCTGGCGCAATGGTCCGAGGGCATGGTCTGGACCTCGCCCGAGCGCCACGGGGCCATGACCGGCATCATGAAGGCGCAGATCGACTGGATCCCGCTGGCCATCGGCGCGGTGCGGCCTACGCAGGGGAAAACGCTCGCGGTGATGGAGGTTTCGGGCGGCTCGCAGTCCTTCAATGCCGTGAACCAGCTCCGGGTGCTTGGGCGTTGGATGCGCATGATCACGATCCCGAACCAGTCCTCCGTCGCGAAGGCCTTCCTGGAGTTCGACGATGCGGGCCGCATGAAGCCATCTTCGTATTACGAGCGGGTGGTCGACGTGATGGAAGAACTGGTGAAATTCACCTTGCTCACCCGCGATTCGGCCGCCTACCTGGTGGACCGCTACAGCGAGCGGAAGGAAAGTGCCGAGCAACTGTCCAACCGGGTCAACCAGCGATCGATCTGATGCCTCTGTCCAGCCGCTCTGCCGTCGTTGTTGCCTTGGGCATCACGCAGACGCTGGCCTGGGCATCGTCGTACTACCTGCCGGCGATGCTGGCGGCGCCGATGGCCAAGGATCTCGGCATCGAGACGCCGACGGTGTTCGCCGCGTTCTCCTTTGCCTTGGTGATTTCCGCATTTCTTGGGCCGTACGCTGGCCGCTGCATCGACCGATGGGGCGGTCGGCCGGTATTGATGGCAACGAACCTGGTGTTCGCTGCCGGCTTGCTGCTGCTGGGCATGGCGCACAGCGTGGTCGGGCTGCTGGTAGCCTGGGCTGTGTTGGGGGTTGGAATGGGCAGCGGGCTCTACGAGGCGGCCTTCGCCGGCTTGGTGCGGCTGTACGGGCGGGACTCGCGCAGCGCGATCACAGGCATCACCTTGTTTGCAGGCTTTGCCAGCACGGTCGGCTGGCCGCTCTCGACACTGCTGGAGGGCCAGTATGGATGGCGCGGCGCCAGCTTGGGCTGGGCTGCGCTTCACGTGTGTCTCGGGCTCCCACTTAACGCGTTGCTCCCGAAAGCAGCAGCCGTCGCTGACGACCCTGAGCCAGCAGTCGAAGTGGCAACCTCAGCATCGACAGCGAGCAGCCCACTTCAGGCCTCCGTGCTGCTGTCGGTCTTATTCGCCATCACCTGGTTCATCAGCACCGCGATGGCGGCGCATCTGCCTAGGCTGCTGATGGCCGGTGGCGCGACGCTGGCGGCAGCGGTCGCCTTCGGCGCCCTGGTCGGGCCAGCGCAGGTCGGCGCGCGGATCTTGGAGTTTGGTCTGCTGCGCAAGGTCCATCCCCTGCTTTCGGCCAGGCTGGCGACACTGATGCACCCGATTGGAGCCGCGCTGATGGCATTCGCCGGTGCGCCGCTCGCGGCTGTCTTCGTGATCTTCCACGGTGCCGGCAACGGCATCCTGACGATTGCGAAGGGCACGCTGCCGCTGGTTCTGTTCGGGCCGCAGGGATACGGCGCGCGGCAGGGGTTGCTCATGGTCCCGGCGCGGATAGCCCAGGCCCTCGCACCTTGGCTCTTTGGGGTGTGCCTAGACCGGTGGGGAGTGGGAGCGCTGTGGCTCTCAGGGACTCTTGGGCTGGTGGCGTTCGGCGCCCTGATGGCGCTGCGCGCTAAAGACTAACTTCAAGCGCTGCGCCCGTGAGAACATCTTCGCCTCCTGGCGTGCAGTGACCCAGGTAAAGAGCGCTGTCGAACAGCCTTTGTCCCCAAGCTCGGCGCTACCTTGACGTACATCAGCTCGCTGACCAGTTCGACCAACGTCTGTCACGATCACGGCAGGCACCCAGGGCAAGGCGCCGGGGATGGCCAGACCCAAGGGCAGCACAACCAGGGAGTCGCGCGTCGCAGAGCTGAAGGCGATGGCCCTGCCTTGATCGGCAGGCAAGCGGAACAAGCGGGCGACGCCCCACCCGAGCATCGGCGCTGCAATCGCAAACGCGACATAGACCGGGGCGACTGCGCGCACGGCGTCCATTGCCAAGCTCAGCTGCGGCGCGACGGCCGCCACGACCACGAACAGGACTGCGGCCGTTGCGGGGACAGGGAACAGCCCGAGCCATCCGACGGCACGCTCCCCAGCGGTTGATCGGGCCGCCCAGACCTGGAACACGGCCGCCAGCGATAGCGCCACCGCGATGAGCCAGATGAAGGCGTGCACAAAGGGCTCCCACTGGACCAATCCAGCGGCTGCGTCCCCCATGAACACGCCCAGGTAGACGGGCAACAGAATCATCTGTGCTGCCAGCAGCAGGGGTGTGGATGCCAACAGCGGCTTGGCATCTGCTTGCCCAAGATGGGCGAAGGTCACGACGTAGTCGATGCACGGTGTCAGCAACACCAGCAGCTCGCCGATCCGCAGCAGCGGGTCTTGCGGCATCCAGGGCAACAGCACGGCGACCAGCAACGGCACAGCCACGAAGTTGGCCAACAACAGCGCGCCGAGGAAACGCATGTTCGACCAAGCGCGACGCAATTCCGTCAGCGGCACCTGCAGGACCGTCATGAACAGCATGAACGCCAGCAAGGGATCGATGGCCGGTGCCATCCCTGTCGAAGCGGGCCACTGCCACGCCAAGATGCCGGCAAGAACGACAGCGGCAAAGTAAATCGCAACCTGGCGTGTTTCGAGAACGGAGCGGAGAGAGAGAAGGGACATGCGTTCCAGACGGACTCGACCGAGCTATTGGGCAGGTTAGGTCCGCAGCCAAAATCACTTGGCGGGGGCGGCAAGCGGCCTGCGCGAAGACGGCCGGATTTTGACAGGGGGCCGCGGCTGGCAACCACAAGACGGTTCACCGGCGCGACCATAAAGGTGGCATGCCAACATTCAGGGCGGCTTCCGCATCCAGACCCCAGCCGGCGAGCGGTGCTGCGGCGGGGGAAACTGGTGTCCAGCTTCATGCGGGATCAGGACACCGGTGTGCCCAATCTAGTCCCGCCGTCCTACATTTTGGATTGGGTAGCAGCGGTCTGTGGAACGCGCCCGCGATCAAGCCTCATGGAGTTGCGCTGCCCCCCACACCGACGCAGCCTCGTTGTCCAGAGTTTTCACGAACGTCCACTTTCGATGATTGACGCAGAGTGATACCCACGGCCCTACATCATTGGTGATGGTTGAACTCGTCCCACAGACGATGCATGTCTCTCGCAACCTCACCTCAGCTTCCAGGACAGCTTCTTGGATCGCAACCGCTATTGAGTCAAACGATTCACTCGGCTCACAAATGATTCGAGTGACCTCGTTTGGCCGATGTGCATGGATCGCATGCCGGGCCCGACCTCGCATCTCGTACGAGAAGCTCGGTGCACCAAACTTTTCTCGAATGCGTACCCACCCGAATTCGCGCTTTTCGCTCCCGAGGGCGTCATCGATGTGTTGGCACAGCAGCGCGAATGTCGGCATCCATCCGCGAAAGAAAATGTATGCCCGCTTCCGCTCTCCACCCGTCAATGGAAACATGTACGGAAACCTTGCAAGCAGGGCGTGAAGTTGAGAGGACTCGCTCCACGCTGTCGAGGTCGGTTGGTTCATGAATGGCGAGTTCGTCGTTCAGGCAGTTCTATTCTGAGCATCTGTTGTCCCGACAGCGAGTTCTAGCAAACCGCTCATTCACGCATGCGTGAGTTGCCAGTGCCTTGACCAAGCTTCAAGAACGCAGCGTCAGATCTCATTCTGTTTCTAAATCTGCAACGCGTCATCCAATTCGAGGCCGAGGTAACCCGCTGGCGAGCGCTACGTCTGGAGCGCTAGTCATCTGAGATTGAGCTGAGTTCTTCCGCCAGGGTGGCTTTTGAGAGCTCGCCTGTTCGAGTGCCCACAAGCCGACCTTCTGCATCGAAAAACAATGTTGTGGGGAGCCCCCGCTGCCTGAACGCTGCAAGCGCTTCCCCTCTGGAGTTCAATAGCACATTCTGAAGAGAAAGGCCGCGAGCTGACAGCCAAGGCACAACTCGACTGGAGGTCTCGCCTTGATTGATGAACACGAAGTTCACCGTGGGATTGCGGAGCTGCGCCTCATGAAGCACGGGCATCTCACGCACGCACGGCGGACACCACGTCCCCCAGAGGTTCACCACCATCGGCTTGCCTTCGAACTGAGCCAAGTCGACAGGTGAGCCGTTCAGACTTACAAGAGCAAGCGACGGAACCTTATGCTCCTCTTTGGCTGGAAGTATCGAAGGAAGGAAGCCCGTGCCCCAAATGAGGTTGCCAGTCAAAGCTGCCCACATCAACGATTTGCGCATTGGCGGACGCTTGAGCAGACGCCCTGCGATAAAAAGCCAGGCAGCAGCAAAACCGACCACTGGTCTCCATCCGCCGTCTCTGATGTCCACGATGGACAAGGGGGCTGCGGAATAGCTGCTGAAGTACTCAAGCACGAATGCAGCTCGAGCAGCGACCAAGCCGAGCAGACCCGCCTGCCAGAGCACGGAATCCACTTCGGTCGGCGAATCGCTAGTCCTCTTGGCGATGTAGCCGGCAGAAAAGACCGCCACGAACATGAAAAGAAGCGCGACCGGCAACACGACCGGCCCAATTTGAACTGTGTGGGGCATCGCGGTCAGGCGCGGTGGCCCGCTGTCAGCTGACCCCGGCGTGGCCGCTTCGCCGGTGCCGGGCTCTGCCCGTCTTTCGCGTCACTCGCCAGCTGCTCGATGATTGGACAGTCGGGCCGGTCATCGCCGTTGCAGCAGTGCACAAGATGCTCCAAGGTGGCCTTCATCGCGAGAATGTCCTTCGCTTTTTGTTCAAGCTCCTCAATGTGTGCCTGTGCTACGGCCTTCACCACTCGGCTTGACCGCCGGCGGTTCTGCCAAAGCCCCACGAGTTCCCCGATGACGGGAATCGAGAATCCCAGGTCCCTGGCCTGGCGAATGAAGCGCAACGTGTGCACGTCTGCGTCTCGGTACATGCGGTAGCCAGCCTCGGTGCGCTCCGCCGGTGGCAAGAGGCCGACCTCCTCGTAGTGGCGAATCATCTTGGCCGAGACTCCTGACGCCTTCGCGGCGCCGCCGATGTTCATCATGTTCATGCCTGTGCTCGTTGGTCGCTCGCGAGAGGGACTGCAGTAGCTGCCGGAGCCTGGTTGGAGGCACTGCCGCGCCACCGGCGCAGCAGCAACGCATTCCCGACAACGCTCACACTGCTGAATGCCATGGCCGCCCCGGCGACTACTGGGCTTAGAAGGCCAAGAGACGCGAGTGGGATCCCGATGATGTTGTACGCGAAGGCCCAGAACAGCCCACGCTTGATAGTGCTGTAGGTCTTGCGAGACACGTGTATGGCGTCCGCCACCAGGCGCGGGTCGCCCCGCATCAGGGTGATGCCTGCCGTTTCCATGGCGACATCGGTGCCCGTCGACATGGCCATTCCGAGGTCGGCGGCAGCAAGAGCCGGCGAATCGTTGAGACCATCGCCGACCATGGCGACGACCGAACCCGCGTCCCGGAGCCTCTGAACCATCCCGGCCTTGTCGCCCGGAAGGACCTCCGCGCGGAAGCTCTTGATACCAAGCTCATGGGCGACGGCTTGCGCGCTGCCCTTGTTGTCCCCCGTGAGCATCATGGTCTCGATGCCCATTTCGTGGAGCCGTGCAACAGCCTCGTGCGCAGACACTTTGATGCGGTCGCCGAACGCCAGGAGGCCCATCACCGCAGCCGCTTCACCTTGCCGCCGCACCAGCCAGGAAATAGTCTTGCCTTCCGACTCAAGGCGCTCGCTCTCGGCAGCCAGCGGCCCGGGCTCAGCGCGCAGTTCGCGCAGAAGCCTGGTGCTCCCCAAGAAGACCTCTTGGCCGCGCACGGTCGCTTGGATCCCGCGGCCCGCCAGGGCCCGCGCTCCGTGAGCCTCCGGCACAGAAAGCTGCTCGCTCCGGACGGTATCGAGGACGGCGTGCGCCAGCGGATGTTCGCTGCTTCGTTGAAGAGCAGCCGCAATGCGCAGCACTTCATCGCGAGATTGCCCTTGGGCCGGAACGATTGCTGCCAGTGACGGCTTGCCTTCAGTCAACGTGCCGGTCTTGTCAAACACGACCATGGTCACCGCATGGGCAACTTCGAGAGCCTCGGCGTCCTTGATCAAGATGCCGCTTTGCGCAGCGACGCCCGTGCCGGCCATGATGGCGGTCGGAGTTGCCAGACCCAAGGCACAGGGGCAAGCGATGACAAGCACCGCGACCGCGTTTACCAGAGCCGCTTCCCAGTTGCCGGTCAACGCCACCCAGCCGAGAAATGTGACCAGCGCGATGCCCAGCACCACCGGAACGAAGACTGCACTGACCCGGTCCACGATGCGCTGGATTGGCGCCTTGGCAGCCTGGGCCGACTCAACCATGCGGATGATGCGTGCCAAGGTGGTTTCAGCCCCTACTGCCGTGGTTCTGACCAACAACACGCCCTCAGCGTTGATGGAGCCTCCCGTGACGTTGTCGCCAATGGTTCGGGCGACCGGCAGGCTCTCGCCGGTGATGAGGGACTCGTCGATGTGCGTGTGGCCTTCGGCGATTTCGCCGTCCACGGCAACACGCTCTCCAGGGCGCACAACAACCAGGTCGCCCACCACCACCTGCTCCACCGGCACTTCGACCTCGTTGCCGTCTCGACGCACTCGCGCTATTGTCGGCCGCAACGCGTTCAGGGCGCGGATTGCATCAGCTGTTTGCCGTTTGGCACGTCCCTCGAGCCATTTGCCTAGGAGCACCAGGGTGATGACGGCAGCGGACGCCTCGAAGTAAAGGTGCTGCATCATCTCGTGACCCGCATGCTTGAACAGCAGGTACACGGAGAGCCCGTAAGCCGCTGACGTTCCGAGCGCCACAAGGAGGTCCATGTTGCCAGCCCCAGCGCGAACGGCTTTGTAGCCGGCCACGTAGAAGCGCCAACCGAGCAGGAACTGGACAGGAGTAGCCAGCAGCAACTGAACCCAGCCATCGAGCATCCAGTCGATGCCAAAGAGGCTGAGGAGCATGGGGGCCATGAGCGGAGCCGTGAGCACGCCGCCGAGCGCGACCGGCCACCACTGCGGAAGTTTGGTGCGTTCCCCCTGCGCGACAGCTGCCGTGGCTTTGGTGGCGGTATAGCCTGCCCTCTCCACCGCAAGCTGCAGCGCACCGGGGGAAACGGTGGAGAGGGCTTGGATAGTCGCCTTCTCGGTCGCCAGGTTCACCATGGCAGACGTGACGCCAGGAACCTTGAGCAAGGCCTTCTCTACCCGGCTGACACAGGATGCACAGGTCATCCCGTCGACCTGCAGTTCAATCTCACGGGAGGCAACGTCATAGCCGGCCTTGCGCACCGCAGCCGCAAGAACTTCTGACGTCACCGACGAGTCCGCCACCACGCTTGCCTTCTCAGTAGCCAAGTTGACGCTGGCGTTCTTGACGCCTGGAATAGCCTTCAGCGTCTTCTCGACCCGCATGACGCACGAGGCGCAGGTCATCCCAATGACCTCGAGGTCGATTTCGGCTGGGGAGGCCAGCATTGCTGAGCGCGCGGTCATCGGGAATCTCCTTGTGGGTTGGTACGAGGTGGATGCTCAGGGTTCCCACCATTGGAAGGTCAAAGCAGCGCTCAGCGAACCCGCAATGGCAGTGAGGGTATTTCACCGCACCGTTTGACCTTCCCACGGCTGGAAGCATGACAGTGACAGCTCACCAAACCAAATGGAGTAAGAGATGATTGCCTTCGAAGTCAAAGACATGACGTGCGGCCACTGCGTGAGCACCATCACCAAGGCGGTGAAAGGCGCGGACAAGGATGCCAAGGTTCAAGTTGAGCTGGCAACCCACACGATACAAATCGAGCCGACCGAGGCAAGCGCCAGTGAATTGAGCGACGCCATCAAGGAAGCCGGCTACACGCCAGTTCTGATCGGGGCACAGTCACTGGAGTCAAGTCAAGCCAAGCGCGGCGGATGCTGCTGCGGCTGATTTCGACGCCTGAAAGGTCCAGGAACGTGAGAGCGTCTCCGCGCGCTTGGCGGAGAACTTAAATTACCAATCAGACCGATGACGAAATTGGATTCTCCTCGCCAGCCAGAGGGTCGACACTTGCGCTCTTTTCGTCGCTACAGCGCAGTTGACGCTCGGGCTGGACGAAAGCCTCGCTTCCATCGCTCCCACATCAATGCCTTCTGGGAATCTGAGTAGACGGTTCGCATCCGGTGCTTCACCTGCAGCACACCTCCTGCGCATGCAGTTTTTAGTGTGTTGCAGCAGCGACCGGTTGAATCCGTCATGCAATCGGACGTCCCGCCGATCTGAGTGACCTAAGGGCGGCTCTGGAAGAGCCCAGGACCAGGTTGTGAGTTCCTTAAACGAGCTGCACGCCACCCCGTGACGTAGGCACACGTTTGGCGTCACTCTGGCGGAATCTTCTCGAACTCCAAGAGCAGGGCCTCCAAAATTTCGCGCTGGGGTTCTGACAGCGCTTGCAGCCGGCGGGCGAGGTCCTTGGCGTTAAGAGGCCGATCTGAACCGCCCGTCTGCCGGTTGGAGGCCTTTGGGTCGGGTCCAAACCGCAACCAATGCTCGGACACGTCTAGCCAACGCGCCAAAACCGCCAATCGATCCGGGCGGGGCACTGCAGTGCCGTTGACCCACTTGTGCACGCTCTGGACGGACAGCCCTTCAGGGAACTCCGACACCAGAGCCTCTGCCAACTGGGTCGCACCGAGACCGCCGTGCCCCTTGCGTTGCATCGCTTGACGAAAGCGCGTGCCAAAGGCTTTCGGGTCGACGGCGGAGGGCATTCACAAATTGTCGCGACCGATTGATTTTTATCATTCCCCAGCATGCGATAATTTTATCGTGTACACGATAATCGGCATCCGTTCGTTGGTGTCGACCCGCATTCCTCGCCTTGACCGGGCAGGCAAAACCATTGGAACCTGTGAAATACCCATCGCTCTCACTTTGCGCTGTCGCACTCGTCTGCATGCACGGTGCGCAGGCTCAGGATCGCGGCCCTGTACCCGCCGCGGTTGCCGCCTTCTTGGCCAATCCAACGCACTGTGCTGTTCTGATCGGCAGTGCCGACCATGCGGGCGATGGCGCTGACCGGGTCTATGGCGAAATGTTGGCCGCAGCCCTGACGGGCCTGGGCACGCCCCTGCCTTCTGCGGTCGAATGGATGCGCAATGCATGCGCCAGCAGCTTGGCGCAGCCCGAGCGCCTGTCCAAGGAGGTGCTGTGAACTTCTGCGCCCGCGCCCCAATCTTGAGAAGCCTCGCAACTTTGCTTGCGATGGCGTGTTGGCTACCTGCCCGCGGGGCTACCCCTCCACTGACGTTCGAACAAGCTGCCGACAAAGCCACAAGCCTGAAAGGCTGCCCAAGGCGGGACCGGGCCTCGATCGAGGGCGCGCACCTCAGCGACTCTGAGGGCAACCGCATGAATGTGAACTCGGGAAAGCCGATCTTCCTCATTGTTCAAGCCGCCGGTGCAACCGACTTCCTTGTGCTCGGTCCGCTTGTTTCGGCACCGACTTCCGACCAACTTCGGTCGCTCCGAGGTCGGCCGACGTGCGTCGTCTCAGGTTAGCTGAGCACATCCTCAGGACGCTTGAGGTCGGCTCTTGCGATCTCAACTCAACATCAGCCGGTACGGATCGAAGCAACTGACCAGGTTCGCTGCGATTGTCGAAGCTCCTACGCATACACCTCGGCCCTCTGACCCCAACCAACACTCGCCATGCCCACCACGATTGTTTTACCCGGCAAGCGACGCATCTGGCTTGATGTCGTCCAAGGCGTCGTTATCGACTCTTCGGAATCTTCAGTTGCTGTCGTCCAGCAAGGGCGCGATCAGCGCCAGTTCGTTGGAGGGACACCAATTGTTCGGCCTGGGCGCCTGCATTCCGAGGTCGTTTCAATCAGCAAGGTTTGGCTGCGTTCGGCTGACGGGAAGGAGTCCGCGCACGACTTGAGCGACTTTCCCGTCGACGTAAGGATTGGCCACAGCATGTCGCTGATCCACGGCGCCGCTGAGGGCGTCGAGGAAGGGGCGTGCTTCGGTGCGATGAACAACACGACAGGGAAGTTCGCCTTCGACGAATCCATCCACTGCGACCGGCTGCGGCCCTTCGGCCTCTACCTTCCGCCAGGCTTTTACCGGAAGAGAATGAAATGGGGTCTGATCGTGGGCACTAGCCTCGGGGTGTTGTGTGCCGTTTCTGCCGGCGGAGACATTTCTTTCGTTGTGGGTGGCGTGATCCTCGGTTTCCTGCTCTCGTTGCCAGTTGCCTTGGTGCAAGGCGTTATCAAGCAGATCCAAGGGCAGCGGCTCGTGCCACGGCTCAATCACCTCGCGCTGGCAATTCTTGTCGGAACGGATTAGCCGTTCCACACACGCACCGTGACGGGGCCGGCGCGTTTCTTCTCCGAAGGTCCACGCTGCGCCCGATTCGAATCCGCGCACCGATCCCTCTTGACCCGCAATCCGGCATCGCCCGCTTGAAAGAAAAATGGCTTCCGACTCGAATCCCAGGCCGGCAAACGCATCGGAGGACCGGCCAAAGATCGTTTTCTTTGGGGATCCGCACGGCGACTTCAATCCCGTGCTTGATGCCGTTGAACGCCTGCAGCCCGAAGCGATCGTCTTTCTGGGCGATCTGCAGGCACGGCAGCCTTTGCACGTTGAGTTGGCGCCGATACGCAAGCAAACGAAGATCTGGTTCATACACGGAAACCACGATAGCGACAGCGACGAGGATTTCGACCACCTGTTCCACTCGGAACTCGGCGACCGCAACTTGGATGGTCAGGTGCAGGTGATCAGCGGGTACCGCGTTGCCGGTCTTGGCGGCGTGTTTCGGGACAAGGTATGGGACCCAGCCCTGCCGTTGGAACAGGCCGCCGTCCCCTCAGCGGAGAGCATGGCAGCGCACGCGCGAAGGGGCAGGTTTGGCACCGAAGTCGACCTTCGGTCGACATGGCGCGGAGGCATTTTGCGCAAGCACCACTCGAGCATCTTCCCGAACGTGTACCAAGCGCTGTGCCGACTGCGCGCAGACATTCTGGTGACGCACGAAGCACCGTCGGCCCATGCTTACGGTTTCCGCGCGCTCGATGATCTCGCGGTCCACTTGGGTGCAAAGTTGGTGGTGCATGGTCATCACCACAAAGCAATCGACTACCTCAAGGAAGGACTGATCGGCCCCGATTCGCCTTTTCTTGTCCATGGCGTCGGCAAAAATGGCTTTCTTGCGTGGCCACCGAGGGGGCAAGAATGAAGATCCTCGTCCTCTCCGATCTTCATCTCGAGTTCAGCCAGTTCCAAGCGCCTGACCTCGACTTCGACATCGTCGTTCTCGCGGGCGATGTCTGCGCGCGAGCTAGCAAGGTGCCCTTTTGGGCATGTCGGACGACTCATTTCGGCGAATCGACACCGATCGTTTTCGTCATGGGCAACCACGAGTTTTACGGCAGGACCATCGCGTCCGTCTCGACGGAGATGCGCAGAGCATCGGTCGGCACGAACTTTCACGCTCTCGACTGCACCGAAGTCGTTCTCCTGGGCGCACGTTTTCTGGGTTGCACCCTTTGGACCGATTTTGCCTTGCACATCGACACACCCGAGGGTCCGAAAAGCGATGTGGAGCGCTCGTCTCGGGAGGCTGGCAGCGTTCTTGCAGACTTCCAGGTCATCGGGGTGGAGGCCGCCGCCGACGACAGTGCGTTTGACGGACGCCCACAACGCCATCGGCGCGTGTTTACGCCTGAGGACGCAATTCGGCTCCACCACCAGCATCGCGCGTGGCTTCTTCAAAAACTGCGGGAACCGTTCGATGGGCCAACAGTCGTTGTGACGCACCATGCGCCACACCGCGGTTCACTTGCTGACCAGTTCGCGTCGGATTGGGTATCAGGTGCCTTCGTGAACGAACTACCACCGGAATTTTTCGAAGTCCCGGTTCTCTGGGCACACGGACACACCCACTCAAGTTTCGACTATCAGATCGGCTCATGCCGGGTGGTTTGCAATCCCCGCGGCTACGTCCTCGCGGGGCGTCAACAGGCCCCCGAGAACAATCGATTCGACCCTGCGTTTGTCGTTGAAATTCGCACCGAGGAGCATTGACATGGCGCCCCCCGTTTCGAAGCTTGCAAGCGCGTCGGAGGACGACGAGCGCTCCCGGGCACAAGCCCGCAGCGCGACGGCACGGCCGGTGGCAAGCGAACGCGACACAGCTTGGCCGTCCATGCACCGGCAGTAAAACGGGGTTTCCGCAAACTGACCCATTGAGGACTTAGATGGCATTCCACACGAACGATCTGGCTCGCGGCGACGAGCACCTGGTGGCGCTTCGCGCCCTGAAGGAGCGGTATCCGTACATGTTCATCGCACCGAACATTGGTCACGATTTCTACCGGGGATGGCTGGCCGATTTCATTATCGCCTGCGACGACATCGATCGACTGCTGGGCGATAACAAGAGAGGCTTTCATTTCCGGCAAGTAAAAGAGAAGCTTGGATGGGCCCGCTACTACTGGAGGACGGAGAAAGTGAAACCCCTTCGTCTCAGTCTCTTCATGAACGGCGGCGTGCTCGAGCGTCAGCACGGGCTCGAAAGCGCCGATGACGTGGAGAACCAAATCTCGCAGGTTCTGCTGAACGCCGAAAATTCATCGAGGCAAAAGTGCATCGTGTGTTCAGAGCCCGCCGAATCCCGCTCATTTGGAGGGTGGCTGGTTTGTACCTGTGAACGGCACAGCCCCAGTCTCATAGCGAGAGACGACCTTCTTCATGCATCGCTCCTGCGCGAAGCAGCTAAATGAAGAAAGAATCTGGCATGTATTGGAGTCTGCGAAACAAGACTGAAGACGTGGAACGCGCCCTGGCGCAGGGTGACCTCCGGTGGGCGCGATTGGCTGCGCTCGAACTCGGAGTTCGCCTTTCGACGACAGCCGCCCCGCCGTTGCAGGACGGAGGCGCGGACTCCGAAACGCGGGCAGTTGCCCACGGCCCGTGTGCCGACAACGTTCTTTCGATGTTTGCGCGGGAGTTGCAGCGGTTGGTGGCCTTCCTGAAGCAAGACGACCCAACGCGCGCGGCCGATGTGGTCCGTCTGCTGTTCAAGCATCTCGACACGCTGGACGGAAAGGGAGGACGATGAAAAGCGGACCCGAGGCGGTGCGTGGCCCTCAAGTCGTGCGCTTCGAGCGCAACGAACACGGCCGCGACTTCGTCGTGGGTGACGTTCACGGCTGCTTCTCAGCGCTGCAATCAGCCCTCGATTCGATCAGCTTCTCGAATGTCAACGACCGACTGTTTTGCACGGGCGACTTGGTCGATCGCGGGCCGGAGTCTCATCTCATTGCGGAGTGGCTTAAAAAGCCATGGTTCTCGTCAACGATGGGGAATCACGACCTCATGGCATCCGACTACGCCCTTGGTGCCCCCACAGCAGTTTCGAACCTCACGGACCACGGAGGCGATTGGTTGCTGGATCTTTCGCAGGCTGAACAGATCCGCGTCGGCGAACGACTTCGTGCACTTCCGCTGACGATCCAGGTCGAAACCGCCGGAGGATCGGTGGGCCTTGTTCATGCCGACTTTCCGTCCGACGACTGGCGCGCGGTCGAAGCCCCGTTCTCCGAGGACGACAGGCAGATTTGCCTGTGGTCGACGATGCGTTTCGACCGCGTCTACCAGACGGGGGTTAGAAATGTGAGAGCCCTCATCCACGGTCACGTGACCCTCTCCGTCCCGAGAAAACTCGGCAACGTTCTCTTCATCGACACGGGCGGATGGATGCCTGGAAAAGGGCATTTCACCTTCGTAGAACTGCGATCGCTCAAGTTGATTCGCGGCCCGGGGCCGGACATCAGGTTCGTATCTTCACGCAACCGTTAAATGAACACGTTTGATACTCCCGGGGAACCACTGGATGCCTCGGCGGCCGCGGAGAAGGTGATTTTGCTCGCCTACACGAATGGTGTCTTGACTCGGTCGGCCGCGATGCAGCAGCTCGGCTTGGACTGGTTTGGCGATCTTCTAATAAAACTGAACACCCACGGCATCAGGCGTCCCTTGGCCTCGGCCGCGGACATGCTGGTCATGCAGCAATCTGCGGATGAAGTTCTGGTGTTGTTGGATGCACCCAAGGTACAGCCGATTCGCTTGAACAAACCTGAGACATGACTCGCGCAGCGTCGCGATGGTGGCTCCGTCGAAGCGGTTCCCTTGCTGCGCCAAGTGGAGTGAACGTACCTGCCGCCGCTTTCCGCTCGCCCGAGTAATGGAGATGCGGGATTTGATTCAGCGCGAGCGCAGGTACACAACGTTCGCGCTGTGATCCACGGCCGCCTCGCTCTGGCCTACATCGCCCGAATCAAATTATGGTGGCCGGGACGGGGATCTTCGTAGCCGGGCGCGAGGTCAGCCTCTGCCCCGTAAAGCTGAAGCGGATCTCGCAACCACAACGCAAAGTCCACATCCTTGATGTGATGGTCTTTTGAGCAGTCGACGCACCAGGTGCGCAGCATGTAGCCCGCGTAGGCCGCTCGTACTTTTACTCGCAACACTGCATTGGTCATCCCATAGTCCATCTCAACAATTTTGGGCTTGGGATGGTTTGGATGCGGCACAAGTTCAAGTTCGATGACGCGATTCCAAAGAAAATCACCTTCCAAGACCGTGGCCTGGTCGTAGTTCTTTTCAACGATGACCTCGGGATCGCACATCCGCGTCAAGACGTAATCACGATACTGCAGTTTCTCAAGGTCAAACGCTCTCACCTGCCACCGCGCACCGATGTCGACGAGCGCGAATGGCGCAAGTTTCTTGATCGAGTGTCCGCTGTTGATGGACGTGTATCGCAGCTGCACTGCTTTGCCCTGGTTGATCGCTCGCGTGATCGGCGCGATCACGCTGACATCGGGAATGTTGAGCGACTTCGGATACTCGCTGCGGAGCATCGGCATCGGTTCGTGGTCCAGACCTTGTCCGATCCCGCTCGACAGGGCCATGAAAACTTGTCGCGGTGAGTGCGCAAACAGCGGCTTGAATGCCTCCGTCGGCCTGTAAAGCTTCGCCGTGCCGTCGAAGTCGAGGTTCTGTGGCGCCATCGTCTTGTATTCGGTGATGTCGCGCGTCGCTCCGGCCAATCCGATCTCGAAGCGGTCTAGCAGATCCTGACGCCGAAGCTCACCGAGGAAGTAGAGCTTGAAATCGATGTATGCCAAGCGTTCGCGTTGCTTGTGCCGCATGTCCGCCATCCTCAAAAGTGACGCTTCCTGATCGTTGTGCTTCATCATGCAATCGTAAACGGTCTGAAGAAGTTCGCATTTTCGCTCGTTGACCTGATCAAAATGAGCGCGTAATATTTAGGCATCTTTGCAACAAGGAGCATGTCATGGCAAGAAATGCACCCCTCGGCGACAGCGCGCGCGTCGGCGCGGTCCGTCAACGCTCTCAAGTCTTCAATCCGGTCCAGCAGGCCTGGACGAAACGCGATGCAGTGACCGGACGCTTCATGGACCAAAAAGGCTGACGGTGTGCCGTTCAAAGGCATTCGCAAGGAAAAACCGAGCAAATAAAGGCGAAGCGGCCGCTGCTGCGGTCTCCGACCTCCCTGACTGGAGACCTCACCATGCAACGCGACCTTCCGAACCTTCCGCACCGCCGCCGCTTTTCCGACGCGTCTTCGGCTCGCTTCTTCTACCTGGCTGAAAAAATAGCCCGCATTTACGAGCCCACCGCTACCCAACTGGCGGAAGTGGAACGGGCGTACATCAGCACGGGGGACTACCTCGCAACCTGTCCCGAGTTCGAGGGCCTCCTGTATCAGGTCCATGCCCATGGCTCACGCCAGATCGGCACGATGGTGCGCCCCATCGAGACGAGCCGGACGGGTCATGACATCGACCTTGCGGCATGCTTGTTGAGTGGAGGCATGCAGCGGTACAGCGGTTCGGGCGGTCCTGCCCGTTTGATCGAGCACCTGTTCATCGCACTCGCGCGCTACGCTGATCGCCACGGCCTGAAGATCGTTCGGTATGACCGCTGCGTCACGCTGACGTACGCGGGCGGCATGACGGCCGACTTTGCGCCGATCATCGATGACCCGTCGAACGTCGTCATGCACGGCGCGACGCACGCGAGCATCCCAGATCGCGACCTCGAGCGCTACGTTTCCACCAACCCTCGCGGGTACTGCAAGGCCTTCGACTTGGTTGCGAAGGTGATGCCGGATTTTGGTCGCTCGACCTCGATGCGCATGACCCTTGACTCGGCGCTCAAGTCGGAGTTGATCCCACTGCCGGACGTGGATGAGGTGTTCAGCCGGCTGCTTTCCCGCCTTGTGCAACTGGTCAAGATCAACCGCAACATTCGCTTTGGCGCCCCTACCGCCTCGATCGACCTCGCGCCCCCTTCCAGCTTCATCACCACCCTTGTGGCGGACGCCTACGCGATTGAGGCGCTCAAGCCACACGACGGCCCTATGGACTTGTTGCTCGACATCGTTGAGCTCATGCCCAAGCTGTTCGAACGCTTGCAGATGCCCAACGATCGGGAGTTTTGGTATCTCAAGAATCTCACGGCCGTGAACGATAACTTGGCTGGATGCATGGACTCACCAGCGAAGCAAAAGGCTTTCGACGACTGGCACGAACGGCTTCGCCACGACCTGACGGTGCTGGTTGACGCCGTGGATCAGAGCGCAGGCCTTGACGTGATTGCGAGAGCGGCCGAACGGGCATTCGGCGAACGCGCCAGTGCTGCGGTGCTCGAAGACAACGCCACGCGGCGCGAGGAAAAGCGTGCGTCGGGCCAGAGCTTCTTCATCGCGGGCGGATCGGCAGCGATTTCCACCCCAAGCCGCTCGCACACCCATTTTGGTGATTGATGACCCGCGCCCCGGCTCGCCGCCCGCCCACGCTCGCCCAGCGGGCTGTTGAGCTTCGCGCCCTGCGATTTCCTGGCGCACGGGTGCAGTTGGTGCAGGGGCACGAGCTTCGCTTTTGGTTCTCTATTTCGCCGACCCTGCTCTCGCGCGAATACAGCTGCATGTTGATCGTGCCCCGTTCCGGCTTTCCGGCGATGTTCGTGTTGTCGCCGGATCTGCACCTCCTCGCCGACGGGAAGCCGCTTCCCCACATTTACCGGAGCAACGTGCAAGGCACCAAGCTGTGCCTGTGGTTGCCGCGCAAGAACGAGTGGACGCCGCACATGAGACTTCTTGAGACCTACATCGCCTGGACCGGCCAGTGGCTTAATTATTTCGAGGAATGGCTTTCCACAGGGAACTGGGCCGGCGGTGGCGAACATCCGCGCGAAAAACAGAAGCGATGGCACTGAGCCATGCAAGAAAAAACCTTTTAAGAGGGAGGAACCCATGATCACCATTGCACCTGAATCCGAGCCATTGCTCGTGAACGACATCCTCGTCCGCCAGAATGAAGAGAAGCGCCTCGACTTGTTGCGGGCGCAGCGGGCCTACTACCGGCGCGCGAAGCGTCTGCAGACGGTCTTTCTCGTTTGCGCGTTGGCATTGCCGTGGGCAAGTTCGTTCTGGGGCCCGGACGATACGCAGGTGCGGCCCATGCTCGCTCTGCTCAGCGTCTTCCTGCTGCTGGTAGACATCGGCTTGGCCACTCGACTTCAGCGCGACTGGATCAAGACGGCTGCGCGCATCCAAGAGCAGTTCGACACCGAAGTTCTCGGGCTTCCCTGGAATCAGTTCGTGGTGGGCTCGAAAGTGGATCCGGAGAGCATCCGATCAGTTACACGCAAGCCCATGACGGATCAGGAGCGAACGGCCCTCCTCGGCTGGTACGAACAGTGCGTCGGCTCGGTCCCGCTTTCAGTGGGACGCCTTGTCTGCCAGCGCACGAACATCACGTACGACATGCGCGTGCGCCGAGGCTATGCGTGGGGTTGCTTGGCCCTTGCGATGCTCATGTTCCTTGGCTTCCTCTTCCATGGCATTCATGCCGGCTTGAGCCTGCCTGATCTGATCCTGAAAGTCATCGTGCCTTTTGTGCCCTTGGCGGCCTTTGTACTGCGCGAGCATCGAAAACAAGCCGATACCGTGGAGACGCTTACCACGCTCAAGGCAGAGGTCGAAAAGCTGTGGGCAAAGGCCTTAAAGGAACCCGCGTCGCCTGAGTTGGAACAGGATGCGCGCAACCTTCAGGACGCGATCTATCGCAACCGTACTTCCAACCCACTGGTGTACGACTGGGTGTATTGGCTCTCGCGCAAGCTCAATGAGGACGCAGCGCATCACGCGGCGGAAACGCTGGTAGCCGAAGCCAAACGGGACGCCGCAATGGGGGGTGTGAGCGCATGAAACTGCACGAACACTTTAAGACGTTCCTCAAGGATCACGTCAATCTGAATGAAACCCGGCTTTCGCTCCTCACCGCAAGTGTCGATGCCGTGCAGTCCGCTGTCAGGCAACTCGACTGGGGGCCAAAGATCCTCGGCTTTGAGGAACAGGGATCTTGGGCGCACGGAACCATCATCAAGCCGCAGTCGGGAAGTTCTTTCGACGCGGACCTATTGGTGCTTGTGGAACCCGTCCCTGATTGGACGCCCCGGGACTACGTGAACAAGCTTGCGACCGAGCTCAATTTAATGCCTGCGTACAAGGACAAGGTGCGGCGCTTCTCGCACTGCGCCACCATCGAATACGCCGGTGAGCGAAAGATCGACATCGCCCCCTGTCTGGTCGACCGACAGTATCCGGGCACGCATGAGGTTTGTAATCGAGGCAGCGATGAATTCGAACGGTCCGAACCGCTGGCCTACACCGATTGGGTCACTGGGCAGAACGGCATTGCCGGCAGCAATGACCTGAAGAAGGCTACGCGCTTGCTGAAGTACATGCGCGACATCAAGGGCAACTTCACATGTCCGTCGTTCTTGCTCACCACGCTGCTTGGGTACCGCGTACATGAGACCGATCGCAACAGCGCCCAATTCGCTGACCTACCTACGACGTTGAAGACCCTCGTTGATCGCCTTGACGATTGGCTGCAGGCTCGTCCCGAACGCCCGGAAGTCATGAATCCTGTGTTCTACGGCGATGACCAAGCCGTTGAATGGGAACAGGCAAAGTATGTGAACTTCCGCGACAAGGTGAATCTCTATCGTAGCTGGATCGACGACGCCTTCGATGAAGTCGACAAAGAAGAGAGCATCGGAAAATGGCGACGAGTGTTCGGTGAAGGCTTCGCTGAAAGCGATTCGAAACGTGCCGCCGAGAAAATCAGCGAGTCGATCACAACGTCTGTCGGCACGTCGCTGGTCACCGCAAACCATTTCACCGACCTGGTCGCGATGGTCAAGGCCCTCGGCCTTGGAGCTGTGCCTCCGCGGATTCACAAGCTGCCTCACATTGAGCGCCCAAAGTGGCGACGCGCAAGCGAACAGTTGACGGTACGAATGAACGTGGAACTGAAAACGTCCGAATACGGCCAGTTCATCCGATCGACCAGATCGGGCGAACCCTTGCAAGCCGGCTACGCAGTAAAGTTCACCGCCGTGAGCTCAAACGGTGCGCCATTCCAGACCGATGCCTTCGATGTAAGGTGGCGCGTCACGAACACCGACCGGGTTGCAGGCGCCGCCAACCAACTGCGTGGTGGGTTCTACAGCTCCGACGAGGGCGCGACCCGCATCGAAACCCTTCGCTACCGCGGTGTTCATTTCGTGGAGGCGTTTGTTGTGCGCAAGCGCGATCAGCGGCTGACCGGGACGTCTGAGCCGTTCTACGTCGTCATTGAATAACGTCGCGTTCCTCACGCTTTTGGAAGGAAGGCGGCGCCGATCTCTCGCGCACGTCTTGGGAGCCTCGGGCGGCACGTATACAGGCGTGCGCCAACTGCGAGCGGTGCGCGGTCGTGTCGAGAAATGACGCGCCTTCCATCAAGAAGCTAAATGAGCTGGGTGACAGTGCAATTGACTTTGCAATGGCTCATAGGCTTACATGTAGAACCCGTACCGGATCTGCGGCGCTACACCATCTTCCAGATACTTCACGATCTCCCCGACCTTGCGTGCACAACCGAGCGTCACAGGGTTTATGCCATTGACCTGCCCCTCTCGCCGTGACGTCCATAGCGAGGAAGTCCGGGGTTGCAAGATTAATTGATCTCGATCTCAGTGGTCCTTGAGCTGGCTCGAGCTGCATCGCCAGCGCGCTGGCGATGCAGCTGGGCGAACTTCGCCGGTGGCATTCGCCCACAACTGCTGTGCGGCCTCACCTCGTCGAAGTCCCGCCTCCAGACGGCAATGGCCGATCTGGCTTGCTGCAGCGTCTCGAACCACTGCTCGTTCAGGCACTCGTCCCTGAACTTGCCGTTGAAGCTCTCGATGTAGCCGTTCTGCATAGGTCGTCCCGGCTCGATCAGGATGTGGCGGATGCCGTGCGTGCTGGCCTAGGCCATGAATGCACGACTGGTGAACTCCGGGCCGTTGTCGGTGCGCACGGCCAGCAGGTAGCCCCTGAAGATGGAGGCCTGATCGAACAGCCGCGTGACGTACTGGCCAGAGATGCCCCAGTCCACCGCGATGCTCACGCACTCGTGGCTGAAGTCGTCGGCGACCGTCAGGCACTTGATGCGCCGGCCCGTGCTCAGGCTGTCGCTGACGAAGTCCATGCTCCACACCTCATTGACCGTCGCGGCCAGTTGCAGCGGGACGCGCTCGTTGACCGGCCGCTGGGCCTTATTGCGCCTGCGCACCGCCAGGTTGGCGGCGCTGTACAGCGCGGTAGACGCTCTTGTGATTCACACCGGGGAAGTGCGGGCGCAGCATGTCGTGGATACGCCGATAGCCGAAACGCCGGCGTGCATGTGCGATCTCGACGATCTTGCTGCTGAGTTCTTGCGTCATGGCATCGGCCTCGGGCGGATGGCGATAGCTGTCGCGGGAGAGCCCCACAAGCCTCCAGGCGCGCCGCTCGCTCAGATCACATTGCTCGATCATGGTGGCGACGGCCACGCCCTTGGCCTGTGGGGCTAGCGCTTTACCCCGAAGGCGGTGTTCAGTGCGTGGATGTCCAGGTGGGCCTCTGCCAACAGCTTCATGAGCTTGTTGTTCTCCGCCTCCAGTTCACGCAGCCGCCGGGCGTCGGGCACGTCCATGCCGCCGTACTTGGCGCGCCATTTGTAGAAGGTCGCGTCGCTGAAGCCGCCTTTGCGGCACAGATCCTTGATCGGCAAGCCAGCCTCGGCCTGCTTGATGAAACCGATGAACTGCTCCTCGGTAAAATCTGCTCTTTCTCATGTCCGTCATTCTCCAAAGTTGACGGACTTCGCTGCCATTGCGGTGGTACGGCTGGGTGGGGCAGGTCAGGAGAGGTTTGCCCCAACTCCAGCTTCGCGACAGACGTCCGATTCATGTGGGCGTCGAACGCGAGCGTTTCCTGATTCAGACCAAGTGTCGTACGCCGAGCCTTCAGTTCGGCAGCAAAAGCTTTGAGCAAGAGGAAATCGGTTGAGGTTCCCACTCGCCGACTGTTGATGCCTCGCTGCATACATGCATAGCAAAAATGGTACAAAGTAGACAATGATTGCTTGGCTCTGCGTGTCTTGGGAGCGTGCCAGCGTTCAGCCGTAACACTCAAAAGCATCAGGCAGGACACCGAGCAGCAGGACTGGATCCATGTACGGCAACGACAAGGCAAAACACAACGGTTCAACGGGCGCTAATCTGAAAGCTCGGTTCCCGTACATGTTCCAAGGGCCGAACATCGGCCTTGACCTGTACGAAGGATGGATGCAGATCCTGGCGAGAGCCTGCAAGAGGGTGGACGTAGTTCTTGGTCAACACAAGGCTGAATTTCATTTTTGCCAAATCAAGGAGAAGTACGGCAGTGCTCGGTTCTACTACTCGGATTCGGGCATGACTGAGGACCGTCGGAGAGACGTTGATGCGGTACTGGACAACGCCGAGACCGAGACAGAAACCGCCTGCATGTTGTGCGGCAAGCCTGCCAGGATCGACCTCCACGGTGCGTGGTGGGCATGTCTCTGCGAATTCCACGCGACCGAGCGGCGGATGCGTGTCGGCAAACAGGAGGCCTCCGTTGACGCTACCCTATGAACGTCGTCGTGCTTTGGAGTGGGCTGGCGAATTGCTGCGTGACCTCCGATCCCCCCACAAAGACCATCAAATGTGGGACGGCTCGGTGCCAGAGAAGCTCCGTTTGGCAGCACTTCGCATTCTTCGACACTACCCGGAACCTTGGCAAATCGATGCTGCCGTGGAGATGGACGACGTACCCGTTGATGGATGGATCGCCAAAGATCCGATCAGTACGGCTGGTCGATTGAGCCCCGAGTCGCAAGCTCCAACGAACCACCATCAGCCAGGCGAACACGATGTCCATCGGGCGACCGAGCAGGCCGATGCACCAAAAAAAAGGCCTTGAACTTTCGTCCAAGGCCTTTGTACTGGTGGAGCCGGCGGGAATTGAACCCGCGTCCGCGAACCATTACCAAGCAGTTCTACATGCGTAGCTGACTGTTTTGTATCTCATCCCCCTCGTCGCGCAGCAGCACGCTACGAAGGCAACCAGTCACTAAATCTCGTTCGACACCTAGTGACCCGGCGCCGAACCAGCCAATGTAGATTACCGCTCTGTCTCAGGCCTTGCGACCATCAACCCGGACCATTGGCCTTCCGGTGAGCGGCTTGCCGGGATTAAGCGGCTAGAGCGTACGAGTTATCGTTGGCGCTTGATTGTTTTCCACAAAGATTAACGAGCGTTCTGGAGTGCTCGGCATGCCCTACTTGACTCCGAATCCACGTCGAAACCATGTCGGCCCCTAAACCTCATTTTAGATCAAAGCAACGCGGCGCGCTGCCAATCAGTCATCATCAACCACAGCTGGGGACTATGGAAAAACATGGAATACTCCATACTTTCAAAAAAGCAACCGATCACTGGGCGTGGGTCCAAAGTCTAGCAAACTATGGATAGTTAGGGGGCGGCCCCGTTTGCAGTTAGTTTGTTTGAATCTGTTTTACGAGCGCATTCAGCTCGACATGCACCGCAGCGATTCCGTACCCACGTCGAAACCAGTACAGCCCCAAGGATCCATATTTTAGGGCTTTCGGAGCAATTGCAAGAGTTCTTGCGGCGAATTTATGGCGGCCTGCGCGCCCCATGCGGAGATATCGGCCCTGCGACCCAGATAGCCATAGCACGCAGCCACGGTGCCCATGCCCGCCGCCTGCCCGGCGAGGATGTCACGCGCGTCATCGCCTACATAGATGCAGTGCGCGGGCGCAACATCCAACTGCCGCGCAGCCTCCAGCAACGGCGCCGGGTGCGGCTTGGAATGCGGCGTGGTATCTCCACAGACAACGGTGCCTGCGGTCGAGAACAGCGGCATGGCTCGCGTCAGCGGCTCGGCGAACCGCCGGGCCTTGTTGGTGACCACGCCCCATGCCAGCGGCAATGCGCGCAGCTGGCCGATCAACGCCACGATACCGTCGAAGGGTGCGGTGGAGGCCAGCATGCAGCCATCGTAGTTGCTGAAGAACTCCTCGCGCATGCCGGCGAAATCAGGGTGTTCGGGCGAGATACCAAAGGCCTGCGCCAGCATGCCCCGGGCTCCCGCGCCAGCCATGGGGCGGTAATGAGCGATGGGCAGCGAGGGCATGCCGCGGTCGGTGCGCATCTTGTCGGCAGCAGCGGCAAGGTCGGGCGCGCTGTCGACCAGTGTGCCATCCAGGTCGAACAGCACGGCCCTCACGTCGGGAAACAGCATCCGGATCAGCCTTTTCCCTCAGGACGCTGGGTTGCCAGCAGATAGTTGACGCTGGTATCGCGGCTCAGCCAATACCGCCCCGTCAGCGGGTTGTATTGCAATCCCTGCATGCACCGCACGTCCAGGCCCGCGCTGCGGCAGCATGCGGCCAGTTCATGCGGGCGAATCAGGTTCGCATATTCGTGCGTACCGCGCGGCAGCATGCCCAGCACATATTCGGCGCCCACGATGGCCAGCAGGAACGATTTGGCGTTGCGGTTGATGGTGGAGAAAAACACCCAGCCACCGGGCTTGACCAGTTGCCTGCACGCATTGACGACCGACGCCGGGTCGGGCACGTGCTCGAGCATCTCCATGCAGGTGACGATATCGAAGTTGGCCGGCTGTTCAGCGGCGATGGCTTCGGCACTGACCTCGCGGTACTGCACGCCCACGGTGCCGGCTTCCAACGCATGCAGTTGCGCCACGCGCAGGGACTTGCCCGCCAGATCGATGCCCAGCACATCGGCCCCCTTGCGCGCCATGGCGTCGGCCAGGATGCCACCACCGCAGCCGACATCGAGCACGCGCCGGCCCGCCAGCGGGGCGATGCCGTCGACCCATTCGAGGCGCAGCGGGTTGATCTGGTGCAGCGGGCGGAATTCGCTGTCGGGATCCCACCAACGGTGGGCGAGGCTGGAAAACTTGGCCAGTTCGGCCGGGTCCGCATTCAGGGTTTCGCTCATGCGCCCATTGTGCTTGAAGCCGCATCGGCATAGGGGGCAGCCTTCATAGGCTGCACCCCTGCCACACCACCCGGCATGCGGGTCCGCACCGGGCGGTTCGAGAGCTTGAGGTCAGAGCAGCCTGGGCACCCCCAGGCAGGTTCTCTCTCGTCAGCGCCGCTTCCAGCAGGCCACCAGTGCCCGCCATCTGCTTTGCCGACCCCGTGCCCGGGTGTTCACGCGGCGGGCCGCTGGCTTCGTCGCTGACAGGATCACGCGCGGCTTCACCGCGCGCTACGCCCGCCCGCCCGCATCGCTGCGGCATCTGACGCATGGCCTTTGACATCACACGTGTCCTCGGTCACTCACTCTCGTTTGGTCCTTCGTCCTTTTGGTCCTGCCTCAACGGCCCCCGACTCGGGCTACTACGACCTCTGCTGACTTCTCGCTCCGGCAGCAACCGTCAGGCTTTCACCCACAAGGCGAGATCTCCCCGGGTAAGGACACACTCCTTCGCTGCACAACCGCCGGATCTACGCCACTTCGCCTTGATCACAAGAGCTTCGCGGTTCATGGCCCGCTCGCCCTGCTCGGCAGCGCCTTCTATCCGGTTCTTGTTCATCGGCTCGCAGCTTCGCTCCACGCTTCCTCCCCACACTCGGTCGCCCTCATGCAGTTGCGCTTCGCTTCGTTCGCTGTGATCAACTTACGGCGGGACTTGCACCCGCAGGAGTGCGCCCGTGCCGGGCACACCATGAAAAAAGCCCCGCCAAGCGGGGCTTCCTTGCGAGACGCAAACTGGAGATCAGTTGGAGCGGGTGCCGACCACTTCGATTTCCACGCGGCGGTTCTTGGAGCGGCCCTCGGCGGTCTTGTTGTCGGCGATGGGTTGCTTCTCGCCCTTGCCTTCGGTGTAGATGCGGTTCTTTTCGATACCCTTGGACACGAGATACGCCTTCACGGCTTCGGCACGGCGCACCGACAGCTTCTGGTTGTAGGCGTCGGTACCGATGGAATCGGTGTGACCGACGGCGATGATGACTTCCAGGTTGATGTTCTTCACCTTGCCGACCAGGTCGTCAAGCTTGGCCTTGCCTTCGGGCTTGAGCACGGACTTGTCGAAGTCGAAGAAGGCGTCGGCAGCGTAGGTCACCTTGCTGGCGGCGGGCGGCTGGGGAGCCGGGACGGGAGTCTTGGCGGCGGCGGCAGCAGGAGCCGGGGAGGCGGCGGCAGGAGCGGGAGCGGCTGCAGGAGCCAGTGCGCCATCGCAGCCAGGGGCAGCGGTGGCGGGCGTCCAGTTGGCATCGCGCCAGCAGTATTCGTTGGTGCCGTTCTTCCAGACGAGTTCGCCGGTACCGTTCTTCCAGTTGTCGATGCTTTGGGCGCCAGCGGCGGTTGCAAGCGCTGCAGAGGCAAACAACATCGCCACTTTGTTCAGTTTCTTCATGGTTCTCCTCTTGGGGAAAAAGCCGCAGCCGCGCTGCGAATCAAAGACGTCGTCAGTGACCATCACCAAAAACGTTCCATTGATTGTGCCATACGTAACCGCATAAGCGACTCCTGGAGCGGCGTCATTCCGTAGGACAAAAGCGCAATCCTCCGAAGATGTTGCTAGTTCGCGACAGGCGCTTCCACTTAAAATCAGAGCCCATTTGCCGCAGAGCTCCCCGCCTTCCATGACCCAGTTCGCCAAAGAAACCCTGCCCATCAGCCTTGAGGAGGAGATGCGCCGCAGCTACCTCGACTACGCCATGAGCGTGATCGTGGGCCGCGCCCTGCCGGACGCTCGCGACGGCCTCAAGCCCGTGCACCGGCGCGTACTCTTTGCAATGCACGAGCTGAGCAACGACTGGAATCGCCCCTATAAAAAATCCGCCCGCATCGTGGGCGACGTAATCGGTAAATACCATCCGCACGGCGACAGCGCCGTTTATGACACGATTGTGCGCATGGCCCAGGATTTTTCCCTGCGCCATATGCTCGTGGACGGCCAGGGTAATTTCGGCTCCGTCGATGGCGATAACGCGGCAGCCATGCGTTATACGGAAATCCGACTGGCCAAAATCGCCCACGAAATGCTGGCCGATATCGACAAGGAAACCGTCGACTTCGGCCCCAACTACGATGGCAGCGAGAAAGAGCCGCTGGTGCTGCCCAGCCGGCTGCCCAACTTGCTGGTCAACGGCTCCGCCGGCATCGCGGTGGGCATGGCCACCAACATTCCTCCGCACAACCTGAGCGAGGTCGTGGATGCGTGCCTGCACATGCTCAAGAACCCCGACGCGACCATCGACGAGCTGATGGAGATCATCCCGGCGCCCGATTTCCCCACCGCCGGCATCATCTACGGCGTGGGTGGCGTGAAGGAAGGCTACCGCACGGGGCGCGGCAAGGTGGTGATGCGCGCGAAGGTGCATTTCGAGGACATCGACCGCGGCCAGCGCCAAGCCATCATCGTCGACGAGCTGCCCTACCAGGTCAACAAGAAGACGCTGCAGGAGCGCATGGCCGAACTGGTGCACGAGAAGAAGCTCGAAGGCATCAGCCACATCCAGGACGAATCCGACAAGTCAGGCATGCGTCTGGTCATCGAGCTCAAGCGCGGCGAAGTGCCCGAGGTGGTGCTCAACAACCTCTACAAGCAGACCCAGCTTCAGGACACTTTCGGCATCAACATGGTGGCGCTGGTGAACGGCCAGCCACGCCTGTGCAACCTGAAGGACCTGGTGTGGGTTTTCCTGCAACACCGGCGCGAGGTGGTGACCCGCCGCACGGTGTTCGAGCTGCGCAAGGCGCGCGACCGCGGCCACGTGCTCGAAGGGCTGGCGGTGGCGCTGGCCAACATCGACGAGTTCATCCGCATCATCCGCGAATCGCCCACGCCGCCGGTGGCCAAGGCCGAGCTGATGGCCCGCGCGTGGGACAGCACCCTGGTGCGCGAGATGCTCACCCGCACCCGCACCGACGGCGGCGTGGTCAACGCCGACGACTACCGCCCAGAGGGCCTGGACATCGCCTACGGCATGGGCCGCGATGGCCTGTACCGCCTGTCAGACACGCAGGCGCAGGAAATCCTGCAGATGCGCCTGCAGCGCCTCACGGGACTGGAGCAGGACAAAATCGTGGCCGAATACAAGGAGGTGATGGCCGAGATCGAAGACCTGCTCGACATCCTCGCCCGGCCCGAGCGCGTCTCGCTCATCATCGGCGACGAGCTCACCACGCTCAAGAACGAATTCGGCCAGACCAAGGTCGGCGCACGGCGCAGCGAGATCGAGCACAGCGCGCAAGACCTCTCCACCGAAGACCTCATCGCGCCCACCGACATGGTGGTCACGCTCAGCCACAGCGGCTACATCAAGAGCCAGCCGCTCAGCGAATACCGGGCGCAAAAGCGCGGCGGGCGCGGCAAGCAGGCCACGGCCACGAAGGAAGACGACTGGATTGACCAGCTCTTCATCGCCAACACGCATGACTACATCCTGTGCTTCTCCAACCGGGGGCGACTCTACTGGCTCAAGGTGTGGGAGGTGCCGGCGGGCTCGCGCGGCTCGCGCGGGCGGCCCATCGTCAACATGTTCCCGCTGCAGGAAGGCGAAAAGATCAACGTGGTGCTGGCGCTCACCGGCGAGTTCCGCAGTTTCCCCGCCGACCACTACGTCTTCATGGCCACCAGCATGGGCACGGTGAAGAAGACCGCGCTCGACGAGTTCAACAACCCGCGCAAGGCCGGCATCATTGCAGTGAACCTCGACGAAGGCGATTACCTCATCGGCGCCGCGCTCACCGACGGCAAGCACGACGTGATGCTGTTCTCCGACGGCGGCAAGGCCGTGCGCTTCGACGAGAACGACGTGCGCCCGCTGGGCCGCAACGCCCGCGGCGTACGCGGCATGACGCTGGAAGACGGCCAGGGCGTGATCGCCATGCTGGTGGCCGAGGACGAAACCCAGGCCGTGCTGACTGCCACGCAGAACGGCTACGGCAAGCGCACCCCGATCGGCGAATACACCCGCCACGGGCGCGGCACCAAGGGGATGATCGCCATCCAGCAGAGCGAGCGCAACGGCAAGGTCGTGGCCGCCACGCTGGTGCGCACGGACGACGAGATCATGCTCATCACCGACACCGGCGTGCTGGTACGCACCCGCGTGGCCGAAATCCGCGAACTCGGCCGTGCCACGCAGGGCGTGACGCTGATCGCGCTGGACGACGGCGCCAAGCTGAGTGGCCTGCAGCGCATCGTGGAGAACGACGCCCACGTGGCTGGCAACGACGCCGAGGGCGACGATGCGCCCACGGATGCCGCCTGAGCGCCAGACGCTACATTTTTGATAGCTGCCAGCGCAGGTTATTCCTGCGCTAGGGCCCATTTTCACCGATATTTTCATGCACCGCCCATACAACTTCTCCGCCGGCCCTGCCGCCATTCCCGAGGAAGTACTGCGCCAGGCCGCCGCCGAAATGCTCGACTGGCATGGCAGCGGCATGGGCGTGATGGAAATGAGCCACCGCGGCCGCGAATTCATCTCCATCTACGAACAGGCCGAAGCCGATCTGCGCGAACTCCTGGCCGTGCCGCCGCAATTCAAGATCCTGTTCATGCAGGGCGGCGGCCTGGCCGAGAACGCCATCGTGCCGCTGAACCTCTCGCGCGGCGGCGCCTTGGACTTCGTGGTCACCGGCGGCTGGAGCCAGAAATCGCAGCAGGAGGCGCGCAAGTACGCCAGCGTGCGCATCGCCGCCTCGGGCGAAGCCAGCGGCTTCACCACCCTGCCCGATCCGGCCACTTGGCAGCTCGACCCGCAGGCCGCCTACGTGCACGCCTGCACCAACGAAACCATCCATGGCGTGGAGTTCCAGCGCCTGCCCGACCTCAAGGCCCTGGGCAGCGACGCGCCGCTGGTGATCGACTTCTCGTCGCACGTGGCCTCGCGCCCCGTGGACTGGTCGCGCGTGGGCCTGGCCTTCGCCGGCGCGCAGAAGAACCTGGGGCCCGCCGGCCTCACGCTGGTGGTGGTGCGCGAAGACCTGCTCGGCCATGCCCTGCCCGCCTGCCCCAGCGCGTTCGACTACAAGACGGTGGCCGACAACCAGTCGATGTACAACACGCCGCCCACCTATGCGATCTACATCGCCGGGCTGGTGTTCCAGTGGCTCAAGCGCCAGACCGACGGCGCGCTGGCCGGCATAGCCGCCATGGAGGCGCGCAACATCGCCAAGGCCAAGCTGCTGTACGGCTTCATCGACGGCTCGCAGCTCTATGTGAACAAGGTCGCCCCGGACTGCCGCTCGCGCATGAACGTGCCGTTCTTCCTGCGCGACGAGAGCCGCAACGACGCCTTCCTGGCCGGCGCCAAGGCGCGCGGCCTGCTGCAGCTCAAGGGCCACAAGTCGGTGGGCGGCATGCGCGCCTCGATCTACAACGCCTTGCCATTGGCGGGCGTGCAGGCGCTGGTGGACTACATGCGAGAATTCGAGCAGCACCATGCCTGAGACGTCCCCCGCCGCTCCCTCCACTTCCCCCGCACTGGCCGAACTGCGCGTACAGATCGATTCGCTCGACCGGCAACTGCTGGATCTGCTCAACCAGCGCGCCCATGTGGCCGAGCAGGTGGGCGAGCTCAAGCGCCACGAGGGCACGCCCTTCTTCCGCCCCGACCGCGTGGCCCAGGTCATCGCCAGGATGCAGGCCGCCAACCCCGGGCCGCTGAAGGACCTGCACATCGCCGCCATCTGGCGCGAGATCATGTCCTCCTGCCTGGCGCTCGAATCGCCCCAGCGCGTGGCCGTGCTGGGCCCGGCGGGTACCTTCTGCGAGCAGGCCGCGATCGAATACTTCGGCGGCGCTGCCGACCTGATCTACTGCGCCAGCTTCGACGAGGTGTTCCACGCCACCGCCAGCGGCAGCGCCCAGTACGGCGTGGTGGGCGTGGAGAACATGACCGAGGGCGTGGTCACGCGCTCGCTCGACCTGTTCCTGCATTCGCCCACGCACGTGGTCGGCGAGGTCAGCCTGCTGATCCGCCACAACCTGCTGCGCCAGGTCAACGCGCTCGACGGCATCGAGGCCGTGCTGGCCCATCCGCAGGCGCTGGCGCAATGCCAGAACTGGCTGGCCAAGAACCTGCCGCACGCCGAGCGCCGCGCCGTCGCCAGCAATGCGGAGGGCGCGCGCCTGGCCGCCACCAATCCGGCCTGGGCCGGCCTGGCCAGCGAGCGCGCGGCCACCCAGTTCGGCCTGCACATCGTCGCCCACGCGATCCAGGACGAGGCATACAACCGCACGCGCTTCGCCGTCATCTGCCTGCCGCAGACGCTCGACACGCCGCCGCCCTCCGGCCACGACTGCACCAGCCTGATCGTCTCGGTCCCCAACCAGCCCGGCGCGGTGCACGACCTGCTGGTGCCGCTCAAGGCCAACGGCGTGTCGATGACGCGCTTCGAGTCGCGACCCGCACGCACCGGCCAGTGGGAGTACTACTTCTACATCGACATCGACGGCCATCCGGCCCAGCCCCACGTGGCCAAGGCGCTGACCGAACTGCGCGCCCTGTGCGCCTTCTACAAGGTGCTGGGTACCTACCCGGTAGGCAAATAGCATGTTCGAGCAGTTGGGCCTGATCGGCTGCGGCCTCATGGGCGGCTCGTTCGCGCTGGCGCTCAAGAAGGCCGGGCTGGTCAAGCGCGTGGTGGGCTACAGCAAGTCGCCCTCCACCACCGACCGCGCGCGCCAGCTCGGCGTGATCGACGTGGAGGCGCCCTCGGCGCTGCTGGCCGTGGCCGGGGCCGACATCGTGCTCGTGGCCGTGCCCGTGGCGGCTACGGAAGCCACGCTCAAGTCCATCAAGCACCTGGTCACGCCGCAGATGCTGGTGATGGACGTGGGCTCCACCAAGGCCGACGTGGCCGCCGCCGCGCTGCGCGCGCTGCGCGACCAGGCCGGATCCTTCGTGCCGGCCCACCCCATCGCGGGCAAGGAAAAGTCGGGCGTGGAGCATGCCGACGCCGACCTTTTCACCGGCAAGCAGATCGTGCTCACGCCCACGCAGCAGACGACACAAGCCAAGCTGCAGCAGGCGCGCGAAGTATGGACCGCCCTCGGCGCGCGCGTCATCAGCATGCCGCCCGAGGCGCACGACGCCGCTTTCGCTGCGGTCAGCCACCTGCCCCACCTGCTGGCCTTCGCCCTGCTCTACAGCATCGCGGGCCAGTCCTACGGGCAGGACTACCTGTCGCTCGCGGGCCCGGGCTTCCGCGACTTCTCGCGCATCGCCGCCAGCGAGCCGCAGATGTGGCGCGACATCTTCTTGGCCAACCAGGACGAACTGCTGGAGCAGTCCAAGCGCTTCCAGCAGGCGCTCTACGCATTCGAGAAAGCCGTCAAGCGCGGCGATGCCCAGGCGCTCGAAGGCATGATCGCCCTGGCCAGCGAGACCCGTGCGCAATGGCGCATGGGCGCCTGGCCCGCGCTGCAGACAAGCGCGGGCCAGGCGCCCTCCGCCCCCCCGCAGCCGTAGATGTTCACCACCACATTTCTGGACATTCCCCCGCTGGCGGGCGCCGACGGCAGCGTGACCCTGCCCGGCTCCAAGAGCATTTCCAACCGCGTCCTGCTGCTGGCCGCGCTGTGCGAAGGCCAGACCTCCGTGCACGACCTGCTCGACTCCGACGACACCCGCGTCATGCTCGAAGCCCTGCGCCAGCTCGGCTGCGGCGTGGAACAGGCCGAAGGTGGCCCGCTGCGCATCACCGGCCTGGGCGGCCAGCCGCCAGCCACGGCGGCGCGGCTGTTCCTGGGCAACGCCGGGACGGCCATGCGCCCGCTGACAGCGGCGCTGGCGGTACTGGGTGGCGACTTCGAACTCTCGGGCGTGGCGCGCATGCACGAGCGCCCCATCGGCGACCTGGTGGACGCACTGCGCCAACTGGGCTGCCGCATCGACTACCGGGGCAACCCCGGCTACCCGCCGCTGGCCATCGGGCAGCCCGCGCTCCGGCTCGATGCGCCGATTGCCGTGCGCGGCGACGTGTCGAGCCAGTTTCTCACTGCGCTGCTGATGGCGCTGCCGCTGGTCGCACGGCGCGACATCGTGATCGACGTGGTGGGCGAGCTGATCTCCAAGCCCTATATCGAGATCACACTGCAGTTGCTGGCGCGCTTCGGCGTGGTCGTGCAACGCGAGGGATGGAGCCGCTTCACGGTTCCGGCAGGCAGCCGCTACCGTTCGCCCGGCAGCATCCACGTCGAGGCGGACGCCTCATCTGCTAGCTATTTCATAGCGCTTGGCGCAATATCCACGGGCGATGCAGGCCAGAATGGCATCAAGATTCTGGGCGTAGGCGCGGACTCGATTCAGGGTGACATCCGTTTCGTCGAAGCCGCCCGTGCCATGGGCGCGCAGATCGACAGCGGCCCCAACTGGCTGCATGTGCGGCGCGGCGCCTGGCCGCTCCAGGCCATCGACCTCGACTGCAACCACATTCCCGACGCGGCCATGACGCTGGCCGTGATGGCGCTCTATGCCGACGCTCCCAGCACACTGCGCAACATCGCGAGCTGGCGCGTGAAGGAGACCGACCGCATTGCCGCCATGGCCACCGAGGCGCGCAAGCTCGGCGCCACCGTGGAGGAGGGCCTGGACTGGCTGCGCATCCATCCCCTGCCCGCTGGCCACTGGCGCGCGGCGGCCATCCATACCTACGACGACCACCGCGTGGCGATGTGCTTCTCGCTCGCGGCCTTCAATCCCGACGCGCGGCCCGTGCGCATCCTCGACCCGCAGTGCGTGGCCAAGACCTTCCCCGACTATTTCGAGACGCTGTTTGCGGTCGCGCAGACGCCCGTGGAGCGCATCCCCGTGCTTTGCATCGACGGGCCCACTGCCTCGGGCAAGGGCACGGTGGCGGCGAAAGTCGCGCAGCGCCTGGGCTACCACTTCCTTGACTCGGGCGCCATGTACCGCATCACCGCGCTGGCGGCAACACGCGCGGGCCTGGCGATCGACGCGGCGCACGAAGAGCGCATCGCCGCCCTGGCGCGGCAACTGCCCGTGCGCTTTCGCGCCGGTCGCATCCTGCTCGCCGGCGAGGACGTGAGCGAGGCCATCCGCACCGAGGAGGCCGGCATGAACGCCTCGCGCGTCTCGGCCCTGCCCGCCGTGCGCGCCGCGCTGGTGGCGCTGCAGCTGGGTTTTCGCGGCCTGCCGGGGCTGGTCGCCGACGGGCGCGACATGGGCACCGTGATCTTCCCCAGCGCCCCGCTCAAGGTGTATCTGACGGCCAGCGCCGCATGCCGCGCCGAACGCCGCTATAAGCAGTTGATTTCAAAGGGGATTTCAGCTAACATCGACGACCTTCGCGCTGACTTGGAGGCGCGCGACGCACGGGACTCGTCCCGGCCCGTCGCGCCGCTCAGGCCGGCGCAAGACGCCCTGCTGCTCGACAGCTCCGCACTGACGATCGAACAAGCCGTCAGCCAGGTGCTGCAGTGGTGGCAGGAAAGGCAGCCTTTCCCCCGCGCGGACTAGAACCCGCGCAGTGCAGGCTGCCGCCCAGGCCCACGCCGCTCCCGCCGCGCAACATGCGCACCGGCAGCGTGGTTGTTCAAAGAACCGCGGTGTAAACCGCAATACCACCACCGTCCCGGACTTTTAAAAACGGCCGCGCCACGCAATCCCGCTTTTTGCGGCTGGAAACCCGCGACGGAACAGGAAAATACATGACTGAATCTTTTGCCGCCCTTTTTGAAGAATCGTTGCAGCGCTCCGAAATGCGCGCCGGCGAGGTCATCACCGCCGAAGTCGTGCGCATCGAACACAGCTTCGTCGTCGTGAACGCCGGCCTCAAGTCCGAAGCCTATGTTCCGCTCGACGAGTTCAAGAACGACAAGGGCGAAGTCGAAGTCCAGGTCGGCGACTTCGTATCGGTAGCCATCGACGCCATCGAAAACGGCTACGGCGACACCATCCTGTCGCGCGACAAGGCCAAGCGCCTGGCCTCCTGGCTGGCGCTGGAAAAAGCCCTGGAATCCGGCGAATTCGTCACCGGCACCACCAGCGGCAAGGTCAAGGGCGGCCTGACCGTGCTGGTCAACGGCATCCGCGCATTCCTGCCGGGCTCGCTCATCGACACCCGTCCGATCAAGGACCTGACCCCCTACGAGAACAAGACCCTCGAATTCAAGGTCATCAAGCTCGACCGCAAGCGCAACAACGTGGTGCTGAGCCGCCGCGCCGTGGTGGAAGCCTCCATGGGCGAAGAACGCGCCAAGCTGATGGAAACCCTGAAAGAAGGCGCCATTGTTCATGGCGTGGTCAAGAACATCACCGAATACGGTGCGTTCGTGGACCTGGGCGGCATCGACGGCCTGCTGCACATCACCGACATGGCATGGCGCCGCGTGCGTCACCCATCCGAAGTGGTGACGGCGGGTCAGGAAATCACGGCCAAGATCCTCAAGTTCGACACCGAAAAGAACCGTGTCTCGCTGGGTCTCAAGCAAATGGGCGACGACCCCTGGATGGGCGTCAGCCGCCGCTACCCGCAGGGCACGCGCCTGTTTGGCAAGGTCACCAACATCGCCGACTACGGCGCGTTCGTCGAACTCGAACCCGGCATCGAAGGCCTGGTGCACGTCTCCGAAATGGACTGGACCAACAAGAACATCGCCCCCGCCAAGCTGGTTTCGCTGGGCGACGAGGTCGAGGTCATGGTGCTCGAGATCGACGAAGACAAGCGCCGCATCAGCCTGGGCATGAAGCAGTGCAAGGCCAACCCCTGGCAAGAGTTCGCGCAGAACACCAAGCGTGGCGACCGCGTCAAGGGCCCCATCAAGTCCATCACTGACTTTGGCGTGTTCGTGGGCCTGGCTGCCGGCATCGACGGCCTGGTGCACCTGTCCGACCTGTCGTGGAACGAACCCGGCGAAGCCGCGGTTCGCAACTACAAGAAGGGTCAGGAAGTCGAGGCCATCGTGCTGGCCATCGACGTGGACCGCGAACGCATCAGCCTGGGCATCAAGCAGCTCGACGGCGACCCGTTCACCACTTTCGTGACGGTCAACGACAAGGGCCAGACGGTGACCGGCAAGGTCAAGACCGTGGACGCCCGTGGCGCCGAGATCGACCTGGGCAACGACATCGTGGGCTACCTGCGCGCTTCGGAAATCTCCCGCGACCGCGTGGAAGATGCCCGCAACGTGCTCAAGGAAGGCGACGAAGTCACGGCCGTGGTGGTCAATGTGGATCGCAAGACCCGCAATATCCAACTGTCCATCAAGCAGAAGGACATGGTCGACCAGCAGGAAGCCATGGCCAGCCTGAGCCAGCAATCGAGCCGCGAAAGCGCCGGCACCACCAGCCTGGGCGCCCTGCTGCGCGCCAAGCTGGACAACAACAACTGATCCAGCGATCGGCAACCACCCCCGCGGGGCGGCCTTCTGCACCGCAGGGGCCGCCCTGTTTTTCTTTCCTCTTTTGCGCACACGCACCGAAGCCACCATGACCCGCTCAGACCTCGTTGAAGAACTCGCCGCACGGTTTAGCCAACTGACCCACCGCGACGCGGAATTCGCCGTCAAGGCCATCCTAGACGCCGTAGGCGAAGCGCTGGTGCGTGGCCACCGCATAGAGATACGCGGCTTCGGCAGCTTCTCGGTCAACCACCGTCCGCCGCGCATGGGGCGCAACCCGCGCAGCGGCGAAAGCGTGGCCATCCCCGAAAAGCGCGTGCCACACTTCAAGCCCGGCAAAGCCTTGCGCGAAGCCGTGGACCGCCGCACTGCGGAAATCGAAAGCTCCTTGCAGCAGGCCCAGAAAGCGGCCTGAGTAGAATCGCCCCGTCACAGAGGAGACGGATGAAATACCTCATGTGGCTGCTCAAGGCAGCCATTTTTTTTACCCTTTTCGCATTCGCACTGAACAACCAGCAGGACGCAACCGTGCACTTCTTCTTCGGCACGGCCTGGCGCGCGCCGCTGGTGCTGGTGGTTCTCGCGGCCTTCGCGGGTGGCCTGGTGGTGGGCGTGCTGGGCATGGTGCCGCGCTGGTGGCGGCACCGCTCCGCGGCGCGGCGCGCACAGCAGGCCACGCCCGCCGCACCTGCGCAGGGCGCCACCGCACGCGACCATGGAATTTGACTTCGCCTGGATCCTGCTCGGCCTGCCGGTTGCCTTCATGCTCGGCTGGGCCGCGTCACGCTTCGATCTGCACCAACTGCGCATGGAGAACCGGCGCGCGCCCAAGGCGTATTTCAAGGGCCTGAACTACCTGCTCAACGAGCAACAGGACCAGGCCATCGACGCCTTCATCGAGGCAGTGCGCATCGACCCCGACACATCGGAGCTGCACTTCGCGCTGGGCAACCTGTTCCGCCGCCGCGGCGAATACGACCGCGCCGTGCGCGTGCACGAACATCTGCTCTCGCGCGGCGACCTGAACCGTGCCGACCGGAACCGCGCCAAGCACGCACTTGCACTCGACTTCCTCAAGGCCGGTCTGCTCGACCGCGCCGAGGCCGCACTGGCCGACCTGGAGGGCACGCCGTTCGAGCAGCAGGCACGGCTCGCGCGGCTGGCCATCTACGAGCGTTCGCGCGAATGGCCGCAAGCCACCACCATCGCCCGCAAGATGCAGGCCGCAGGCCAGGGCGACTTCAGCGCCCGCCAGGCCCACTACCTCTGCGAGCAGGCCCAGGCCCACGCCGCCGCGGGGCGGTTGGCGCAGGCCGAGATGCTGCTGCGCGAAGCGCTCGACGCCGCGCCCCAGGCGCCGCGCGCGCGCATCGAACTCGCGCGCCTGCTGCTGCAGGGCAGCAAAAGCCAGGAAGCCTTCGACACGCTCGCTGCCATCGAGCGGCAGGCGCCCATGGCGCTGCCGCTGGCAGTGCCGCTGCTCATCGAAACCGGCCAGGCCGCTGGCCGGCAGGCGGAGGTTTCCACCCTGCTGCGCGACAGCTACGCGCACACTCCGTCGCTGGACGTGCTCGACGGCATCGTCGCGTTGGAGCAGGCCCTGCCGGCACCCGGCCAGGACGCTCGCATGTGGTACGTGCGCCACTTGGAGCGTGAGCCCTCGCTCGTCGCCGCCGCACGCTGGCTGGCCGGCGAAAAGCTGGAGCACGAGCAGTACCACGCCCAGGTGCAGCGCGCGCTGGACCACGCCACGCGCCCGCTCACGCGCTACCGCTGTGCCGCCTGCGGCTTCGAGGCGCGGCAGCATTTCTGGCAGTGCCCAGGCTGCCAGACCTGGGACAGCTACCCCGCTCGACGCGTGGAGGAACTGTGAGAAAAATGGGAAAACCAGCGCGCGCCCTGCTCTGCCTTGCGGTTCTGGCGCTGGCGCTGCCTGCATGCGCACTGGAGGTCAACGAGGCCACCGAGGCGCAGCTCGACAGCATCAAGGGCATAGGCCCCGGCCTGTCGGGAAAGATCCTCGAAGTCCGTGCGCACGATGGCGCATTCCGCGATTGGACCGACCTCATCCGCCGCGTGCGCGGCATCGGCCCTGCTTCGGCGCGGCGCCTGTCGGAGCAAGGGCTGACAGTGCAGGGCCAGGGCTTCGGCCAGGCGCCCCAGGCATCCGGCGCGGCGCGCGCTTCCGCCTCCCCATAAGGTTTTCTATTGCCGCGCATGGTCGATAGATAGAATCGACCGCAATGCTCGACTTCAGTACCGGCCAGCAGTACGTTCCATCAATACAGTTACTAAATAGTAGCTAATCGCGATGCTTGCTCCTCAACTCATGAAAGTAGTGATCATGGCGAGAAAATCTGAACGGCCGGCGTTGGTGCTGACGCGGGAACAACGCATCACGCTGCAAGAACTTGCTGCTTCGCGTGTGGCGCCTGCGCGCGAGGTGGAGCGTGCCAAGGTGATGCTGGTTACGCCGGCCCTTTGAAGTCGAGAGTCGTCGTGAACGGACTGCCACAGGCAAACGACTCACGAAAGTTCAAAATTCATGGGGCCGGAGCAATAGGATAACTAAAGAGCCATCCCTCACGAAAACCCTTTCCTCAAGGCGCCCTCGATGCTCGATCTGCTCATCACCAACGCCAGCCTGCCCGACGGGCGCAAGAACATGTCCGTCGCCGTGCAGGGCGGGCGCGTCGCCGAAGTGGCCGAGGGTCTCGCAGCCCCCGCGTGCGAGACCGTGGACGCAGGCGGCCTGCTGCTCTCGCCCCCGTTCGTGGATGCGCATTTCCACATGGACGCCACGCTCTCCTATGGCCTGCCGCGCGTGAACCAGAGCGGCACGCTGCTCGAAGGCATCGCACTGTGGGGCGAGCTGAAGCCCCACCTGACGCACGAGGCGCTGGTGGAACGTGCCCTGGCCTACTGCGACTGGGCCGTGGCGCGCGGGCTGCTGGCCATCCGCAGCCACGTGGACACCAGCGATGCCAGCCTGCTGCCAGTCGATGCGCTACTGGACGTGAAGCGCCGCGTGGCACCCTACATCGACCTTCAACTCGTCGCCTTCCCGCAGGACGGTGTGCTGCGCAGCGCAGGTGGCGTGGAGAACCTGAAGCGCGCGCTGGACCGCGGCGTGGACGTGGTGGGCGGCATACCGCATTTCGAGCGCACCATGGCCGACGGCGCCGAGAGCGTGCGCCTGCTGTGCGAGATCGCCGCCGACCGCAGCAAGCGCGTGGACATGCACTGCGACGAAAGCGACGACCCGCTGTCGCGCCACATCGAGACCCTGGCCTTCGAGACCCAGCGCTTGGGCCTGCAAGGGCGCGTGACCGGCTCGCACTGCACCTCCATGCACAGCATGGACAACTATTACGTGAGCAAACTGCTGCCGCTGGTTGCCGAAAGCGGCGTGAGCGTGGTGGCCAACCCGCTCATCAACATCACCCTGCAGGGCCGCCACGACACCTACCCCAAGCGCCGCGGCATGACGCGCGTGCCCGAACTGCTGGCCGCCGGCGTGAACGTGGCTTTCGGCCACGACTGCGTGATGGACCCGTGGTACAGCCTGGGCAGCGGCGACATGCTGGAAGTGGCCCATATGGGCCTGCACGTAGCGCAGATGACCAGCCAGGCGGCGATGCGCCAGTGCTTCGAGGCCGTCACGGCGAATGCGGCGCGCGTCATGGGGCTGGAGGGCTATGGGCTGGAGGCGGGCTGCAACGCCGACTTCGTGCTGCTGCATGCGCGCGACACGGTTGAAGCGATCCGGCTGCGCGCGGCGCGCCTCAAGGTGTGGCGCCGGGGGCGGCTACTGGCCGAAACACCCGCCGCAGCGACAACACTGCGCCTGGAGGGCCGACCCGGCAACACCGACCTCCTGCGCGCGCGGCCCTGAAAAAGCGGCCTGGCTATGCAGGGCGCCGGCCAGGGACGTCACTTCCCTGGCCCCAGGGAATCTCTGCACGAATCGAGCGGCAAGCCGGACACTGCGGATCTGAATGGGCTGCAAGGCGCAAACCGCAGCCATAGCTGAAGCTATGGCGAGGATTTACAACGCGCAGACCGCCCGCGGCCGCAGATGCACGCGGCGCGGCGAATCACACCAAACGGATGAGCCCCGGAACTGCAAGGTTTCGGGGCTTTTCCCTTTGGACCATGCGCCCCGCCAATGGGGCAAGCTACACGATGGTCGCGCCCAGCAGCGCCACCACGCGCTCGCGGCTGATGCCGATGAGCGCAGGCGCCACTGCAGAGACGAACTGGTAGCCCGACTGCTCGCCCCGCTGCGCGAACTGCGCGCTGAAGTCCGCCACCCAGGCGGAAATGCCGAGCGTGCCATCATCCTCCCCGCCTTCAACCGCAGGCGTTATCTGGCTCGCGGCGCGGGACAGCGCCGCCCGCACCTGCTGCTGCGCTGCGTATACGCGGCTCTGGGCCTCCAGTACCGCCTGCAGGGTCTGCCGCATGGCACTGCGGCTGTGGACGGACCAGGTTTCCGGCCGCACCGCGCGCGGCACGGTCTCGGGACGCGCGAGATGCATCTGCCCGGCGGGATAACGCACGCCGCCGCCCTGGATGGCCAGGGAGTCGCGCACGGATGGCCATTGCGTTTCGGCCACGTCGAACTGCAACTGGCCCTGGCCGTCGAGCGCCGCGCGCACCCCCGTGGGAGCCAGCGCGAAGTCCATGCGCTGCACCTGCTCGGGCAAGGGCACCGATGGATCGATTGCCACCGGAATGGGCTGGCGGCCCGCCCCTCCTACGGAAAAGAACAGCGTCTCGCGGCTACCACCCTGCAATGCCTTGGCGTCGAGCCCGGCCACGCGGAACGGCTGACGCGCGTGGCCCCGCCTGCCGTATGAGAGGTTGCCGTCCAGGCTCTGCATCGTGGACTGGGGCCGTTCGCGCCAGCGCCTGGCAAAGTCGCCCAGCAGCTTGTCCAGCGCCGCTGCTTCGCCCGCCGGCGCCGTCCCGTCCTCGGCATCGGAAGAAAGTTGCGCCAGTTTGCTGCCCAGCGCCGTCCGCAAGCCTTGCAGACGTTCCGCGAGGTCACCCAGGAAGCTCAGTGCCTGCTGGGCACCAGCGACGTCCTGGTTGTACTGCGGTATCCATGTCTTCAGGCCCGCGCGGACCGGCGCAGCCTGCGCGGCGGTCGATGCGGCTGTTGCATCCGCGTCAGCTTTCGTGGCGCCGGAAAAAACGCCCTGCGCGTCCCCGCGCGCAACGAGCAGTTCCACCCCGGCGCGCGTGCGCTGGGGTGTCAACCGTGCCGAAAGCGGGGACTCGACCTGCATGGCTTGCGGGAACCCTTTCTCTTGCTATGGAGCGTCCGTAGGCTCAAAGCACATCGAACAGCGACAGGTTGCTGACCTTCGCATAGGCTTTCTGCGTGGCCTGCACCGCCGTGGTGTAGCCATTGAGCTTGACTGCGGCATCGCCGTAGTCGAGCTGGCCAATCGTGATTGCCGCGTTTTGGTTGGACAGGCTAACGTTGGCGTGCGTGTCGTCCAGCGTCTGCAGGATGTTGCTGCGCCCGCCCAGGCGCGCGATCTGGGCGTTCACGCTGTCGAGCGCGGTGTCCATGCCAACCAGGCTGATCGTCAGCTCAGCGCGCATGACCGGATCGTTCACGTTGACGCTGGGCGTGCTCAGCGTGGCGTAGACGCGGTCGAGCAAATTGAGCAGGGGTGCCGCTTCGGGCAGGCTGATGTTGGCGGGCTGCGTCACGCCGTTGCCCACCGTCACCAGTTGCTGGCCCACGTTGCCGGTGAACGAATAGCGCGAACCGAGCGGCTGCAGTGGGTCATAGGTGATGGCAGGCATGTCGGTCATCGTGCCGGAGAACACGTAGCGCCCTTCCTGGTCGCGGCTATTGGCCGTGTACAGGATGCTCTCGCGCAGCGAGTCGATGGAAGTGGCCATGGCGTTTAGGTCCTGCGGCACATTGGCGCCATCCAGCGCCCACACCAGTAGATCGCGCACCTGCATGGTGTCGTTCACGATGCCGTCGAGGTACGCCTCGTTCTGCTGCAGGTGCGAGGTCAGGGTTTCGATGTTCTTGCGGTACTGGTCCAGCGCCGCCTCTTCGCGGCCTAGGCGCATGAGCCGTACCTGCGCAATGGGGTCGTCCGAGGGCTTGAGCAGGCGGTTGCCGGTAGCCATCTGCTGCAGGACCGCGCCCGCGCGTTCGTTTGCCAGTTGCAGGGCTGTGTTCATGGTGCTGTGATACTGGGTGCTGGAGATTCGCATGAAAGGCACTCCGTCAGCCGAACATCGCCAGCACGCTGTCGAACAACTGGTTCGAGACAGCGATGACCTTCATGTTGGCTTCGTACATCTGCTGGTACTGCATGAGATTGATGGCCTCCTCGTCGGCATTGACACCGCTGGTGGACTTCCAGCTTTCCACGGCTTGGTTGCGCACTGTCGTGGCGGTGGAGAGCGACACTTGGTTCTGCTGGCTACCCATGGCCAGCCAGCCCACCAGTTGGGTATGCGCGTCGCTGAGCAGCACGGCACCCGTCAGGCCCAACGTCACGGGCTGGTCTTTCACCGTAAGAAGCGTCTGCAGATTACCGCTGTCGCCCAGCAGCGTCGCGTTGCTCGAAAACGCCAGGTCCTGCGGCAGAATGCCACTGCTCACCTGCATGATGCCGCTGAGGGGCGCGGCGTCGAACAAGGGCGCGCCCACCGAGCCATTCATGGCAAAACCGGCCGCCAACTGCGTATTGATGTTGGTGGTGATCTGCTGCGCCATCTGCTGGATCGATTTCTGCAGCGGCAGCAACTGGTCCTTCTCGAAATCGCCCAGGCCGCCGAGGCTGCCGCCGAGTCCCGATGCGGCCAAGCTGAATTGCTCGTTCACGAACCCCAACTTGAGCGACTGCGGGCTGGTGGACGCATCCACGCTCAGGGTGCCGGCCAGGGAGCCCAGCACCAGCGGCTGCCCGCCCCGCAGGGACACGTTGCGCGAACCGTCTTCCTGGTCTACCACCTGGATGCCGACCAGGCCCGCGAGTTCGTCGATCTTGTTGTCGCGCTCGTCGATCAGGCCCGAGGCGTTCACGCCCGTACCGCGCGTGCCGGCGATCTTCTCGTTAAGCTTGGCGATGCTGGCCGTCAATGAATTGACTTGCGACACCATGGCTTCGCGCTGGCGGTAGACCGATGCCAGTTGGTTGCCGAACAACTGGTTCAGGCTGTTGAAGCGCTGCGCCAGCGCATCCGCCGTATTGATGACCTGCTGGCGCAGCGGCGTGGAGGTGGGCTCCATGGTCGCCGCGTTCAGGGCGGCAAAGAAGGCGTCGATGCCGCCATCGATGTTGGAAGTGTCGTCACCCATGACCGATTCGAGCTGTGTCAGGTAGGGCTGTGATGCGGAATACTGGCTCTGGTCCGAGTTCGTCTTCCACAGCTGCTGGCTCTTGTAGCTGTCGCTGAAGCGCAGCAGGGCCGACACTTCCACCCCGTTGCCCGGCGAGCGGGTACCGCCCAGCAGTTGCACGGACGACAACAGCACCCCCTGCCGGGTGTAGCCCGGCGTCATGACGTTGGCGACGTTCTGGCTAGCCGTTGCCAAGGCCGCCTGGGCCGCCAGAGCGCCGGACAATGCGATGTTGTTGATTGTCATATCGGAAGGAGGGTGTTGGCGTAGCGGTGGATGCCTTACCTAGGCAGGGCGACCATGGTGGTAGGCGACTTAAGCGCCGTGCTGGGCAGGAGCTGGCGCAGGATCACGTCGGCGATGCCGAACGCATGCTGGCCGGCCATGGCATCGGCCACCAGCGTGTCGGCCAGGTCGAGCATGTCCTCGTTGACCCGGTCGTGGTAAATGCTGTCCTCGCCGGCCAGCTCGCGCGTGCTGCGCCGCATGCCGCGCAGCATTTCGGTGATGAAGAGCCCTTCGAACTTGCGTGCGGCGTCGCTGGCCTTGGCGTGCAGAACCGGGTCCGTGCCAGCGGCAGCCGCATCCGCAGGCGTGGTTGGCAGGGTGGGATCGAGCATGGACATGGTATGGAACCCTCCTCAGATCACGATCAATTCGCCCTCGATGGCGCCGGCCTGGTCCAGCGCCTGCAGAATCGCCATGAGGTCGTCGGGCGACGCCCCGATGCTGTTGATGCTGTCCACGATGGTCTGCAGGCTGGTGCCTGCCGCCAGCTTGAACATGTGCCCGGAGCCCTGCTCCACGCTCACCAGCGACTGCGGCACCACCTGGGTCTGGCCGCCGCGGCTGAAAGGCGCCGGCTGGCTCACCGCAGGCTGCTCGGAAATAACCACCTTGAGGTTGCCGTGCGACACCGCGGCGGGCCGCACCCTAACGCCGTCGGCGATCACCACCGTGCCCGTGCGCGAGTTGAGGATGACCTTGGGCATCTCCTCGCCCACATCCACGTTCAGCGCCTGCAGTGCCGCCACGAAGCTCACGCGCTGGGTCGGATTGGCCGGGGCCATGACCTCGATGCTTGTGGCGTCGTGCGCGCTGGCAATCTCGCCGTAGCGCCGGTTGATGGTAGTGACGATGTTGGTGGCGGTCTGGAAATGCGGCCGCCGCAGGCTCAGGCGCACGGTGCCACCGGCGTCGAAGTCGCTTTCGATCTCGCGCTCGATGCTCGCGCCGTTGGGCACGCGCCCCGCCGTCGGCGTGTTGACCGTGACGCTCGACCCGCTGGCACCCTGGGCCATGACGCCGCTGATCACCAGATTGCCCTGCGCCAGCGCATAGACCTCGCCGTCCGCTGCGCGCAGCGGGGTCAGCAGCAGCACGCCGCCGCGCAGACTCTTGGCGTCCCCCATCGACGAAACCGTGACGTCGATGGTCTGGCCCTTGCGATAGCCGGGCGGAAAGGTGGCACTGACCATGACGGTGGCGGTGTTCTTGAGCTTGGGGTCGGTGCGCTCGGGCATCTTCACACCGAACTGCTTGAGCATGTTCAGCACCGACTGGCCCGCGAACTTGATCTGCGTTCCGTCGCCGCTGCCGCGCAGGCCCACCACGATGCCGTAGCCGATCAACTGGTTCTCGCGCACGCCCTCCACCTGCACCAGATTGCGCAGCGCCTGCTGGGCTGCCTGGGCCACGCCCGGCAGGCCGCAGGCGAGCGCGCCGCACAGCGCCAGCCGGCCAAGAAATCGGAAGAAGCAAGTGGATGCAAAGGTAGGGCGCATGGCAACTCCGCAGGTCGATCAGAAGGGCATCCAGGGACTGACGAAGAAGCGCGTCAGCCAGCCTGCCGAATTGGCATCGGCCAATGTGCCGCGCCCGGAATAGGCTATGTTGGCGTTGGCGATGCGCTGCGACGACACGCGATTGTCGGTATCGATGTCGCCGGGGCGCACATAGCCGCTCAGGCGGATAAACTCCTCGCCCTGGTTCAGGTACAGGCTTTTCTCGCCCTGTATCAGCAGCAGGCCGTTGGGCAGCACGTTGTGCACGATCACCGTGATGGCGCCTCGCAGCGTGTTCTGCTGCGTGCTCGACGCGGTACCGTTGAAGTCGTTCTGCGACTCCAGACCGATGTCGGTCCGGAGCGTCTTGCCGCGGAAGGTGGACGGCGCGATCGACAGGCTGCTGCCCTTGCCGAACTGGGTGTCGGCCTGCTTGCTGGCCTGCGTGGTTTCCTGCAGCACCACGGTGAGCACGTCGCCGGGCCGGAAGGCGCGGCTGTCGGATGTGAGCAGCCACGGAGTCTGCGGCACGAACACGCCGCCCGCCTGCCCCTTGCGCGCCACGGGAGGCTCGGACTGCGGGAACGGCTCCACTTCGTGCGCCACGGGCGGTTGCGGCGGCGCTACGGCGGCGCAGCCGGCCAGCAGGGCCGCAAGCGCCAGTGCCGCGCACGCCGCTGCGCGATGGAAGAAGGCCACGCCGTCCATTACCGTGCCGCCTGCGACAGGTACTGGAGCATGTTGTCGGCGGCGGACAGCACCTTGGTGTTCATCTCATACGTACGCTGGGCCGCAATCATGTCCACCATTTCTTCAACCACCTGCACGTTCGAACCTTCCAGCGTGCCCTGCTTGAGCTTGCCCATGCCGTTCTCGCCCGCGATGCTCTCGTTGGGCGCGCCGCTGGCCGTGGTTTCCTGGTACAGGTTGCCGCCCAGCGCCAGCAAGCCGGCGGGGTTGATGAAGCTCACCAGCGTCAACTGCCCCAGTTCGTTCGGCGCCGTGGTGCCGGGCACGGAGACCGAGACCATGCCGTTCTCGCCGATGGTGACCGACGTGGCGTTGGCGGGAATGGTGATGGCAGGCTGCAGCGGCAGGCCCTGGGCGTTCACCAGTTGACCGTCGGTGTTGACCTGAAGCTGGCCGGCACGGGTGTAGGCGATGTCGCCCGTGGGCAATTCGACCTGCAGGAAGCCCTGGCCGACGATGGCCACATCGAGCGACTGGCCAGTGGTCTGCAGCGGCCCTTCTGTGAAGGTCTTCTGCGTGCCGAGCAGGCGCGTGCCCGTGCCCAACTGCGTCCCCAGCGGCGTGGACGCCACGTTAGCGCTCTGCTGGGTGCCGGGCTGGGCGTCGACCTGGTAGAACAAATCCTCGAAGACCACGCGGTCGCGCTTGAAGCCGACAGTGTTGACGTTGGCCAGGTTGTTGGCGATGGCCTGCAGCTTGGCGTCCTGCGCCTGTACGCCGGTCTTGCTGATCCACATGGCGGGGTTCATGTCGTTCTCCTGAAAGTCGGGCTAAAGGGTTCTGGGCTCTTGGCGCGGCGTCATTCGCGCAGCAGCCGGGTATTGCCGGTGTCGGCCATGGAGTCGGCGGCGCGCAGCAGCTTCATCTGGATTTCGAAGTCGCGGCTGATGTCCATCACAGCCACCATCTCCTCGATGGCGGAAACGTTGCTGCCTTCGAGATGGCCGCCGTGCACAGCCACCGTGTCGTCTTCCGGCAGCGCGGCGCCGTCGCGCGCAACGACCAGTCCGGCGGCGTTCTTGGCCACCTGAGCAGGGTCAGGATTGACCAGCTTGAGCCGGTCCACGGGCTGCATGTCGGTCTCTCCGGGGGCTTGCACGAGGACACTGCCGTCCTGCGCGATCTCCAGCCGCTCGTAGGGGGGCAGCACGATGGGCCCGCCCTCGCCGATCACCGGTCGGCCATTGACCGTCAGGGCGCCGTCGGCATCCACGTCGAAATGGCCGGCGCGAGTGTAGGCCTCGCCGGCCTGTCCGCCATCGCTGCTCCATTGCACCGTGAAATAGCCCTGACCGGCAATGGCGGCATCCAGGTCGCGCCCGGTTTCGCGCACCGGTCCCGAGCGCGCCGACACCGTGCTGGCCTGCAACTGGCTCAGATAGCGCGCGTCATAGCCATAGCCCGGCACCAACTGGCTCGACGCCTGCTCTAGGTCAGCCCGGAAGCCACCGGTCTCCACGTTAGCCAGGTTGTTGGCGTGCACCTGCTGGGCGTGCAATGCACGCTCGGCGCCACTCATGGTGGTGTAGATCAAGGAATCCATGGCGTTCTATGCCCCATTGCCGCTCAGACCGCCTGCATCAGCGACTGCATCATCGCGCTGTTGGTCGAGATGACCTTGGTGTTGGCCTGGTAGTTGCGCTGCGCGGTCATGAGCATGACGAGTTGGGCCGACATGTCGACATTGGACTGCTCAAGCGCACCCGACTTGAGCGTGCCGGACAGGCCCGTGCCAGGCGTGGAGTACAGCGGGTCGCCGGAGGACGACGACGCAGCCCAGGCCGTGTCGCTGATCGGCACCAGCCCGTCCTCGTTGGAGAAGGTGGCCAGCGCCAGCGTGCCGGCCCGCTGCTTCAGCCCGTTGCTGTAGACCCCGAGCACCGAGCCGTCGTCGTCGATCTGCACGCCTGTGAGCACGCCCGAGGCATAACCGTTGGCTGCGTTGGTGAGCTCGGTCGTGGAGCCGCCGAAGCCGGTGGTGCCGGTGTAGTCGACATCGATCGACAGCGGGTCGGCGCCTGCCGGCGCGGCGATGGCCAAGGCCACCGGCGCGGCAGGCGCTGTCAACTGGCCCAGCGAATTGAAGGTCATGGCGGTGGTGGGGGCCAAGGCCGTGCCGTCGAAGCTGTAGTTCACGGTCACCGCGCCGGTGCCGGTCTTCACGAAGTACTGGGTCAGCGTGTGCTTGCTGCCAAGCGAGTCGAAGACAACCGAAGTGGACGAACTGTTGTAGGTGAGCGGGTTGGTCGGATCGAAGGCACCCGTCGGCACGGTCCAGTCGGACGACAGGTTGCCCACGTACTTCAGGTCAGTGGTGGGCTGGGCGGAAATCTGTCCGTCGCGCAGTTTCAGGTCTCCCAGGGGGCCCAGCGCGGCGCCCGTCAGCGGCTGGCCCGCGGCATCGTAGAGCTGGGCGTAGCCCTGCGCGCGGTGGCCGAAGCTGTCGACCACGTACCCGTCCTTGTCGGTGCCGAAGATGCCCACACGCGTATAGGCCGGCTGCCCCGACGTATCGCGGGTGATGAAGAAGCCGCGCCCCTGGATCATGGCGTCCATGTTGCGCCCGGTGGTCTGGGCGCTGCCGCCGATGCCGATGCTCTGGGTGATCGAACCCACCTCCACGCCCGAGGGCTGGATGCCTGCGTACATGGAGGCGAAATTGGAGCGGCTGGACTTGAAGCCGTAGGTGCCGGTATTGGCGATGTTGTGGCTGATGGTCTCCAACTGGTCGTTGATGGCGGTGAGACCGGAGAGTGCAATTTCGAAGCTCATGGTGGTGTCCTTTCAACGCAAAGGGTGGAGAAGAAGAATCAATTGGCGCGGCCCAGGAAGCCGGTGATGTCCGCCGACGTGACCGTGCCTATCGCAGCCACGTCGATCAGCGGGCTGCCGTCGGCGGCGAAACGCACCCCCGAGACCTGGCCGCTGAACTCTGCCGTCAGGGTCTTGCCGCTGTCGGTTTCCAGACGCACGCCGTAGCTGCCCGCAGGCAGGCCCAGCGCCACCGGGTCGATGGTGAAATGCGCCGCGCCCGCCGCATGCGGCCCGAGCGAAGTGCGGCGCGGCATGCCGTCGACGCCCGTGAGCACGAGGCTCAGTTCCGACGTATTGCTGTCGAGCACCACGCTGCCGTCGACGGGCTGGTCCGCCAACTGCACCGAGGAACTTGTGACCGACACGGTGGAGCCCATCTGGCCGCCCAGCGCCAGCACCTGCAGGTTGTTGAGCATGCCGGTGACGGCGCTGTTCTGGCTCACCAACTTCTGCAGCGCCTCAGTCTGGCTCAGTGCGTTGAGCTGAGTGACGAACTCGCTCGGGTCGCTCGGCTCCAGCGGGTTCTGGTTCTGGATCTGTGCCACGAGCAGTTTCAGGAACATGTCGGACATGCCCGCCGCGCCGTTGGCGGCGACGGTGGACGCGTCCGCAGCAGCCTGGCTGGACTGCGAAGCTGTAGAAGCGGTGGTTTCCATGGTTTCAGCCCTCTCCAAGGCGCAGCAGCGCCTGTTGCATTGACTTGACGCGGCCCAGCACCTCGACATTGGTCTCGAAGGCGCGCGACGCGGCCATCATGTCGGTCATCTCGGCCACCGGATTCACGTTGGGGTAGAACACCTCGCCATCGGCATTGGCCAAGGGGTTGTCGGGCTCATAGGCGCGGCGCACGGGCTCGGTGCTTTCCACCACGTCGAGCACCTGCACGCTGGCCCCGGGCAGTTGGCCCGAGCCCATGCCGTCGGTGCTGAACACCGACGCGAACACCGGCTTGCGCGCGCGGTAGGCGGCGGCCTCGGTTCCCGAGGCCGACTGGGCGTTGGCCAGATTGCTGGCCACGGTGTTGAGGCGCACGGTCTCGGCCGCCATGGCCGAGCCTGCGATCTGGGCGATGCTGCGGAATGCCATGGTCACTGCCCCACAATGGCCTTGGCCAGGCCCTTGAGCTTCATGTTCACGAAAGTCAGGCTGGCCTGGAACTCCGAGGCGTTCTGCGAAAAAGCCGCCTGCTCCATGCCCAGTTCCACCGTGTTGCCGTCGCGGCTCGGGTGGTAGGGCACGCGGTACTGAAGATCCGCGTCGCCGGACTCGAAAGCCAGGCCGGCGGCGCCATCATCGGCCTGCACGCTCTGCAGCACGGCGCCGAAGTCGATGTCGCGCGCCTGGTAGCCCGGCGTGCTTTCGTTGGCGATGTTGGAGGCCAGTACCTTGGTGCGTTCGGCCCGCAATCTGAGGGTATCCTGATGGACCCCCAGGGCTTTGTGGAAGTCGATGCTCATGCGCTTTCCTTTCATCAGGTGGATGCACGGTGTGAAATTCGCGGCAGGGCTGGCAGCGGCGCTGCCACTGGCCTGCGTAGCCGCGCAGCCACAGCCGCCGCAGGCGCTGCCCCCGGCAATCGCCAAGGCGCTGCAGCAGTTCCTGGCCGGGCAGGCCCAGGCCCGAAAGCTCGACAACGCGGCCTTCGAGCTGACGCTGCTCGGCGCCGCTGCGCCGTTCGAGGACTGCAGATCGCCGCTGGCGGTCGACGGCATCGACATGCGCCGCATGAGCCGCATGCGCATGGCCGTGGCCTGCACCGACACGGGCCATGCCTGGCGGCAGGAGTTGAAGGTGCGCGCGGATGCCACCGCCGATGTGGTGGTGGCCGCCGGCCCCATCGCGGCGCGCAAGGCCATCGCGGCAGCCGACCTGGACGTGGCGTCCCGTTCCCTCGACAGCCTCGACGACGCGACTTCGGACATCGACGCGGTCGCCGGCAAGTCCAGCCGCAGGTCGCTGCGCGCCGGCCAGGTGGTGATGGCGCGGTTCCTCGAAGCCTCGGTGCTGGTCAAGCGCGGACAGGCCGTACGCATCTCGGTCCGGCGCGGCGGCGTGGAGGTGGACGGCAGCGGCGAAGCCTTGGATGCCGGCGCACTGGGCGATGTGGTGCGCGTGCGCAACGCAAGCAGCGGCAAGACCATCCAGGCCCGTGTGACGGGGGAAGCAGCGGTGGAGCCGGTGGATTCGTCCATGCCTTCTTCCTCTCAATCGGCCAACTGAGCGCGCGAGGACGCCTGCAACTGTCGCGCCACGCGCACGAACTTCGCGGCGTAGTCGGGGTCGGTCGCATAGCCGCCGCGCACCAAGCCCGCGGCGAAGGCCTGCGCATCGGCGCCCGTCTGTAGCGCGCCGCGATAGCCCGGGTTGTTCAGCAGCAGGCGGGCATAGTCTCGGAAGGCACTCGCATCGTCAGGGTAGCTGCGAAAGCTCTCGGTCTTCTTCAGTGCGGCGCCATCCTCGAACTCGGTCGTCAGCGATTCGGCAACCCCGCCCATCCAGCCACCGCCGGCCTTGATGCCGAAGTAGTTGTGCGTATCGTCGCCACTGCCCGTCTCGCGCAGCGGGCGCTGACCCCAGCCCGACTCCAGTGCCGCGTGGGCCACCACGATCTCGGGCGCCACGCCCAGGCTTTGTGCAGCCTCGCGCGCCCATGGCGCGATACGGTCCAGAAACTCGCCGCGCCGGGTGGCAGATGCGACATCTATGCTTTCAGCCGTTGCGGACACGGCGGACACGGGCTCTGTCATGCGCGCGCGCAGGGCACGGGCCTCCGCGCGCATGGACCACGCGGACAGTGTGCCCGCATCGTCCTGCCCCGACTGGATGAAGCGGTGAACTTCCGCCTGCACCTGCGAGTAAAGCGCGCCAAAATCCTGTGCAGGCGCCACCTGCAGCGGCAAGGCAATGCGCTGCATCTCGCTGGCGAACGCGGCGCCGGCCTGGAGTGCTTCAGCCCGGAGCATAGATATCCACCTCCATATCCAGCACGCGCTGCATGATCTCGTGCTGTTCCACCATCAGGCGGCAGTTGCGCATGTTCTGGGCCTTGCATTCGTTCACGAGGTCTTCCAGAACGCCCCACCACGCTTCCAGCGCCTCGCGGGCGGTACGCGGCAGCGCCTCCAGCAGCAGCGGCATGGCCGCAGGCAGCCCGCTGCCCATGAGGAACCGGGCCAGCGCCATCCGCTCCTCGCGCCGCTCTTCCAGGCGGCCCGTCAGCGCCACGATGCGCTCGGCCAGATCGGTCAGCACCAGGGTCTCGTGGCGCAACGCGGCGCCGAACTGCGCCGACAGCATGCTGCGCAGTTCATGGTAGTCGTCCACGTCGGCACGCACGCCTTCCATGAGGCGCGCCACGCTGCGCTGGCGCTCATTCATCGGCTGCTCCCGTGGTAGCGCATCACCAGCGCGGCAAGGCGCGATGCGTCGAAGGGCAGTTCGCCGCGCGCCAGCGCATCGCGTATCTCCGCCACACGGGCTGCGTCCACCGCGGGCATATCAGCCAATGCCGCGCGCGCGGGCTGCAGCACCGCAGAGTGAATCTCGGTCTTCTCGGCGGCAGTCGGCGCGGGCGCCGTGGCATGGCCGGCATCCGCTGCCTGCGCGGCGGGATGGAGTTCCGGACCGGATGTGGAGGTAATGCGCATTCGAGGGCCTCGTGGTCGCGTTTGCATGGGTCACCGCATGGCAAGTTGACGCGTGGTGCCAAAAGACAGGACATAGTCAATTTGCATGGGGCGTGCTCCTGTCGCTGGGCTGGATTTGCTGGCTCAGGGCCTTCAACTCGTCGCGGTCGATGGGAGGCTGGTTCATCCCGACGCCGGGCAACAGTGGCGTCGTGGTTTCGGGTGCGCCGAACATGTCGGCGATGGCCTTGGCCTGCGAAGGCGCCAGAATCAGCAGCTCAATGCGTCGGTTGGCCGCAGCGCGGCTGTTGGATGCGTCCAGCAGCGCGCGATCGGCCATTCCCACCACCTGCAGCACGCTGCGGGCGGACATGCCGCCCGCCATGAGTTCCGTGCGCGCGGCCATGGCGCGGTTCATCGACAGCGTCCAGTTGGAGAAGCCCGCCAGTTCGCCGCCCGCGTACTGCAGCGAATCAGTGTGGCCCACCACCAGCATCTGATTCTCGATCTGGGCGAACAAGGGGCCCATCTTGCGCAGCAGGTCGCGGAAAGCCGTGCTGGGCACGCTGCTGCCGAGCTGGAACATGCCCTGCTTTTCGGTGTCGTGCAGCATCACGCGCAGGCCGTAGGGCGTGACCACGGTCTGCACATGGCCCGCCAGGCCCGCCCTGTCGCCCAGACGTTCCAGCACGTCGGCCAGTTCCTGCAGATCGGCACGCGTTTCCAGGCGCGTCTTGCTCAGATGGATGCCCTGGTCGTCCTCTTCGATGATCTTGGCGCTGTTGGCACGCACACGCTGCTCGGCCTGGGTGTCGCCGTTGACCGGCAGCGGCAGGCGGTCGATCAGGCTGCCGCGCGGCCCACCCATGCTCTCAGCCATGTGACCGCTACCCTCGTCGATAAGACTGCCACCATAGGAGCGCAGTACCTCCTGCAGGGACTCTGTCTGCCGCGCGGCCATGAGCCACAGCACGAGGAACAAGCACAGCAGGGCCAGGCAGAAGTCCGCGAACGCGACTTTCCACGCGCCGCCGTGCTCTTCCTCGTCGTGCCGCGCACCGGCGCGCTTGACGACGGTGGCGTCGTTCTGCTTGGCGTCAGGCTTGCTGGACACGTCTGTCTCCTGCTCGCTGCTGCGGCGTGGGCGTGGGCGTGGGCTCGCTCTCGCCCGCGCGCAGCTTGTCGATCCAGCCTTCAAGCTTGGCGAAGCTGGGCTTGATGTTGAGCTGGACCAGCCGGCGACCAGCGTCGATGGCCAACAGCGGTGGTTTGCCCGCGACATGGGTCACCAGCACGACCTTGACCGATTCGAGTGCGCTCATCTCTTCGGTCACGACCTGCTTCATCTTGCTGCTGAGCGGGTCGAGCAGGCCGTAGCAGAAAAACACGCCAAGAAAGGTACCCACCATGGCCGCCGCCACATGCTCGGCGATTTCGCCGGATGTGGCACCCTGAGCGACCGTATGCATGGCCATCACGATGCCAAGCACCGCGGCCATGATGCCGAAGCCCGGCATGGCCTCCGCGATCCGGTGCAGCGACTTGGAGGGCTGGAGCATTTCATCGTGGATGGCACCCAGTTCCTGCTCAAGCACGCCTTCGAGTTCGTGGGCGCTGATCTTGCCCATGGCCATAAGGCGGAAGTTGTCCACGATGAAAGCCAGCAGCTTGGGCTCGCCCAGAATCAGCGGGTAGCGCTTGAACAACTCGCTTTCGTGGGGCGCCTCTACGTGCGCGTCTAGCGCCTTCAGGCCGCCGGATGCGGTCTGCAGCAATTCGTACATCAGCAGCAGCAACTGGCGCTGGAATTCGGAATCGATCTTGCGCCCCGTGACTACCTTGCGCACCTGCAGCTTCATCTCGCTGAGCACGTGCTTCGGGTTGCCCACCACCAGCGCGCCGACGCCGGCACCGATGATGATGACCAGTTCCACGGGCTGCCAGATGACAAGGAACGAACCGCCGCCGAACATGAAACCGCCGAAGACGCATGCCAGGACGATGAAGATGCCGAAGAGTGCTTGCATGGCGTAGGTCCAGTAGATTTCAGTGGGCTTGCAGGAACTCGCGCATCTTGCGCAAGGCCCCTTTGTTGAGTTGACAGATGCGCGCCTCGGTCAGGTCTAGCACGGCGGCGATCTCCTTGAAGTTCAGGTCGAACTCGTAGTACAGCTGGATCACGCGCTGCTCGCGTACATCGAGCACGGAGAGCGCCTGCTCCAGGCTGCGCCGCGCGATCATCTGCGCCTCGGGCGACTGCATGTCCGAAGGCATGTTGCTGAGTTCGTAGACCAGTTCATCGAAGCTTGCGAGCTGTTCGGCGTTTTCCGCCAGCAGGTATTCCTGGTAGGCTGCGGAAGTCACGCCCAGGGCGCTCACGATCTCGGCCTCGGACGGTTCTCGCCCCAGCTTGCGCCGGAACTCGCGCACGGCGTCGCGCATCCTGTGGCTTTCCTGCCGCACGGCGCGCGGGCGCCAGTCCTGGCGGCGCAACTCGTCGAGGATGGCGCCGCGCACGCGCATCGCGGCATAGGCGCCGAAGCGCTCGTCGGGCACGCCGTAGCGGCGCAGCGCCTCCAGCAGGCCAATGAGGCCTATCTGCTCCATGTCCTCGCGATCGACTGCTCCGCCCACCTGGGCATGGAGTTGCCGCACCACCCGCTTGACCAACGGTACGTAGGCCAGCAGATGGCGCTGCTCGTCGGCCATGTCATAGGCCACGGCGGCGACACTGCTGATCTCGGCATAAGCGGTGTGCATCGCGTTGCTCATTCGATGACGAGCTTGCCGATCATCACGTCGCTGAACGGCATGGGTGCCTCGTCCTGCGCGTAGCTCTGGGCGTAGGCGCCATTGATGGCGGTGGTGAGGTCGTCCACCGAGATCATGCCGGCTTGCTCCATGGTGTAGGTGGACAGGAAGCGCACCGCGATGCTGCGCAGCAGCGGCAATTGCTCGCGAACCGTTTTTTCCGATTTCACAGCGGTCCTGAACACCAGATCGATCGCCAGGTAGTGCGAAAGCGGCTCGCCCGGACGGCTGCGCAGCATGACGATGACTTTGTCTAGGCTCACGTATTTCGCATCGTGCAGCACCACCTTTTCAGGCTTTTCCTGCACAGCAACCGCTGCCGACTCCGCGCCGGGCTGCGCGCGCAGCAGCCACCACGCGCCGCCGGCACCCGCCGCCGCCAAGCACACGCCGCCGGCGACAAATGCCAGGATGGGAAGGAAGCGTCTTTTTCTCATGATGGGGCTCCGGGCCGTCATGCGAGCGTGAAGAAGGATTTCGGCGCAGCGCCGTCCTCGGCCTCAGCGAGCGCCTTGCCGGGGGTCTCTTCGGAAGGGCGACCCGATTCGCCCTGGCGCTGACGCCCGCCAGGCTCGCGCTCGCCGCCATGGGCGACGACCACCGACACATCGCCGAAATGGCGCTGAGTCAGATCCTGACGCATGGTGTCGCTGACCGCCTGGAGCTGGCGCGCAACATCGCCGTGCGAGGCCGTGAGCTGCACCTGCAGCGTGCCCCCCTCGTGCCGCACCATGATCTCCAGGCGTCCCATCATCGGCGGATCCAGGCGTATCACCGCCCGCTCGCTGCCTTGGTTTACTTGCAGCTTGATACGGTCGCCCAGCGCTTCGACGAGCGCAGTGGCATGCTGCTGCGCACCTGCCTGCGCCACCTTGCCTGAGGATGCCGCCGCTGCGTTGTCGGCGGGCGCCGCAGCCGGCGGCACCCCCATGGTGGAAGCGTCGGCAGAAGACGCGGCCACGAACTGCGCCGCAGGCATCGCATCGTTCTTCCCCTGGCCCTTGGCCCACTGGGAAACGGTTTCGCCCAGCGCAGCATCCATCTTCCGCATATGTCCGTCCGCATGCGGCAACGTGAGCTCCGGCTGCGCGGCCTCGGCAGCGGTGCGTAGCGGCGGCTCGGTACCCGCCGTGAACAATTGCGGCACCGCAGCAGCCATGCCCAACGCCACGCGGGGCGCCTGCGACGACACTGGTGCCTGCGCCCGTCCGGGAACGGCATCCTGCACGGCGGCAACGGCAGCCGCCTCGCCGCTGCCTTGTCCCGCCACAGGCAGCGATGCGCTTGACCGCTCGGCCTGCCATGCAGCCAGCACGGCCGCCAACGGCGGCGACAGCGCGGAAAGAAGCTCGTTGCCCGCCAGCAGGCCGTCGGCATGGCTGTCGGGCGCCTTGTTTTCAGCATCGACTGCGGCATCGGCATGCTCATCATCCGTTGACGGCACGTGGCCATCGGAGACCACGCCGGTGTCGATGCCGACGCTGGACAGCGGTGGCGCGGGAGCCTCGGCCAGGCCCATCGCGTACTGCAGGGCATCGACGAAAACCACCATGGCATCGCCTGACGCGCCAGGCATGCCGGGCGAGGGCTGGTCGGCCGAAGGCTGGTCGGGCGTTGCCGCCGCGCCTGCTACCGGCATGGCCGCAGCGGACGGCATGGCTGCTAGAGCGGCCATGTCAGTACCCGCCCATCCGCCCGAAAGGCACAGAACGACCCCTTGGAAAGTGGCGGTACGCGAAGCGATGAGCGCGGGGGTGTTTCATCCTAGGTCCTCTCTTCCGTCGTCGTGTTCCAGCGCATAGGCCATCCAGCCGTCCTTGTAGGTGGCCAGGTCTTGCAGCCGCGTGCCCAGCCGCGCAGCCTCATCGCGGCAGCGCTGCAGCGCATGGTCGTGCGCGCGCCACGCTGCCAGCAACGCCGGCCGTTCGTGACGCTGCCACGCGCCGGCAGCGGACAGTTGCATGAGCTGCGCATCGGCTTCGCGCAGGTCGCTCCATGCGCCCGACTCGGCACAGCGCGCAAGGTGCGCGGCGATAGCGAGCAGGCGGGGCGATCGGTCTTCCATGCCATGACCTCAGCCCAGCCGCGCCTGCATGCCCTGCCAGCCCTGCCGCAAGGTGGCGATGAGACGGATGACCTCGTCCACCTTGCCCGCGTCGAGCGTGAGTCCGGCCTGGCACAAGCGGTCTGCGCAGTAGTCGTATATCTGGCCCAGGCTGTGCACCACGTCTTCCCCCGAATCCATGTCCAGCGCGCCGGCCAGGCCGTTGAGGATGTCGACACAGCGATCGAGGCTGCGGGCCTTCAACTCATAGCGGCGGGCCTCGATATGGGCCTTGGCGCGCACCAACTCTTCAAGCAAGCCGTCGGTCAGCAGCAGCACGAGTTGCACCGGCGAAGCCTGGGATGCCTGCGCGCTGAGGTTCACAGTGTGGTAGCTGTCGTAAGCGTCTTGGGAAGCGATCATGGTGGTGGCCGGCGAGCCGAATGGGTGGATGTGGTGCCTAGTTGCCGACGAGGGATGCGGACAGGCTCGACGAAGTCTGTTCCATCTGTGCCGTCAAGGTCTGCAACTGGCTGAACTGCTTGAGGTAGCGCTGGTACATGAGGTCGTACTGGTCGCTCAAGCGCGTTTGCCGTGCAGTGAGCGACCTCTGCTGCGTCTGCACCGTCTGCTGGCGGCGCGCGATCTGTCCATTGGTGGTGTCGAGCCAGTTGTTCATGTAGGTGTCCATGGCGCCCAGCAAGCCGCTGCTGGCCGTCAGGCTGGCGCTGCCGAATACCTTGTCCAGCAATTCCGGGTCGGCATCGAGCTTGCTTTGCAACTTGGTCTTGTCGAGCAACAGGTTGCCGTTGCGGTCGGCGCTGACGCCCAGGCCAATGAGGCTGGTGCCGCCGAAATCCTGCCGCACGATCTGGTTCAGGCGGCTGCGCAGCGCACGTACGCTGGCATCCGACGCGAAGACCGCCGACTGCGTGCCGCTGCTGGCGTCGCCGACCTTGGTCAGGTCGTCGAGCACTTTCTTGAGCGTGTTGTAGGCATCGACGAAGCCCTGCACGTTGGCAGCCGTGGCATCCTTGTCCGCCGCTACATTGAGGGTGACCGGCGCATCTCCCGCGGCCTGCGCCTGCGTGAACGTCATGGCCACGCCGGGCACGGACGTGAACGTGTTGGACGCCTGCTCCATGAGTGTCCCGGTTCCCTGGGCCCCGAACCACACCTTGGCGTTGCGGGCCGCAACCAGCGTGACGGGCATGGCGCTCAGGGCATCCTTCAGCGCGCCGTCGGCCAGGCCGCTCGCATCGATGGTGATCTGGCTGTCCACACCGGTGCTGCCGGCGGTGAGCACGAGCTTAGTCTGGCTACCGGTGTTGACCACGGTGGCCGACACCTTGCCCTGGTTGCCGTTGGCCTGGTTGATGGCGCGCGCGATCTCGGCCTGGGAGATGGAACCATCGTTGTTGCCATCGGCAACGTTCAGGTCCACCACGAAGCTGCTGCCGTCGGCCAGTTGCACGACCAGCGGACCGCCCAATGCGACGGGCACGGCGGGCAGGTCGTCGAACGATATCTGGTGCGCAGCGGCAGTCTGCTCCACGAAGAACTCATAGCTGCCCGGCTGCGCGCTGGGCGTGGCGGTGGCCGTGCCCACGTTCGCGCCGGAAAAGCTGGCGGTGTTCTGCGTCAGCCCCTTCTTGCCCGACAGCGTGGCCACTGCGGCGTCGAAGGCGCTGAGAGCGGAGCCCAGCTTGCTCAGCGCGCTCGATTCCGCCTGCGCGGACTTTGTCTGCGAATCCAGCAGCGCCTGCGCAGGATGGGCATAGGCCGTTGCCAGGGCCGTTGCCTGGGCTCCGGGATCGATACTGCTAGTGGTAGTAACCATGGTGGACTCCTTGATGACGCAAGATGAAATGGACTTTCATCAAAGCGACCAAAATGGCACCGGGCTGAAATTTCGTCATTTCCGCCCCCTCCACCACACCTGGGAGGCCAGATCGTCGTCCTGCTTGCGCTGCCGGACGGCGCTGGCCTGCTGCGCATCCTTCTGCCGCTGGGCCAGCACCAGGCCGAGCACTTCCTTGCGCCGGGCCGCAGCGGCCAGCGCATGCTGCGCGGTCGCCGTTTCGGCCTCGTGCGCCCCGAGATCCTGGCGATGGCTGTCCGCCATGTCGAGCATCGCCTGCTTGTAGTCGCCGCAGTTGGCAGACAGGGCCAGCGGCAGGCTACCGCTGGCACCGCTTTCGTGCGCCATCTGCTCGATGCGCTCTATGTTGGTGCGGTAGCGGTCGCGCATGGCCCGCTTGCCTGCCAAGTCGGCCTGCAGCCGATCGACTTCGCGCTCGCGCAAGTCCACCAAGCGGCTCAGGCCGAAAAACCGGTTCTGGTCGTTCATGCGGTGGCTCCTTCGGAGGCCAACAGCTCCTGGAGCTGGGCCACGGTGCGATCCAGGGGAGCCGCTTCGCGCACGCCCTGGCACAGGAACGCCTCGATGCGGGGATAGAGCCGCACGGCCCTGTCCGTGGCCGGGTCGGTGCCGGGCACGTAAGCGCCCAGCGGCAGCAGGTCGCGCACCTGGGCATAGCGGGAGGAAAGCTCGCGCAATTCACGCGCGGCGCGCTGGTGCGCCGGGTCGGCCACCTGCGCCATGCACCGGCTGACCGACGCTGCCACGTCGATGGCGGGGTAGTGCCCGCGCTCGGCCAGGGCGCGCGACATGACGATGTGGCCGTCCAGGATGGCCCGGGCCGTATCGACCACCGGGTCCTGCTGGTCGTCGCCCTCGGCCAGCACGGTGTAGATGGCGCTCATGCTGCCCTGCGGGTTCTCGCCATTGCCGGCGCTTTCCACGAGTTGCGGCAGGATGCTGAAGACCGACGGCGGATAGCCGCGCGTGGCCGGCGGCTCGCCCAGCGCCAGAGCGACCTCGCGGCGGGCCATGGCATAGCGCGTGAGCGAATCCACCAGCAGCAGCACATGCCGGCTCTGGTCGCGGTAGTAGGCGGCAATCGCATGGCACAGCTCGGTGGCGCGCAGGCGCATGAGGGGTGATTCATCCGCCGGTGCGATCACGACGACGGCGCGGCGCAAGCCTTCGGGTCCCAGCGACATGTCGATGAATTCGCGCACCTCGCGGCTGCGCTCGCCGATCAGTCCTACCACCACCACGTCCGCGACCGTCTGGCGGGTGATCAGACCCAGCAGCACGCTCTTGCCCACGCCGCTGCCGGCCATCAGACCCACGCGCTGCCCACGGCCCAGCGTCAGCAGGCTGTTGATGGCGCGCACGCCCACGTCCAGCGTGTCGCGCACAGGTGCCTTGCGCAAAGGGTCCACGCGGCGCGGCTGGATGTCCAGGGCATGGTCGCCGCCCAGGCGACCCAACCCGTCCACGGGCTCGCCCAGTCCATTGACCACGCGCCCCAGCCATTGCGGGCCGATGCGCAAGTCGCCGCGCGCCTGCTGCGGCAGCACGCGGGCGCCGGTGGACAGGCCATCGGCCTTCTTCAGCGGCATGAGGAAGGACACCTCCTCGCGAAAGCCCACCACCTGCGCGTCGATCCATTCGCCGGACGCGGTTTCGATGCTGCAGCGCTGTCCCGTGTATAGCGGACAGCCCACGCTTTCGAGCAGCAGCCCCGACGCACCCACGAGGCGCCCAGTGGGCGTGGCCACGGGCACCGCAGCCAGGTCGAGCCGGCGAATGACGGCACCGATCATTGCGCCACCTCCTCGTGCACGGCGGGCTGGCGGGCCGAATCGGCCGCGGTATGCATGGGCGGCGCGGCTTCCGGCTTGGTATCCGGCGTGGGTTCGCCGGATGTCGCGGGGGATTCCTGCAACTGGTTGTTGATTTGCTCCATGCAGGCCACCAAGCGCTGGCTGCAGCCTGCATCGGCCTCGCGATGCCCGGCCTTCACCCGGCATTCGCCCGATTCGAGACGCGCATCGGGTACCAACTCCCAATTGCACACGCGCTCCGGCGCGATGTCCTTGATGCGCTGCAGATCGCCCGGGTTCATGAACACCTCGATGCGCTGCGACGTGGGCGGCATGGTCGCCAGCGTCTCGTCCACCAGAGCCAGTATCTGCACCGGCTGCAAAGCCAGCTCGCAACGGATGACCTGGCGCGCGACCTTGGCCACCAGATCGACCACCTCCTTGCGCAAGGCTGCCTCGAAATCCTGCTGCTGCGCCGCCAGGCTCGTACGCATGGCATCGATGGGCGCGGCCAGTTCCTCAAACGCGGCCTGCGCCTCGGCACGACCTTCCCGCAAGCCCTGCGCCCTGCCGTCATGGAGCCCCTGCGCATGGCCTTGCGCGCGCGCAGCATCCACGCCGCTGGCATAGCCGTCATGGTAGCCGCGCTCCATGCCGCGCTGGAAGCCGTCGGCATGGGATGACCCCGCGATGCCGTCCGCACCGGACGCCAGGCGCTCCAGGGGCGGAAAACGGTGCGGACGCAGCGGCTGCTTCATTCGACGACCGCCTCGGCAAAGAGCTGCACCTCGATCTCGCCGGCATCGGCCAGCGCCTTCACCTCGGCCATGATCTCCTCGCGCGCCTGCTCGATGCGGCTGCGCGGCATGGGGCCGGTGCGGCGCAGCGTGTCCTCGAACGCCTGGGCCTGCCGCCGTGGCATGGACTGCAGGATCGCGTTGCGGATGGCAGGCTCGGCACCCTTGAGCGCAATGGCCCATTGCTCCATGGGCACCTGCTCGATGATGCGTGTGATGACGGCCTCGGACTGGCGCGAGAGGATGAAGAAGTCGTACATGCTGACCTCGATCTCCGACACAACCTTGGGATCGCGCGCGCGCAGTTGTTCGATAACTTCCTGCCGATTGCCAGGCAGGCGGTTGAGTATCTCGGCCACGTGGCGCACGCCTTCCACGCTGGTGCCCTGCAGGCCCAGCGTCTCCAGGCAGCGGTCCACGAGTTCGTCGAGTTCGACCAGCAATTCGTGGTCCACCTCCTTCAGGTGCGCCACGTGGTAGAGCAGCAGGTCCCGCCCCTCGGTCGGGAGCGCATCCAGCAGGCTGCTCGCCATGGCCGGCGGCAGGAAGACCATGAACACCGCCTGCATGCGCACGTGCTCATGCACCAGCCGCTCGGCCAGCCATTTGGGCGATGACCACTGCAGCCGCGCCATCTTGGGCCGGATGGCGTCGCCATAGATGCTGTTGAGTACGCTCTCGGCGATGTCATTGCCCAGCGCCAGGTCGAGTGACTTCTTCAGGTAGGAGCGCGACGCGCCATGCACGCCGCTTTGCTCCCGGTAGTCGTCGAAGAAACACTGCAGCGCCGTCTTGACCGTTTCTACCTTGATGCCGCTCATGCGCGACATCACCTGGGTGACCTTCAACAGTTCGTCGCGCGACAGGCAGCGCAGCACGGCGGCGGCAGGCTCCTCGCCCATGCTCAGCAGCACGATGGCCGCCTGCTCCAGCGGGCTCAGGTTGTTGCCGTCGGGAATGGGCGGGCTTTCCGCAAAGTTGTCGTCAGGCATTTTTCTGTACCCACTGTTTGACCACTTCGGCCACGCGCTCCGACTCCTTGATGGACAGCACGCGCAGGTGCTCCACCATCACGTCCACCGGTGAGCCCGGCGGCGGCAACTCGTAGTTCTCAAGCAGCGGCGCAACACCTGCGCCCTGTGCCGTAATGCCCAGACCCGCAGGCAGCGCCGCCGCTACGCCCGGCACGGGCAACGGCGGCCTGTCTGCGGACGCCATCCCGGGGATCGGCGTCCAGCGCTGCTGGGCCAGCTTCACCAGGGGCCGCGCGATGAAAAGGAAGGCCAGGAGTGCCGCCAGCACATATCCCAGCCATGCGGCGGCGTCAACGATGTTGTCGCGCCGCTGCCACCAGGGCACGAGCGCAGGCACCGCGGGAAACGCCATCGCCGACACGACGAGGCTGTCGCCGCGCTGCGCGTCGATGCCCAGGCCGCCCTGCAGCAGGCGTTCGACATCCGCAATCTGTGCCGCAGTCCAGGCGCCGCCGCCGGGCGCGGCGGCGTTGTTGAGCACCACGGCCACGTTCATCTTGTTGAGCCGCCCGCGGCTGCGCTTGATCTGCGTGACCGTGCGGTCGTAGGAGAACTGGCGCGTCGTGGCATTCTTCTGGGCCGTGTTCGCCTCGGGCGGCACCGCGACATTTCCCGCCTGGGGGTTGTTCGCCGCATTCGCGGCGGCGTTCGCGGGGTTGGGGGCGGATACGTTCACGGGACGGTTGCTCAGCGAACCCGGCACGCCGAGCGCGATCTGGTCGCGGGCCAGTTCCTCGCGCGTGGCTTCGTTGGTGACGCGCGGCGTGTCGCCATACTGCTCGCGCGTTTCCTGCACGCGGTCGTTGTTCACGTCGGCGGTGACACTGGCCTTGAAGTTGCCTTCGCCCAACACGGGGGCAAGCAGATCGCGGATGTTCTGGCGCGTCTGCTCTTCATAGCGCCGACCGGCCTCGCCGCCCTGCCCCGCCTCGAAGCCATCGGTCAGATCCACGCGCGCGGACAGCAGGTGCCCGGCCTGGTCGACCACGCTCACGCGCTGCGGCTCCATGCTGGCCACGCTGCCCGCCACCATGTTGATGATGGCTGCGATCTGCTCCTGCTCCAGCGAACGCCCCGGCTTGAGGCCCAGCACCACCGAGGCCGAACTTTTCTCACCATCCATCGTGACGAACGATGACGAGCGCGCGATGGCGAGATGCACGCGCGCGGCGTCCACCGCGTCGAGCGACATGATGCTTTGCGCCAGTTCGCCCTCCAGGCCGCGCCGGAACCGCACGTCCTGCACGAACTGGCTTACGCCCAGCGGGTCGTTGCGATCCATCAGCTCCAGCCCCGCGGGCAGACGGGCTGTGACGCCCTTGGCCGCCAGCAGCATGCGGGTCTTGCCGAGCATGGATTCAGGCACCAGCACCTGGCCGCTGTCTGGATGCACGCGGTACGGAATGCCTTCGGCGTCCAGCGTGGCCATCATGTCGGCCGCCGCGACTTTTTCACGCGCACCGAAAACAGGCTTGTATGCAGACTGGTCGCGCCACAGGTACATGAGCGCCAGGGCCGTCAACGCCACGGCCAGCACCAACAGCGGCACCATGCTCTTCATCAGGCCCGGCGGCAGCCGCGGCACCATGGCCGCAGGCCGCAGGTGCGACAGCATGGAGTTCAACGCCGCCATGCCAGCCCCTTCATGTCAATGGAGATCCGTCGTGCCATGGCTACACCTGCAGCTTGATGACTTCATCCACCGCGCCGACGATCTTGTTGCGCGCCTGCATGAGCATCGAGAACGACAGGCTGGCCTCCTGGCTGGCCAGCATGGCACCTACCATGTCGTCGCTGCGCCCGCTGTCGACATCCGCCACCAGATCGGCCGCCGCCTGCTCCTTGCCATCGACGCGGCGCACCGCCGCCTGCATGGCCGCCAGGAACCCCCCGTTCACGGCGCGCCCCGCCAAGCCATCGTCCGCCGCAGACGGCATCAGCGCCACGGCGGTGGAATCGATCTGTGCTGCGGCGGCCCGGATCGACGCCGCCATCCCGTTCTCTATATCCATGAAGCACCATCCATTTCCATACGAAGAGCGATGCGCGCCATTTACTACCACGCAAAACAGTGCACACCGACAAGATAATCCGCCATTGGCCAGCAATAATATGCCCGTGCTTATCCAAATGCGCATTAATAGAATGCGCGAGGGTTTTGCGGGAATACGATTGCACCGGCAGCCCCAGGCCTAGGGGCTGCCCTGACAGATCAGGGGGAGGAATGCATGCAGGGTGACCCTTCTTGAAGTTACAACTGTTCAAGAGCAGCAGCGTGCGTGTGCCGGGTCGCCTTCGTCCGACAGACGAAGTGAGGAGAGACGAAGATCCTGCCATCAAGCACTCTGGCAGTGGTTCAGTCGGTCCTGCAGCCCCGCTATCGTGATCCGAAGATCCTTAGACCGGAAGCTTTGCGACCCCGGCTTTCGCTCGGGTGTGCCCTATGGTTGAAGTGAAGATACATGGTGTATCAAGCTGCGTCAACAAGATTTGTTGCAATTCCGACGAATTGAATCAATTTTTCAAGATGCCCTACCTGATGGATCACCGCGCAGGCTTCGCCCTGTCGAATCCCGGAATGGTCACTGGCAAATAAAACACTTGCATTGAATTCGTCTATGCTGCAGCATAATCCAGTTGAAAGTCGCGAATGCGATTTCTTCGGAGGGCCTGCGGCATTTATCCCGCTGCACTATTGCCTGAAAGAATTTTTCATCACGAACATACGCCATGGCGAATGACACACCCAGGCCCGCGCCGCGCCGGCGGTACGCACTCCATGCGGGAAGCATTCCACGCGTGCTCGACGCCCGCACGCTAGGCCGTCCGGTGCATCTGCTGCCGGCCTTCGCGGCCCAGTTGGGCGACCGGCTCTGTGCATGGTTCGACGCCCGCCTAAACCGCCGCTACCGCGCTGCGTTCACGCTTTCCGAGGTCGTCGTCCGGCACGGCGACCATGCCGAGCGCCACCCGCCCCTGCCCCCGCAGTGGCAGGTGTTCGGCTCGGACACCGGACGCCTGGGCGTGTTCATAGACCGCCCCGTGCTGCTGGCCATCTTCGGCTACCGCTATGGCCTGCCCGACCCCGGCACCCCGCGGGCGGTGGACGACATGCCCGCCCAGGAAGCCGCCGAACCGAAGGAGCCCGGCCACACGCAGACCGAGGAACGCCTGGCCGCGGCCTTCGGCCTGCAACTCGCCCAACTGCTTGCCGACTGCATCGAGGCCCCCGGCCCCGTTGCCGACGCAGGCTCTGCGGGGCCCGCGCACCCCTTCGTGCTGCTGCCCACCACGGTCATGGAAGACGGTGCGTGGACCTTCCATGCCGAGATTCGCGACGCATCGCGCAAGGCCCACGGGCGCCTGTGGCTGTGCCTCGACGACGCATGGATGACGCGCCTGCTGCAGCAGCTCGCGCGCCCGCGCCGCGCCTGGCCCGCACCCAATGGCGCCCAGCCGCTCGCACATGCCATGCAGCTCACGATGCTGGCCCGGCTGCTGCACAAGGAAATGCCGCTGGGGCAGTTGCTCGACCTGCGCGTGGGCGACGTGATACCGGTGACCCTGGGGCCCACCGAGGTGCTCATCGACGATTCGCGGCTCTTCACCGCTGCGGTCGCCGAACACAAGGGCAAGTTGTGCCTGACATCATTTGAAGACGCGGAGTGACGAACGCCATGGAAACGAACCACGCAGACAAGCATGACATCGCAGCGCTGCTCGGCGACATGGCCGCGGGAGCCGCCGAGCCCGCGGCGTCGGTACCGGCGCCGCGGGCCGCGCGCGACCTGCCGCAGATGATGCGCAAGATCCCCGTCACGCTCACGCTCGAAGTGGGCGCTGCGCGCATCTCGCTGCACGACCTGGTGAACATCCAGCAAGACAGCGTGATCGAGCTCGACACGCTGGCCGGCGAACCCCTGACGATCAAGGTCAACGGCACGCCCATCGGCCGCGCGGAAGTCGTGGTGGCGGGCGAGAACTACGGCCTGAAGGTCGTGGAGCTGACCGACATCGACTTCGGCGGCCTCTCGTGACGCCTGCGCCCGCGGAACTGAAACCCTCCGTCCGCACGGCCCTGCTGGCCGTGCTCGCGCTCTGCGCCGGCGCCGCGCTGCCCGCCGAGGCATGGGCGGCGCCGGTGCAGATCATCGGCACGGCCAGCGACGGCGGCACCACCGAATTCACGGTCAAGACCCAGGTCCTGATCATCATGACGCTGCTCGGGCTGCTGCCCGCGCTGCTGCTCATGATGACCAGCTTCACGCGCTTCGTCATCGTGCTGTCGCTGCTGCGCCAGGCGCTCGGGCTGCAGCAGGGGCTGCCCACGCGCGTGGTCACGGGCGTGTCGCTGATCCTCACCCTGCTCGTGATGCGCCCGATGGGCGAGCAGATCTGGCTGCAGGCCATGGTGCCCTACGACGACGGCAAGATCACGCTCACCCAGGCGCTGCAAACCGCCGAGGCGCCGCTCTCACGCTTCATGCTCGCGCAGACCAGCAAGAGCGCGCTGGCGCAGATATCGTCCCTCGCCGGCGAGGGCGCGGTGGCGCAGCCGCAGGACCATGCCTTCACCGTCAAGCTCGCCGCCTTCGTGCTCAGCGAGCTGAAGACCGCGTTCCAGATCGGCTGCATGCTGTTCATCCCGTTCCTGGTCATCGACCTCGTGGTGTCCTCGGTGCTCATGGCCATGGGGATGATGATGCTCTCGCCCCTGGTCATCTCGCTGCCGCTCAAGCTGCTGCTGTTCGTGCTGGTGGACGGCTGGACGCTCACGGTCAACACGCTGGTCACCAGCATCCGCCCCGTATGAGCACGAAGGAGAGCCGACCATGCTGACTCCCGACGTCGCGGTGGACCTGGTGCGCGACAGCCTGTATCTGGTCATGCTGCTGGTCACCGTGCTGATCGCGCCCGGCCTGGTCGTCGGCCTGGTAGTGAGTCTGCTGCAGGCCGCCACGCAGATCAACGAGCAGACGCTGAGCTTCCTGCCCCGCCTGCTGGTCACCCTGCTGGCCATCACGCTCATGGGCCGCTGGCTCGCGGGCACGCTGATGGACTACTGCGTGGCCATCTTCCAGCGCGCGGCGGCGCTGGTGGGCTGAAGTGAAACACCCCCGAAGCGCCTGCGGCGCCCCCCCTCAAGGGGGCGATACCAGCGGCCCGGCAAAGCCGGTTCCGCGGTATCCCTGGCATTGGGCTGTGCCGGTTTCATGCGGCGCGGGTCGCGCGACGCACAGTGGAGGAACTGAATGGAGCAACTCCTGTTCCAGCAGATGGTGACGACGCTTTCGGCGCTGTGGTGGCCGTTCTGCCGCGTCATGGCCATGTTCAGCGCCGCGCCCGTGGTGGGCGAGGTGATGGTGCCGCTGAGCGTGCGGGCGCTGCTGTCGCTGGTGATGGCCATCATCCTGCTGCCCGTGTCGCAGCCCGTGGCGCCCATCGCGCCGATATCGCTCGCGGCCCTCGCGGCCACCGCGGAGCAGGTCATCATCGGCTTCGTGCTCGGACTGGCCTTCCACCTGATCGTGGCCGCGTTCATGGTGCTGGGCTACATCGTGTCGTCGCAGATGGGCCTGGCCATGGCGCTCATGAACGACCCGATGAACGGCACCTCCTCCGACGTGGTGTCCAGCCTCATCTACCTGCTGGTCATCCTGGTGTTCTTCGCCGTGGACGGCCACCTGGTGCTGGCGGGCGTGGTCGGGGCGAGCTTCCGCGCCTGGCCCGTGGGCGGCGGCATCAGCCAGATCGCGCTGCAGACCCTGCCCGCCGCGGTGGCCTGGGTGTTCAGCGCGGCGCTGCTGCTGGCCACGCCCATCATCTTCTCCACGTTCGTGGTACAGATCGGTATGGGCTTCCTGAACCGCGTGGCCCCTACGTTCAACCTGTTTTCGCTGGGTTTTTCGCTGATCACGGTGTTCGGTCTCTTCGTGCTCGTGCACATCGTCCATTCCGTGCCGGAGCACTACATCCGCATGAGCGGCCAGGTGCTGGAGATGCTGCGCCGGATCATGCAGGCGGGCCCGCATGGCTGACGAATCGTCCAGCGGCGACAAGACCGAGAACGCCTCGGCGCAGAAGCTGCGCAAGTCGCGCGAGCAGGGTCAGGTGCCGCGCTCGCGCGACCTGGCGACCGCCGTCGGCATCGTGCTGTGCCTCAAGGCCATCGTGCTGCTCACGCCCAGTTGGCTCGAAGACTTCCGCGCCCTCTTCATGCACGATTTCGCGCCGCTCTCCGGCGAAGGCGCGCTCGACAACCTGCAGTCCACCATGCTGACCCAGGCCATCGCCCTGACGGCGAAGATGGTGGCCCCGCTGGCCATCGTGCCGCTGGCCATCGTGCTCAGCTCGCTGTTCCCCGGCGGCTGGGTCTTGAGCGCCCACAACCTGATGCCGCGCTTCGGCAAGCTCAACCCGCTGAGCTATTTCACGCGCATGTTCGAGCCGCGCCACGCCATCGAATTCATCACCACGCTGCTCAAGGCGTCCACGCTGCTGGCTGTTCTGTACTACGTCTGCCGCGGCAGCATCGGCGACTTCATGGCCATCCAGCAGCGCCCGCTCGACGAAGCCTTGCGTGCCGGCGCCGGCCTGATGCTAGACGCGGTGCTGGCGCTGTGCACCGTGTTCGTCGCCTTCGCCCTGATCGACGTGCCCGTGCAGCGCTTCATCTTCCTGCGCAACCAGCGCATGACCAAGCGCGAGGTGAAGGAAGAACACAAGTCCAACGAAGGCAGCCCCGAAGTCCGCCAGCGCATTCGCAAACTGCAGATGCAGATGGCGCGGCGCAGCGTGCGCAAGACCGTGCCCACCGCCGACGTGGTGGTGGTCAACCCCGAACACTATGCCGTGGCCCTGAAGTACGACGACAAGCGCGCCGAAGCCCCGTTCGTGGTCGCCAAGGGCGTGGACGAGATGGCGCTCTACATCCGCACCGTCGCGCGGGAACACGCCGTGGAGGTGCTGGAGTTTGCGCCGCTGGCGCGCGCCATCTACAACACGAGCCAGGTCTACCAGCAGATTCCCGCGCCGCTGTACAAGGCCGTGGCCCAGGTGCTGGGCTACGTGCTGCAGCTCAAGGCCTTCCAGAGCGGGCGCCGCCCCAGCCGGCCCGCCCCGCCGCGCGATCTTGCCGTTCCGGAAAACCTGACCTGACGCCTACGCCCCATGGACTACCTGAGCCGCCTGCTCTCCGAACTGCGCCGCCACCGTTTCGCCACGCCCGCTTTCGTCATGGCCATCCTGGCCATGATCATCCTGCCGCTGCCGACGGTGGTGCTGGACATCCTGTTCACCTTCAACATCGTGCTGGCGCTCATCGTCATCCTGGTGAGCGTGAACAGCCGGCGCCCGCTCGACTTCTCGGTGTTCCCCACGGTCATCCTCGCCACCACGCTGCTGCGGCTAACGCTCAACGTGGCCTCCACGCGCGTGGTGCTGCTGCACGGGCACGAGGGCACGCACGCCGCGGGCCGGGTGATCGAATCGTTCGGCAACGTGGTGATCGGCGGCAACTACGTGGTCGGCCTGGTGGTGTTCGTGATCCTCATGATCATCAACTTCATCGTGGTGACCAAGGGCGCCGAGCGCATCTCCGAGGTGTCGGCCCGCTTCACGCTCGACGCGCTGCCGGGCAAGCAGATGGCCATCGACGCCGACCTCAACGCCGGCCTCATCAACCAGGAAAAAGCCCAGGCGCGGCGCCAGGAAGTCTCCAGCGAGGCCGACTTCTATGGCGCCATGGACGGCGCTTCGAAGTTCGTGCGCGGCGACGCCATCGCCAGCATCCTGATCCTCATCGTCAACCTCGTGGGCGGCGTGGCCATCGGCGCGCTGATGCACGACCTGTCGTTCGGCGACGCCTTCCGCCAGTACGCGCTGCTGACCATCGGCGACGGGCTGGTGGCGCAGATCCCGGCGCTGCTGCTGTCGGCGGCGGCGGCCATCATCGTCACGCGCGTGAGCGACTCGGGCCAGTTCGAGCAGCAGGTTGGCTCGCAACTGCTGGCCTCGCCCAACGTGCTCTACGGCGCCGCCGGCCTGATGCTGGTGCTGGGGCTGATCCCCGGCATGCCGTGGCCCACCTTCCTGTGCTTCGCCGCTGCATTGGCCTACGTGGCCTGGCGCATGGCCCGCCGCGCGGAGGAGCCCGCCGCGCCCGACAATGCCGCGGTCGAGGCCGCGTTGGTGGGCGCCGCCCCGCCCGAACTGGACTGGCGCGCCCTGCCGTTCGTGGAGCCGCTGGCCGTGACCGTGGGCTACAAGCTCGCGAGCCTGATCGACCCCAACCATGGCGCCCCGCTGAACAAGCGGCTCAAGGGCGTGCGCCAGAACCTGAGCGAAGCCCTGGGCCTGCTGCTGCCGCACATCGCGCTGCGCGACGACCTGACACTCAAGCCCACACAGTACACCGTGCTGCTCGACGGCGCGCCCATCGCCCAGGCCGAGGTGTTCCCCGACCGGCTGATGGCCATCCCCTCGCCGAACGTGTATGGCCAGCTCGACGGCATTCCCAGCGTGGAGCCCGCCTACGCACTGCCCGTCACCTGGATAGAGCCCGACGCCAAGGCCCACGCGCTGGGCCTGGGCTACCAGGTGGTGGAGGCCCCAAGCGTCATCGCCACCCATGTCTCCAAGCTCATCTACGACCACCTGCCCGAGCTGATCCGCCACGAGGACGTGCCCGCACTGCTGGAGCGGCTGGCCGTGCAGGCGCCCAAGCTCTCCGCCGCGCTGGAGAAGGCCCTGAGCACGAGCCAACTGCTCAAGGTGCTCCGCGTGCTGCTGGCCGAGCAGGTGTCGCTGCGCGACATCGTGCCCATCGCCACCACGCTGCTGGAAACGTCGGAGACCACCAAGGACCCGATCCTGCTCGCCGCCGAGGTGCGCTGCACCCTGCGCCGGCAGATCGTCACCCGGCTGTTCGGCCAGGCGACCGAGCTCAAGGCGTTCAACCTCAGCGCCGAGCTGGAGAACATGCTGCTCACCTCGCTGAACCAGGCGCGCCAGGGCGGCAAGGTCGCGCTGGACAACTACCCCATCGACCCCAACCTGCTGTCGCAGATGCAGCTCAACATGCCGGCCATCCGCGCGCAGATGAAGCAGCAGAACGCCGTGCCGCTGCTGCTGGTGATGCCGCAGATCCGTCCGCTGCTGGCGCGCTACGCGCGCCTGTTCGCGCCGGGGCTCAACGTGCTGTCGTACAACGAGATCCCCGAGCAGCGCGAGATCAACGTGGTGGGCTCTCTGGGCTGATGCGGCAGCGCTCTGCTTTTGATAGCTGCCACCGCTTTATTTTTGGTCGTTTCCAATACTTTTCGCATTGAAAACCGCATAAATACGGCGGCAAAAGCTACTGATTAGATAGCACCGCAATCTCTCTCACCGCGCGGCGGCGGCGGGTGCGGGCCAATGCAGCGAAAGCAGCGTGACCACCTCCGCCGCGGCGCGGAACACGTCGGAAGTGATCGCCATGGCGTCTTCCCAGCGCGGTGCGAACACCATGTGCGCCGCAGCGGCAGCGGCAACCCACCCCGCCTGGGCGCGGCTGGCGCTGAAGCGGCAGCGCACCAGCCGCAGCCCTGCGCGCGCCAGCGCCGCGATCAGGAACGACAGCGACTGGCGCAGCAGCGGCAGAGCGGCCTCGTCCTCCACGTCCAGTTGCAGGGCGATCGCGCCCGCGGCGGGCGCATGCACCTGGATGGCCACGCGCCCCAGTTGCGGCAACTCCAGTTCGATGTGCAGCACCGTCCTGCGGCGCCGCTGGCGCAGCCGCTGCTGTGCATCGCCACCGCCCGGCGGCGGCGCCTCATCGGCCAGCACGTCCACCACGCGCAGCATGAGCGGCAGACCGCCCCAGGCAAGGACCGGCACGGTCCAGGGCGACGCGAAAGCGCTGGGCGCAGACGCGGGCTGCTCCACCCCCGGCGCCACGGCCATCCACTCCAGCGGAACGGCAGCGGCGGCGGCACGCATGCCCGGCAGGGGCGCGGCGCTGGCGGGGGGCGGTTCCGTCCGGCCCGGCAGCACGGCAACGGCATCCGCGCCCTGTGCCGGCATGGCGGCACCAGCCCTGCCTGCTGGCGGCGGCAATACGGCGAGGCCGCCCTCATCGGGCGCCGTCAAGGCCAATGCGCCAGCGCCCGCACGGGCACCCTGCGCCGGCCCGGCAGCGGCATTCGCGCCCGGCAGCGCCACCATGGCGGCGCCCGCACCGGTCGGCAGCGCGGCACCCGCGCCCGGCAGCAGCAAGGCCGCGGCACCGCCCGCGCGTGCGCCCACCAGCGCCTGCAGCGAAGGAAACACAGGGCCCCGCTGCCCCATGGCCGGCGCGTCGGAAGGGGCCGCGCCGCCCGCCAGGCTGTTGCGCAGCGCATAGCCCAGCTTGCGCAGCAACGCCTGCCAGGTGGCGGCAAGCATCGCCGTGTCGGGCGCCTGCCGCCGGGCCAGGCTCTGCATGGCAGCCTGGTCCCAGCGCATGGCCGGGGGTTCGTGCTCCCTCCCGTCAGCGGAGCGCCCTCCCGCACCGTCCCGGGTATTGCCCGGCGCCTGGCTGAGTATTTCCACCTCCATGCGCGGCTCGGCGGACAGCACCCGCACCAGCAGTACGTCGCCCGACGACAGCGAGCGCCCCCATGCCCCCGCGCCCGACAGCCACAGCGACAGGCCCTGCGCCGTGTCGGCGCGCAGCGTATTGCCCAGGGCCTCGGCGAACTGCAGGCGCAGCGTCTCGCCCACCGCAGGCCGCTGCGCCTGCGGCAGCTCCGAGGGCAGCAGCGCACGCGCATAGGCGGCGACGGCTCTCGCGGCGGATTGAGATGGCTCCAGGCCCATGGATGCGAACCTCCCGAGGGCAGCAGGTCGTCGAACAGAAGGCGGGGAAGGCACCCGCCACCCGATCCCTACGCGAGCATGCAAAGAAAATCAGTCTCCAGCGCTTTATACACCTGCGCTGGCAGCTACTATAAAGATAGCACCAAGATCGCCCGCCAGCCCCATGGCGGCGGCGGGCATATGGCAAAAAGCCAACCGCACGCTGGGCGGTTGGCTCCTTTGCGCGAAACATCCCGCGCGGGCCGTGCCGCGCGGAGGGCCTGGCCTGTTACTGCAGCAGCGACAGCACCAGTTGCGACAGGCTGTTGGCCTGCTTGAGCGAGGAGGTGCCCGCTTGCAGAATGAGCTGCTGCTGGGTGGAGTTGGAGGCTTCCTGCGCGTAGTCCACGTCCATGATGCGGCCACGCGCATTCGTCGTGTTGAGGCTCATGTTGCTGAGGTTGTTGTAGACGTGGTCCAGGCGGTTGGCCGAGGCGCCCAGTTCGGCGCGCAGCGCGCCGACCTTGTCCAAGGTGCTGGCGATGGTGTCGATCATCGCGTTGGTCGCACCCGATACCAATTCCGTGCCGGGAGTAGCGGGGGTGGCGTAAGTGCCAGCAACCCCACTCAACGCAGTGGCCAATGCCGTCAGATTCGTCGAGGTATTGACAACCATCGTTTCGCCGGAAGTGGCGCCGATCTGGAACGTCAGGCCGCTGGAGAACAGGCCATTCGTGCCGTCTGTCGTCGTCCCGTCGCTGAAGAGTTGCTTGCCCCCGAAGGAGGTGTTTTTGATGATGTTGCTCAATTCCTTGCCGAGCGCGTCGTATTCGGACTGCAGGGCGACCTTGTCGGCGCTCGTCGTGGAGGCGGTGAAGGCCTCGGTCGCCAGATCCTTCATGCGCAGCAGGATGTTGCCCAGTTCGTCGAGGCCGCCGTCGGCGGTCTGCAGCATCGAGATGCCGTTCTGGGTGTTCTTCTGCGCCACGGCCATGCCGCGGGTCTGGGCCAGCAGGCGCGAGGAAATCTGCAGGCCGGCGGCGTCGTCCTGCGAGGAGTTGACGCGGTAGCCGGTGCCCAGTCGCGTCAGCGACGTATTGAGCGCTTGCTGGGTGCGGCCCACCGCGGTCTGGCTGGAGAGGGAGGCGGCATTGGTATGGAGACTAAGCATGGTTTACTCCTGTGAAATGGAAGGGAAGCAGATTCAATGCCTCCACCCTCACAAGGCGACACATGTGCGGAGCCCCTTAAATCCCGCCGCCACGATTTTTCGATGCCCGTGCGGCGGCAATCTGGCCGCCCCTTCCGCATTGCTCACAAATCGATAGCATCAGCCACTTCATCCGAACTTGAAGAGGATACCGTGGCCACCGCGCGGATATTCCCATTCGACGTTGCCATGTTCGCTGCAGATGATGCGGCAGCTGCCGCATTCCAGGCAGCCATCGGTGATCAGCGTCACGCTGCCGTTGCCTTCGGCCTTGTAACAGGAGGCCGGGCAAATGAAGGTACAGCTCTTCACGCCGCAGTCGTTAGTGCAGACATCGGCATCCTTGATCCTGATGTGCGGCCTTCCTGCATCGACGCGGTAGCGGTTCTGGAACAGTTTCTCTTCGACATTGACGGTAATGGCGTTCATCGAAAGGCTCTCCACAGTTTGTAGGCATCGCCCACCAGGCCGCTGAGGCGGCGGGACTTTCGAAAGCTCGAGAAAATCTCGCGTTCCTTCGTCTTCTTGTCGATTCCGTCGACGGTGATCATGGTGCGGGCCGCGTTCGCGACAAGATCGGGGTAGGTGGTGAAGAACTGCGGGTTCTTGTGCAGCACGGCAGGCATGTCGCGGTACTTGTGCAGGTCCTTCATGACAAAGCTGTCGTCGAGTGCGGCCTTGTAGGCCTTGAGTGTGCTCGCACGGTAGCCGTCGCCGGCAGCCTTGGCCTGGATGACCGTTTCTGCCGCCAGCCGGCCGGTGGTCATGGCGAGGTTGGAGCCTTCGCGATGAGCGGCATTGACGAAACCGCCGGAGTCGCCCACGATCATCCAGCCGTTGCCATAGACCTGTGGGATGGCGTGAAAGCCGCCCTCGGGAATCAGGTGCGCGCAGTATTCCTTCATCTCTCCGCCTTCGATCAGCGGGGCAATCGCAGGATGGCGCTTCATCTGCTCCAGCAGCACGTAGGGGCTGGTCCTGTTCGGGTTCTTCTTGAAGTCGCCCAGCATGCAGCCCACGCCGATGGTGAGCGATTCCTTGTTTGTATAGAGGAAGCCCGTGCCCAGCATGCCATCGGTGATGCGGCCCACCATCTCGATCACCACGCCCGATTCCTCGCCTATGTTGAAGCGCTGGCGGATGGTTTCCTCTGGCATGAAGAGGATTTCCTTCACGGCCAGCGCCACGTTGTCCGACTTGATCTCCCCGTGGAAGCCCGCCTTGCGTGCCAGTGTGGAGTTCACGCCGTCGGCCAGCACCACCACGTCGGCGTATACGTCGCCATGCTCGCGGTCGCACTGCACGCCGACCACCTGGTCGCCGTCCATGATCAGGTGGTTTACCGTGGTTTCACAGATCAGCAGCGCGCCCGCTTCGCGGACCTTGGAGCTGAACCACTTGTCGAACTGCGCACGGATGATGGTGTAGCGGTTGTAGGGCGGCTTGTCGTAGTCGGCGCTGCGGACGTGCGTGCCGACGAAGGAGGTTTCATCCAGCACCCACATGCGCTGCTCAATGATGTGCCGCTCCAGTGGCGCGTCCTCGCGGAAGTCGGGAATGATCTCTTCCAGCGCCTTGGCATAGAGGATGGCGCCCTGGACGTTCTTGCTGCCGGGGTATTCGCCGCGCTCGATCTGCAGCACCTTGAGCCCGGCCTTGGCCATGGTGTAGGCGCAGGCATTGCCCGAGGGGCCGGCACCGACCACGATGGCGTCGAATTGGGATGGTTTCTTCATGGCGTTTCTCCTCAGAGGCTGAGAGTTTTTCGGGCGTGTCCGAGCAACGCCCCACAAGGTGCCCGATCAAGGCGCAAGGCACAGCCGTAGCCCGGGCTACGGCGCGCATTTGCAACGCCGAGCGGGTGCGTTTTGGGGTGGTGAGCGGGCATGACCGAAAGATTCTCCGCCTCTCAGGCCGCGAGCTTCTTGTGCCGCGACAGGTGTTCCGCGAAGGCCTGCGTCAACGCCGGCAGCACCTGTAGCGCGTTGCCGACGATGCCGTAGTGCGCGAAGTCGAAGATGGGCGCATTGGGATCGGTGTTGATTGCGACGATCACGTCGGATGCCTCCATGCCCACGCGGTGCTGAATGGCGCCCGAGATGCCGGCGGCGATGTAGAGCTTGGGCCGTACCGTCTTGCCGGTCTGCCCGACCTGGCGGTCGGCTTGCACCCAGCCGGCCTGCACGCAGGGGCGGGTGGCACCCACTTCGCCGCCGAGCACGCGCGCCAACTCGAACACCAGCTTGAAGTTTTCCGGGTTTTTCAGGCCTTTGCCTCCGCTGACGATCACATCGGCGTATGGCAGGTTGATCTTGTCGTTGCTGGCGTCGGCGATGAAGTCGAGCAGCTTGGTGACGATCTGGCTCTCGACCATGCCTAGCGTGTCCTGCACGATCTCGCCGGTGCGGTTCGCCTGCGGCTGCGGCATGGCCAGCACGCGCGGGCGCACCGTGGCCATCTGCGGGCGGTAGGCCAGCGTCATGATCGTGCACAGCAGCGAGCCGCCGAAGGTCGGCCGCGTGGCGGCCAATGCGCGCGATGTCGGATCGATGTTGAGTTCAGTGCAGTCGGCCGTGAGGCCAGTGAGCAGCGTGGTTGCCACTGAGCCTGCAAGGTCGCGGCCCATCGAGGTTGCGCCCAGCAGCAAGATTTCAGGCTGATACTTGTTGACCAGATCGGTGAGGCCCTTGGTGAAAGGTTCGTTGCGGTACCCCGCGAGCACCGGGTCGTGCACGATGTAGGCCTTGTCGGCGCCGTAGGTGAAGGCCTCGGCGGCGAATTTCTCCAGTGGCTCGTCCGTGCCGCCGAGCACCACTGCACCAACGGTGCTGCCGAGCTTGTCGGCCAGCTTGCGGGCCTCGCCCAGCAATTCCCACGAAACACTGTGCACATGGCCGCGGTCATGCTCGATGAAGACCCACACCCCCTTGTAGACCTTCAGGTGTTCTGGCAGTTCGAGGTTGCGGCCTCGGCCGGCGGGACGCTTGACCGGCGCTGCGGTGGAAGGAGTTTCACTCATGGCAGTTCTTTCATCAGCAAGTCGGCTTCGAGCGTCGGGTGGCGCGTGAAGACTTTCTGTAGCAGGTTGAGCGATACGTCCCGCAGGCTGGAGGTTTCGATGTCGAGCATCTCGGCCTTCTCGCTGCGCGGCGTCGGCCCGAACACCTTGCTCACCACGGTCGGGGAGCCCTTGAGGCCGATCTTCGTGAGGTCTTCGATGCCGGCCTGTTCCTTGTTCCATTGGCGCACCGGGTAGCCGGCCGCGTGGATCATCGCGGGCAGCGCAGCAAAGCGCAGTTCGTTGGTGTTCTCCAGCATCGTGATCAGGCAGGGCAGGGCGGTCCTGAGCACCTGCACGCCGCCTTCGGCGCGTCGCTCGACCGTGATCGTCCGGTTCGTGAGATCGGTATCGACGATGCGTGAAACGTAAGTCAGCAACTGCAGCCCCATGCGCTTGGCGATGCCGGGGCCGACCTGCGCTGTGTCGCCGTCGATGGTCTGCTTGCCGGTGAAGACGATGTCCACTGCCTGTTCTCTGGCGATCTGGCGAATGCCCGCTGCCAGCGCGTAGGAGGTGGCCAGCGTGTCGGCACCGGCAAAGGCGCGGTCGGTCACCAGCACCGCATCGTCGGCACCGTAGCTGATGCACTTGCGCAGCGCATCCTCGGCCTGCGGCGGGCCCATGCACAGCATGGTGACCTTGCCGCCGAACTTGTCCTTGAGCCGCAGCGCTTCTTCGAGCGAGAACAGGTCATAGGGATTGACGATTGCCGGGACACCCTGGCGCATGATGGTGTTGGTCACCGGGTGGACGCGAATCTGCGCCGAGTCCGGTACCTGCTTGATGCAGACGACGATGTGCATGGCGGTCTCCTCTTTCAGGCCGCCACACGCGCCGGCATGGTGGCCTTCAGGCTGTCGAGTGAAACGTGCTGTCGGCCGTCGGCGTCCTGGAATACCTTGAACACCTTTTCCTGGGCCGGCGTCGATTTCACGAAGTCACCATAGGCCCGCACCAGCAGCGCGCGGTAGGTGGTGAACATCTGCAGCTCGTCCGCCTGCGCCAGTGGGGTTTCCTGGCGGATGTACTGGAAAAAGCGCTTGAGGATGTGCAGCCGGCTGACGTTGAGCACCTTCTGGTCGAAGGGTATGGCAAAGAACTGCAGAAAGTCCTCGGCCGAAGAGAGCGCCTTGAGTTGTTGAAGGAAGTCTTCCATCGTTGCTTACTCCTCAATGGAGGTTTCAAGAAGGGTTTCGAAGCCGGGTTCGGTGCAGCGGCCGTCGCAGGCGCCGCAAGCCGCTTCGGGCGTGGCGATGGGCAGGGCAGCCTGTGACTGCTGCGTCCGCTCCAGTTGCGCCACCCGCTCGAGCAGGCAGGCAATCGCCTTGCCGACGGGGTCGGGGATCAGGTGATGGTCGAGGTCGAAGCCGTGCGTGGTGCGCCGCCGCGGCGCCACCACGCGCCCTGGAATGCCCACCACGGTGGCGTCGGCAGGCACCGGGTCGATCACCACGGAGTTCGCTGCGATGCGTGCGCGGTCTCCGACCAGGATGGGTCCGAGGATCTTGGCGCCAGCGCCGACCACCACGCGGTCGCCCAGCGTGGGGTGGCGCTTGCCGGCGGTCCAGGTCGTCCCGCCCAGCGTCACGCCATGGTAGAGCGTCACGTCCTGGCCGATCTCGGCGGTCTCGCCGATGACGACGCAGGACCCATGGTCGATGAAAAAGCGCGCCCCGATGCGGGCACCGGGGTGGATGTCCACCTGCGTCAGCCAGCGCGCGAAAAAGGATATCCAGCGCGGCAGGTAGCGCCAGCCGCGGCGCCAGAGTGCATGCGCCATGCGATGCAGCGCGATCGCCTGCACACCCGGATAGATGGTCCACGCCTCGAGCAGGCTGCGTGCCGCCGGGTCGCGTTCGAGCACGCAGCGCACGTCCCCGCGCAACAATGTCCACCAGGAAGGCCGGCGTTCGTCCTGTGCGCTGACAGGCAATGCGGCCGAGGCTTCGGTTTTCGAGTTCATGTCGGATCTCATGCCGTCACGCAGTCGCCGTGCGCAGCGCGCAGGAAGCGCCGCAGGTCGTCGGGGGTGGGCTCCCGCTTGGTGCGCATTGCGTGGTCGCGGATCTGCGCAAGCAGCCGGCCCGTGAGTGCGTCGTCGTCGAGCGCAACGCCCAGCGCACCGTAGGCTTGTCGCACGGCCTGCGAGCCTGAATGCTTGCCCAGCACGGTGCGCCGCTCGCGGCCCAGTTCCGCGGGGTCGAAGCTTTCATAGGTCGAGGCGTTCTTGAGCAGGCCGTCGATGTGGATGCCGGACTCGTGGGTGAAGACGGCTTCACCGACGATGCTCTTGTTGAAGGCCACTCGGCGGCCCGATGCCTTCTCCACCATGCGGGAGATGGCCACCAGCGCCTGTGTCTGCACGCCGGTGTCCGCATGGTGCAGGTGACGAACGCCCATCACGACTTCTTCCAGCGCTGCGTTGCCCGCGCGCTCGCCCAGGCCGTTGATGGTGGTGTTGGCGTGCGTGGCGCCGGCGCGCAGTGCTGCCAGCGTGTTGGCAGTGGCCAGGCCGAGGTCGTTGTGAGCGTGGATCTCGATCTCCATGTCGACCGCGTCGCGCAGATGCGCGATGGCCTCGTAGGTGGTAAACGGATCGAGCACGCCCAGCGTGTCCGCGAAGCGCACGCGGCTGGCGCCACAGGCCTCGGCGCGCCGGGCGACCTGGGCCAGGAATTCACCCTCGGCGCGCGAGGCATCCTCGGCGCCGAACGAAATCTTGCGGCCGGTGCTGGCCGCGGCCTCGATCACGCGCGTGACCTGTGCCAGCACCCATTCACGCGACTGGCGCAGCTTGTGGCGCAGGTGGATGTCCGACACCGACATCGAGAGATGAATGATGTCGGCTTTGCAGCGCATGGCGCTCGCCAGGTCGGCATCGGTCAGGCGGCCCCAGACCATCAGGGAAGCATCGAGTTGGAGAGCGGCGATGGCATTGATGCAGTCGATCTCGGCCTCGCCCATGGCCGGGATGCCGATCTCCATTTCCCTGATGCCCGCAGCGGCGAGTGCCGTGGCGATGGCGCATTTCTCATCGACCGTGAATGCCACCCCGGCGGTCTGCTCTCCGTCGCGCAGCGTGGTGTCGTTGATGATGGGATGCGATGACATGGTGGGACGTCCTTTCCCTCCATGACGCAAAGTGCATGCCACTGTCCGCAGGTGCCGGATGACGCCTGAAATACGGGCTGCAAGGTCCGTTTGTCGGGTATCAGGCCGCCATCACAGGCACGGCGGTATCGGAAGCTGTCGGGAATGTGCTGTTTCGAACAGAGCCTCGGCAGTGCGCTCTGCCGTTTCTAGGTTGAACACTGCTAGTGCAGTGTTCGATGCTTGGCGGCACAAATAAAAGCGATGCGTTGTGGCGCAGGGCAAGGCGCAAACCACAGCGATAGCCGTAGCTATCGCGAGGATTTGCAACGCCGCCATGCGGCAAAAGGCGCGGTTTCATGTGCTGCTTAGCGTTGAACACTGCACTAGGGGTCGCGCCTGGAGCGGAACGCCAGCCAGCCCGCCACTGCGGTGAAGCTGACGACGATGGCCACCACGACCCAGAAGCCATAGGGGTCCTGCGCCAGCGGCACGCCACCCACGTTCATGCCCAGCAGGCCGGCGATGATGTTGATGGGCAGGGCCAGCACCGTCACCACGGTCAGCACGAACAGGCTGCGGCTGTTGTCTTCGTTCACGGCGGCGGCGATCTCTTCCTGCAGCAGCTTGATGCGCTCCTGCAGCGACGCCATGTCGCGCAGTACGACCGAGAACTCCTCGGTGGCGCCGCGCAGTTCCTGCGTATCCGGCGCCGCCACCCAGTCCGGCGGGTGCTGCAGCAGCCGAAACAGCGCCGCCGGCTCGGGCGCCAGCAGCCGCTGCAGGCGCACCAGCAGGCGGCGCAGCACGCCCAGCCGCGCGCGCCGGTATTCAAGCCGCCCGGCCAGCAGGGCGTCCTCGATGTCATCCACCTTGCGCGTGACGCCGCGCACGATCTCCACCAGCACATCGGCCTGCGCGCGCATCAGGCGCTCCAGCATTTCCATGGGCGAGTGCAGCACCTCGCCGCTGCGCGCCATGGTGCGCAGCTCGTCCACCGAGCGCAGCGGCTGCTGGCGCGCCGTGACCACCAGGCGCGGGCCGACGGCGATCCACAGCGTGGCGGTGTCGGATGGCTCGAACGAGAAGTCGAAGCGCACATCGTTGACGACCGCCGTGAGCCAGTCGCCGGCGCGTTCGATGCGAGTGGAATGCAGCCCCTCGTGGAGCATGGCGTAGAACTCTTCGGGCAGGCCCGCGTGGCGCAGCAGCCAGCGCTCCGCCGCCGCATGCGCGAGGTTGAAGTGCAGCCAGGCGAAGCCTTTGCCAGTATCGCCCAGCCAGGTCGTGGCTTCGTCCGAGCCGAGTGCCGCGGCCCGTTCGCCGGGAAGGAAGAGGTAGCCACAGACCAGGCCGGCGGCATCGGCGCCGTAGCGGTGGGCGTCGGAAGAAATTGCGGATGCCATGGTGGATATGAAAAGAGCCGGCAGCTTGGGGCTGTCGGCTCTTGGTGTGAAGTGCGGGCTTTAGTCGGCGGTGGCCTCTTCGGGCTCTGCCGGCTCGGACTTGGCGCCGCGCTCTTTCTTGGGCAACTGCTGGATGTCGAGCAGCACCTCGTCCTTGTCGTCGAGGTCCACCGCCAGGCGCCCGCCTTCGGTGAGCCGCCCGAACAGCAGCTCGTCGGCCAGCGCCTTGCGGATGGTGTCCTGGATCAGCCGCTGCATCGGGCGCGCGCCCATCAGCGGGTCAAAGCCCTTCTTGGCCAGGAACTTGCGCAGGTGGTCGGAGAAGGTGACTTCCACCTTCTTCTCGGCCAGTTGGGTTTCGAGCTGCAGCAGGAACTTGTCGACCACGCGCAGGATGACCTGCTCGTCGAGCGGCTTGAAGCTGACGATGGCGTCGAGCCGGTTGCGGAACTCGGGCGTGAACAGGCGCTTGATGTCGACCATCTCGTCGCCCGACTGGCGCGGGTTGGTAAAGCCGATGGTGGCCTTGTTCATGGTGTCGGCGCCCGCGTTGGTCGTCATGATGATGATGACGTTGCGGAAGTCGGCCTTGCGCCCGTTGTTGTCCGTCAGCGTGCCGTGGTCCATCACCTGCAGCAGCACGTTGAAGATGTCGGGGTGCGCCTTCTCGATCTCGTCGAGCAGCAGCACCGCGTGCGGCTTCTTGGTGACGGCTTCGGTCAGCAGGCCGCCCTGGTCGAAGCCCACGTAGCCGGGGGGCGCGCCGATCAGGCGGCTCACGGCGTGGCGCTCCATGTACTCCGACATGTCGAAGCGGATCAGGTCGATGCCCATGATGTAGGCCAGTTGCTTGGCGGCCTCGGTCTTGCCCACGCCCGTGGGGCCGCTGAACAGGAACGAGCCGATCGGCTTGTCGCCCTTGCCCAGGCCCGAGCGCGCCATCTTCACGGCACTGGCCAGCACTTCGAGGGCCTTGTCCTGGCCGAACACCACGCTCTTCAGATCGCGCTCGATGGTCTGCAGCTTGCTGCGGTCGTCGTTGCTGACGTTGGCGGGCGGGATGCGCGCGATCTTGGCGACGATCTCTTCCACATCGGTCTTGCCGATGGTCTTCTTGCGCTTGCTGGGCGCCAGGATGCGCTGCGCGGCACCGGCCTCGTCGATCACGTCGATGGCCTTGTCGGGCAAGTGGCGGTCGTTGATGTACTTGGCGCTCAGCTCGGCGGCGGCCTGCAGCGCGGCGGTGGCGTACTTGACGCTGTGGTGCTCCTCGAAGCGGCTCTTCAGGCCCTTGAGGATCTCGATCGTCTGCTCCACGCTCGGCTCCACCACGTCGATCTTCTGGAAGCGCCGCGACAGGGCCGCGTCCTTCTCGAAGATGCCGCGGTATTCGGTGAACGTGGTCGCACCGATGCACTTGAGCGCGCCCGAACTGAGCGCGGGCTTGAGCAGGTTGGATGCATCGAGCGTGCCGCCCGAAGCCGCACCTGCGCCGATCAGCGTGTGGATCTCGTCGATGAACAGGATGGCGTTGGGCTTGTCCTTGAGCGACTTGAGCACGCCCTTCAAGCGCTGCTCGAAGTCGCCGCGGTACTTGGTGCCGGCCAGCAGCGCGCCCATGTCGAGCGAATACACATGGGAGTCCGCCAGGATCTCGGGCACATCCTTTTGCACGATGCGCCATGCCAGGCCCTCGGCGATGGCGGTCTTGCCCACGCCGGCCTCGCCCACGAGCAGCGGGTTGTTCTTGCGCCGGCGGCAGAGGATCTGGATCACGCGCTCGACCTCGTATTCGCGGCCAATCAGCGGGTCGATCTTGCCTTCCTTGGCCTGCTGGTTGAGGTTGACGGTGAACTGTTCGAGCGGAGATGCCTTCTCGGTCTTCTCGCCGCCGCCCTCCTCGCCCTCGGCGGCGGGCTCGCCGGACTTGGCGGGCTCGGGCGGCTCGCCCTTCTTGATGCCGTGGGCGATGAAGTTGACCACGTCCAGGCGCGTGACGCCCTGCTGGTGCAGGTAGTACACGGCATGCGAATCCTTTTCGCCGAAGATGGCCACGAGCACGTTGGCACCCGTGACTTCCTTCTTGCCGTTGCCGGTGGACTGCACATGCATGATGGCGCGCTGGATGACGCGCTGGAAGCCCAGCGTTGGCTGGGTATCCACCTCGTCGCTGCCGGCTACCTGGGGCGTGTTGTCCTTGATGAAGTTGGCCAGCGACTTGCGCAGGTCGTCGATGTTGGCCGAGCAGGCGCGCAATACCTCGGCGGCGCTCGGGTTGTCCAGCAAAGCGAGCAGCAGGTGCTCCACGGTGATGAACTCGTGGCGCTGCTGACGGGCCTCAACGAAGGCCATGTGCAGACTGACTTCCAATTCCTGGGCAATCATGAGATTTCCTTTGCCTTGCTGTGGATGATGGGACTCTATTTCGTTGCGAAAACCCGTTATTCGACAGGTTCGCTGACACATTGCAGCGGGTGGCCCGCCTTGTTGGCCGCGTCGAGCACTTGTTCTACCTTGGTGGATGCCACATCGCGCGAATACACGCCGCACACGCCCCTGCCGTCGAGGTGGATCTTGAGCATGATCTGCGTGGCCGCCTCACGGTCCTTGTTGAAGAATTCCTGCAAAACAACCACGACGAACTCCATGGGCGTGTAGTCGTCGTTGAGCATGACGACCTGGAACATGGGCGGAGGAGCGACGCGCTGCGCACGCCGCTCCATGACGACGGAATCCCCGTCGCCCCCGCCGGGCGGCTGGATGGTGGGCACCGGCGGTTTCGAGGGAGTTTGGGTGGCCATGAAATCTCATTCTAGCGAGCAGCATCGCGGACTGCCTCATGCATGCGAAATGGAGACATTCCTGATGGGTTCAAGTGGTCAATCGCCTCCGGGCGGCGGATAATTCATGACCCCTATTCGTAGGCGATGGCGGCCTGCCCACCATCGGCCTGCGCCATCCAGCCCGCCAGGGCCTCGTCGGAGGGGAAAAACAGCGCCTGCTCGCCCAGCGCCAGTTCCACCGCTGCGCCCGCACCTTCCGCGGGCATGCGCTGCACCCGCAGCCGCACCGGCAGGCCGCGCAACAGCGGGCCCTGCCCGGTTTCCTCGCGGCGGGGCGGAAACTCCTTCACCAGCCGCGCCACGTCGGGCGCGCGACCGTTGACCGCCACGCGCAGGTACTTGCCGAAGCGGCAGCGCGCCGTGGGCAGGTCCCACACCTGCTGCACCATGAACCGCGCCTCGAAGCCGCCGCGCGCGGGCTGCAGCCGGCCGCTCACGACGACGAGTTCGTCGTCCTTCAACTGGCTGCGGTGGGCATTGAGCACCGCTTCGTCGGCCACGGCGTCGATGGAGGCCGACTTGTCGTCTAGTGTGAAGATCGCCAGCTTGCCGCGCTGGCCGTTGATGACGCGCAGGCCGCTCACGATGCCGGCCAGTGTCTGCGGCTCGCGGCTGTCGATCAGTTCGTCCACGCGGCGGCGCACGAAGCCGCGCACCTCGCGCTCCACCTCGTCGAACAGGTGGCCCGACAGGTAAAAGCCCACGGCGGTCTTCTCGTGCGTCAGGCGCTCGCGCACGCGCCAGGGCGTGACCTGCGCCAGTTCGGGCTCCTGCGTGCTGGAGCCCACAGCGTCGTCGCCCATCATGTCGAACAGCCCGCCTTGGTTGGCGTTGGATTGGGTGGCGGCGGCGAACTCGAACGCCAGGTCGATCGATGCGGCAAGCGCCGCGCGGTTCCGATGGATGGAATCGAACGCGCCGGCCTTGATGAGCGCCTCCACCGTGCGCTTGTTGATGCGGGCGCGGTCCACGCGCACGCAGAAGTCGAACAGGCTCTTGAACGGGCCGCCCTCCTGCCGCGCCGCCACGACCGCCTCGATTGCCTGCTGGCCCGTGCCCTTGACGGCACCCAGGCCATAGCGGATGACCTTGTCGGTCACGGGCTCGAAGCGGTAGTTGCCGCGATTCACATCCGGCGGCTCGAAGCTCATGCCGAAATGCCTGACCGCATCCTCGTACAGCACCTTGAGCTTGTCGGTGTCGTCCATTTCCACGGTCATGTTGGCGCAGTAGAACTCCGCCGTGTAGTGCACCTTGAGCCAGGCCGTGTGGTAGGCCAGCAGCGAATAGGCGGCGGCATGCGACTTGTTGAAGCCGTAGCCGGCGAACTTCTCCATCAGGTTGAACACTTCATCGGCCTTCTCCCTGCCGATGCCGTTCTTCGCGGCGCCTTCGCGGAAGATCTCGCGGTGCTGGGCCATTTCCTCGGCCTTCTTCTTGCCCATGGCGCGGCGCAGCAGGTCGGCGCCGCCCAGGCTGTAGCCGCCCAGCACCTGCGCGGTCTGCATCACCTGCTCCTGATAGACCATGATTCCGTAGGTCTCGGACAGCACTTTCTCGACCAGCGGGTGCGGGTACTCGACGCCCTCCTTGCCGTGCTTGCGGTTCACGAAGCTCGGGATCAGGTCCATCGGACCCGGCCGGTACAGCGCGTTCAGGGCGATCAGGTCTTCCAGCCGGCTCGGCTTGGCCTCCTTGAGCATGCCCTGCATGCCGCGCGATTCGAACTGGAACACCGCCTCGGTCTTGCCCTCCTGGAACAGCGTGTAGGTGGGCTGGTCGTCGAGCGGAATGTTCTCGAACGCGAAGTCCTCCTGCCCCTTGTGGCGCTTGGCAATGAATTCCTTGGCGATCTCCAGGATGGTCAGCGTGGCCAGGCCCAGGAAGTCGAACTTCACCAGGCCCACGGCCTCCACGTCGTCCTTGTCGTACTGGCTCACCGCCGACTCGCTGCCGGGCTGCTGGTAGAGCGGGCAGAAGTCGGTCAACTTGCCCGGCGCGATCAGCACGCCGCCGGCGTGCATGCCGATGTTGCGCGTCATGCCTTCGAGCTTCTGGGCCAGGGTGATGAGGGTGCGCACCTCTTCTTCCTTCTCCAGCCGCTCGGCCAGGATGGGCTCGGCCTTGATCGCGTCGGCGATGGTGATGTGCTGGCCCGGCTTGTTGGGGATGAGCTTGCTGATGCCGTCGCAGAAGGTGTAGCTCATGTCGAGCACGCGCCCCACGTCGCGGATGGCCGCGCGCGCGGCCATGGTGCCGAAGGTGGCGATCTGGCTCACGGCGTTCTTGCCGTACTTGTCCTTCACGTAGTCGATCACGCGGTCGCGGTTGCCCTGGCAGAAATCGATGTCGAAGTCGGGCATCGACACCCGCTCGGGGTTCAGGAAGCGCTCGAACAGCAGGTTGTACTGCAGCGGGTCCAGATCGGTGATCTTCAGCGCGTAGGCCACCAGCGAGCCCGCGCCCGAGCCGCGCCCCGGCCCCACCGGGCAGCCGTTCTTCTTGGCCCAGTTGATGAAGTCGCCCACGATCAGGAAATAGCCGGGAAAACCCATCTTCACGATGGTGCCCAGCTCGAATTCCAGCCGCTCGACATAGCGCGGGCGCTCGGCATCGCGCCGGGCGGTGTCGGGGTACAGGTGGGCCAGGCGCTCCTCCAGGCCCTCGAACGAGGTCCGGCGGAAGTATTCTTCCACCGTCAGGCCGCCCGGAATCGGGTAATCGGGCAGTTGCGGCTTGCCGAGCGTGAGCGTGAGGCTGCAGCGCCGCGCGATCTCCACCGTGTTGGCGATGGCGCTGGGCACGTCGGCGAACAGTGCCTGCATCTGCGCCGCGCTCTTGAAGTACTGCTCGCGCGTGAAACGGCGCACGCGGCGCTGGTCGCCCAGGAGCTCGCCCTCGGCGATGCAGACGCGCGCCTCGTGCGCCTGGTAGTCGTCCTCAGCCATGAACTGCACCGGGTGCGTCGCCACCACGGGCAGCGACAGGCGCGCGGCGAGCTGCACAGTCTCGACGACATGGCTTTCGTCGTCGGGCCGGCCCGCGCGCTGCAGCTCCAGATAGAAGCGGTGCGCAAAGATGCCCGCCAGCAGCAGCGCCGCGTCCGCCGCGCCCGCGGCGTCGCCGCGCACCAGCGCCTGGCCCACGGGCCCGGCCTGCGCGCCCGAAAGCGCGATCAACCCCTCGCCCAGCTCGCGCAGCCATTGCGCCTTGCAGACGGCCTGCGCCTTCACCACGTTGCCGGTCCAGGCGCGCGTCAACAGCTCCGACAGGTTCAGGTAGCCCTGGTGGTTCTGCACCAGCAGCACGATGCGCGAGAGCGCCGCGGCATCGCGGCCCAGGCCCTGGGCCACCACCTCCGCGCCCAGCACGGGCTTCACGCCCTTGCCGCGCGCCTGCTTGTAGAACTTGATGCCGCCGAAGAGGTTGTTGAGATCGGTGATGGCCAGCGCGGGCTGGCCGTCGGCGGCGGCGGCCTCGACCACATCGTCGACGCGCGTGGTGCCATCGACCACGGAAAACTCGGTATGGAGGCGCAAGTGGACAAACATGCGGGCATTCTAGGGCGGGCCATGCGACTGGAGGCCGTGGCTGGCGCAGCCCGCGCGGCGCCACGCGACCAGGTTGCCCGGCCGCGTCGCGGGCGACGCCCCCCGGGCACCGGCAAGGGCCGCTTTCTACAATCGCCGCATGCGCGACACGCTCAACGACACGCTCAACATTTCCGCCTACCTGTTCACCCCCATTGACGACGCCCAGACGCTGCGCGCGCGGCTGCTGGCGGGCGCGCTGGCGCGCGGGCTCAAGGGCACCATCATCGTGGCCGGCGAAGGCATCAACCTGTTCCTGGCCGGCACCGCGCAGGCCGTGCGCGGCTTCGTGGACGAACTGCGGCAGGACCCGCGCTTCACCGCCCTGGCACCCAAGGAAAGCTGGTCCGACGCGCAGCCGTTTCGCAAGATGCTGGTGAAGGTCAAGCGCGAGATCATCCGCATGGACCACCCCGCCATCCAGCCCGCCCAGGGCCGCGCCCCCGCCGTGGACGCGGCCACGGTGCGGCGCTGGCTGGACCAGGGCCGCGACGACGCGGGCCGCCCGGTGGTCACGCTGGACACCCGCAACGCCTTCGAGGCCGACCACGGCACGTTCGAGGGTGCCATCGACTGGCGCATCGGCAGGTTCACCGAATTCCCCGCCGCGCTGCGCGCGCACAAGGCCGAACTGGCGGACAAGACCGTGGTGAGCTTCTGCACCGGCGGCATCCGCTGCGAGAAGGCCGCCATCTTCATGCACGAGGAAGGGCTGGAGCATGTCTACCAGCTCGAAGGCGGCATCCTGAAGTATTTCGAGGAAGTGGGCGGTGCCCACTACCGCGGCGGCTGCTTCGTGTTCGACGAGCGCGAGGCGCTGGACCCGCGGCTGAATGCTATTAAAAAGTGAGCTTCAGCCGCTTTATTCATAAGCGCTGGAGGCCAAAAATGCTTTGAGCCTGGAACCGGCAGGCGCATCCATGGGGGCACTCCTTGGGGCACTCCTTGGGGCGATGCGATGCACATCGGCATAGGGGGCAGCCTTCACAGGCTGCGCCCCTGCCACACCACCCGGCGTGCGGGTCCGCACCGGGCGGTTCGAGAGCTTGAGGTCACGACAGCTTGGGCACCCCCAGTCGGTTCTGTCTCGTCAGCGCCGCTTCCAGCAGGCCACCAGTGCCCGCCATCTGCTTTGCCGACCCCGTGCCCGGATGTTCACGTGGCGGGCCGCTGGCTTCGTCGCTGGCAAGATCACGCACGGCTTCACCGTGCGCTACGCCCACCCGCCCGCATCGCTGCGGCATCTGACGCATGGCCTTTGACATCACACGTGTCCTCGGTCACT
>NZ_JARGEN010000015.1 GCF_029211125.1 Curvibacter soli
GCGAAAACAAAGACATGTGCCATTTATCGCGCTTTTTAGCGCTCATTTATCTCAGCGCGCTTCAGCCTACGGCGTGCTGTGCCGCCTGGTGCACAAGGCGGCCATGCGCCTGCGCAAGCAGGACGTCTATGCCACTGCCATGGCAGTGGGCGTGTACGGTGAGCGCCGCCATCACGGGGGTGAGGCGCGCGAGGCGCGCCTGGGCGAAACGCAGGACACGGCGTACCTGCTGCAGGTACTGGATGCGCTGTGGCACACGGGCCTGTCCGCACTGCCGGCGCCCAAATTCGTCAGCATCGCGCTGCACGGCCTGGTGCCGGCGCGCGGGCACACGCCCTCGCTGTTCGATACGCCCGCAGCCTGCGCGACGGCGCAGCCGCCACCCGCGCGCGACCGTGCCCGCCTTTACGCCGCCATGGATGCCCTGAACCGCGTCTACGGCAAGAACACACTGTATTTCGCCAGCGCGCACGAGGCGCTGGACGCGGCGCCGATGCGCATCGCGTTCAACCGGATTCCGGACGTGCAGACGGAGGGATGACAGCCCGCACGGTCCCTCAAGCCGTCACGATCCACCCTTCCAGCCCATCCATCTGCGCCGGCAGTCCATGCCGCGCATCGCCCAGCCGCCGGCGCTCCAGCGCCCATGCGGCCTGCATCAGGCACAGCACAGCGTCCAGCGCATCGCCTCTCGCGTCGGCCGCCAGCGCGTCTGCCGGGCGTGGCTCAACTGCAGCCGCGAGGCCCAGGCGCAGCGGGCCTGTGCTGGCGCAGCCGCTTTGCAGCGCGGTCACCAGGTCGCGGCGGGCGGATCAGGCGCTCGGGCGTCTGCTTGCCTTTCGCATCGCTCTTGTAGCTGCGCCGCCCCAGTTCTTCGCGCGCCAGCAGGCCGGGGCAGGCTGCGAGCGCCACGCGGGCCGGGTCGCCGTCGCGCAGGCCCGGCAGATGCGCGCCGGCAGCCCAGCAGCAGCGGGCTGTCCTGCGCCGCGCCGAGCCTCACCGCAGGCAAGCTCCCCGCCTCACGCCCGCCCGATGATCGCGGCAGTGGCCATCAGCTCTTCCAGCAGGGCCAGCGACACCTTGCCCGACACAGCATAGGGGTCGAGCGTGGGCTTTTCCGAATACTTCAGCAGCACGGATGTGTTGAGCCGGGACAGGTTGACCTGCCCCATGGTCCAGCCGCCGAAGCGGCGCTCGGAGATTTCCTCGTAGTGCAGCAGCTCCGCGTCCTGGTGGCGCGCGTCGCGCAGTATCTGGCCGTACAGATCGTTGACGGCGGAGCGTCCGCCCTCGATGGCCTGCAGGAAGATGCCGGCGCCGTAGCACAGGATGCCGGTGATGCCGCAGCCAGGGTTGTGCTGGCGCGATTCGGCCAGGATGGCATCGATGGCCGCAGGCGAGGTGTCCACGGCGCGGCTGGCATAGAGAAGGCGCACGAGCATGGCGTTCAGCCTTTCCTTGGTATGAGCGAGAGGAATTCGCGCCGCAGCGCCGAATCCTTCAGGAACACGCCGCGCATGACGGAGTTGATCATGCGGCTGTCGGTTTCCTTCACGCCGCGCCAGGACATGCAGAAGTGGCTGGCCTCCATGACGATGGCCAGGCCGTCGGGCTGGGTCTTCTCCTGGATCAGGTCGGCCAGTTGCACCACGGCCTCCTCCTGGATCTGCGGGCGGCCCATGACCCAATCGACGATGCGCGCGTACTTGGAAAGACCGATGACGTTGGTGTGCTCGTTGGGCAGCACGCCGATCCAGAGCTTGCCGATCACGGGGCAGAAGTGATGGCTGCACGCGCTGCGCACGGTGATGGGGCCGACGATCATCAGTTCGTTCAGGTGCTCGGCGTTCGGGAACTCCGTGATGCGCGGCGGCTCCACGTAGCGGCCGCTGAACACCTCGTTGATGTACATCTTGGCCACGCGGCGCGCGGTGTTGCGGGTGTTGTGGTCGCCCGTGGTGTCTATCACCAGGCTGTCGAGCACCCCCTGCATCTTGGCTTCCACCTCGTCGAGCAGCTTTTCCAGTTCGCCGGGCTGGATGTAGTCGGCGATGTTGTCGTTGGCATGGAAGCGCTTGCGCGCCGCGGCCAGCCGCTCGCGGATCTTGACGGAGACGGGCACGCCCTCTGCGTCCTGCGGGGGTTGGGAATTCATGTTGGCGTCGACTTGTCGGAGCATCCGTGCATGGTAGCAGCGAATAAGTTTGCAGGGTTTTTCGCCTCCAGCGCTTTATCTACCTGCGGTGGTAGCTACAAAATAGATAGCAATATGCATCACTGCCTCATGCCGGGCAGCGGCGGGCATGCGCAGGAAAGGGTTCTTCCCCAAAGCCTCAAAGCCGGAATTCCGCGATCAGCGGCAGGTGGTCCGACATGCGCCACCAGATGCGCCCGCGCGGCACCTGCAGGCCGGTGGGCTGCAGGTGCCGCGCGTAGATGTGGTCGAGTTGCACCATCGGCAGGCGCGACGGGTAGGTGGTGACGCGCTGCGCGCCCTCGAATTCGAGCAGACGGTTGCGCGCCAGCGTGTGCTTGATCTGCGGGCCCCAGTCGTTGAAGTCGCCGGCCACGATGAGCGGCGCGGCGGGCGGCACCTCGCGGCGGATGAAGTGCTTGAGCTGCTCGACCTGCCGCGCGCGGCTGCCCGGAACGAGGCCCAGGTGAACCACGATGACGTGCATATGCCGGCCCAGCACGTCCAGCTCCACGTGCAGCAGGCCGCGCTGCTCCAGCCAGTGGTCGGACATGTCCTCGTGCTGCACGCCCACCACGGGCCAGCGCGACAGCAGCGCGTTGCCATGCTCGCCGTGGCGCGTGAAGGCGTTGGTGCGGTAGACGGCCTGGTAGCCCTCGGGCGCCAGGTAGTCGGCCTGCGGCACGTCGGGCCAGCGCTGGCGGGCCAGGCGCACGGCCTCGCGGCCGTTGATGCGGCGCACCTCCTGCAGGCAGATGATGTCGGCGTCGAGCTGCTCTACGGCATGGCCGAGGTTGTGGATTTCCAGCCGGCGCACCGGGCCCATGCCCTGCACGCCCTTGTGGATGTTGTAGGTGGCCACGCGCAGCAGGCCCGGCGCGGGGTCTGCCGCAGTGGAAGCGGCGGCGGGGTGGGCAGTGGTCATGGCATGGCGAACCGGGGCAGCAGCAGGATGGCCTCGGCGTTCGAAGGTGAAAAGCAACGCTGCGCGGCTTGCCGCCACGGCAGCCAGTCGAAGGCCGTGTGCTCGCGCGGGCTCAGTGCCACCGGCCCGGCAGTCGGCACGCGCAGGCCGAACAAGCGCTCGGTGTTGTGCAGCACGCCGGGCGCGTAGCGGTGCAGCCACTGCGGCCAGATGGGGTAGGTGTTCTCCAGCCCCCAGTCGTGCAGTGCGTGGCCGCGGGCCAGGGCGTCGATGCCGGTTTCCTCGCGCACCTCGCGCACCGCGGTGTCGAATAACCCTATTTCCGGCAGTTGAATCCCCAAAATTCGAGCAAGTGCCTGTCACGCATTGAGTTTCCATGCTTTCCAGACTCACCCATTTGGAACTGCTCTGCAGTCACTTGAAGTCTTTGGAAACCCGCATGGATATTGGGTTTTTTCAGTTTTTCGGTTGGTTCAACTGCCGGATTTAGGATAACGGTTCGTCGGGCATGTCCCTGGAGCCGGTGACGGACTGCCAGTGCTCGCCGCCGTCGGCGCGGCGGATCAGCAGTACGTCGAGCGCGGGGGTGTGGACGACCACGAGCACCGACTCGGGAATCTTGAAGGGATGGGGCAAGGTTCGGGCGAAAAGGACGCCCGCCATTATGAGCCGGCGATCAGCGCCTCCACATCCTCATACCCTTGAAGTCAAATGCAGAAAGCCGCCGATGCCGGTGGAAATCAGGCGGCCACGGCCGGATTGCGCAGCCGGATATGCAGTTCGCGCAGTTGTTTTTCGTCCACCAGGCTCGGCGCCTGGGTCAGCAGGCACTGGGCGCGCTGGGTCTTGGGGAAGGCGATCACGTCGCGGATGGATTCAGCCCCGGTCATCAGCGTGATGATGCGGTCCAGGCCGAAGGCCAGGCCGCCGTGCGGCGGCGCGCCGTACTGCAGGGCGTCGAGCAGAAAGCCGAACTTCTGCTGCGCCTCCTCGGGCGTGATCTTGAGCGCGTCGAACACTTTCTGCTGCACGTCGGCACGGTGGATGCGCACGGAGCCGCCGCCCATCTCCCAGCCGTTGAGCACCATGTCGTAGCCCTTGGAGATGCATTTCTCGGGCGCGGTGACCATCCAGTCCTCGTGGCCGTCCTTGGGCGCGGTGAAGGGGTGGTGCACCGCGTTCCAGCGGTCTTCCGCCTCGTCGTACTCGAACATCGGGAAATCGACCACCCACAGCGGCGCCCAGCGGCTCTCAAACAGGCCATTCTTCTTGCCGAACTCGCTATGGCCGATCTTGATGCGCAGCGCGCCAATGGCGTCATTGACGATCTTCTCCTTGTCGGCACCGAAGAAGACTAGGTCGCCGTCCTGCGCGCCAGTGCGCTTCAGGATCTCGGCCAGCGTGGCGTCGTCGAGGTTCTTGACGATGGGCGACTGCAGGCCATCGCGTCCCTTGGCCGCCTCGTTGACCTTGATGTAGGCCAGGCCCTTGGCGCCGTAGATCTTGACGAACTCGGTGTAGCCGTCGATCTCGCTGCGCGACAGGCCCGTGCCTTCCTTCGCGCCACCGGGCACGCGCAGCGCGACCACGCGGCCGCTCTTCATGTGCGCGGCACCCGCGAACACCTTGAACTCGACGTTCTTCATGAGGTCGGTCAGCTCGGTGAATTCGAGCTTCACGCGCAGGTCGGGCTTGTCGGAGCCGAAGCGGTGCGCAGCCTCCTGGTAGGTCATGATCGGAAACTCGCCCAGTTCCACGCCGAGCGTGTTCCTGAACACGGTGACGATCATTTCCTGGAACAGCGCGCGGATGTCCTCCTCGGTGAGGAACGAGGTCTCGATGTCGATCTGCGTGAACTCGGGCTGGCGGTCGGCGCGCAGGTCCTCGTCGCGGAAGCACTTGGTGATCTGGTAGTAGCGGTCGAAGCCAGCCACCATCAGCAACTGCTTGAAGAGCTGCGGCGACTGCGGCAGCGCGAAGAAATGGCCATCGTGCACGCGACTGGGCACCAGGTAGTCGCGCGCGCCCTCAGGCGTGCTCTTGGTGAGCATGGGCGTCTCGATGTCGACGAAGCCGTGCGCGTCGAGGAAGCGGCGCACCTCCATCGCCACCTTGTAGCGCAGCATGAGGTTGCGCTGCATGTAGGGGCGGCGCAGGTCCAGCACGCGGTGCGTGAGGCGCGTGGTCTCCGACAGGTTTTCCTCGTCGAGCTGGAACGGCGGCGTGACCGAGGGGTTGAGCACCGTCAGCTCGTGCGCCAGCACTTCGACCTTGCCGCTCTTGAGGCCGTCGTTGACCGTGCCCTCTGGACGCTCGCGCACCACGCCCTTGACCTGCACGCAGAACTCGTTGCGCAGGCTCTCGGCGACGGCGAAGGTGTTGGCGCGGTCGGGGTCGCAGACCACCTGCACGTAGCCTTCGCGGTCGCGCAGGTCGATGAAGATCACCCCGCCATGGTCGCGGCGGCGGTTGACCCAGCCGCACAGGGAAACGGTCTGCCCCAGCAGGGCTTCGGTCACAAGACCGCAGTAGTGGGAACGCATAGCCATAGAGAAAACTTCCAGCGCCGCCTGGGCGCGTTACTTTTCGGAACTCTCAAGAAGAGAAGCGGCGGGGCCTATCGGCGTGACCACGCCCATGGAGACGATGTATTTGAGCGCTTCGTCCACGCTCATGTCCAGTTCGATGCAGTCGCTCTTGCGCAGCATCACGAAGTAGCCGCCCGTCGGATTGGGCGTGGTGGGCACGTAAACGCTCAGGTAATCGTCGCCGCGCAGGTAGGTAGCCACGTCGCCGCCCGGCGCGCCGGTGACAAAGGCCACGGTCCACACCCCTTCGCGCGGCCATTGCACCAGCACGGCGGTACGGAAGGCGTTGCCATTCTCGGAGAACAGGGTGTCCGACACCTGCTTGACGCTCGAATAAATGGAGCGCACCACGGGAATGCGGCTGACCACCGCATCGCCCCACTGCACCAGCTTGCGGCCCATGAAATTGCTGGCCACAGCGCCCACGGAGAGCAGGATCAGCAATGTAAGCACCACGCCGAAGCCCGGCATGTGGAAGCCCAGCAGGCGGTCGGGCTGCCAGTTCTCGGGCAGGATCAGCAGGGTGCGGTCGAGCGTGCTGACAATCCAGTCCAGCACCGACACGGTGATGGCCACCGGCACGATGACCAGCAGCCCGGCGAACAGCCACTTGCGCAATGCAGTCACGAAGAGGCGCCCTCAGTGCGTGGCACCGCCCGCAGGTGCGGGGGTGGGCGCCGGAGCGGCTTCGCTCTTGGCACCGCCGCCGGCGGACGGCTTGCTCTCGGGCGCCGCGGGAGCGGGAGCGGGAGCGGGCGCGGGTGCAGAGGATGGCTCTGCCTTGGCGGCTCCGCCCGCCGCCGCTTCATCGGGTACGGCCGGAGCCTTGGAGCCCGCATCGCCGCCGCGGAAGTCAGTCACATACCAACCCGAGCCCTTGAGCTGGAAGCCCGCAGCAGTCAGTTGCTTGTGGAATTCAGATGCGCCGCAGTGCGGGCATACGGTGAGTGGCGCGTCGGAAATTTTCTGCAACACGTCCTTGGCATAGCCACAGGACGCGCACTTGTAGGCGTAGATCGGCATGAAAGGAAGGCGTCCGAAGGATGGGGAAAAGCGCAAGAGCGACCGGGGTCGCCCGCAGAACGTTCAATTATAAGACGGCCCCCCGGAGCGGCCCGCCCTTAGCCGACGGGGCATGCGCCCTCGCCCACCCTCTCTGCGACGCGGGGCCTGGACTATTTCCCCCGCTGCGCCGCCTGCTGTTGCAGACGCCGCTCGCGCGCCGCGATGAGGTAACTCGACGCCACGACGAAGACAGCCACCACGCCGATCACCACGGACGCCAGCGCATTGACCGTGGGATCCAGGCCCAGGCGAGCGCGCGAGAAGATCACGAGCGGCAGCGTCGTCGACCCGGGCCCCGAAAGGAATGCCGAGATCACCACGTCGTCCAGCGACAGGGTGAATGTCAGCAGCCATGCCGCCGCCAGCGATTGCGCAATGCCCGGCAAGGTGACGAAGAAGAACACCTGCGCCGGGCGCGCGCCCAGATCCTGCGCCGCCTCTTCCAGCCGCGGGTCAAGGTCGCGCAGCCGGGCGGCGATGACCACCGTGGCATAGGCCAGGCCCACCAGCAGGTGCCCGAGCCAGATGGTCGCCAGGCCGCGCGCCGGAAAGCCGAAGGCGCGCTGAATCGACACCAGCATGAGCAGCAGCGACAAACCCACCAGCACCTCGGGCATGACCAGCGGGGCGCGCGCCATGGCCGCGAACAGCGCACGCCCGCGCAGGCGCGGCATGCGCTCCAGCGCAAGCGCGGCCAGCGTGCCCAGGATGACGGCGCCCGTGGCCGTGGCGCCCGCGATCCGCAGCGACAGGTACAAGCCCTCGCGGATCGCATCGTCCACCGCGAGCTGCCGGTACCAGCGCAGGCTGAAACCGGCCCACACATTGGGCACCGGCGAATCGGTGAAGCTGAAGACCACCAGCGCCACGATCGGCAGGTAGAGGAACGCGAAGCCGGCCAGCAGCCACAGTCGCCCGGTCCAGCGCGCGGCGGGCGTAGCGATCATGTTCGCCCCCCCCCGGCCCGCGCCCGCTCCTGGCTGCGGTTGAGCAGGGCCAGCGGCACCAGGATGAGCAGCACCATGACCACGGCCACGGACGAGGCCATGGGCCAGTCGTTGTTGGCGAAGAATTCGTCCCACAGCACGCGGCCGATCATCAGCGTCTCGGGGCCGCCGAGCAGTTCCGGGATGACGTATTCGCCCACGCAGGGAATGAACACCAGCATGGCGCCGGCCACGATGCCGCTGCGCGAGAGCGGCACCGTGACACGCCAGAAAGCCTGCCACGCGGTGGCGCCGAGGTCCTGCGCCGCTTCGAGCAGGCGCAGATCCATTTTCGACAGCGTTGCGTAGAGCGGCAGCACCATGAAGGGCAGGTAGGTGTAGACCATGCCCAGCACGAGCGAGAACGGGCTGTACATGAGCTGCCCCGGCGCAGGCACCAGGCCCAGCAGAAACAGCAGGCGGTCGGCATCCATGCCGACCAGCAGCCTGCCGACCCAGCCGGTCTGCACATCCAGCAGCCCCTTCCACGCATACACCCGCAGCAGGAAGCTGGACCAGAACGGCAGCATCACGCCCATGAGCAGCAGCGGCTGCAGGCCGGCCGCGGCGCGTGCCATGAAGTAGGCGAACGGATAGCCCACGGCCAGGCAGACCAGGGTGGTGGCTGCGGCATAGAGCAGCGAACGGCCATAGGCGGAAAGGTACAGGCTGTCGTCGAGCAGCAGCGCATAGGACTGCAGTTGCCCGGCGAAGCGCCACCCGCCATCGGCATGGACCAACAGATCCGCGAGCTGCGCGCCCTCCATCTGCAGGAAGCTGATGCGCAGCACGATCAGGAAAGGAAGCAGGAAGAACACCAGCAGCCACAGTGCGGGCACGCCCGCAACCAGGCGCCAGCCCCAGGACCTGTGCGCGCGCGGCGCTGACGGTACTTGCGTCACGCGGCGGCCTCCTAGTCGGTCAGCACCACCTGTGCGCCCGGCTGCCAGGACGCCCAGACCGCATCGCCCAGGGCGAAGGCCAGCTCGCCGTGGCGGCGCTCGTTTTCCACGTTGGCCTTGAGCTTCGCGCCGCTGGGCAGGTCCAGGTGGTACATGGTGCAGTCGCCGAAGTACGAGAACGCCCGGACCACCCCCCGCACCCGGTTGCCCTCGCCGGGCGGAGCGCTGGCGTCGAGGCGGATCTTCTCGGGCCGCACGGCCACGGTCACGGCATCGCCCGGGCGCTGCGGCAGCGCCTGGGCCAGCCGGTGCACGACGTCGGCGCAGCGCACTTCGGCAACGCCTGCGACGGTGCCTTCCATGAGGTTGACGTTGCCGATGAAATCGGCAACGAAGCGCGAGGATGGGTTCTCGTACACATCGGCGGGCGAGCCGATCTGCAGCAGCCGGCCATGGCTCATGACCCCGATGCGCGACGCCATCATCATCGCCTCCTCCTGGTCATGCGTGACCAGCACGCAGGTCACGCCGATGCTGCGGATGATGTTGACCAGCTCGATCTGCGTCTCCTCGCGCAGCTTCTTGTCGAGGGCGCCCAGCGGTTCGTCGAGCAGCAGCAGCAGCGGCCGCTTGGCCAGGCTGCGCGCGAGCGCCACGCGCTGCTGCTGCCCACCCGAGAGCTGGTGCGGCTTGCGGCGCGCGAAGGACTCCATCTGCACCAGCCGCAGCATGGCCTGCGCCCGCTCGGCAACCTCGGTTCTGGGCAGGCCCTCGCGCCGCAGTCCGAAGGCGACGTTGTCCCACACGTCTAGGTGCGGGAACAGGGCGTAGGACTGGAACATCATGTTCACGGGCCGCTCGTAGGGCGCACGCCCGGCCAGATCCACCCCGTCGAGCAGCACCCGCCCTCCGCTCGGGGCCTCGAAGCCGGCAAGCATGCGCAGCAGCGTGCTCTTGCCCGAGCCCGAGGAGCCGAGCAGCGCGAATATCTCTCCGCGCGCCACGTCCAGGCTCACCTGGTCCACCGCCCGGAAGCCGCCGAAGTCCTTGGTGACGGACTCGATGCGCAGGAATGCGCCGTCTTCCGGCACAGGATTCATGGCAGTTGCTCCACCGCGCACAACTCCACCCGCGACGCACGCACCCTGGCGGCACCGAAGGCCGCGGCGCAGGCCATGCCAGCAACCGCCGCGGCGCCGGCTTTACCGGGCCGCTGGCGGTATCCCCCTTCCCGCGCCAGCGAGAGATGGGGGAAGGCGCGCAGCGCCACAGGGGGTTGTTTCACTTCTGCGTCAGCGGTTGGCCTTGAAGTTGGTGAAGGTGCGCGTGATGAGGCGCAGCGTCGCCTGGTCCGGCGTGTCGGGCGCGATCATGGTGGCAAGCGCCGCGGCGTCGGGGAACACCGCCTTGTCGTTCGCGAGCGCGGGGTTGACGAACTTCGCCGCCGCCTGGTTCGGGTTGGCGTAGAACACCTTGTTGGTGAGCGCGGCATGCACCTCGGGCCGCAGGATGTAGTTGATCCACTTCTGGGCGTTCTCGGGGTGCTTGGCGTCCTTGGGGATCGCCATGGTGTCGAAGAACAGCAGGCCGCCCATCTTGGGCAGCAGCACTTCGAGGTCCTGGGGCGCCTTGGCTTTCGCGGACTTGTCCTTGGCGATCATGATGTCGCCCGACCAGCCGATCACCGCGCAGAGCTGCCCGCGCGCCATCTGGTCGATGTAGTCGGAGCCGGAGCCCGCGAAGCGCGTCACATACGGGCGCACCGCCTTGAGCATCTTGCCGGCCTCGGTGTAGTCGGCGGCGTCCTTGCTGCGAGGGTCCTTGCCGATGTACTTGAGCGCGATGGGAAGAATCTCCGATGCGGTATCCAGGAACGACACGCCGCAGCCCTTGAGCTTGGCGGCGTACTCGGGCTTGAACACCAGGTCCCACGCGTTGTCGGGCAACGGGGTGGCGCCCAGCGCCTTCTTCACCTTGTCCACGTTGATGCCCACGGTCGTGTAGCCCCAGAGCCAGTCCACGAGGTACTCGTTGCCGGGGTCCATCTTGGCGAGCTGCGCCTGGATCGCCGGGTCAAGGTTTGCGAGGTTCGGAATCTTGGACTTGTCCAGCTTGCGCAGCAGGCCGGCCTGGATCTGCATCTTGGCGAAATGCGAGCCCGGCACCACGATGTCGTAGCCCGACATGCCGGCCACCAGCTTGGCGTGCAGGGCCTCATTGCTGTCGAACAGGTCGTAGCGTACCTTGATGCCGGTTTCCTTCTCGAAATTGCGAACCGTGTCCTCGGCGATGTAGTCGCCCCAGTTGTAGATGTTCAGCACCGGCTCTTCCTGGGCGTGCGCCGGCGCGGCGGCGAGGGCGCACACGGTCAGCGCCAGCGCGGCCAGGCGGCGCGCTGCATGCGGCAAGGTCAACTCCATGGACGTCTCATCCTTTCGAGGGTAAAAATTGCGGGCGGGCCAAACGGCAGGGATTATCCACGGTGGCAGCGGCGCATCTTCAGAAAAAGAAGCGCAGCCGCAGTACCACGGCGGCAAGCCAACCCAATACAAATCCCATGCCAACATAGATCAGCATCTGCAGCAGCCGGTTGGTGCACTGCTGTGCCGCCAGCAACTCCTCTATCTCGCGCCGGTGGTCCTGCGGGCGCTGGCGCAGGTAGTCGTGCAGCAGGCGCGGCAGTTCGGGCAGCAGCTTGGCGTAGCGTGGCGCCTCATGGCGCAAGCGGCGCCAGAACTGCCTGGGGCCCATCTGGTCGATCATCCATTTCTCCAGGAACGGCTTGGCCGTGCTCCAGAGGTCGAGATCGGGGTCGATCTGGCGGCCCAGACCCTCGATGTTGAGCAGCGTCTTCTGCAGCAGCACGAGCTGCGGCTGGATTTCCACATGAAAGCGCCGCGTCACCTGGAACAGCCGCATCAGCACCATGCCCAGCGATATCTCGCTCAGCGGGCGGTCGAAGTACGGCTCGCAGACGGCGCGGATGGACGACTCCAGTTCGTCCACGCGCGTGTCGGGCGACACCCAGCCGCTTTCCACGTGCAACTCGGCCACGCGCTTGTAGTCGCGGCGGAAGAAGGCGTTGAAGTTCTGCGCCAGGTATTCCTTGTCGAACTCGGTCAGCGTGCCCACGATGCCGAAATCCAGCGAGATGTAGCGCCCGAAGCTGGCCGCGTCCAGGCTCACCTGGATGTTGCCCGGATGCATGTCGGCGTGAAAGAAGCCGTCGCGGAACACCTGGGTGAAGAACAGCGTGACACCGTCGCGCGCCAGGCGGGGTATGTCCACCCCCGCCTCGCGCAGCCGCTCGATCTGGTTGATGGGCACGCCGTGCATGCGCTCCATCACGATCACGTCGGAATGGCACCAGTCCCAGAACATCTCGGGGATCAGCACCAGGTTGAGCCCCGCCATGTTGCGGCGCAGTTGGGCCGCGTTGGCGGCCTCGCGCAGCAGGTCCAGTTCGTCGTGCAGGTACTTGTCGAACTCGGCCACCACCTCGCGCGGCTTGAGCCGCTTGGCATCGGCCGACAGCCCTTCCACCCAGCCGGCCATCATGCGCATGAGCGCCAGATCCTGATCGATCACGCGCCGCATGCCCGGGCGCAGCACTTTCACGGCCACGGCGCGCTCCTGGCCGCGGCGGTCCAGCAGCGTGGCGAAATGCACCTGCGCGATGGAGGCGCTGGCGATGGGCTCGTGCGTGAAGGTGGAGAAGATGGTGCCCAGTGGGCGGCGGAACGAACGCTCGATGATCGCCACCGCCTGCGCGGACGGGAACGGCGGCACGCTGTCCTGCAGCCGCGCTAGTTCATTGGCGATGTCGGGCGGCAGCAGGTCGCGCCGCGTGGAGAGCACTTGACCGAACTTCACGAAGATCGGCCCCAGCCGCTCCAGCGCCTCGCGCAGGCGTTGGCCGCGCGGCGCGTCCAGATTCCGGCCTACCGAAACGACGCGCGCCAGCACGCGCAGCCACGGCTTCTGGAAGCTGGTGAGCACCAGCTCGTCGAGGCCGTAGCGCAGGGCGATCCAGACGATGAACGCGCCCCGGTAGGCACGCCTCATGGGGCGGTTCCGCCGCCGCTGCCCTCGCGCGGGCCCGCGAAGCGGCGCAGCGCCTCGGCCACGCGCCGCGCACCCTGCGCCAGCGTGTGCGCCGGCACGTCGCCGATCAGGCGCGAAAGGTCTTCCTCTACGTCCCAGCGCACGTTGTCCGCGAGCCAGTTGATATCGGACGCCAGGTGCACGTCGCCGTCGATGCGGATGGCGGGCTTGTCGCCGTGCAGCAGGCCCTGAGCGAGCTTGAGCGGCGACTCCTCGACCAGCGCGATGGCCAGGTCGGGCGTAGCGCCCGCGTCGGCCACATCCAACAGCCCCGCGGGCGTGGCCTGCAGGCGGATCTCGAAGCCGCGCCACTGCACCAGCGCCACGCTGCCCTGGCGGCGCGCCAGGCGCGCCATGGCCTCGCCCTCCTGCATCAGCACATGGTTCAGGAACAGCACGGTGCGGTGCTGCACCTCATGTACCAGCCAGGACGGCGGTGCCAGGCCGGCAGAGAGCTTGCCCAGCAGGCCGTCCAGAAAAGGAAAAGGGGACTGTGTTGCCATAGTCCCCTGATTATTCCCCAAGCAGTTGGGCTCCCAGCGCAGCGCCCGGTCCCGCCGCCCGCATGAGACACATGCCTACTGTAGCGCCTGCACGCCGCCCACGAGCCAGCCGGTGGAGCCGTCCTTGGGCTTGGTCATGTTCCAGACCTCGCGGAACGGGCTCGGGCCGGCGGAGGGCTCCTCGCGAATCATGCCGGAGAACTCCACGCTCGCCATGTAGCCGTCGCCCAGGTCCTCGATGCCGAGCAACTGGGCTTCGAGCATCACGACCTCGGTTTTGTTGGGCGCGCTGCCGCGGTGCATCTCGCGCTCGGCGAGCTGGCTGCGGATCTCGCCCAGCATGTCGTCAGTCATCATCGAGCGCAGCGTGGCGATGTCTGCGCGGTCCCAGGCGTCCTGCAGCGTGACGAAGTTGCGCTTGGCCGCCGCCAGGAAGCCCGCGGTGTCGAAGTCCGCAGGCACGCCCCAGGACTGCGGGCCCGCCAGGGCCGAGCCGATCACCACGCCGGCCTCGGGCACGCGCGGCGCCTCGAACGCCATGCTGCTGCGCTCCCATGGGCGCGCCGACGCATCGTTGCCCACCTTGTCGGGGCTGTATTGACGCGGGATCACCGCCGCAGGTGCGCCGCCGCCTGCGCCCTGGAACGCGAACGGCGCACCACCCGCGGCGGATGCGGCAGCCGGGCGGCGTGCACGCAGCACCATGCCGATGACCGCGAACGCCACCAGCGCCAGCAACGCGACCAGCAGGAACTGGCCGAACGCCGCGCCCAACCCCAGCGAATGCGCCAGCCACGCCAGACCCAGCCCTGCGGCCAGGCCGCCGAGCATGGCGCCCCAGGGCTTGCGCGG
>NZ_JARGEN010000016.1 GCF_029211125.1 Curvibacter soli
GATCGACTCGCTTCGCGTCGCCGATCTCAGGTCGCTCCAGGCTCATACCTGAATTGGAAAAGACTGTCCGCTTTGCAACAAAACCGGTGCCGCGCCAAAGGCGCGACGGCTTGGCCGATTACTGCAGCTTGATTTCCACGTCGACGCCAGCGGGCAGGTCGAGCTTCATCAGCGCGTCCACCGTCTTGTCCGTCGGGTCGACGATGTCCATCAGACGCTGGTGCGTGCGGATTTCGAACTGGTCGCGCGATGTCTTGTTGACGTGCGGCGAACGCAGGATATCGAAGCGCTTGAAGCGCGTCGGCAGGGGCACGGGGCCCTTCACGATGGCGCCGGTGCGCTTGGCGGTGTCGACGATTTCGGCGGCGGACTGGTCGATCAGCTTGTAATCGAATGCCTTGAGGCGGATGCGGATTTTTTGCTTGGACATGGTGTTCCTCGGTTCGATCCGTTGCTTACGCGATGATTTTTGCGACCACACCCGCGCCCACGGTCTTGCCGCCCTCGCGGATGGCGAAGCGCAGGCCTTCTTCCATGGCAATGGGGTTGATCAGCTTGACGGTGATGGTCACGTTGTCGCCGGGCATCACCATTTCCTTGTCGGCCGGCAGCTCGATGGCGCCGGTCACGTCGGTGGTGCGGAAGTAG
>NZ_JARGEN010000017.1:0-104180 GCF_029211125.1 Curvibacter soli
CCGTCACAGCCCCGAAAATCCCGATTTATCGCGCCTCCCTCTCTTCATTTATCTCACTCCCGTTCAGTAGGCGCCCTCGGGGTTGCGCTGCGCGGGCGGCAGCACGTGCGAGTGGCCCAGCGACTGCTGCTTTGCGGTGCGCACCGCCATCCATTGGCCGCGCATCTGGTCGTACATCTCGCTGCCGGCCACGCCGCCCCAGGCGGTGCGCAGCAGGTCGCGCGGCGCGGCATAGAACTGCGCCATGGTGGCGATGCCGCAGCGCGCGAGCCGCGCCTGCATGCCGGGGCCGATGCCGGTGATGGCGGCCAGCGGCAGGTGCAGCAGCGCGGCGGGCAGGTCGCGCTGCTCCAGCACCACCAGGCCGTCGGGCTTTTGCATGTCGGAGGCCAGCTTGGCCAGCAGCGTGTTGGGCGCGATGCCGATGGAGGTGCGCAGGCATTCGCCCAATTCGCCGCAGATCGACTGCTTGATGCGCCTGGCGATCTCCAGCGCCTTGGCGCGCTGGCGCCAGGAGCCGGTCAGCTCGCATTCCATCTCGTCGATGGAGCGCACCTGCCGCACGGGCGCCACGCGCTCCACGGCGGCCAGCGCGCGCTGGTGGTAGTCCACGTACACCTCGGGGCGCGACTGCACGAACACGATGCCGGGACACAGGCGCCGCGCCTCGGCCACGTTGGTGCCGGTGCGCACGCCAAAGGCGCGGGCCTCGTAGCTGGCGGCGATGCAGCAGGTGCTGTCGGTCATGAGCTGCACCACGCCCACGGGCCTGCCGCGCAGGCGCGGGTCGGCCTGCTGCTCCACCGAGGCGAAGTAGGCGTTGAAGTCGATGAACAGGCTGCGCAGCATGGCTTTCCTCGGAATCTGTCGATGACTGTAATTAAAAACAGTATCATGCGCACTGTCCACCGCCATTTCCGGCGTCGGGCATGGGGTGAAGCCGAAAGGCAATCTCGACAGGGGGCTGGGGCCGATGCGACCGATGACGAAGAAACTGGCAGCGGCCGTGCTGCTGCTCATGGTGACCGGCCAGGCCGCGCTGGTCTGGGCCGAGCCCGCGCCGTGGTACCGCTGGCGTAGCCGCGTGAGCGGGGCCGTGGTGTGTGCGCAGGCCTCGCCCGGCGAAGGTTGGGTGCGCGGCGGCGGGCCGTTCCGCGACGCGCGCTGCGCGAAGCTGGTTCGGCCACCGGGCCAGTGAGCGGCGCACGTGCATTGCGCTTGGCAGCGCTACCATAATGGAGCCATGACTGAACTCATCCTCGTGCGCCACGGCGAAACCGACTGGAACCGCGAACTGCGCTTCCAGGGGCACATGGACGTGCCGCTCAACGCCGCGGGGCTGGAGCAGGCCCGCCGCGTGGCCGAGCGGCTGGCGGGCGAGGCGGCGCACCACCTAGCCTGCAGCGACCTGCTGCGTGCGCGCCAGACCGCCGAGCCGCTGGTGCGGCAGTTGTGGCCCGGGCTGCGGCTCGATATGGTGGCCAACGCGGCGCTGCGCGAGCAGCACTTCGGCATGATGGAGGGCCTGCGGTGGCAGGACATCGAGCGCGATCACCCCGAGGCATGGGCGCATTGGCGCACGTTCGGCGCCGACAGCGGCATGCCCGGCGGCGAGACGCGGCGCGAGTTCCATGCGCGCGTGATGGCCGCACTGCGTGCGCTGGCGGCGGCGCACGCGGGCCGCACGCTCGTCGTCGTCACGCACGGCGGCGTGCTCGACATGGTGTGGCGCACCGCGCGCGGCACGGGGCTCGATGGGCCGCGCCAGAGCGAGATTCCCAACGCCGGCATCAACCGCGTGCGCCTCGCGGGCGAGGCGGTGGAGATCCTGCAATGGGCCGATACGCGCCACCTCGCCGGCATGCCCGCGCAGCCCGTGTACGACCAGCGCGCGGTGGTGGCCCAGGCATCGGCCACGCCCTCGCGCCTGGATTCTCTGGCGTGATCCGCAGATGAGCTGCATGGATGGGGCATCAGGCACTCGCGCAGAGGGAAGGCAGGCGGTACCAGCACCGTAACCATGGTCTGGGAGATGCCGGTGAAACCCCGGCCCGGCAAAGAGCCGCGCAGTCCATTACACTGCCTTTCGCCGCAGGGTGCGGCTGCGTGCCGGCGCAACACCGGTCGCAAGAAGAATGATAGGAAAAACTTCCATGGAGATTCAGCATACCGGGCGGTCCGCCATGCGCGGCCTCCGTACCCTTGCTGCTGCGGGTGTTCTGCTGGCTTGTGGCGCGTCGCAGGCGCAGGAACTGGGCCTTTTGGTGGGTAATTATCATGGCAACCACCGGGTGACCCTGCTCTATACGGCAGCGGTGCCGTGGTACAGCAGCGAACTCGCGGGGCATACATTCGAGGTGGTGCCCGAGGCGGGCGTTTCGCGTTATTCCGCCTCGCAGGGCCCGGACCGCGTGCTCTACCAAGTGCATGCCACGCCCACGCTGCGCTATTGGCTCGGCGACCTGTATCTTGAAGGCGGCATAGGCGTGTCGCTGCTCGACGGCACCCGCCTGAATGAGCGAAGACTGTCCACGGCGTTCCTGTTTTCCGACCATCTCGGCCTGGGGTACAGGGTCTCGCCCAAGGTGCGTGTCGGCTACCGCTTCACCCATGTGTCCAACGCCAGCATCAAGCAGCCCAACATGGGCATCGACATGCAGCAGTTGTTCGTTAGCGTGGCGTTCTGACGAATGCTATTTATTTGATAGCTGTAAGTGTAGGTAAATCCTGCGCTGGAGGCCATTTTTATCTCAGGCGCCGGCCACGGTGCGGGAGCGGCAGAACCAGTGGCAGGTGTGCTGCATCAGCATCAGTTCGGCCAGCACGATGAAGGCGCGTTCCTTGGGCGGCAGGCGCGCCGCCCCGGAGGGTGCGCATGTCGAAGGTGGCGGAGGCGGTCATCGGGTCGGCTCCATGAGGGCATGGCGGGGGAAGGGAGGCAGGATTCCGCTGCGGCAGCGCCGCATTATCCTGGCACGGTGCAAGGGGGATGGGACGGCGCGGGATAATCGCGCCATGCCGAGCAGCCGCTTTTGCGACCAGAGTTTCCTCCGTCCCCGGGAGGGGCCGCCATGGCGTTGATGATCACCGACGAGTGCATCAACTGCGACGTCTGCGAGCCCGAGTGCCCCAACCAGGCCATCTACGCCGGCGCGCAGATCTACGAGATCGACCCTGGCAAGTGCACCGAGTGCGTGGGCCATTTCGACGAGCCCCAGTGCGTGCAGGTCTGCCCCGTGGCCTGCATTCCCGTGAACCCGGCGCACGTGGAAAGCCGCGCGACGCTGTGGCAGAAGTACCAGCGGCTGCAACTGGCGCAGTGAGGCCGGAGAAGTACCGGGGCGCGCCGCCACATCGGCTGGTACGTCTTTGCTCATGACCGCCCGCTGCCACGCAGCGGGCTCAGGCGGGCTGCGCGGCCATGGATCATCCTGGAAACAGCAGTTGACCGCTTTGCATCCCTTGCCAGGCCGCATGAAATCAAGCGTTGACGGCTTCGATGCGTTCACCTCATGGGTGAGAACGCTATGCACCTGCCAGCACCGCGCTCGGGGCGCCATGTGGCGTTGCTCCTCCTTGCGGGCAGTAGCCCGCCGCGTCGTCTCGCCTTGCCTGGCACCCCGATCACGGCACCGGCGGGCGCATCCAACTGCCGTTTCCAGGATCATCCGCGGGTGGTGTCCTGGCCTTGCGGCGCCTCGGCGGGGCGGGGCGGCTTGGGGCGCGGAGGCTTGCTCGTGTGCACGAGCAGCATGGCCTTGTCCATGTCGCCCGCGAGGAAGGCAGGTACGGCCTTGAGCGTGCGCTCTATTGTCTCGTCGATGGCGCGGCGGTGGTCGGGCGAGGGTTTCTTGAGCACCCAGTGGATTACCTCGCTCTTCACGCCGGGGTGGCCGATGCCGATGCGCAGGCGCCAGTAGTCGGGCGTGCCGAGCTGGGCCTGGATGTCGCGCAGACCATTGTGCCCTGCGTGGCTGCCGCCCTTCTTGAGTTTGGCCTGACCGGGCACCACGTCGAGCTCGTCGTGCGCGACGAGGATTTCGTCGGGCGCGATCTTGAAGAAGCGCCCCAGTGCCGCCACCGATTTACCCGAGAGGTTCATGAAGGTCTGCGGCTCCAGCAGCCAGACGGTTTGGCCCTGCACGCTGGTACGCGCCACGAGGCCGTGGTAGCCGCGATCCGGCACGAGCGATACCTTGAGCTCGCGCGCCAGCGCGTCGATCCACCAGAAGCCTGCGTTGTGGCGCGTGCCCTCGTACTCGGAGCCCGGGTTGCCGAGGCCGACGAACAGTTTGATCATGCTGCGATTATCGAGGCCTGAAAGCAGAACGGCCCGCGCAAGGCGGGCCGTGGATGCGATGGCGCTTTTCAGCGGACCATTACTTCTTGGCAGCCGGCGCTGCGCCGGCTGCCGCGGCTGGCGCAGCAGCGGCTTCGGCGGCCGTCGGCTCTTCGGTGCCTACCGTCGGCAGCGTGGCGTTCACCAGCACCGGGTTGGCGTCATGGCCATGCAGGCGCACGGTCACGCCCTTGGGCAACTGGACGTCACTCAGGTGCAGCGTGCCCTTCTTGAGGCTGCTCAAGTCCACCGCGATGAACTCGGGCAGATCGGCAGGCAGGCACGACACTTCGAGTTCGGTGACGATGTGGCTGACGAGGCACTTGTCGTCCTTGACGGCGGGCGAATTCTCTTCGCCGCTGTAGTGCAGCGGCACCTTCATGTGCAGCTTGGTCTTGGCGTCCACGCGCTGGAAGTCAACATGCAGCACGAACTGCTTGAACGGATGGTATTGCACGTCGCGCAGCAGCACCTTGGTCGCATTGCCGGCCAGTTCCATGTCGAGCACGCTGGAATGGAACGCTTCCTTCTTCAGCGCGTGCCACAGCGCGTTGTGGTCCAGCTCGATGAGCTGGGGCTCCCCGGTGCCACCGTAGACGATGCCGGGCGTCTTGCCCGAGTTGCGCAGACGGCGGCTCGCACCCGTACCTTGCTTGGCGCGCTCAAAAGCGACGAATTTCATCAAAGACTCCTCATGAAGCCGACCGCGACCAGTGCGGCTCCGGTTGCAAAAAGGCTCCGGGGAAACCGGAGCCGCTGTAAGCCCGGCAGCATCTGCAGCCGGGCGAATTTCTTTGGCTCAGAACAGGTTGACCTGGTCGGAGAACAGGCTCATCACCGAATCGCCCTTGGCGATGCGCTGGATGGTTTCGGCAAACAGCGGCGCCACCGTAAGCTGGCGGATCTTCGGGCAGGCCTTGGCCGCGTCGCTGAGCGGGATGGTGTTGGTGACCACCACTTCGTCGAGCGCGGGGCCCTGGGCGATGCGCTCGATGGCGGGGCCCGAGAAGATCGGGTGCGTGCAGTAGGCGTAGACGTTCTTGGCACCGCGCTCTTTCAGCACCTCGGCGGCCTTCACGAGCGTGCCGGCGGTGTCGATCATGTCGTCCATGACGACGCAGTTGCGGCCGTCGATGTCGCCGATCACATGCATGACTTCGCTCACGTTGGCCTTGGGGCGACGCTTGTCGATGATGGCCAGGTCGGTGTCGAGTTGCTTGGCCAGTGCGCGCGCGCGCACCACGCCGCCCACGTCGGGCGAAACCACGATCAGGTTGTCGTAGTTTTTCTGGCGCAGGTCGCCCAGCAGCACGGGCGAGGCGTAGATGTTGTCCACCGGGATGTCGAAGAAGCCCTGAATCTGGTCGGCATGCAGGTCCATGGTCAGCACGCGCGCCACGCCCACGGTCTGCAGCAGGTTGGCCACCACCTTGGCCGAGATCGGCACGCGCGTGGAGCGCGGGCGGCGGTCCTGGCGCGCATAGCCGAAGTAGGGGATCACGGCGCTGATGCGCTCTGCCGACGCGCGCTTGAGCGCATCGACCATGACCAGCAGTTCCATGAGGTTGTCATTGGTTGGCGCGCAGGTGGACTGCACGACGAACACGTCGCGGGCGCGCACGTTCTGCTTGATCTCGACGGTGACTTCACCGTCGGAGAAGCGACCGACATCTGCCGCGCCCAGCGAAATGCCGAGGTGGGCGGCAATTTCGGCGGCCATGCCAGGATTGGCATTGCCGGTGAAGACCATGAAATCGGGGTGATGAGCCTGCATGAGAGCACCAGCGAGCTGAAAGAATTGCCTGTACGCTGCAACGTATTTGGCAGGGGAGGAAGGACTCGAACCCTCGCATGCCGGAATCAAAATCCGGTGCCTTGACCAACTTGGCGACTCCCCTACACGGGTTGGCGCTGAAAATCAGACGCCCACCGATGACTTGTCGCTGGGTGCCCAGCCCACCAGGGGATGGACATCCAAATTACTGCACTGCCTGACCTGCCAGCCCGAAGGCGCGTCGGACAGATCGATATCGTGCGCCATTCGCGCAAACACTGCACTTCCGGAGCCCGTCATGCGGGGCTGCAAGCCTTTCGCGGCAAGCCATCCAAGGGCCTGCGTCACGTCGGAGCACAGCATCTGCGCAACAGGCTGGAGGTCGTTGTGGCCAAAGCCGTAGTGATCTGCAGCAAAGCCTGCAATTGTAGCAGGCTTTGAATCGCGTTTCAGTGCCGGGTGGGAAAAAATTGACGCGGTTTCCAGGCCCGCGGCAGGGCGTGCCACCGCGAATCGGGCGGGCGGCGGCGCGCAGGCGCCTTCCAGCGGCGTGATGCGCTCGCCCACGCCTTCGACCCAGGCATTGCGCCCGCGCAGGAAGAAGGGCACGTCGGCGCCGAGCGCGAGCCCGATGCGTTCCAGTTGTTCCAAACCCAGGTGCAGCCCCCAGAGCCGGTTGAGCGCCAGCAGGCAGGACGCGGCATCTGAAGAGCCTCCACCCATGCCGGCCTGCGCCGGCACGCGCTTGATGATGCCGATGTGCGCGCCCTGTGCCGTGCCCGTGGCGGCTTGCAAGGCTCGCGCGGCGCGCGTGGTCAGGTCGTCCGGCGGCAACGCAGGGCCCAGGTCCTCGCGGCTGATGCGTCCATCACTGCGCAACGCGAAGTGCAGGCTGTCGGCCCAATCGATCAGCATGAATGCCGACTGTAGCTGATGGTAGCCGTCGCTGCGGCGTCCCACGATATGCAGGAAAAGGTTGAGTTTGGCCGGCGCCGGTACGTCGTAGAGGACCTGCATGGTCGCTCACTGGTCGAGCACAAGGCGCAGTGTTGCGGCGGGCTGCGGCGCGAGGCGCGACGCCACAAGCCTGCCCTCGCCGGCCTGACGCAAGTCGGCCTGCCAGCCGGCGACGGTGGCAGGCTCGCCCGCGAGCCATTGGAACAGCGCGGCCACGGGGATGGCTGTACCGGTCACCTGCTGCAGCAATGCGTCAACCGACGCGAATGCGTGCGTGCCGTGTTCGTCGCGCAAGGTGGCGGTGCTGGCGTCCCAGCGGATTTGTGCGAGCGTGCTGCCGAGCGGCGTGTACAGGGTCAGTTCGCCCTGTCCGACATCGCCCTGCAGATCGAAGGAGGCGAAGAACGATTGCGGCTCGGGTGATTCGATCTGCAGCGCGAGCCGACCCGACCAGTGGTTGCTGGCGGCGGACGCGTCTGCATCCGGCTTGCGCGCCGGTGCGGCGCAACCCGCCGCCAGGACGGAAGCTGCCAGCACGGCCACGGCCAAGCACAGAAAACCGCGCCGCGCGCTTGCTGGCGGCATGCCGCCGGTCACAGCCGGGCCCGCAGCCGCTTGACCGTTTCGCGCAGCGTTTCGTTGTCGGCGCCACGCTGCATGCCTTCTTTCCAGATTGCCGTGGCGCGGTGGTATTCGCCCATGGTCCACAGCACTTCACCCAGGTGCGCGGCGATTTCGGGGTCGGGGCGCGACTTGTAGGCGCCTTCGAGCAGGCGCAATGCCTCGTTGTTGTTGCCCATGCGGAACTCGGCCCACGCCAGGCTGTCGACGATGAAGGGGTCGCCGGGCGCGTATTCGAGGGCCTTCTGGATGAGCTGCTTGGCTTCGGGCAGGCGCACGCCGCGGTCTGCGAGCGAATAGCCGAGGGCGTTGTAGGCGTTGTGGTAGTCGGGCTTGGCCGCGATCACGCGGCGCAGCAGTTGCTCCATGGCGTCGAGCCGATTGAGCTTTTCGGCGACCATGGCCTGGTCGTAGAGCAGATCGGGGTCGTCGGGCGTGGCCTTGGCGGCCTGCTCCAGCAGGTCGAAGGCAGCCTGGAACTGCCGCGCGTTGCGCAGCAGTTCCACCTCGGCCATGAGTTTGGCGCGCTGCTGCGCTGGCGTGTCAGCGGGTTGCCGCTGGATCAGCTTGCGCGCCTCGTCGAGCTTGCCTTGCGCGGCCAGCAGGGATGCGCGCCGCACCTGGGCGCTGAATACGTCGTCGGCATTGTCGATCTTGTCGAGCCAGGATTGGGCCGCGGCGTAGTCCTTGCGCTTTTCGGCGATCTGCGCCAGCAGCAGGTAGGCTTGCGTCTTCGCGCGCGCATTGTCGGTGGGGGCGCCTTCAGACGGGTTGTCCAGACGCGCGAGGTACTGTTGCAGCGAGGCTTCGGCGCGGGCGTACTGCCCCTCTTGCAGCAGCAGCGAGCCTTGCACCAGCCATGCCTGCGCCAGTTCGGGCTTGTCCTGCGTGACGATCTGCAACTGGCGCGCCGCTTCGCTGTAGCGCTGGGCTTCCAGTAGCGCGCGGGCATAGGCCATGCGCACCTCGGGCAGCGGCTTGCCCGCCAGGTAGGCGAGTACGATGGCTTCGGCGTTGGGCTGGCGGTTTTCCATCAACTCCAGTGCCAGTATCGCTGCGCCTTCGTTGGCAGGATCGGCGGCTTGCGCATTGCGCGCTGCGGCGATGGTTCCGTCGTGATCGCTGGCCGCCAGGCGCATTCGGCCTATCGTGACCCATGCCGTGGATGCCAGCGCCGGGTCGCTGCGCGCCGCTGTCAGGGCGTCTTCCACGATGGTGGCCGCCAGGGCCTTGTCGGCCACCCGCGCATACAGCGACGGGATGCCCTGCATGCTGGCAATCCTTCCCATTTCAGGGGCCAGCGAGAGTTCCGTGCGCAGGGGCTCCAGACTCTCCGCCACGCGGTTGAGCGCCACGAGGATCTGCAGCACGTAGCGGTTGGCCTCCTGCGAGCCGGGCAGGCTTTCCTTCCATGCCCGTGCCGCCGTCAGCGCTGCGTCGCCCGAGCGCGACTGCAGGGCAATGTCGGCGGCACGCTTGAAGAGTTCGGGGTCGCTGCTGCGGCGCGCAGCGTCGAGCATGAGGGCGAATCCCGCCCCCGGGTCGCTGCCTGCCGCGTTGAGCTCGCCCAATAGCACTTCGTAAAACAACTCCGCATCGCGCAGTGTGCTGTTGATGGAGCGTGGAATAGCTGGAGCAATGGTGGGCGCAGGGGCGCTGGGCGCGTCGCTCGTGGGGGTTTGGGCAAGCGCTGGAATGCCCGCCGCAAAGGCGGCCGCGGCCAGTAGAAAGACCGCGAAACGAGAGGACTGCGTCATCAAACCATGATAATCCAAGGCCGTAAACTCCATGTATCCATGCCCGAACTGCCCGAAGTAGAAGTCACCCGGCTGAGCTTTGCCGATCGCATCGCCGGGGCGCAGATCGAATCCGTGCGCATGGGCAAGCCGCTGCGCTGGCCCTTTGGGGGCGACCCTGCAGCACTCGTGGGCCGCAGCGTGCGGGCCGTGCGCCGGCGCGGCAAGTACCTGCTGCTCGATCTGGACGAAGGCATGCTGATTCTGCACCTGGGCATGTCGGGCAGCCTGGGCTTCGCTGCACAACTGCCCGCTGCGGGCCCGCACGACCATTTCGACATGGGTACTTCGCGCGGCATGCTGCGCCTCAACGACCCACGCCGCTTCGGTGCCGTGGTGCTCACGGCGGGGGAATCCTACCCGGAGGCGCAAAAACTGCTGGGGCGGTTGGGCATGGAGCCGCTGTCGGACGGCTTTGACCCGCATGCCTTCCATGCGGGACTGCAGCAGCGGCGTGCGCCAATCAAGCAGGTACTGCTGGCTGGAGAGGTGGTCGTGGGTGTGGGCAACATCTATGCGTCCGAGGTATTGTTCCTGGCCGGCATCCATCCAGAAACGCCGGCTGCACGCATCGGTGCCGTGCGCGCGCAGCGCCTCTGCGGCGCCATTCGCGGCGTGCTGGCACGGGCGGTGAGCAGGGGCGGCAGCACGCTGCGCGATTTTTCCAACGCCCATGGCGAAAGCGGCTACTTCCAACTTGAAGCCAATGTATACAACCGTGCCGGGCAGCCTTGCCGCACCTGCGCCACGCCGATACGCCTGCTGCGGCAGGGGCAGCGCTCCACGTATTTTTGTCCCCGCTGCCAGCATTTCTGAAAACAAGGCGCATGGCGGGTCGGTGCTATATTCTTTGAGCTTTCCACCGCTGGATCCGACCAGCCATCCCAGGGGCACCGTGAGCATATCTTTCAACGAGCAGTTCGACAGGCATGGCGCGTGGCGGCGCGAATTCGCGCTGCGGCTCAAGCTGCTGGACGATTGGCTGGCCAGCCACGACCTCATGGACGCCGCGGTGCAGGAGCGGCTGCAGCGGCTTGAAGAGCAGGTGCGCGCCGACAAGGTAACGGTCGCCTTCGTGGCCGAATTCTCGCGCGGCAAGTCCGAACTCATCAATGCCCTGTTCTTCGCGGGCTATGGCCGCCGCATCATGCCGGCCAGTGCAGGGCGCACCACCATGTGCCCAACCGAACTGGGCTATGACGCCGCGTTGTCTCCAAGCCTGCGCCTGCTGCCCATCGAAACGCGCCTGCAGCCGCAAGGCCTGGCCGAATGGCGCTCCACCCCCGAGAAATGGGCGCACACGCCGCTGGACATGCAGGACGCATCCCAGCTCGCCGCCGCCATGGAAAAAGTGGCGGAGGTGCGCAAGGTCACGAAGGCAGATGCCCAGGCGCTGGGTTTCTGGCACGACGACATGCCCGACGAGAACCCCTTGCCGGATGCGCAGGGGCTGGTCGAAGTGCCGATGTGGCGCCATGCCGTCATCAATATTCCCCATCCGCTGCTCAAGCAGGGGCTGGTCATCCTGGACACGCCGGGCCTCAATGCGGTGGGTGCCGAGCCCGAGCTGACCGTCAATCTGATCCCCCAGGCCCACGCCGTGGTGTTCATCCTGGGAGCCGACACGGGCGTCACGCGCTCCGACCTGACCATCTGGCGCGAGCATCTCGTGGTGCCGAGCGGCAGCGAGGCGCGCCTGGTCGTGCTCAACAAGATCGACACGCTCTGGAACGCGCTCAACACTCCGGCCCAGGTGCAGGCGCAGGTGGAGCGCCAGCGCGCCACGTCGGCGGAGATGCTGGGCCTGCCGGTCGGCCAGGTCATAGCCGTGTCGGCGCAGAAGGGTTTGATCGCCAAGATCAACCACGACGACGCGCTGTTGAAGAGCAGTGGCTTGCCCGTGCTCGAGGACGTGCTCGGCAAGGGCATCATGGGGCAGCGTCAGGTGATATTGCGGGCTGCAGTATCCGCCGGCATCGCCAGCCTGCGGTCCGAAACGGCGCGCGTCATCAACATCCGCCGCCGCGACCTCGATGACCAGATGCTTGAGCTGCGCAGCCTGCGCGGCAAGAATGCTGCAGTCATCGGCGCCATGCGTTCGCGCATCGAACAGGAGCAGCGCGAGTTCGACCAGAGTACGTCCAAGATACACGCCGTGCGCGCCGTGCACATCAAGCTGCTGCGCGAGGTGTTCCAAATGCTGGGCGGCCCCGCCATCAAGAGCGAGATGGCCGAACTGACGCAGATGCTGCAGCAGCGCGGGCTGAAGCTCGGCGTGCGCAAGGCGTATGTGCAGACCTTCGAGCGGCTACGCGCCATCCTGGAGCGCGCGGGCAGCGCGGGCATCGAGATCCATGCCATGCTGGGTGCGACCTTCCGCCAGCTCAATGCCGAATACGGGTTCTCGCTGCAGCCGCCGGGCGAGCCGGAACTGGCGCGCTTTACCGATGATCTGGCACGCATCGAGCAAGGGCATATGCAGTACCTGGGCGTCACCAATGCGCTCAAGCTCGCGCAGCCAGAATTCGCGCAGCGGCTCGTGCGTGCGCTGGCAACGCGGCTGCGTACGGTGTTCGAATCGGCAGCCAACGAGCTGGAGATCTGGAGCAAGTCCGCCACCGCGCAGCTCGATGCGCAACTGCGCGAGCGCAGGCGCAGCTTCGCGCGCCGCATCGAGGCGATCGACCGCATCCAGCATGCGGCCAATGGGCTGGCCGAGCGCATCGAAGAAATCGAGTCGCAGGAGCAGGCCCTGGCCGACCTCGAGTCCCGTCTGCAGGAACTGACCGGGCAGTTGCTCGCGCCGCCCGCGGCGGATGCAGCGCCGCCTGCGGTGGGCAGCCTGCAGCCGGCATGATGCAACAGTACGAGAGTTTCGCCGACGCCGTGGTGCGCTGGCAAGCGGCGCATGGCCGCAATGGCCTGCCCTGGCAGCAGACGCGCGACCCCTACTGCGTCTGGCTGTCGGAGATCATGCTGCAGCAGACGCAGGTGGCGACCGTGCTGGCATATTTCCCGCGTTTCGTCGCGCGATTTCCGGATGTGCATACACTGGCCGCTGCCTCGGGCGACGAGGTGCTGGGTCTCTGGAGCGGCCTGGGCTACTACAGCCGCGCCCGCAACCTGCACCGCTGCGCCCAGCGCATCGTGGCCGAGCACGGCGGGCAATTTCCCCTCACTGCTGAAGCATTGCAGACACTGCCCGGCATAGGCCGCTCGACCGCCGCGGCCATCGCGGCGTTCTGCTTTGGCGAGCGCGCGGCGATTTTGGACGCCAACGTCAAGCGCGTGCTGACGCGGATGCTGGGCTTCGACGCCGATCTGGCCGATGCTCGCAACGAGCGCTTGCTGTGGGCGCACGCCACGGACCTGCTGCCCGCCACGCAACTGGCTGACGCCATGCCGCGCTACACGCAGGGCCTCATGGATCTGGGCGCCACCGTCTGCCTGCCGCGCAAGCCTGCCTGCCTGCTGTGCCCCGTGCGCGAGCGTTGCACGGCGCATCGCCAGGGGCAGCCCGAACGCTACCCCGTCAAGACCCGCAAACTGCGCCGCAGCAGCGAAGCATGGTGGATGCTGCTGGTGCGCGATGCCGGTGGGCGGGTGTGGCTGGAGCGGCGTCCGTCGGCAGGCATCTGGGCGGGCCTGCACTGCCTGCCGACGGCCACGGGTATCGATGCCTGGCGCGGCTCGGCGTTGGGGAACGACGCATCGCAATGGCGCGAGCTGCCAGCATTCGTGCACGTGCTGACCCACAAGGACCTGCACCTGCACCCCGTGCTGGTCGACGGCGTGGCACCGCATGCCCTGGGAGGGCAGGGCGACTGGTTCAGCCCGGACCAGTGGCAGGCGCTGGGTCTGCCGGCGCCAGTGCGCCGACTGCTGCAGTCGGCGTGAAGGTCTGCGCGGACGGATTGTTGTCCAGTTCGCGGTGGCGCTTGAGCGTCACCCAGCGCGTGCCGAAGTGCGCTGCCAGGCGCTCGACCAGGTAGACCGAACGGTGCTGCCCGCCCGTGCAGCCGATGGCCACGGTGACATAGCTGCGGTGGTCGCGCGCCAGCGGCTCCAGCCAGTGGCCGAGAAACTGTTCGATGTGCGCGGCCATGTGCTCCACCGCCTCGTGCCCGGCCAGGAATGCGGCCACGGGCGCGTCCTTGCCCGTGAGCGGACGCAGCGCTGGCTCGTAGTGCGGGTTGGGCAGCATGCGCACGTCGAAGACGAAATCCGCATCCACCGGAATGCCGCGCTTGAACGCGAAAGACTCGAACACCAGCGTCAGGTGGCTCGCGGGCACGGAGAGCAGATCTTTCACATAGCTTTGCAGCTGCGCGGTGCGCATCAGGCTGGTGTCGAGGACGTGGGCCTGGTCGCGCAGGTCCGACAGCAGCTCGCGTTCCAGCTCGATGGCCTGCACCAGCGCGCGCTGGCGGTCCGTGATGTCGGCGCTGGAGAGCGGGTGGCGCCGGCGCGTTTCCGAATAGCGGCGCACCAGCGTGTCGGTCGTGGCGTCTAGGAACAGCGGCCGGATGCGTACGCCCTGGCTGCGCAGCGCGCCCAACTGCTGCGGCACCAGTGGCAGTGAAGTGGCGCTGCGCACGTCCACCGCGATGGCGACCCGGCCCGCCGCCTGGCTTTGCTGCAGGGCGACGAACTGCAGCAGCAGCTCGGGTGGCAGGTTGTCCACGCAGTAGTAGCCCGCGTCCTCCAGCGCATGCAGCGCCACCGACTTGCCCGAACCCGACATGCCGGTGATGAGCACGATGTCCAGTGCCATGCTCATGCGTCCTTCGGCGCCAGCATCTCGCGTGCATGCGCCAGCGTGGTGCCCGACAGCCGCTCGCCGCCCAGCATGCGCGCGACCTCCGCAACGCGCTGTTCGCCGACTACGGCGTGCACCGTGCTGGTCGTCGCGGCTGCGTTGCGCTGCTTGGCTACCACGAGGTGATGGTCCGCGTAGGCCGCCACTTGCGGCAGATGCGTGACCGCCAGCACCTGCCGGTCGCGGCCCAGTTGCTTCATGAGCCGACCCACGGTTTCCGCCACCGCACCGCCGACGCCGGCATCCACTTCGTCGAAGATCAGGGTCTGTGCCGTGCCCAGTTCGCTGGTCGTGACGGCGATGGCCAGGGCGATGCGCGACAGCTCGCCGCCCGAGGCCACCTTGCCCACGGGTCGCGGACTGGCGCCCGGATGGGCGGCCACGAGGAAGGCGACATCTTCGAGCCCGCTAGCCGATGGCGCGGGAAGCGGCTCCAGCACAACCTCGAACCGCCCGCCCTGCATGCCCAGCCCCTGCATGGCCTGCGTGATGGCGTGTGACAGCCTGGGCGCGGCCTGGGCGCGGCCTTGTGACAGGGCGTGGGCCGCTTTCTGGTAGCGCTGCGCTGCGACGGCTTCGGCGGCCTCCAGCGCCTGCAGGTCGGAGGCACTGTCGAGGCGCTGCAGTTCCTGCTGCCAGCCTGCCAGCAGCGCGGGCAACTCGTCGGGTGTGCGTTTGTAGCGGCGCGCCAGCGACATCCATTGCGCCACCCGCTCGTCGAGCTCGGCCAAGGCCTGAGGATCGACATCGGCGCGCCGCAGGTAGGCGTGCAGCGAGTGCGCCGCGTCCTCGGCCTGGGCCAGGCTCGATGCGATGACATCGGCCAGCGCCGCGAATTCAGGTTCCAGGTGCTGTTGCCCCTGCAGTGCCGCATGGGCGCGGGCGAGTGCTGCCGTGGCCCCGGCATCGTCGTCTTCCAGCGCCGCGGCGGCCTGCTGGCTGGCGTCGATGAGCGCCTGCGCGTGCGACAGCCGGGTATGGCGCGCGTTGAGTTCGTTCCATTCGTGCGCGCCGGGCGCGAGTTTGTCGACTTCCGCGATCTGCCATTGCAGCCGCTCGCGTTCGCGCAGCAGGCTGTCCTGGGCCTGGCGGGCCTGCTCCAGCGCCTTTTGCGCGCCGCGCCAGTCCTGCCAGCGCAGGCCCACGTCCTTGGCCGACAAGCCCGCATAGGCGTCGAGCAGCCCGCGCACCGCGTCGGCGCGCGTCAGGCTCTGCCAGGCATGCTGGCCGTGGATGTCGAGCAACTGCTCGCCCAGCGTGCGCAACTGCGCCGCAGTGGCGGCGCTGCCGTTGATCCAGGCGCGGCTCTTGCCGTGGCTATCCACCGTGCGGCGCAGCAGCAGCGATTCGGAGGCTTCGAAGCCGGCCTCGTCGAGCCATGCGTGCAGCGCGCCTGGACAGTCGAACTCGGCGCTCATGTCGGCGCGCGGCGCGCCTTCGCGCACCACGCCCGCGTCGGCGCGCGCGCCCAGCATGGTCTGCAGCGCATCGACGAGGATGGATTTGCCGGCGCCGGTCTCGCCGGTCAGCACCGTGAAGCCGGCGGCAAGGTCGAGGTCGAGCGTCTGCACGATCACGAAGTCGCGCAGCGCAATGCGCCGCAGGGCCATCGTCAGCAGCCTCCCTCGTTCCAGTGCAGTTTCTTGCGCAGCGTGTCGAAGTAGCTCCATCCGCGCGGATGCAGGAAGCGCACGTGATGCTGTGAGCGCCGCACCGTGATGCGGTCGCCGCGCAGCAGCGAGGCGAGCGACTGCATGTCGAAATTGGCGCTTACGTCGCGGCCCCCGGCGATCTCGATCGCGACTTCGGTCGCGTCGGGCAGCACGATCGGGCGGTTGGACAGCGTGTGTGGTGCGATCGGCGCCAGCACCCAGCCCGGCACCGACGGGTGCAGTAGCGGCCCGCCCGCCGACAGCGCATAGGCAGTGGAGCCCGTGGGCGTGGCGATGATGAGCCCGTCGGCGCGCTGGTTGGAGACGAAGCGCCCGTCCACCTCCACGCGCAACTCCACCATGCCCGAGGTGCCGCCGCGGTTGACCACCACGTCGTTCATCGCCAGCGCGTCGAACACGCATCCACCCTCGCGCATGACGCGCGCATGCATCAGGCTGCGTTGGTCTTCCTCGTATTCGCCGCGCAGCATGGGAGCCAGCGCGTCGCGGTAATTCTCGATCGGAATGTCGGTGACGAACCCCAAACGCCCCTGGTTGATGCCTATCAGCGGCACGCCGCGATGCGCCAGTTGGCGTCCGATGCCGAGCATGGTGCCGTCGCCACCCACCACCAGGCCCAGGTCGCATTGCGCGCCGATGGCCTCCACGTCGAGCGCCTCGTATGCGGTCAGGCCCGTATTGGCGGCGGTGTTGGCTTCCAGCGCCACCTCGCAGCCCTCGCGCGACAGGAAGCCCGCGATATCCTCCAGCACGGCGCGCGATGTGGCGGCCAGCGCGCCCGCCACGGGCGTCTGGTACTTACCGATCAGGGCCACGTGCCGGAATTTGGACTTCATGGCGAAATTACATCATTAAAATCAGGCATGCTCGATGACCGTGCCAAGTTGTTGCTCAAAGCGCTTGTCGAGCGCTACATTGCCGATGGGCAGCCGGTCGGCTCGCGCACGCTGTCGCGCGCCTCGGGGCTGGAGCTTTCGCCGGCCACCATCCGAAATGTCATGTCCGATCTGGAGGAACTGGGACTGATCGCCAGCCCGCACACCTCCGCCGGGCGCGTGCCCACGGCGCGCGGCTACCGGCTGTTCGTGGATACCATGCTCACCGTGCAGCGCGAGCGGCTTAGTGCGCCCGAGATCGCGCCAGAGCAGCCCCAGCGCGTCATCGCCAACGCGGCCCACCTGCTGTCGAGCCTGTCGCAGTTCGTCGGCGTGGTGATGGCGCCGCGCCGCACCTCGGTGTTCCGCCACATCGAGTTCATGCGGCTGTCGGAGCGGCGCCTGCTGGTCATCATCGTCTCGCCTGACGGCGACGTGCAGAACCGCGTGATCTTCACCGAGGCCGACTACACCCAGCAGCAACTGGTGGAGGCGGCGAACTTCCTGAACGCGCATTACGCGGGCCTGGCGATCGAGCAGGTGCGCGAGCGCCTGAAGGCCGAACTCGATACGCTGCGCGGCGAGATCGCGGCACTGATGCAGGCGGCGGTCAACGCCAGCTCCGAGGCATTGGACGAAGCGCGCGCCGAAGTGGTGATCGCCGGCGAACGCAACCTGCTGGCGGTCAGCGATTTCTCGGGCAGCATGGGCAACCTGCGCCGTGCGTTCGAACTATTCGAGCAGAAGACCCAGATCATGCGCCTGCTCGACATCTCCAGCCAGGCCGAGGGCGTGCGCATCTTCATCGGCGGCGAAAGCAAGGTCGTGCCGTTCGAGGATCTGTCGGTGGTCAGCGCGCCGTATGAAGTGGACGGCCAGGTGGTCGGCACCCTGGGCGTGATAGGCCCCACGCGCATGCCGTACGACCGCATGATCCAGATAGTGGACATCACCGCCAAGTTGGTCAGCAACGCGCTGAGCCACCAAAAATAGGCGTCGGGGGGCGGTGGAAAGACGGCAACGGCGGAAGTGGTAGGGGCTCCGTGAGTCGAACACGGCACCAACGGATTATGAGTCCGCTGCTCTAACCAAGCATGAGCTAAGCCCCCACGCAGACCGCGATTCTACGGGCTGGCCACGTGGCGCTGCTGGGACTCTGTTGCAGAAATCGCCAGTGTGCGAGTTGATACGCTTGAGAGATGTAATGGTGGCTACGCGATGCCGGCGTGTACGAGGAAGACTGATCGCTGCTGTTGGGGCACGCTGTCAATGGGATGGCCCAACACTATGCGACCGCCACTATCGGCCGCTTGGTAGATGCGGCCAACCGCGCGCTGACGACGCGGGATCGGACAACGTTGCTCAAGGTGGTCAATGGCTGAGGAGAAGGTCAGGGGCGGAAGGCTTCGAAGAAAGTCACGCAAAAACTCACGCAGCAGCGTGATACGGGCACCGAGGCCAGGAAACGAAAAAGCCCTGCAAATCATAGACTTGCAGGGCATTCCGTTTGGTGCGGCTGGCAGGAATCGAACCCACGACCCCTTGGTTCGTAGCCAAGTACTCTATCCAGCTGAGCTACAGCCGCTAAGCAATAAATTATAGCACCATATTTCGGCCTCCCTTCGGCCTCTTCGGCCTCCCTTCGGCCTCTTCGGCCTCCCACGCCGGACGAGCCTGCGCGCATCTGTCCAGGCAGTGTCCAGGCAGGTGCGCGCGGCGCGCAGCACAATGCGGGACGTGACGGTCGCAATCCCGCCCAGCGCCGCCCCCGAGCGGCGCATCGCCCACTTGGACATGGACGCCTTCTATGCGTCCGTGGAGCTATTGCGCTACCCGCAGCTCAAGGGCCTGCCCGTGGTCATCGGCGGCGGGCGGCGGCGAGGGGATGCGGTGCTCGAAGCGCGCGAGCGGCTGCCGCTCGCGGCATTCCCGCGCCTCAAGGACTATGTGGGCCGCGGCGTCATCACCACTGCCGCCTATCCGGCGCGGCCGTTTGGCGTGGGTTCGGCCATGGGGCTCATGAAGGCCGCGCGGCTGTGCCCCGACGCCATCCTGCTGCCGGTGGACTTCGATGAGTACCGCAAGTACTCGCGCATGTTCAAGGCCGTGGTGACCAGCATCGCGCCGGTGATGGAGGACCGCGGCGTGGACGAGGTGTACATCGACTTCACCCACGTGCCCGGCGGCCAGCGTGAAGGCGGGCGCGTGCTGGCGCGGCTGATCCAGAAAAGCATTGCCGACGCCACGGGCCTCACCTGCTCCATCGGCGTGGCGCCCAACAAGCTGCTGGCCAAGATGGCGAGCGAGTTCGACAAGCCCGCGGGCATTTCCATCGTGGGTGCCGGCGATCTGGAGCCGCGCATCTGGCCGCTGGCCTGCCGCAAGATCAACGGCATCGGCCCCAAGGCCGAGGCCAGGTTGGCGGGCCATGGCATCCATACCATCGGCGACCTCGCTGCCTGTCCGCGCGCATGGCTGCTGCAGCATTTCGGTCGCGCCTATGGCGCCTGGCTGCACGAGGCCGCGTGGGGCCGCGACGAGCGCCCCGTGGTGACCGAGAGCGAACCCGTCTCCATGAGCCGCGAAACCACCTTCGAACGCGACCTGCACGCGGTGCACGACCGGCAGGAGCTGGGCGCCATCTTCACCCACCTGTGTGAGTGCGTGGCGGCGGACCTGGCGCGCAAGGGCTATCAGGGCAAGACCATCGGCATCAAGCTGCGCTACGACGACTTCCGCACCGCCACGCGCGACCAGACCATCGCCCAGCCGACGGCGGACGCGGCCACGATACGGCGCACGGCGGGCCTGTGTCTCAAGCGCGTGCCGCTGGAGCGCCGCCTGCGCCTGCTGGGCGTGCGCGTGGGCTCGCTGGTGAAGGTGGACGCGCAAGGCGCGGGTACGGCTGCGGCGGGGCGTGCGCCCGGCGTGGATGTGGAGCCGCAGCTTTTTTGATCCCAAGCCGGCAGAGCCGGAGCCAAACAGGTTGGAAATGCTGCTCTGCCGTCACTTGAAGTCTTGGGGAACCCGCATGGGTATTGGGTTTCTTCAGTTTTCCGGTTGGCTCAACTGCGGTTCAAGTTGTATTTCGGCTTGCAACCCGCGTCTTGACCCAGCGCAAGGTACGCGGGGGCTTCAGTTGCGGCTGCGGGTCAACTGCACATTGGTACTGCGCAGCCGCGCCGACAACTCCACGCCAAGGTTTTCCATGAGCCGGAAGGCCAGCGCGGGCTCCTCGCGCGCCAGCGTGTCGAAGGCGCGGCGCGACAGCACGCCGGCCACGGCGTCCTCGGCCACCACGGCAGTGGCGGAGCGCGGCGTGCCGTCGAGAAAGCCCATCTCCCCCAGCGTGGCGCCGGCGCGCACCGAGGCCACGCGCAGCCGCCCGCGGCCCACCAGGATGTTGACGCTGCCGCGCCGCAGCATGTAGAGCTCGCGCGTGTTCTCGCCCTCGGCGAACAACACCGTGCCCACGCCGAACGCCCGCTGGGTGAAGCAGGCCTCCACGCGCTGGCACTGCGCGGCGTCGAAGCCCCTGAGCAGCGCGGCGGTGTCTTCCATCCAGGCCCGCTCGTCGGCGGGCGCAGGGCGGCCGCCGGGCATCTCCAGCAGGCGGTTCTCCACGAATTCGAGCGCGCGGTCGGCATCGGCGAAATAGCGCTCGCCGTCGAGCCCATCGTCCGCCGTGAGCTCGGGAGCCTGCTCCGCGTCCAGGCCCAGCAGCAGGCGCCGCGCGGCGAAGGCCGCGTGCACCACCCGCACGCCCTGCGCGCGCGCCCGGGCCTCGAAGCGCGCCACGGTGCCGCCAATGGTGGTGTCCACCGAGATGACGGACTCCCAGTCGAGCACCACGAAGCGCGCGCCCGGCAGCGCGGCCTGCAACTGCTCGTACAGCAGGTTGGCCGAGCCGAAGAACAGAGCGCCCTGCAGCCGCACGCAGCGGATGCAGCCGCCGTAGCTGTCGAGCCAGGCCATGGCGCGGCGCGAGCGCGCGCAGTTGGAGCGGCAGGCCGCGCCCTGCCGCACGTCGCGCACCGGCGCGCGGCCGTTGCGGCGCGCGAACAGCACCAGGCCCGCCATGATGCCCACGGGCACCGCCACCAGCATGTTGGCCGCCAGCGCCGCGGCCACGACGAGCAGCCAGGTGAAAGTGTCTTCGCGCTCCAGCGCGTTCATGCGCGATCCGGCGCGTGTGCCGCCGACGAAGCGCGCCAGCGGCGCGAGGCTGGCGCGGTCCACCATGCTCCAGGCCTCGAACAGCAGCAGCGCGGCCACCGCCGCCAGCGGAATCCACGCCAGCCAGCCCGTGAGGCAGAACGCCAGCACCGCCAGCGCCAGCAGCCGCAGCGCCAAGGGCCCGAGCGCGCCCACCCGCGCCGCGCCCAGCGTGGCGCTGGAGGCCGCGCCCAGCGGCAGCGCGCCCAGCATGGCGGCCACGGCCTGCGCGGCGCCCAGCGCCAGGTTCTGCCGCAGCGTGGGCGCGGGGCGTTCGTCGGACTGGTGGTCCACCAGCGCCTGCGCGAGCGCCGTGCTCATGAACACCGCCGCGCCCAGCAGCATGCCCGCGAACAGCACGTCGCGCGCGATGAGCAGGGTGGCCGCCTGCGGCGCCAGCCAGGCCTGCCAGTCGAACGCGGGCAGGTGCGGCAGGGCCGGCAGGTTGTGCGCCAGCACCATGGGCACCGCCAGCCCGCCGGTCTTGGCGAGCAGCAGGCCCAGCAGGCTGGCCACCACCAGGCCCGCCAGGCTGGCCGGCAGGCCTGGCAGCAGCGCGCGCGCCAGCGCGGCGGCACCGATGCACGCGGCCATCAGCACCAGCATCGCGCTGGGCCGCATGCCGTGCTGCAGCACCAGCGCCTCCAGCACCGGCACCTGCCCGGCCACCACCAGAACCGCCGTGGCGTTGGTGAAGCCCGCGAACACCGGCCCGGGAATGAAGCGCGCCAGCCGCTGCGCGCGCAGCAGGTACAGCACCGGCTGGCACAGCGCTGCGGCGATGCACACCGCGGCCATCAGCGTGGCGCGGACCTGCGGTGTATCGGCCAGGCCCCAGTAGGGCATGCGCGCGGCGAAGGTGTCGAGGGCACCGGCCAGGATGGATACCGAGAAGAAGCGCACGCTGAACACCAGGGGCCGGCCCGAGAACGAGCCCGCGAAGTTCACGACCGCCAGCCCCAGCAGGCTGGCCCAGAGCAGCGGGGCGACGTAGTCGGGACCAATCTTGGCCGCCAGCCACACCACGGCTGCGATGCTGACGGGCAGCGCCATGCCCCCGCCTTCCAACGCCGCGGCGAGCGCGCGGCCCAGGCCGGGGCGCGGCGCGGCGGTGGGCATGTCGTCTAGCGGCAGTCGGGTGGTGCCCATGCGGATTCAGTCTAGAAACGGCAGGTGCATAGCGCTCTCGCCCACGAGGTGAACGCCATCGAAGCCATCGAGCGTTGATTTCATGGGCAAGGGATACAAAGCGGTCAACTGCCGTTTCCAGGGGTTCAGCCCGCCATGGCCGGCGCGGCCACGCCCCAGCGCGCCAGCGCGGCATCGTCGGACTCGCGCGCATCGACCCAGCGCGCGCCCTCGGCGGTGAACTCCTTCTTCCAGAACGGGGCCTGGGTCTTGAGGTAGTCCATGAGGAACTCGCAGGCCGCGAAGCTCTGCCCCCGGTGGCGCGCCGAGACGGCCACGAAGACGATCTGCGCGCCCGGCGGCAGCCGGCCCACGCGGTGCACGATGCGCACGCCCAGGATGTCGGCGAAGCGCGCGCGCGCCGCATCGGCCATGGCGGCGATGGCGCGCTCGGTCATGCCGGGGTAGTGCTCCAGCTCCATCGCCTGCACCGCCGCGCCGCCGCCCGCGCCGCGCACGGCGCCGATGAAGCTGCACACGGCGCCCGCCTGCAGCTCGCCCGCGCGCAGCGCGGCGATTTCGGCGCTGGCGTCGAAGTCCTCGGACTGGATGCGGATGGCTGCGGCAAAACCCATCGCGCGATTGTGACATCGCTCCCCTGGCGCACAAAGCATTCAGGTGTTTTATGCCTCCAGTGCTTTATCTGCCTGCGGTAGCAGCTATCTTTTTGAGAGCGCCACGACAATCCACCGCATGGACGACGACAACCAGATCCTCGTGCCGCCGAGCTTCACCGCCTTGTTCGCGGACGCGCGCGGACGCCTGCGGGCGAGCGCCGCCACGGTGCGCGAGCGCTACGAACTCTGCGAGGACCTGGCCTGCCACCTCGTGGAGCAGGCCGGCATGCTCTACCACGCGCAGGCACCGTCCGAGGAGGAAGTGCTGCGGCGCATCCACGCCGGCCTGCGCGCGCCCGGCGCCGGCGTCGGGCCCGCGGAGGCGGCGTGGATCGTGCTGCGCCTGGCCGAGCTGCTGCAGTGGCCGTGCCCGGACGTATCCCCCACGCCCTGACTCAGCCGCCCGTGACGGGCGGGAAGAACGCCACCTCGGCCCCGTCGGCCAAGGCTGCGGCCTCATCGCTGAGCACCTGATCGACCGCCACGCGCACGGCACGCCCGCGCGCCAGCGCCTGGGCCCAGGGGCCGCCGCGCGCGATGAGCGCGTCGCGCAGCGCGCCGACGGTGGCTGCGGGCGTGTCGAGCTGCTCGGCGCCCTGGCCCACGGCCTCGCGGATGGAGGCGAAGTAGCGCACCGTGAGTTTCATCCCAGCAGCTCCGCGAAGGGCAGGAAGCGCACCAGGTCGCCGCGTGCGATCGCGCGGCCCGTGGGGTTGTCCACCAGGCCGTCGCTCCAGACCGCCGAGGCCAGTACGCCCGAGCCCTGGTTGGGGAACAGGTCGAGCCCGCCCTGCGTGTTGCGGCGCGCGCGCAGGAATTCGCGCCGCTTGTCGGCGCGCGGCCCGTCGAAGTGCGCGGGCAGCAGCGTGGCGGGCACGTCGGCATCGCGCACGCCCTGCAGCGCCAGCAGGAAGGGGCGCACGAGAACCAGCAGCGTGACGAAGCCGGCCACCGGATTGCCCGGCAGGCCGATGAAGTGGGTGGGGCGTTCCGCGCCATCGATGCTGCCGTAGGCGAATGGCTTGCCGGGCTTGATGGCGATCTGCCAAAGATCGAGCCGGCCCAGGGCCTGCACGGCGGGGCGCAGGTGGTCTTCCTCGCCCACCGAGACGCCGCCGCTGGTGATGATGAGGTCGCAGCCCACGGCCGCCTCGCGCAGCGCGGCCTCGGTGGCGTCGCGCCGGTCGGGCACGATGCCGAAGTCGCGCACCTCGCAGCCCAGGCGGGTGAGCAGTGCGCGCAGCACGAAGCGGTTGGAGTTGTAGATGGCGCCGGGGCGCATGTGCTCGGGCGCCACGTCGCCGGGCATGACCAGCTCGTCGCCGGTGGAAAACAGCGCCACGCGCGGGCGCGCCGCCACGTCCAGGGTGGCGACACCGATGGACGCGGCCAGCCCCAGCGCGGCGGGCGTGAGCCGCCGGCCCTGGCGCAGCACGGTGGCGCCGCGCGCCACGTCTTCTCCCGCGCGGCGGATGGACTGGCCGGGCCGGGGCGCGGCGTTGACGCGCACGCGCGCGCCGCCGTCGAGTGCTTCGCATTCCTCCTGCATGACCACGGCGTCGGCCCCCTCGGGGATGGGCGCGCCGGTGAAGATGCGCGCTGCCGTGCCCGCAGCGAGCGGCTGGCCGGCCTCGCCCGCCGCGATGCGCTGCGAAACGGCAAGCGTGGCGCCCGGCGCGGGCGCATCGGCGCTGCGCAGCGCATAGCCGTCCATGGCGCTGTTGTCCCAGGGCGGCACATGCAGGGCGGAAACCACGTCCTGCGCCAGCACGCGGTGGTCCGCATCGAAGGTGGCGACGGTGTCGGTGCGGGCCAGCGGGCGGGCGTGCGCGAGCAGCGCGGCCAGCGCATCGTCGAGCGGCATCAGGGGCGGGCGGGCAGCGGTCATGAAGATGTGGGGCCGTGGTAGAGGAAGGGCTGGCGATTCTCGGCCAGCCAGTCGGCGACCTGCGCGGGCTGGTGCCAATCCAGCACCGGCAGCGCGGTCGGGGCGGGCAGGTGGCCCGGCGGCGCGTCGGTGGCGATGGCGGCGACGCACGGGTCGCCGGGGTAGCGCGCGGGCTGGGCCGGGTAGCCGTTGCCGGGGGCGCGCCAGACCTCGACCTTGGGCAGATCGCTGTCGCGGAAGCCTTCGACGATGACCCAGTCCGCGCCGGGGCTGAGCGCGGCGATGAGGGCATGCACGTCGGGCTCGGCGGGGCGGGGGTTCTCGCGCATCAGCACGGTGCGCTGGTCGGAGGCGACGAGCACCTCGAACGCGCCGGCCTGGCGGTGGCGGTACGAGTCCTTGCCGGGCTGGTCCACGTCGAAGCGGTGGTGGGCGTGCTTGATGACCGACACGCGCAGCCCGCGCACGGTGAGCGCGGGGATGAGCTGCTCGATCAGCGTGGTCTTGCCCGAGCCCGAGTAGCCGGCGAAGCACACGACTTGCATGCGGTGGCGTCCTTTTGCTCTTGTTTTAGTAGCTGCCAGCGCTTGCTGCACAAGCGCTGGAGGCCATTTTTGCTTGCAACGGCTACGCCGCGCCGCAGTGGCGGGCGATGTAGTCCTTGACCAGCGCGGCGTCTGCCGGCAGCACGTCCACGCGCTTGGGACGCGATTCGATGCCCGCGAACCGGGCCGGGCGCTCTGGCTCGCGGCCCAGGGCTTCGACGATGGTGGCGGCGAACTTGATCGGCAGCGCCGTTTCGAGCACGACCATGGGCGCGCCGCCGGGCTGCCAGTGCTCGCGGGCGACCTTCAGGCCGTCGGCGGTATGCGGGTCCACCACCACGCCGAAGCGCTGCCAGGTGTCGCGGATGACGGCCAGGCGGTCGGCATGGGTGCTGCGGCCGCTGGCGAAGCCGTAGTGGCGCGCGCAGTCGCGGAAGGCCGGGTCGGCGCCCAGGTCGAAACGGCCGCTGGCGACCAGGCCGGTGCCGAACAGCGCGCGGGTGCGCTCGCCGTCGCGGCCCAGCAGATCGAACACGAAGCGCTCGAAATTGCTGGCCTTGCTGATGTCCATCGACGGGCTGGAGGTCTCGACCGTGTCCCTGGCGGCGCGCACGCGGTAGGTGCCGGTGCGGAAGAACTCGTCGAGCACGTCGTTCTCGTTGGTGGCCACCACCAGCCGGTGGATGGGCAGGCCCATCTGCCGCGCGACGTGGCCGGCGCAGATGTTGCCGAAGTTGCCGCTGGGGACGGTGAAGCTCACGCGCTCGCCGTTGGAGCGCGTCGCCTCGAAGTAGCCCGCGAAGTAGTAGACCACCTGCGCCAGCAGCCGCGCCCAGTTGATGCTGTTGACGGTGCCGATGCGGTACTTGCGCTTGAAATCGAGGTCGCCGCTGACGGCCTTGACGATATCCTGGCAGTCGTCGAACACGCCCTCGATGGCGATGTTGTGGATGTTTTCATCTTGCAGGCTGAACATCTGCGCCTGCTGGAATGGGCTCATGCGCCCGTGCGGGCTGGTCATGAAGACGCGCACGCCCTGCTTGCCGCGCATAGCGTATTCGGCGGCGCTGCCGGTGTCGCCGCTGGTGGCGCCGAGGACGTTGAGCTGCTCGCCGCGGCGGGCCAGTTCGTATTCGAACAGGTTGCCCAGCAACTGCATCGCCATGTCCTTGAAGGCGAGCGTGGGACCGTTGCTGAGAGACTCCAGGTACAGGCCCGGCTCCAGGGGCTTCAGGGGCACGATCTCGGGCGTGCCGAACACCTCGGCGGTGTAGGTGCGCGCGCAGATGGCGCGCAGGTCGGCGGCGGGAATGTCGTCGATGTAGAGCGAGAGGATGCGCCACGCCAGCTCGGCATACGGCAGGCCGCGCCATTCGGCGAGCATGGCCGCATCGACCTGGGGGTAGCGCTCGGGCAGGTACAGCCCGCCGTCGGGCGCCAGCCCTTCGAGCAGGATTTCGCAGAAGGAGCGGCGCTGCGGGTCGCCGCGGGTGGAAAGGTATTTCATGCTTCGGGACAGAGGATGGTCACATCGGGGAAATAGGTTCGCAGACGGCGGCTGTCGCGCGTCAGCAGCGGCAGGCGGCGGACGCTGGCATGCGCACCGATGAAGAAGTCCGGCAGCGTGGCGGTGCGCTGCCCGCCAGCTTGGCGGTACTGCGCATGCGCGCGGGCCGCCAGGAACGCCATGTTCTCGTCAATGGCATCGAGTTCGATGACCAGGTCCGCCAGAAAATCCCGCACTTCGCGCTGGCTGGTGAAGTCGCGCGCGATCTCCGCGTAAACCACCGCATTGATGAATAGCGGGCCCCGGTCGCGCGCATCCACCAGTTGCTGCTCGCTCCAGTCGTACCAGCCGGGTTCGCCCTCGATCACGTCGAGCAGCACACTGGCATCCACCAGGGTCATCGCATCGCGTCCTCGCCGCGCGTGAAACGCATGATCTCCTCGGTGGATTGCTTGAGGATCCCCTTGCCGCGCCACTTGCGCAGCGCCGCGCGATAGTCCTCGGCGCCCGGCACGGCGGCCCGCACGGCGAACATGCGCACGCTGCCGTCGGGCAGCGGCTCGTAGTCGATGGCCTGCCCTGGTTCCACCCGCAGGTGCTGGCGGATGGCCTTGGGGACGGTGACTTGGCTCTTGACGGTCAGGGCGTAGCTCATGGTAATGCCTTCCGGACGAAGTATTACAAAATTGTAATACCGCGCCTCGGCCGCCACTCAGGCGAGTTCTTCCTTGCGAATGCGCGTGATGGGCTCCAGCACCGTGGGCAGGGCCTGCATCTGGGCGATGGCGTCGTTCATGGTGCCTTCGCGCGTGTCGTGCGTGAGGATGATGAGGTCGGTCTGCGGGACGCCACGTGTCCCGTCCGGTCCTGTGCCTTCGCCGCCCACCTCGTCGGCCTCGCGCTGCAGCACGGCGTCGATGCTGATGCCGGCCCCGGCCAGCAGGCCGGTCACGGTGGCCAGCACGCCGGCCTGGTCGGCCACGCGCAGGCGCAGGTAGTAGCTGGTGACCACCTCGGCCATGGGCAGCACGGGCAGGTCGCTGAGCGCATCGGGCTGGAAGGCCAGCGAGGGCACGCGCTGCGCCGCGTTGGCCGTGTGCAGGCGGGTGATGTCCACCAGGTCGGCGATCACGGCACTGGCGGTGGGCTCGCTGCCCGCGCCCTTGCCGTAGTAGAGCGTGGTGCCGACGGCGTCGGCCTGCACCAGCACGGCGTTCATGGCGCCTTCCACGTTGGCGAGCAGCCGCTTGGACGGCACCAGCGCGGGGTGCACGCGCAATTCAATCCCCTTCTCGGCACGCTTGGTGATGCCCAGCAGCTTGATGCGGTAGCCGAGCTGTTCGGCATATTTGATGTCAGCGGCCGACAGCTTGGTGATGCCCTCGACATAGGCCTTGTCGAACTGCACCGGGATGCCGAAGGCAATGGCGCTCATCAGCGTGACCTTGTGCGCGGCGTCCACGCCTTCGATGTCGAAGGTCGGGTCGGCCTCGGCGTAGCCCAGGCGCTGCGCCTCCCCCAGCGCCACGGCAAAGTCCAGGCCCTTGTCGCGCATTTCACTCAGAATGAAATTGGTGGTGCCGTTGATGATGCCGGCAATCCACTGGATGCGGTTGGCCGTGAGGCCTTCGCGCAGCGCCTTGATGATGGGGATGCCGCCGGCCACGGCGGCCTCGAACGCCACCATCACACCCCTGGCGTGCGCGGCGGCGAAGATCTCTGTGCCATGCACGGCCAGCAGCGCCTTGTTGGCGGTCACTACGTGCTTGCCCGCCGCGATGGCCTCCAGCACGAGTTCGCGCGCCAGCCCGTAGCCGCCGATCAGCTCCACCACGATGTCGATGTCGGGGTTGGCGATGATCTGGCGCGCGTCGGCCACCACCTCGGCGGCATCGCCGACGATGGCGCGGGCCTTGGCGGTGTCGCGCCGCGACACGGCGGCGATCTCGATGCCGCGGCCCGCGCGGCGCGTGATTTCTTCCTGGTTGCGGCGCAGCACCTCGAACACGCCGCTGCCCACGGTGCCTATGCCCAGCAGGCCTACTTGGATCGGTTTCATGGATTTTCTATGAGTCGAAAAGGGCCGCAGCGCTTCATTTACCTGCGCAGATCGCTATCTTTTCGATAGCTTTCGAGGAACTTGGCGATGCGCCCGACGGCCAAGCGCAGGTCCTCCTCGTGCGGCAGGAAGACGATGCGGAAGTGGTCGGGCCGGGGCCAGTTGAAACCCGTGCCCTGCACCAGCATCACCTTGGTCTGCTCCAGCAGTTCCAGGAAGAACTGCTGGTCGTCCTCGATCGGGTAGACCTTGGGATCCAGGCGCGGGAACATGTAGAGAGCCGCGCTGGGCTTGACGCAGGTGACGCCGGGGATGGCCGTGATGAGCTCATAGGCGAGGTCGCGCTGGCGGCGCAGGCGCCCGCCCTCGCCCACCAGTTCGTTGATGCTCTGGTGGCCGCCCAGCGCGGTCTGGATCGCCCACTGGCCCGGCACGTTGGCGCACAGGCGCATGTTGGAGAGCATGTTCAGGCCCTCGATGTAGTCCCGGGCGGGCCTCTTGTCGCCCGAGACCACCATCCAGCCTGCGCGGTAGCCGCACGAGCGGTAGCTCTTGGAGAGCGAATTGAAGGTCAGCGTGAGCACGTCGGTCGACAGGCTGGCCAGCGCCGTGTGGCGCACGCCGTCGTACAGCACCTTGTCGTACACCTCGTCGGCGAAGACCACCAGGCCGTGCTCGCGTGCCAGCGCCACGATGCCCTTGAGCAAATCGTCCGAGTACAGCGCGCCCGTGGGGTTGTTGGGGTTGATGACCACGATGCCCTTGGTGCGCGGCGTGATCTTGGCGCGGATGTCGTCTAGGCTGGGCATCCAGCCGTTGTCCTCGTCGCACAGGTAATGCACCGGGGTGCCGCCCGACAGGCTGACGGCGGCGGTCCACAGCGGGTAGTCGGGCGCGGGCAGCAGCATCTCGTCGCCGTCGTCGAGCAGCGCGTTGGTGGCCATCACGATGAGCTCGGAGGCACCGTTGCCGAGGTAGATGTCGTCTAGCGTCACGCCCTTCACGCCCTGCTGCTGGGTGTAGTGCATGACGGCCTTGCGCGCCGCGAAGATGCCCTTGCTGTCGGAATATCCGGCCGAAGAGGGCAGGTGGCGGATCATGTCCTGCTGCACCTCCTCTGGCGCGTCGAAGCCGAACACGGCGAGGTTGCCGATGTTGAGCTTGATGATCTTCTGGCCCTCTTCCTCCATCTGCCGCGCAGCGTCCATGATGGGGCCGCGGATGTCGTAGCAGACGTTGGCGAGCTTGGCGGACTTGTGGATGGTCTTCATCGGTGCCTGCGCGCCCCTTGTCGCCATACCCTGGCGGGGCGTGTTCTCAATGGGAAAAGCCTACAATTTGACCACAGTTCGCACCCGCGCCCTCCCTCTTTGCCCCCCCTCATTTCCCATGAAGCTGCAGCCCGACCGCTTCGACATGCAGTCGATCACCGCCTACGGCCCGGGCTGGGTCGGCGTGGACGGCGAGAAGATCACCGCCAGCGTGGTGCTCGGCTCGCGCGGCCAGCGGCTGGCCTGGCACTGCGAGCGCTTCGCCGACCTGACGCCCGCGCACTTCGCGCAGTTGGCTGAGCTGGAATGCGAGCTGGTGCTCTTCGGCAGCGGACTGCGCAACCGTTTCCCCCCGCCGGCCTGGCTGCAGGCGCTGATGGCGCGGCGCATCGGCCTGGAAACCATGGACACCCATGCCGCCTGCCGCACCTACAACATCCTGGCCGGCGAGGGCCGCAGCGTGGTCGCCGCGCTGCTGCTGGAAAGCCCGGGGAACGGCGCGGGCTGCGAGCGGGGCGTTTCGGGGTAAAATCAGGCGTTGCGGTCGAGGGATTTCCTGCAACGTTTATGCCCTCGGCTTTCTTCCAACGGCCACATCCTGTCACACGAGATTGAGTCTTATGGCGATCGTTGTCAACAAGCCCATTCCAGAATTCGAAGCCAACGCCACGAATGGGATCAAAGTATCCAACACGTCCCACCTGGGTCAGGTTCTGGTTCTCTATTTCTACCCCAAGGACAACACGCCGGGCTGCACCACCGAAGCGATGCAGTTCCGCGACAAGTACAAGGACTTCGTGAAAGCCGGCGCCGTGGTGTTCGGCGTATCGCGCGACAACATGAAGTCGCACGACGACTTCAAGGCCAAGCTCGAACTGCCGTTCGAACTCATCGCCGACACCGAAGAAAAGATGTGCCACATGTTCGGCGTGGTCAAGAACAAGATCATGTACGGCAAGAAGGTCAAGGGCATCGAGCGCAGTACCTTCCTGATCGGCCCCGACGGCATCCTGCAGCAGGAGTGGCGCGGCCTCAAGGTGCCGGGCCATGTGGACGAGGTGCTCAAGTCGGTGAAGACGCTCAAGTCCCTCGTCAAGAAAGCCGCCTGAAAACCGCGAAACAACACTGCGCGGCCCGCGCGCCGCAGTAGTCAGTCAGTCAGTCAGTCAGGCCGGGCGCGGCAAGACCTGTCACACTCATGGCCCCGACGCCCCGACGCTTTGCCGCCCCCGTTCATGGCCGACCGCACCCCTGCCGAAATCGCACGCGAGACGCTCAAGCAACTGGCCGTGCGCAAGCTCTCCCCCACTCCTGACAACTACCAGCAGCTCTACGACGAGATCGCGGGTACCCGCAGCGCCGGCCCGTTCCCCGAAGGGCCGCTGTGGCAGATCGCCCGCGTGCTGCCGGGCCAGACGGCAGCGCAGAAGCGGCTGCTCAGCCAGTTCCAGAAAGCCGTCGGCGAACACAGCTGGACGGGCCTGCAGAGCGCCATCGCGGGCTATGCAAACCTGGGCCTCACCGCGCCGCCCGCGCCGGGGCTGGAGGTGCTGCAGGACATATCCCTCTGCGCCGTGCCGGGCGACCTGGCCGAGCAGATCGCCCGGCTCGTCGAATACGTGCTGCCATCCCTTGCCGCCGACGACGAGCGCCTGCACAAGCTGGGCGAGGAACTGCTGGACTACCTGCGCAGCGCTGCGCCCAGCGCGCCCGCGCTCAAGATCATGCTGTCGAACTTCGGCTTTCGCCTCTCGTTCGCGGCGGAGGAGCAGACCGCCATCCGTGCCACGCTGCTGTCGCTGCTGCACCTGGTGTTCCAGAACATCGAGCACCTGAGCATCGACGACCGTTGGCTGCAGGGCCAGGCCGAGGCGCTGGTCAGCGCCGCCGCGCCGCCGCTCACGCTGCGCCGCCTCGACGACGTGGCGCTGCGCCTGAAGGACGTGATCTTCAAGCAGTCCGAGGCCAAGGCGCGCGAGGTGCAGGCACAGGAGCAGATGAAGGAAATGCTCGCCGCCTTCATCGAGCGGCTGGCGCGCATCACCGAGTCGAGCGGCATGTACGGCAGCACCATCGAGCGCTGCGCGGTGCAGTTGAGCAGCGCATCCTCCATGGCCGCGATCGCGCCCGTGCTGGAAGAAATCATGTCCGCCACGCGCGCCATGGCGCTGGACACGCGCGTCTCGCGCGAAGAACTGCAGGCCATGCGCGAGCGCGTGGAAGCCACGCGCGCCGAGATCGACCGGTTGCAGGACGAACTCGACCGCGCCAGCGCCCAGGCCCGGCACGACCCACTGACCGGCAGCCTCAATCGCAAGGGGCTCGACGAAGTGATGGAGCGCGAGATCGGCCGTTCGCGCCGCCTGGGCTCGTCGCTGTGCCTGGCACTGCTGGACCTGGACAACTTCAAGAATATCAACGACGACCTCGGCCACGAGACCGGCGACGCGGCCCTGGTGCACCTGGCGCAGGTCGCGAAGGGCTCCATGCGCCCCCAGGACATGCTGGCGCGCTACGGCGGCGAGGAATTCGTGCTCGTGCTGCCCGACACCGCGCTCGCCCAAGGCGTGGAAGCCATGCAGCGCCTGCAGCGCGAGCTGACCCGGCACATCTTCCTGCGCGACGACAACCAGGTGCTCATCACCTTCAGCGCCGGCGTGGCCGAACTGCTGCCCGACGAAACCACGACCGACGCCATCAAGCGCGCCGACCAGGCCATGTACCTGGCCAAGCGCGCCGGCAAGAACCGGGTCATGGCGGCCTGACCGTGTCACGTGCCGCACCACCCGCCAGCCGCCGCGCGCTGCTGCGGCTGGCCGCCGCGACGGCAGCGGCGGGCACCCTGCCGCGCTGGGCCTGGGCCGCCGCGCCCGCGCTGGCGCGAAACCCGTTCGCCCTCGGCATCGCCAGCGGCGACCCCGCGCCCGACGGCGTGGTGCTGTGGACGCGCCTGGCCGTGCCCGAGGGCACGGGCGCGCTCACCGTACGCTGGGAGATCGCCGACGACCCGGCCTTCCGCCGCATCGTGCAGGCGGGCCAGGCCGGCGCCCTGCCCGCGCTGGCCCACAGCGTGCACGTGGAGGTGGCGGGCCTCGCGTCGGGGCGCTGGTACTGCTACCGCTTCATGCTCGGTGACGCCGTGAGCGCCACGGGCCGCACCCGCACCGCGCCCGCGGCGAATGCGCCGGACGCGCGCCTGCGGCTGGCCTTCGCCTCGTGCCAGCGCTGGGAGCACGGCTACTACGCCGCGTGGCGCCACCTCGCGGCGGACGCGCCGGACCTCGTCGCCTTCCTCGGCGACTACATCTACGAATACGCCACGCCGGCAGACAGCACGGGCCTGGCGCGCACCCACGCCTTGCGCCATGCCCGCACGCTCGACGACTACCGCGACCGCTACGCCCTGCACAAGAGCGACCCCGACCTGCAGGCCGCGCACCGCGCCTGTGCGTGGATCGTGACCTGGGACGACCACGAGGTCGAGAACGACTACGCCGACGACGCGGGCCGCGATGCGCAAGGCTTCGCCGCCAGGCGCGCCGCCGGCTACCAGGCGTTCTACGAGCACATGCCGCTGCGCGCTGCCGCGCTGGCCGCGGGCATGGACCACCTGCGCCTGTACCGCAGCGTGGCCTGGGGCCGGCTGGCGCGCTTCCACCTGCTCGACGACCGGCAATACCGCGCGCGCCAGGCCTGCCGCCCGCCGGGCGCCAGCGGCGCGGCCAGCGTGAAGGCCGGGTGCGCCGAGCTGCAAGCGCCCGAGCGGTCGCTGCTCGGGCTGGAGCAGGAACGCTGGCTCGACGGCGCCCTGGCCCGCGATGCGGAAGAGGGCGCCGCGCGCTGGAGCGTGATCGCGCAGCAGACGCTGTTCTCGCCGCGCCACTACCCGTCGGGCGTCACCGCCACCGACAACTGGGACGGCTACCCCGCCGCCCGCGCGCGCCTGCTGGCCAGCGTGCGGCAGCGCCAGCCGCGCAACACCGTGCTGATCGGCGGGGACATCCACCAGAACTATGTCTGCGCGGTCCACGCGGACCCCGAACGGCCCGGCTCGCCCGTGCTGGCCAGCGAGTTCTGCGGCACCTCCATCACCTCGCGCTCCGGCACCACGCAGGCCAAGGTGGACGCTGTCGTGCGCCGCAATCCCCACGTGCTGCTGGCCGACTGCGAACACCGCGGCTACGTGCTGGCCGACATCGCGCCGCAGCGCTGGAGCACCCAACTGCGCGTGCTCGACGACGCGGCGCGGGCCGACGCCAGCATTTCGACGCTGGCGCGCTTCGTGGTGGAAGACGGGCTCCCCGGGCCGATGCGCGATGGCGCTTGAGCGGCCCACGCATTGCGTCAAGCTATTAAAAACATAGCTTCCACCGCTTGTATTACGGACACTTCATATACATTTGATATTGAAAGTTCCTGAAACAAAGCGGTAGCAGCTATCAATAGAAGAGCGCTCCGGCATGGTCGGACAATAGCAGGCGTGTCCATTCCCCAATCTTTCATCCAGGAGCTTCTCGCGCGCACCGACGTGGTGGAGGTGGTGGGCCGCTACGTGCAGATCAAGAAGAGCGGGGCCAATTTCTCCGGCCTGTGCCCGTTCCACAGCGAGAAATCGCCGTCCTTCACGGTCAGTCCGTCCAAGCAGTTCTACCATTGCTTCGGCTGCGGGGCCAACGGCAACGCCATCGGCTTTCTGATGGAGCACGCGGGCCTGGGCTTCGTCGAGGCGGTGAAGGACCTGGCCCAGCAGGCTGGCCTGCAGGTGCCCGAGGACGACCTGCCGCCCGAGGAGCGCGAGCGCGCCGCCCGCCAGCGCCAGCAGCAGGCCACGCTCACCGATGTGCTGGAGAAGGCCGCCGCCGCCTACCGCAGGCAATTGCGCCTGTCCGACAAGGCCAAGGACTACCTCAAGGGCCGCGGCCTGACGGGCGAGATCGCCCGCGCCTTCGGCCTGGGCTACGCGCCCGAGGGCTGGCGCCACCTCGCCAGCGTATTCCCCGACTACGACGACCCGCTGCTGGCCGAGAGCGGCCTGGTCATCGTGCACGACGACGACGGCAAGCGCTACGACCGCTTCCGCGACCGCGTGATGTTCCCGATCCGCAGCGTCAAGGGCGAATGCATCGGCTTCGGCGGGCGGGTGTTCGGCGACGAGAAGCCCAAGTACCTCAACTCGCCCGAAACCCCGGTGTTCAGCAAGGGCCGGGAGCTGTACGGCCTGTTCGAGGCCCGCACGGCGCTGCGCGAGCACGGCTACGCGCTCGTCACCGAGGGCTACATGGACGTGGTGGCGCTGGCGCAGCTCGGCTTCGCCAACGCCGTCGCCACGCTGGGCACCGCCTGCACGCCCGAGCACGTGCAGAAGCTGTTTCGCTTCACCAGCGCAATAGTCTTCAGCTTCGACGGCGACGGCGCGGGCCGGCGCGCGGCGCGCAAGGCGCTCGACAGCGCGCTGCCCTTTGCATCCGATACGCGGTCGGTGAAGTTCCTGTTCCTGCCGCCCGAACACGACCCCGACAGCTTCATCCGCGCCCACGGGCCCGAGTCCTTCGCGCGCTTCGTGGGCGACGCGGTGCCGCTGTCGCGCTTCCTGCTCGACGCCGCCGCCGAGGATTGCGACCTGGGCACCGCCGAAGGCCGCGCCCACATGGCCAGCAACGCCCGTCCGCTGTGGACCGCCCTGCCCGAAGGGGCGCTGGCGCGCCAACTGCTGGCCGACATCGCCGCGCAGGCCCAGTTGGGCGTGCATGAATTGAGCGAACTCTGGGGCCTGGCGCCCGCACATGCGCCGCAGAAGCGCCTGGACTATCAAAACAATAGCTACCAGCGCAGCAGCGACAAGCGCTACGGGCACTTTTCATCGGATTACGCGGCGCCCGCGCGGCGCGGCGCGCGCACCCCGCCCGTGAGCCGGGCCGACCACGCGGCGCGGCTGCTGCTGTCGCACATGGATTTCATGGAAGAGCTGTCGCAGGAAGACCACGCCCTGCTCTGCGCGCTGGAGGGCCCGCACGGGCTGCTCTTCGTATGGCTGGAGCGCTGGTTCCACGAACACGGCGTGCAGTCGTGGGCCGTGCTGCGCGAGGCCCTGCGCGAGCAGCCCGACTGCGAAACGCTGGCGCTGCGGCTCATGACCGGCGCGCACGCCCAGACCGAGGGCGACCTGCGCGACCTGCGCGCCGAGCTGCGCGACCTGCTCGACCGCATGCTCGTGGAGCAGCTCAAGGCGCAGGAAACCGAGGCCATCGCCGCCGCCCGCACCGACCCCGCCGCGCTGGAGCGCTACCGCGCGCTGCAGCAGCGCCGGCTGGCGCTAGAGGCCGCTGGCACACGGCTTGCATCTTGATTTCGCGCGTTTCGGTATAATGTAGGGTTTTGCCAGGCAAGAGCGACAGCAGCACCTCCGGGCCAGGCCGCGCGCGGCACGCACCGCGCGCCAGGAACGAAGACGTACCCGGGCCACTCTCCACCGCAAGGACTGCACACCAAATGTTCGCCCAGACATCTTGCCGGGCCGAGGATTCCTCCTCGCCCAAGGCGAAGGCTCGTCCTCGCCGTTTCGTCTCCCGCGCCGGGGTCGTGGCGCTTGTTTTTCTTTGTGTTCGTCTTTGAAGTCCCGAGGTTGTCCCATGCCCGCTCAAAAGTCCGCGAAGGCCGTCAAGTCCACTGTCAAACCCGCCGCGAAAGCCGTGTCGAAAACCGCCGCCAAGCCCGCGAAGGCTGCTCCCGCCAAAGCATCCAAGGCCGTCAGGCCCGCAGCGAAGGCCGCAACGAAAGCCCCTACAGTGCCCGCATCGAAGTCCACCGCCAAGACTGAAACCGCCTCCGAAAAACTGAAGAAGAAGCCCGCCAAGGCCGCCGCTGCCGCAGACGATCTGAAGAAAAAGCTCGGCCGTCCGTCCAGGGCTGCGGCAGAGAAAGCCGCCAGCGCCAAGCGCGACCGCAAGCCCAAGGCCGGCGAAGCCGGCAGCGACGACACCGACCTGTCCGACATCGAATCCGACCTGGAGGGCGAGGTGGAGGCCGTGGCGCCCGAAGTCGCGGTGGCGGTCGAGAAGGCCAAGCCGCTGCGCATGAAGATCAGCAAGGCGAAGGAGCGCGCCTTGATGAAGGAATTCGGCCTCGACGAGACCGTCCTGTCCGAGGAAGACCTGGCCAAGCGCCGCTCGCGCCTGAAAACCCTGATCACGCTGGGCAAGACGCGCGGCTACCTGACGCAGGTGGAAATCTCCGACCACTTGCCCGACAAGCTGGTCGATGCCGAGACGCTGGAAGTCGTGGTCGCCATGCTGGGCGACATGGGCGTGGCGGTGTACGAGCAGACCCCCGACGCCGAGACGCTGTTCCAGAACAACGTGACGCCGACCGCCGCCACGGTGGAAGAAGCCGAGGAAGAAGCCGAGGCCGCGCTTTCCACCGTCGACAGCGAATTCGGCCGCACCACCGACCCGGTGCGCATGTACATGCGCGAGATGGGCACGGTGGAGCTGCTGACGCGCGAGGGCGAGATCGAGATCGCCAAGCGCATCGAGGGCGGCCTGCAGGACATGATGGAGGCCATCAGCGCCTCGCCCGCCACCATCGCCGTGATCCTGGCCATGGGCGAGGAAATCCGCGAGGGCAAGGTCGTCATCTCCACCGTGGTGGACGGCTTCGTCAACTCCGACGAGGCCGACGACTACGTGGCCGAGGAAGACTTCGACGAATTCGACGAGGCGGACGACGACGACGGCAACGGCGGCTCCAAGGCGCTGACCAAGAAGCTCGAGGAGCTGAAGAAGGAAGCCCTCTCGCGCTTCGACACGCTGCGCGAGATGTTCGAGAAGGTGCACAAGGTCTACGACAAGGAAGGCTACGGCACGCCGGCCTACATGAAGGCCCAGCACGCGCTGTCGGCCCAGTTGATGACCATCCGCTTCACGGCCAAGACCATCGAGAAGCTGTGCGACCTGGTGCGCGCGCAGGTGGACGAAGTGCGCAAGAACGAGCGCGAGCTGCGCCGCATCATCGTGGACAAGTGCGGCATGCCGCAGGAAACCTTCATCAAGGAATTCCCGCCCAACCTGCTCAACCTCAAGTGGGTCGAGAAGCAGGCCGCCGCCGGCAAGCCCTGGAGCACCGTCATCGCGCGCAACATCCCGCCGATCCAGGAGCTGCAGCAGAGGCTGACCGACCTGCAGTCGCGCGTGGTGGTGCCGCTGCCCGAGCTGAAGGAAATCAACAAGCGCATGAACGACGGCGAGCGCGCCAGCCGCGACGCCAAGAAGGAGATGATCGAGGCCAACCTGCGCCTGGTGATCTCGATTGCCAAGAAATACACCAACCGCGGCCTGCAGTTCCTCGACCTGATTCAAGAGGGCAACATCGGCCTCATGAAGGCGGTGGACAAGTTCGAATACCGCCGCGGCTACAAGTTCTCGACCTACGCCACCTGGTGGATCCGCCAGGCCATCACGCGCTCGATTGCCGACCAGGCGCGCACCATCCGCATCCCGGTGCACATGATCGAGACCATCAACAAGATGAACCGCATCAGCCGCCAGCATTTGCAAGAGTTCGGCTTCGAGCCCGATGCGTCGATCCTGGCCGCGAAGATGGAGATTGCCGAGGACAAGATCCGCAAGATCATGAAGATCGCCAAGGAGCCAATCTCGATGGAAACGCCGATCGGCGACGACGACGACAGCCACCTGGGCGACTTCATCGAGGACAGTTCCAACACCGCGCCGGTGGAGGCCGCCATGCAGGCCGGCCTGCGCGACGTGGTCAAGGACATCCTCGACGGCCTGACCCCGCGCGAGGCCAAGGTGCTGCGCATGCGCTTCGGCATCGAGATGAGCACCGACCACACACTGGAAGAAGTGGGCAAGCAGTTCGACGTGACGCGCGAGCGCATCCGCCAGATCGAGGCCAAGGCGCTGCGCAAGTTGAAGCACCCGAGCCGCAGCGACAAGCTGCGCAGCTTCATCGATTCGCTGTAGACCTGCGCAACTGCACGCTCGCCGCGCAGCGCCCGGTACATTGCGTGCCGGGCTTTTTTGTGTGCCGGGCTTTTTGTGTGCTGTGGATGTTTTTGGCCGCCAGCGCCCAATCCGCCTGCGCTGGCAGCTATCAAAAAAGGAGCTGCCGCGCGATGCTATGACACGGGCACCAGCCGCGGCGCGCGCTGGTTCACCTGCGCGAAGCCGGCGGTCACCGCCTCGTCCACCGCCGCGGTGGTGTCGCGGCGCTCCTCGTCAGTCAGGTAGAACATCAGGTCCGCGTCGTGCCGCACATAGCGCGCGGGCAGGCGGTTCAGCGCCATGCAGGCCACATCGGCCAGCAGGGCATCGGTGAAGTGCGGGTACTGCGCCGCTCGGCGCGCCACCTCTTCGAGCACCAGGCGTTCGTAGTGGTTGTGGATCTGCTCGAAATCCCTGCTGCTCATGGTTTTCTCCTTGCCGTGCAACGCGGCTGCGCACAGCCTACCAGCAGCGACCCGCGCGCGGCAAGCGCGATACATTCGAGGGCCATGCGGATATTCCCCCAGCCTTCCCGCCCGCCTGCGCCACGCGGCGCCCGGCTGCCGTAGCGCCGCCATGCTGCACGCCCTCCTGGCCTGGACGCCGTCCGTCACGCAGCACCTGCTGTTCAGTGCCATCGCGGTACTGGTCTACGTGCTGACCACGCGCGCGCGGCGCGAGCAGCGTGCGCCCGCCACCGCCATCGCCTGGGTCATGGGCCTGGCGCTCGTGCCCTACCTCGTGCTGCCGATGTACCTGGCGTTCGGCCAGCGCAAGCTGCGGCCGCGCCGCGCCGGGCCTGTGCCGCCGCCACCGGCACCTGCCGCGCGGCACTGGGCCTGCGCGCTCATCGAGAGCTTCGGCCTGGCCCCGGCGGGACTGTGCAGCGACATGCACTTCCACGCCGACGGCGCGCAGGCGGCGCAGGCGCTGTGGGACACGATTGCCCGCGCCCGCGAACGCATCGACGTGTGCACCTTCATCATCGGCCGTGACGCCTTCGGCCGCGCGGTGGTGGAGCGGCTGGCCGAGCGCGCCCGCGCGGGCGTGCAGGTGCGCGTGCTGCTCGACGGCTTCGGCGCGCTGCTGGTGCCGCGCGGCCATTTCGACACGCTGCGCGCCTCGGGCGGCAGCGTGACGGTGTTTCGCCCACTTTTCACGCTGCGGCCCACGGGCCCGCGCAACCTGCGCAACCACCGCAAGTTCGTCATCGCCGACAGCGTCTGGCTCTGGTGCGGCGGGCGCAACCTGGCGTCGCAATACTTCCTCGGCAAGCCAGGCCAGGCGCCATGGCTGGACCTGTCGTTCGACCTGCGCGGCCCGGTGGCCACGGCGGCGGCGTACCAGTTCGAGCTGGACTGGTGCGACACGCGCCGCATCCCGCCATGCCCCGCGCCCGTGCCTGCCAGCGCCGCCGCGCCCCGCACGCCGCCCGACACGCTGGCGCAACTGCTGCCCAGCGGGCCCGACCAGGTGGAGGACACGGCCCATGCGCTGCTCATCGACGCGTGCTTCCGCGCGCGGCAGCGCATCGTCGTGGCCACGCCGTACTTCATCCCCAGCAATCCTCTGCGCGATGCGCTGCGGCTGGCGGCGCGGCGCGGCGTGGAGATCACCGTCGTCATGCCGCAGCGCTCCAACCACCGCCTGGCCGACTTCGTGCGCACGCGCGCCATGCGCGACCTGGCCGCGCACGGCGTGCGCTTCGTGCTGCTGCCGACGATGTGCCACGCCAAGGCCGTGGTGGTGGACGCGCAGATGGCGCTGTGCGGCTCCATCAACCTGGACCTGCGCAGCCTGCTCATCAACCACGAGGCGTCGGTGGTGTTCTACAGTGCGCGCGAAATCGAGTGGCTGGCCCGCTGGACGCTAGACGCCGCCCATGCCGGCCAGCCCTACGAGGCCCACCCGCCGGGCCTGCTGCGCGACGTGGCCGAGGGCCTGCTGCTCACGGTGGCGTTCCAGTTGTGATGCAAGACTGCCACATTACTGACGCAATAGGCGCTCAGGCCCTGTCCTACCTGCGCACGAAGCTATTAAACTCGTAGCAATTCGATTTCTGCGCTATAGTCCGCCGCCTGAGCCACCGGCCCGCAATGCACGGGCCCCGGGTGCGCATATTCCAACGTGCCGAGGAGAACCGCCGCATGAGCTTCAAGGAAAACGCCGCCGTCAACCAGCTCTTCGAACTGCTGGAAAGCCGCTACGCCCTGCGCGTGCTGTGGGCGCTGCGCGACCGGCACCCGCAGACCTTCCGCCTGCTCCAGGACAGCGTGGGCGGCATCACCCCCAATACCCTGAACACCCGCATCAAGGAACTCCGCGAAGCCGGCCTTGTAGACCACGCGAGCGAAGGCTACGGCATCACCGAGCAGGGCGCCGACCTGGTCAAGCGCCTGTCGGACGTGCAGGCTTTCGCTGCCCGGTGGGCCACCGGGCAGGCGCGCAAGAAGGACAAGTAGCCCCCGGGCACCCCTCCGCTTTCTTGCGGAGCAAAACGGCTGCCAGCGCAGGTAAAACAAGCGCTTGCAGCTATTTTTTCGATAGCATCACAAGGACACGGCGACCATGGCGCTCACCACCACCTCCTCGGGCCTGCAGTACGAAGACACCGTTGTCGGCAGCGGCGCGCAGGCGCAGGCCGGGCAGAACGTGCGCGTGCACTACACCGGCTGGCTGCACCACGAGGGCGTGCGCGGCGCGAAGTTCGATTCGAGCCGCGACCGCAACGACCCGTTCGTGTTCGCGCTCGACGCGGGCATGGTCATCCGCGGCTGGGACGAGGGCGTGCAGGGCATGAAGATAGGCGGCAAGCGCACGCTGGTCATCCCCGCCGCGCTGGGCTATGGCGCGCGCGGCGCGGGCGGCGTGATTCCGCCGAACGCCACGCTGGAGTTCGAGGTCGATCTGCTGGGCATCGCGTAAGCGGCCCCGGCAGAAAGCGGACGCCCCCGCCGAATTGCCATCAGAGCGATACCTGCGTTGCTCCACCGGTTCTCGCTTCGACTGCAAATCGGCGTCAGTCCTTGAGCGCACGCTCCAGCGGCGTGTATTTGTCGGCGCCCACCGCATCGCGAATCTTCGGCGCCAGGGCCAGCAGTTCCGCATAGCTGCCCACCGCCTCCACCGCGAGGTTCAGGCGCAAGCCGCGCAGGCCCAGGCCGGCGGTGAGCTGCGTGGCCAGCGGGTAGGCGTCCTGGTAGCGCTGCTGCGGGGTGCGTCCGCTGCCCGGCGCCGGCGCGGCGGCAGGCGCAGCGCCGCCCTGCATCGGCGCCAGCAGACCCTGGTCGATCATGGCCTGCACGTCGGCCTGCGTAATGCCCATGGCCGCCGTGGCCGCCAGCACATCGTCGAGGCTGCGCTTGCCGTCGAACAGGATGAAGGCCGCGCGCTGGCGCGGCGTCATGCTGCCCTGGCGCTCCTTGAACGCCAACTGCCCCGCCTCGGTCTTGATGAATGCCATTGCGCCCTCGCCGCCCGTGGCCGCATGGATTGGGCCGTTGTGCGCCACAAGGTTGGCATGCACATGCGGGGTTTTGAATTGGGGTTATCCTGGAAACGGCAGGTGCATGGCGCTCTCACCCCCACGAGGCGAACGCCATCGAAGCCGTCAACGCTCGATTTCATGCGGCCTGGCAAGGGATAGAAAGCGGTCAACTGCCGTTTCCAGGGTTATCCATGCGGGGCGCCATGCTCCGCCCTTGCGCCATGTCACAAGCCGTCGTCGGGACGCGGCAGCGCTGCCGCGGCGCTGGGCCGGTCTGACCAACTGGCAAGCCACGTGGCCGCCAGGCCCGCGGGAACGCCGAACACGCCGGCGGAAATGGGCTGTATGCCCAGCCACAGCGTGCCCGGCCCCGGCAGGCCCAGCACGCCGCGCACGGCAGGCACATGGGCCAGCATGTAGTACACCGTGACCCCCAGCCCCGCCAGCATGCCGGCCACCGCGCCCCGGCGCGTGGCACCGCGCCAGAAGATGCCCAGCACCATCGCCGGCACGAAGGCCGAGGCGGCGAGCGAGAACGAGGCGGTGACCAGCGGCAGGATTTCCGACGGCTTGAGCGCCGCGACGAAAGCCGCCAGCAGCGCCACGGCCAGCAGCGCGAACTTGGTCAGGATGACGCGCTGCTCGGAGTTCGCCCGGTGCGCATCGGTGCCGCGCAGGTCGCGCACCAGCGCGTTGCTGATGGTCAGCAGCAGTCCGTCGGCGGTGGACAGCGCCGCCGCCAGCCCGCCCGCCGCGACCAGGCCCGAGACCACGTAGGGCAGCCCGCCCAGCTCGGGCGTGGCGAGCATGATGAGGTCGGCGCCCAGCCGCAGCTCGCCGAACTGCAGGATGCCGTCGCCGTTCACGTCCGCCGCCGACAGCAGCGCGCCGTCCACCTTGGCCCACTGCGCCATCCAGGCGGGCAGCGCATCGAAGCGGCTGCCCACCAGGTGCTGCATCACCTCGTACTTCACCAGCGCCGCCAGCGCCGGCGCGCTGAGGTAGAGCAGCGCGATGAAGAACAGCGACCATGCCACCGAGGCCCGCGCACCCGCGACGCTGGTGGCCGTGTAGTAGCGCGTAAGCAGGTGCGGCAGGCCCGCAGTGCCCACCATCAGGCAGAACATGAGCGCGAGGAAGTTGGCGCGCGAGGCGCTGAATGCCTCCTGCTCGGCGGGCGTGCCCTGCGGATCGCCCACGAACGCCTGGCTGTGCCGCGGCAGGCCGCCGAGCGGGCGGGCGCGCTCGTAGTTCTCCTGCATGGCGCGGCTCCACTGCGCGCGCGCGGTGGCCGCGTCGCGCGGCAGGGTCGCCAGCGCCCGGTTGGCGGCCACGATCTGCGCGATGTCGCCGCTGCCCGTGCGCAGCGTGCGCAGGTGGTCCTGCGCGGCGGCGTGCTCGCGCGCCAGCGCGCCCTCCACGTCTCGCAGACGCTCCTCGTACATGTGCGCGCGGCGCAGGTATTCGGCGATCACGGCCTGCTCGGCGGGGTCGTCGATGAGCTTTTGCTCCAGCGCCGCGATCTTGCCGAGCTGCGCGCCGTAGACCAGCGGCGCCAGCGGACTGCCGAGCTGCTTGTAGGCCAGCCACGAAACGGGGATCAGGAAGGCCAGCAGCAGCATGATGTACTGCGCCACCTGGGTCCAGGTGATGGCGCGCATGCCGCCGAGGAAGGAGCACAGCAGCACGCCGCCCAGCCCCAGCATGATGCCCAACTCGAACTGCACGCCCGTGAGGCGCGAGGCGATCAGCCCCACGCCGTAGATCTGCGCCACCACGTAGGTGAACGAGCAGCCCACCGCCGCCAGCGCCGCGATGACGCGCGGCCAGCGCCCGCCGTAGCGCACGTGGAAGAAGTCGGGGATGGTGTAGAGGTTCATCGCCCGCAGGTACGGTGCGATGAGCAGCGCCACCAGGCAGAAGCCGCCGGTCCAGCCCAGCAGGTAGGCCAGCCCGCCGGGCTGCCCCGGCGCGCCCGAGAATCCCTGCAAGTACAGCGCGCCGGCCATGCTGATGAACGAGGCGGCGCTCATCCAGTCGGCGGCGGCGGCCATGCCGTTGTAGAGCGCGGGGATGCGCCGGCCCGCCACGTAGTATTCCTCGGGGTCGGTGGTGCGGCCCCAGATGCCGATGGCGGCATACGCCATGACCGTCATGAACAGGAAGATCGGTCCGATCCACTGGCGCGACAGGCCCTGGTTTTCCGCCCACGCCATGAAGAGCAGGAAGGCCAGCACGCCCACGGTGTAGCAGGCGACGATGCGGTGCAGCCGGCGCTGGTAGGCGCGCTGGCCGGCATCAGGCATTCCGGGCGGCCTCCGCGCGGCGGCGCTCCATACGGTTGGCAACGCCGGCATAGACCGCGACGATGGCGATGAACACCAGCACCGCGCCCTGCGCGGCCATCCAGTAGTGGAAGGGCCAGCCGGCTACCAGGAACTGCAGGTCGCGCGCAAAAAAGCACGCACCGAACGAGAACGCCGCCCACAGCGCGAGCAGCACGGCCTTGAGGCGCAGGTGCGCGGGCTCGTGCAGGTCGGTATAGGCGGGCGGCGGAGACGAAGGCGGCGCGGACATGACGCGATCATCGCACCGCGCGCCGACCTTCCCATGAGGGCTTGCCCCGGGGGGCAGGCCGCGGCCTGGCTCAGGAAGCGGCCAGGCGCTGCCAGGTGTCGATCACGCTGTCGGGGTTGAGCGAGATGGAGACGATGCCTTCATTGGCCAGCCACTGGGCGAAGTCCGGATGGTCGCTGGGGCCCTGGCCGCAGATGCCCACGTACTTGCCCTGCGCCTTGCAGGCGGCGATGGCGCGCGACAGCAGGGCCTGCACGGCAGGGTCGCGCTCGTCGAAATCGGCGGCCAGCAGCTCCAGCCCCGAATCGCGGTCCAGCCCCAGCGTGAGTTGGGTCAGGTCGTTGGAACCGATGGAGAAGCCGTCGAAGAATTCGAGGAAGCGCTCGGCAAGGATGGCATTGGAGGGCACCTCGCACATCATGATGACCTTCAGCCCGTTTTCGCCGCGCTTCAGGCCGTGCTGCGCCAGCAGCCCCGTGACGCGCTCGGCCTGCCCCAGCGTGCGCACGAAGGGCACCATGACCTGCACGTTGGTCAGACCCATGTCGTCGCGCACGCGCTTCAGCGCCGCGCATTCCATGGCGAAGGCCTCGCGGAATTCCTCGCTGATGTAGCGCGCCGCGCCACGGAAGCCCAGCATGGGGTTCTCTTCCTCGGGTTCGTAGCGGCTGCCGCCGATGAGCTTGCGGTATTCGTTGCTCTTGAAGTCCGACAGCCGCACGATGACCGGCTTTGGCCAGAACGCCGCGGCGATGGTGGCTACGCCCTCGGCCACCTTGTCCACGTAGAACGCGCGGGGGCTGGCATGGCCGCGCGCCACGGATTCGACGGCCTTCTTCAGGTCGGCATCGACGTTCGGGTAGTCGAGGATGGCCTTGGGATGCACGCCGATGTTGTTGTTGATGATGAACTCCAGCCGCGCCAGGCCCACGCCGTCGTTGGGCAACTGGGCGAAGTCGAAGGCGAGCTGCGGGTTGCCCACGTTCATCATGATCTTGGTCTTGATGGGCGGCATCTCGCCGCGCTGGACCTCGGTGATCTCGGTTTCCAGAAGACCGTCGTAGATTCGGCCCGTATCGCCTTCGGCGCAGCTCACGGTGACCAGCGTGCCGTCCTTGAGCTTTCCGGTGGCGTCACCGCAGCCCACCACCGCGGGAATGCCGAGCTCGCGCGCGATGATGGCCGCGTGGCAGGTGCGCCCGCCGCGGTTGGTGACGATTGCCGAGGCGCGCTTCATCACCGGCTCCCAGTTCGGGTCGGTCATGTCGGTCACCAGCACGTCGCCGGGCTGCACCTTGTCCATCTCGCGGATGTCGTGCACCAGGCGCACGGGACCGGTGCCGATCTTCTGGCCGATGGCGCGGCCCTCGGCCAGCACGGTGCTGGTGCCCTTGAGCTTGAAGCGCTGTTCGGCCTTGCCGGCGGCCTGGCTCTTCACCGTCTCGGGGCGGGCCTGCAGGATGTAGAGCTGGCCGTCGGTGCCGTCCTTGCCCCATTCGATGTCCATCGGGCGTCCATAGTGCTGCTCGATGACGAGCGCGTATTGCGCGAGCTGTTGCACCTCGGCGTCGGTGAGCGAATAGCGGTTGCGCTGCTCCGTGGGCACGTCGACGGTCTTCACCAGCTTGCCGCTGGCGGCCTTCTCCTCGGCGCTGGCGAACACCATCTGGATCAGCTTGGAGCCCAGGTTGCGCCGGATGACGGACTGCCTGCCCTCGGCCAGCATGGGCTTGTGCACATAGAACTCATCGGGGTTCACCGCGCCCTGCACCACGGTCTCGCCCAGACCGTAGCTGCTGGTGATGAACACGACCTGGTCGAAGCCGGACTCGGTGTCGATGGTGAACATCACGCCCGCGGCGCCAAGGTCGGAGCGCACCATGCGCTGCACGCCCGCAGAGAGCGCCACCACGTCGTGCGCGAAGCCCTTGTGCACGCGGTAGCTGATGGCGCGGTCGTTGTAGAGGCTGGCAAACACCTCCTTCATCTTGTGCAGCACGTCCTGGATGCCGACCACGTTGAGGAAGGTTTCCTGCTGGCCGGCGAACGAGGCGTCGGGCAGGTCTTCCGCCGTGGCGGAGGAGCGCACGGCGAAACTGGCCTGGCTGTTGCCCGCACTGAGCGCGGCGAAGGCATCGTGGATGGCCTTTTCCAGGTCGGACGGAAAGGGCTGGGCTTCAACCCAGGCACGGATTTCGGCGCCGGCGGTGGCAAGCGCACGCACGTCTTCGGTATCCAGCGCGGCCAAGCGCCGGCTGATGCGGTCGGCCAGACCCTCATGGGCCAGGAACTGGCGGAACGCGTGCGCCGTGGTGGCGAAGCCCGTGGGTACCCGCACGCCCTGGGGCAACTGCGAAATCATCTCGCCGAGGCTGGCGTTCTTGCCGCCGACCGCCTCGACATCGGTCATCCTCAGGTTTTCAAACGGAACGACCAGGGCGGTCGGGCTGAAAAGTGCAGACATGGGAAAGCTCCAGAAGTTGAAACCGGGTCTGCGCGCAGCCTCGTCAAAGGGAGACCAGCCGCTGCCATGCACGCCACGGAGCTGACGCTTTGTTGTTGCTCTACGGGAAAGCCGCGTTGGTGCATGGTGGGAATTTGGATCACGACTTACGCAAAACGGGTTCAGGACAACATGTCCGCCCTTGGGCGCAACGGCTGGCACATGCCTGTCCGCGTGAGTCCTACGGATAATGGACGCCATTTTAGGCGCCCCGCCCGGAGCGCCCGCAACCGCCGGCAAATCACCCCATGCATACCCGCACCATATTCCTCATCTCCGACGGCACCGGCATCACCGCCGAAACCTTCGGGCAGGCCATCATGGCGCAGTTCGACGTCAAGGCCCGCTACGTGCGCCTGCCCTTCATCGACACGCCCGACAAGGCGTTCCAGGCAGTGCGGCAAATCAACCACACGGGCGATGTGGAAGGGCGCAAGCCCTTCGTCTTCTCCACACTGGTGGACCCGGGCGTGCTCAAGGTGCTGGAGGACGGCTGCCGCGGCCTGCTGATGGACATGTTCGGCACCTTCCTGCGCCCGTTGGAGCAGGAGCTGGGCCTGAAGTCGCTGCACCGCGTGGGCCGCTTCGCCGACATCAGCAAGAGCCAGGCGTACACCGACCGCATCGAGGCCATCAACTTCAGCCTGGCGCACGACGACGGGCAGAGCAACCGCGACCTCGAAGGCGCCGACGTGATCCTCGTGGGCGTATCGCGCAGCGGCAAGACGCCCACTTCGCTCTACCTCGCCATGCAGTACGGCCTGAAGTGCGCCAACTACCCGCTGATCCCGGAGGACTTCGAGCGCAAGCAATTGCCGCCCGCGCTGGTGCCGTTCCGCAAGAAGATCTTCGGCCTGACGATCGCGCCCGAGCGTCTGAGCGAAATCCGCAACGAGCGACGGCCCAACTCGAAGTACGCGAGCCTGGACAACTGCCGCATGGAAGTGGCCGAGGCCGAGTCGATGATGCGCCGCTCGGGCATCCGCTGGCTGTCCACCACCACCAAGAGCATCGAGGAAATCGCCACCACCATCTTGCAGGAAGTGCGGCCCGAGCGGTTGGCATACTGATGATCCTGGAAACGGCAGGTGCATAGCGCTCTCACCCATGGGGTGAACGCCGCCAGCATGCCTGGGCGGCGGGTGTACTGAGGCAGGGTATGTTTCCAGCTCAATTCGTAGGCGCCGTGCTGCGGATCAGATGGTCGAAGGCGGAGAGCGCGGCCTTGGCGCCCTCGCCCGCGGCGATGATGATCTGCTTGTACGGCACCGTGGTGCAGTCGCCGGCGGCGAACACGCCGGGCACCGAGGTCTGGCCCCGGGCGTCGACAATGATCTCGCCGAAGCGCGACAGCTCCACCGTGCCCTTGAGCCAGTCGGTGTTGGGCAGCAGGCCGATCTGCACGAACACGCCTTCGAGGCCGAGCTGCTTCGCTTGGCCCGACACGCGGTCCTTGTAGGTCAGGCCATTGACCTTCTGGCCGTCGCCCAGCACCTCGGTGGTCTGCGCGTTGACGACGATGTCCACGTTGGACAGGCTCCTGAGCTTGCGCTGCAGCACGGCGTCGGCCTTCAGCTCGCCCGCGAATTCGAGCAGAGTTACATGCGCGACCACGCCGGCCAGGTCGATGGCCGCTTCCACACCCGAGTTGCCGCCGCCCACCACGGCCACCTTCTTGCCCTTGAACAGCGGGCCGTCGCAGTGCGGGCAGTAGGTCACGCCCTTGGTGCGGTATTCCTGCTCGCCGGGCACGTTCATGTCGCGCCAGCGCGCGCCGGTGGCGATGATGACGGTCCTGGACTTCAGGCTGGCCCCGTTCTCGAACTGCACTTCCACCAGTTCGCCAGGCACCAGCGCGCGGGCACGCTGCAGGTTCATGATGTCCACGTCGTAGGCGCGCACGTGCTGCTCCAGCGCAGCCGCGAACTGTGGGCCTTCGGTCTTGAGCACCGAGACGTAGTTCTCGATGTCGAGCGTATCGAGCACCTGGCCGCCGAAGCGCTCGGCGGCCACGCCGGTGCGGATGCCCTTGCGCGCGGCATAGACGGCGGCCGCCGCGCCCGAGGGGCCGCCGCCGACGATCAGCACGTCGAACGGCGCCTTGGCGGCGAGCTTGGCGGCGTCGCGCGCACCGGCGTTCTTGTCGATCCTGGCGACGATCTCGCCGAGTTCCATGCGGCCCTGGCCGAAGCGTTCGCCGTTGAGGAACACCGTGGGCACGCCCATGATCTCCCGGCGCTCGATCTCGTCCTGGAAGATGGCGCCGTCGATGGCCGTGTGGCGGATGCGCGGGTTCAGCACGCTCATGAGATTGAGCGCCTGCACCACGTCCGGGCAGTTGTGGCAGGAGAGCGAGTAGTAGGTCTCGAACTCGTAGTCGCCGTCGAGGCTCTTCACCTGCTCCAGCAGGTCCGCTGCTTCCTTGGAGGGATGGCCGCCCACTTGCAGCAGCGCGAGCACGAGCGAGGTGAATTCGTGGCCCAGCGGCACGCCGGCAAAGCGCACGCCCGTATCCGCGCCGGGGGTGGTGAGGAGGAAGGACGGCTTGCGCACCGGCGCGTCGTTCTTCTCCACCACGGTGATCTTGTCGGAGAGCGCGCCGATCTCGTGCAGCAGCTCGCGCAGTTCGCCGGACGCCTTGCTCTCGTCGAGCGTGGCGACCAGCTCGATCGGGCGGGTGACGCGCTCCAGGTAGGCCTTCAGTTGGGATTGGAGGTTGGTGTCCAGCATGGCTTTCATTCCTATTGACTCGTTGATTTCGATAGTTATGCACTAACAGTGGAAAAAAAAGCCTGGGCGCGCCCAGGCTTTTCCCACGCTGACTTTTAGATCTTGCCCACGAGGTCGAGCGAAGGCGTCAGGGTCTTGGCGCCTTCCTTCCACTTGGCCGGGCAGACCTGGCCGGGGTTGGCGGCCGTGTACTGCGCCGCCTTGAGCTTGCGCAGGGTTTCCGACACGTCGCGGGCGATTTCGTTGGAGTGAACCTCGGCCGTCTTGATCACGCCGTCGGGGTTGATGACAAAGGTGCCGCGCAGCGCCAGGCCCTCTTCGGGGATCAGCACGTCGAAGGCGGTGGACAGCGCATGGGTCGGGTCGCCGACCAGCGGAAACTTGGCCTTGCCCACGGCGTCGGAGGTCTCGTGCCAGACCTTGTGGGCGAAATGGGTGTCGGTCGAGACGATGTAGACCTCGGTGTTGAGTTTCTGGAATTCGGCGTAGTTGTCGGCCGAGTCCTCGATTTCGGTCGGGCAGTTGAAGGTGAACGCGGCCGGCAGGAAGATGAAGACCGACCACTTGCCCTTGATGGTTTGTTCGGTCACTTCGATGAACTCGCCCTTGCCGTTACGGTTGACGAACGCCTGGGCCTTGAAGGGCTGGACTTGCGTGTTGATGAGCGACATTGCGGTTTCCTTTCAGTTGCTGCTGGAGTTGGGTGGCACCCGAAAAGCGGGCACGGGTGGAAGCATAAGTCCGACCGACCCATCAATCCAATGAATTGATTGCATTGATCCGATTGTTTACATCTATTCATGGCGGATCTGTATGCAAACGCATATCGCCATCACAAGCCAAGCCGCCCGACCACTTGGCGCAGGGGCTTGGCGCGTCCGCCGCGCCACGCATCCCGAGAATGCCCCATCCGGCCACACACAACACCCCCCGAAGGGAGCCCCATGTGCCGTAGGCAGGTCCTAATCGACCTGCACGCCGCGCAGCGCCGGATTGGCCGGCGGCGGGCATAGGTCCAGCCCGGCCAGCGTGTCGCGCACCACGGTGGCGACCATCAGGTTGCGGTGGGTCTTGGAATCCGCCGGCACGATGGTCCAGGGCGCCCAGGCGGTGTGGGTAGCCCCCAGCAGGTCTTCGTAAGCGCGCTGGTATTGCGGCCATTGCTTGCGCACGTCGAGGTCGCCGGGGTTGAACTTCCAGTTCTTGGCCGGGTCGTCGAGCCGTTCCTGCAGGCGTGCGCGCTGCTCGCCGTAGCCGATGTGCAGCATGAACTTGCAGATCACGGTGCCGGTCTCGGCCAGCATGCGTTCGAAATCGTTGATGTGCTCGAAGCGCTGGCGCTGCTGCTCGGGCGTGATCCAGCCGTTCACCACGGGCACCAGCACGTCCTCGTAGTGGCTGCGGTTGAACACCACGATCTCGCCGGCCGCTGGCACGCAGCGGTGGATGCGCCAGAGGTAATCGTGCGCGCGTTCGTCCTCGGTGGGGGCTTTCCAGCCGACAGCGTGCACGCCCAGCGGGCTGGTGCGGTTGAACACGTCGCGGATGGTGCCGTCCTTGCCGGCGGTGTCCAGCCCCTGCAGCACCACCAGCAGTTTGCGTGCGCGATTGGCATACAGCAGATTCTGCAGCGCGTCGATCTGCTGCGCCAGCGAATCGACCTCGATCTTGTCGCGCGTCTTGTCGCCCACCGAATACGGCGTGGCATCGCTGTCGAACTTGTCCAGATCGACGCGGCCCTTGCCGGGCTGCCATGCCGCGAGGCGCTTGCCGTTGGTGGGTTTGCCGTTGTCAGCCATGGTGTTTCCTTTCTTTCCTCCCGGTCAGCGGACACCGATGCGCTGGAGCGCGGCGCTGCGGATGCCCGTGAGCGTGCTGCGCGTGGTGATGACCTCCGGCGACAGCGGTATCTCGATCAGCGTGCCCGTATCGGCGGCCAGCGCGCGCAGCAAGGCGGCCTCGAAGTCTGCCGCGCGCGTGACCTGCTCGGCCTGGTAGCCAAAGGCGCGCGCATAGGCGCAGAAATCGGGGTTGCGCAGCGCGGTGCCGCTGACGCGCGTAGGGTATTGCCGCTCCTGGTGCATGCGGATGGTGCCGTACATGCCGTTGTTGAGCAGCACGATGATGCTCTTGCCTCCGTGCTGCACGGCGGTGGCGAGCTCCTGCGCGTTCATCAGGAAATCGCCGTCGCCCGCGATGGTGAAGGCGGTGCGGCCCGTGGCGATGGAGGCGCCGATGGCCGCCGGCACGCCGTAGCCCATGGCGCCCGAGGTGGGCGCGAGCTGCGTCTTGAAGCCCTTGGACCAGCCATGGTACCGGTAATAGCGGTGCAGCCAGCTCGCGAAATTGCCTGCGCCGTTGGTCAGCACCGCGTCGGCGGGCAGGTGTTTCTGCAGCGTGGCGATGATGGCCGGCATGTCCACCGCGCCGGGCGCGCCCATGTCCAGGCCCGGCAGCGGCTGCGGCGCGATGGCTGCAAGGTAGTCGGCATGCGCGGCGGCTGCCCAGGCGGCCCAGGGCAGCGTCTCGGCCACGCCGGGCGCGGCCAGCGTGGCCAGCGCGGGTGCGGCGGCGTCCATGCTCGCGTTGATGGCCAGGTCGGGGAAGTACACGCGGCCCAGTTCCTCGGCGCCGACGTGGATGTGCACCAGCTTCTGCCGCGTGCGCGGCGCTTCGAGCAGGGTGTAGCCGCTGGTCGTCATCTCGCCCAGGCGCGGGCCGATGGCGATCACCAGGTCGCTGTCGCGGATGCGCTGCGCGAGCTGGGCGCTGGGGGCGATGCCCACGTCGCCCGCGTAGAGCGGGTGGTGGTTGTCGAACGTGTCCTGGAAGCGAAAGGCATTGCCCACCGGCAGCATCCAGTTCTCGGCGAAGCGCTCCAGCGCCTGGGCCGCGCGCGGCGTCCAGCCGCCGCCGCCGGCGATGACGAAAGGACGCTCTGCTTTCAATAGCAGCTCCCGCAGGTCTTGCAAGCGCTGCGGGCCTATTTCAATGGTAACGGGCTGCACGGCGGGCAGCGGTGGCACGTCCACCTCCTGCGCCAGCATGTCCTCGGGCAGCACCAGCACCGCGGGGCCGGGGCGGCCCTGCATGGCGGTGGCGTAGGCGCGGGCGATGTATTCGGGGATGCGGCGCGCGTCGTCGATGCGCTCCACGCGCTTGGCCATGCCCTTGGTCGAGGGGCCGAAGAAGGCGGCGAAGTCCACCTCCTGGAACGCCTCGCGGTCGCGGAAGTCGCTGCCCACGTCGCCCACCAGCAGCACCATGGGCGTCGAATCCTGGAACGCCGTGTGCAGGCCGATGGCGGCATTGGTGGCGCCCGGCCCGCGCGTGACGAAGCACACTCCGGGGCGGCCCGTGAGCTTGCCGTGCGCGTCGGCCATGAAGGCCGCGCCGCCCTCCTGGCGGCAGGTGACGAAGCGGATGCGGTCGGCGTACCGGTGGAAGCCGTCGAGCACGGCCAGGTAGCTTTCGCCCGGCACGCCATAGACATGGGTGGTGCCTTGCGCGGCCAGGCATTCGGCGATCAGGTGCCCTGCGAGTTGACGGGTCATGGTGGAAGGCGATCTCTGGAGTTATGGAGGAGGGGAGGGGGCGGCATAGCGGGGGCGCCGCGGCATGCGCGATTATCGCGAACCGTTTGCCGGCATACTCGGCGTAGCGCCCATTGCCCACGACACAGGAGCAGCACCCTATGGATATCCGTGAAGCCGTCGCCAGCCGTTTGTCCGTCCGCGATTTCCTCCCCGATCCGGTACCCCACGCCACCATCGCGCGCGTGCTGCAGCAGGCCCTGCGCGCGCCCTCGGGCGGCAACCTGCAGCCGTGGCACCTGCAGGTGGTGGGCGGCGCGGCGCTCGTGCGGCTGAAGGCGGCGATGCACGAGGCCACCGCCGAAGGCGCGGCACGCGAAGCGCCCGCCTACGACGTCTATCCGCGCGAACTGGCCTCGCCTTACCGCGAGCGGCGCTTCCAGGTGGGCGAGGACATGTACGCGCGGCTGGGCATCGCGCGCGAGGACAAGCCCGCGCGCCGCGCATGGTTTCGCCGCAACGCGCAGGCGTTCGGCGCGCCGCTGGTGGTGTTCTGCAGCGTGGACCGTCGCATGGGGCCGCCGCAGTGGTCCGACCTGGGCATGCTGCTGCAGACCTTCATGCTGCTGCTGCGCGCCGAGGGGCTGCACAGTTGCGCCCAGGAATACTGGTCCGCCTTCCCCGAAACCGTGGGCAGCTTCCTGGCCCTGCCGCCCGAGCGCATGCTGTTCGCGGGCGTGGCCGTGGGCCATGTCAACATGGAACACCCGGTGAACCGGCTGGTCACGGCGCGCGCAACGCTCGACGAGGTGGCGCAATTCATCTACGAATAAGCCGCACCTGACGCAAACCGGGTTCGGGCGAGACGCCCGGCCCTCGGGCGCAACGGCTGGTGCATCCTTGTTCGCGTCAGTCCATCAGCATCCGCCCGCAGCGCCCGCGGGGCTGCTCCTACAATGCCGATCGCGGCCTGCCCTTGGGCAGGCCGCGCCAAGCGTTCTCAGGGTGAGGGTGCGATTTCCCACCGGCGGTGATGGCGGGCTTTGCGGCCCGCACGAGTCCGCGAGCGCCCGGGCTGCGCACAGGAAGCCGCGGGGTCAGCAGAGCCGGCGTGATTCCGGCGCCGACGGTCACAGTCCGGATGGAAGAGAGCGCGAAGCCCCGGGCCCCGTGCGCGTGCGCCCTGATTGCTGGAAACCTTCCTGTCATCGCAGAGCAGAAGACACACCATGAGTCAGACTGAACTTGTCCCCTCCTCCGTGCTCGCCCACACCCTGGCCCCGGCCCAGGGCGGCCAGCGCATCGCCTTCATCGAGGCCCAGTGGCACGCCGACATCGTGCGGCAGGCGCGCGACGCCTTCCTGGCCGAGATGGACCGCAGCGGCGTGCCCGCCGGGGCCATCGACGTGATCGACGTGCCCGGCGCGTTCGAGATCCCGCTGCACGCCAAACGCCTGGCCGCCTCGGGCCGCTACGCGGCCATCGTGGCCTGCGCGCTGGTGGTGGACGGCGGCATCTACCGCCACGAATTCGTCGCGCAGACCGTGGTGAACGCGCTCATGACGGTGCAGCTCGAAACCGACGTGCCGGTGTTCTCCGCCGTGCTCACGCCGCACCACTTCCACGAACACGTGGAGCACCGCAAGTACTTCCACCGCCACTTCGGCATCAAGGGCTCGGAAGTGGCCGAGGCCTGCGTGCGCACGCTGGAGAGCCTGCACCAACTGGAGACGGTGCTGGCCAAGGAGAGATGAAACACTCCCCCAGGCTTGCCCACTGCGTGTGGCCGCCAACCCCCTCGCCGGGGGCGATACCGGCGGCCCGGCAAAGCCGGTTGCGCGGTATCCCTGGCATTGGGCTGCGCCAGTTTCATGCGCTGCGGGTGGCGCGCGAGCGCCATGGATAACTGAGATGGAACACTCCCCCAGGCTCGCCCACTGCGTGTGGCCGCCAACCCCCTCGCCGGGGGCGATACCGGCGGCCCGGCAAAGCCGGTTGCGCGGTATCCCTGGCATTGGGCTGCGCCAGTTTCATGCGCTGCGCCGAGCGCGTATGCTGGCCGGGCATTCCAATGCCAAGAACGGGAACCCATCATGCCTTCATCCGCTCCCGGTGCCGCGCCCGCGGCGCCCGCGCCACTCAAACTGCCCCTCGGCCTGATCGTCGGCGTGCTGGCCATGGCCGGGGTGCTGATGCTGCCGCTGGCCGATGGCCTGCCCGTGGCGGGCCACCGCATGCTCGCCATCCTGGTGTTCGCCGTGGTGGTGTGGATCACCGAGGCGGTGTCGTACGAGGCCAGCGCGATCATGATCACCTCGCTGATCGCGTTCCTGATCGGCTCCGCGCCCACCATAGCCGACCCGGGCAAGCTCTACGGCAGCTCCAACGCCATCAATCTCGCGCTCACGGGCTTCGCCAACTCGGCGCTGGCGCTGGTGGCGGGCGCGCTGTTCATCGCCGCGGCCATGACCCACACGGGGCTGGACCGGCGCATCGCGCTCGTCACGCTGTCGCGGATCGGCACCAGCACGCGGCGCATCGTCATCGGCGCCATCGCGGTGACCATCGTGCTCAGCCTCATCGTGCCCAGCGCCACCGCGCGCAGCGCCTGCGTGGTGCCGATCATGATGGGCGTGATCGCCGCCTTCGGCGTGGACCGGCGCTCCAACATCGCCGCCGGCATCATGATCGTGGTGGCGCAGGCCACCAGCATCTGGAACGTGGGCATCCAGACCTCCGCGGCGCAGAACCTGCTGACGGTGGGCTTCATGGACAAGATGCTCGGCGCGCGCGTGTCGTGGATCGACTGGCTGATCGCCGGCGCGCCCTGGGCCGTCATCATGTCGGCGGTGCTGTACTTCGTGGTGCTGAAGATCCTGCCGCCCGAGGCCGGCGGCGTGGCCGGCAGCAAGGAGGCGGTGGAGGCGCAACTGCGCGCGCTCGGCCCCATGACCGGCCCGCAGAAGCGGCTGCTGGCCGTCTCATTGCTGCTGCTGGCCGCCTGGGCCACCGAGACCAAGCTGCACAGCTTCGACACCACCACCACCACCTACGCCGGACTGGTGCTGCTGATGCTGCCGCGCATCGGCGTGATGACCTGGAAGGACGTGCAGTCGCGCATCCCCTGGGGCACGGTGATCGTGTTCGGCGTGGGCATCAGCCTGGGCAGCGCGCTCCTGGCCACGCAGGCCGGCCAGTGGCTGGGCAAGCAGGTGGTGGCGCACACCGGCCTGGCCGGCATCGGCACGCTGGGCGTCTTCGCGGTGCTGGCGGCGTTCCTGATCGTCATCCACCTGGGCTTCGCCAGCGCCACGGCATTGACGTCGGCCCTGCTGCCCATCCTGATCTCGGTGCTGCAGACGCTGCCGGGCGACTTCAACCGCCTGGGCATGACCATGCTGCTGGGCTTCGTGGTGAGCTACGGCTTCATCCTGCCGGTCAACGCGCCGCAGAACATGGTGTGCCTGGGCACCGACACCTTCAACGCGCGGCAGTTCGCCAAGGTGGGCATCGCGGTCACCGTCGTGGGCTACCTGCTCATGCTGGCGATGGGCCTGACCTGGTGGCGCTGGCTGGGTTGGATGTAGCGGGGCGCTCCTGTTTATATAGCTGCTTCCGCCCGTATCTCTTTGGTTTCAGGTGCATTTCATATTGAAACTGGCGTATCACCGGCGGTAGCAGCTACTTTTTCAATAGCGCCTCACCCCGCCAGCGGCGTTGCCGTGCGCCGCGCCCGCCGCACGTTGAAGGCGCTGGCGATCAGCAGCCCCTGCACCAGCGCCAGCCCCAGCAGCACGCCCATGTACTGGCCGTGGTCCATCATGCGGCCGAACACCAGCGGTGCCACGGCCTGGCCAATGTCCAGACCCGAATACACCACGCCGTAGACCCGGCCCGTGGCATTCTCGGGCGTGGAGCGCTTCACCAGCAGGTCGCGCGACGGCCCCGCGATGCCCGCGGCGAAGCCCATCACGCCGAACAGCACCGGCACCGCCCGCCCCCCGACCGGCGCCAGCGCCAGCGCCAGCGCAAACACCGCCGCCACGCCCATGCCCATGCCCACGATGCGCTCGCAGCGCGCCGGCTCCGACGCGAGGAAGCCGCCCAGCACCATGCCCGCCGCGCTGGCCACCATGTAGATGGTCACGCAGGCGGCCACCAACTGCAGGTCCACGCCATGCAATTGCGCCGCGGCCTGCGGCGCGAAGGTCTGCACCACGCTGATGATGACGGCGTAGAAAAAGAAGAACACCAGGCACATCCACACCGCCGGGATGCGCAGGAAGGCGAAGCTGCCCTCCGCCGCCGCGTGGCCAGCGTGCGCGCGGGCCGTGGCGGCCGGTGCCGCTGGCAGCGCCAGCAGGCCGTAGTTGGCCACCAGCAGCGCCAGCACCGCAAACGCCACCAGCGCGCCCGCCACCAGCGCCATGCGCCACGAATACGCCAGCGCCAGCGGCACCATCATGGCCGGCGCCAGCGCCCAGCCCAGGCTGCCGGCGATGCCGTGCGTGCTGTACGCGTGGCCCAGGCGCGGCGCACTCACCTTGCGGTTGAGCAGCGTGTAGTCCACCGGGTGGAACACGCCGTTGCCCACGCCCGCCACCACCGCGCAGGCCAGCAGCATCCAGTAGTGCGTGCTGGCCGCCCAGCCCAGCGCCGCCAGCCCGAGCAGCGCGATGCCCCCGAACAGCACGGGGCGCGGGCCCAGCCGGTCCACCACGAAGCCCGAGAACGCCTGCACCGCGCACGAGACCATGAAGAACACCGTAAGTACCAGCCCCAGCTCGGCGTAGCCGACGCCGAACTCCGTCTTGAGGAACGGGAACAGCGGCGCGAGCAGCAGTTGGCTGTAGTGGCTCACGAGGTGCGCGATGCCGACGAGGCCGATCACGCCCGCATCCTGGCGCAGCGGCACGGCGCGCTGGGCGATGGTGGAACTTGCAGTGGTAGTCATGGGTGCCATCGTAGTGGCGCGCGGCGATTGCGGGAATGCGACGGAACGCCATTGATCCTGGAAACGGCAGTTGAACCAACCGAAAAACTGAAGAAACGCAATATCCATGCGGGTTTCCAAAGAATTCAACCTGGAAACAGCAGTTGACCGCTTCGTATCCCTTGCCAGGCCGCATGCAATCGAGCGTTGCCGGCTCCGATGGGGTTCGCCTCGTGGGTGAGGGCGCCATGCACCTGCCAGCACCGCGCTCGGGGGGCCATGCGGCGTTGCTCCTCTTTGCGGGCGGTAGCCCGCCGCGGCTACGAGCGCCGCAGCCGTGCGGCGATGAAACGCGCGATCAGCGGGCCGGTGAGCATCACGAAGACCAGGCGCAGGGTCTGCATGGCGATCACGAAGGGCAGGTCCACCTGGCTCGACGCCGCGATGATCGCCACCGAATCGGCGCCGCCCGGGCTGGTGGCCAGGTAGGCGGTCAGCGGATCGATCCCGGTCCAGGCCACGAGCAGGGCCGCAAACCCGCCGCACAGCGCGATGAGGGCGAAGATCGACGCCAGCACGCGCGGCAATGCGCGGATCGCCACCGCCAGGATGGGGCGCGTGAAGCGCAGGCCGATGCTCCAGCCGACCGCCGCGTAGGCACCCGCCAGCAGCCAGGGCGGCAGCACCAGCGGCTGGCCGGCGGCGCCCTGGAACGCCACGCCCAGCAGCAGCGGCCCCAGCAGGGTGCCGGCGGGCAGGCGCAGTCGCCACCCGGCCCAGGCGCCGCCCCAGGCGATCGCGAGGGTCGCCGCGAGCGCGGCAGGATCGACGGCGGGAAACCAGTCGATGGCCACCATGGGCGCGGCCGCCGTGCCGTGCGCCGACAGGCGCGCCACCACCGAGGCCACGACCGACACGCAGACCACGCGCAGGTACTGCATGCAGGCCACCAGCCGCACGTCGGCGCCGTAGTCCTCGGACATCAGCACCATCGCAGTGGCGGCGCCGGGCGCCGAGCCCCAGATGGCGATGGTGCCCGGCAGCACCTGCCAGCGCGCCAGCAGCCAGCCCAGCCCGTTGGCCACCGTTACCACCGCCAGCACGCCGACCACGAACACCGGCCAGTCGCGCCCGATGGTGGTGAACACGGTCGCGGGGATGCTGCGCGCGAGCAGGCAGCCGACGAGGCCCTGCGCTGCCACGAAGCAGGCATTGGGCAGCCGCAGCGACACGCCCGCCATCATCGCCAGCACGGCGGCCAGCATGGGGCCGAGCATCAGCCCGGCGGGCAGGCCCAGGTGTTCGAGCACAGCGGCCAGCGCGGCGGACAAAGCCACCAGCAGCGCCCAGTGCGTGAGGTTCTTCTTGCGGGAAAGGTCGGGATTCATGCGCGTGGCGGCAGGCGCCGCCGCCGGGCCGGGGAACAAGAAAGCCAGCGCGCTCGATGCGCGCTGGCTTGGTGGCCCATTGTAGGAGCAAGCCGCCGTCAGGGCTGGCCGGGCGGCAGTTCGCGCACCTCCACGTCCGTCGCGTTGGGCGCGGGCCGCAGCGGGCCGCCGCCGCGCCGGACCGTCCAGCGTTCGGCAACGCGCCAGCCCGCGCGCGGATCGACCCGCACCACCCACGGCGCCATGGGCCGGCCCGTGAGCCGGGCCCACAGCACGCGCAGGCCCCACACGAGCGCGACCACGCCGAGCGCCGCCAGCAGGCTCAACACGAACACGGTGGCCAGCGCCACGAACAACAGTCGCAGCGCAAAACGCGCCAAGATGCCGGGCAGGCCCGCCATCAGTGCGCCGCCGCGAAGTGGAACACGCCGGGCGCCTGCACCGGGTCCACCGTGACGACGATCACGTCCTTGGGTGCGAACCGGCCTTCGAGCAGCAGCTTGGAGAGCGGGTTCTCGATGCGCTGCTGGATCGCGCGCTTCAAGGGCCGGGCGCCGAACACCGGGTCGAAGCCGACCTTGGCGAGTTCGGCCAGGGCCTGCGGCGACACGTCGAGCGACAGGTCGATCTTCTGCAGCCGGGCGGCGAGTACCTGCAACTGGATTCTGGCGATCGCCTCGATGTTCTTCGCGTCCAGCGCGTGGAACACCACGGTCTCGTCGATGCGGTTCAGGAACTCGGGGCGGAAGTGGCTCTTCAGCTCCTCCCACACCGCCTCCTTGATCTCGTCGCCGGGGCGGCCCACCATGGCCTGGATGATGGGCGAGCCGAGGTTGCTGGTCATCACGATCACCGTGTTCTTGAAGTCCACGGTGCGGCCCTGGCCGTCGGTGAGGCGGCCATCGTCGAGCACCTGCAGCAGGATGTTGAACACGTCGGGATGGGCCTTCTCCACCTCGTCGAGCAGTACCACGCTGTAGGGCTTGCGGCGCACGGCCTCGGTCAGGTAGCCGCCTTCTTCATAGCCCACGTAGCCCGGCGGCGCGCCGATGAGCCGCGCCACCGAATGCTTTTCCATGAACTCGCTCATGTCGATGCGGATCAGGTGCTCCTCGCTGTCGAACAGGAAGCCCGCCAGCGCCTTGCACAGCTCGGTCTTGCCCACGCCCGTGGGGCCGAGGAACAGGAACGAGCCCGTGGGCCGGTTCGGGTCGCTCAACCCCGAGCGCGAACGCCGGATGGCGTTGGATACGGCGGCGATGGCCTCGTCCTGCCCCACCACGCGCTCGTGCAGCTTGTCCTCCATGGCGAGCAGCTTGTCCTTTTCGCCCTGCATCATCTTGGACACCGGGATGCCGGTGGCGCGGCTCACCACCTCGGCGATTTCCTCCGCGCCCACCTGCGTGCGCAGCAGGCGGTGGACAGCGGGCTTGCCGCCCGCGCCTTCCTGCTCGGTGGCGGCCTTCAGCTCTTTTTCGAGCTGTGGCAGCTTGCCGTACTGCAGCTCGGCCACCTTGTTGTAGTCGCCCTTGTCGGTCAGCTCCTTGATCTGGAAGCGCAGCTTGTCGATCTCTTCCTTGATTTGTGCGCTGCCTTGGGCCTGGGCCTTCTCGGCCTGCCAGATCTCGTCGAGGTCGGCGTATTCCTTCTGCAACTGCGTGATCTCTTCGTCCAGCAGGCCCAGGCGCTTGATCGAGGACTCGTCGGTCTCCTTCTTCACGGCCTCGCGCTCGATCTGCAGTTGGATGATGCGGCGCTCCAGCCGGTCCATCGCCTCGGGCTTGGAGTCGATCTCGATCTTGATCTTGGCGGCCGCCTCGTCGATCAGGTCGATGGCCTTGTCGGGCAGGAAGCGGTCGGTGATGTAGCGGTTGCTGAGTTCCGCCGCGGCCACGATGGCCGGGTCGGTGATCTCCACGCCGTGGTGCACCTCGTACTTCTCCTGCAGGCCGCGCAGGATGGCGATGGTCTGCTCCACGCTCGGCTCGCCCACCAGCACCTTCTGGAAGCGGCGCTCCAGCGCGGCGTCCTTCTCGATGTGCTTGCGGTATTCGTCGAGCGTGGTGGCGCCGATGCAGTGCAGTTCGCCGCGCGCCAGCGCGGGCTTGAGCATGTTGCCGGCGTCGATGGCGCCCTCGGCCTTGCCCGCGCCCACCATGGTGTGGATTTCGTCGATGAAGAGGATGATGCGGCCCTCTTCCTGGGCCACTTCCTTGAGCACGGCCTTGAGCCGTTCCTCGAACTCGCCGCGGTATTTGGCGCCCGCGAGCAGGCCGGCCATGTCGAGCACCAGCACGCGCTTGTCGCGCAGCGAGTCGGGCACCTCGCCGGCCACGATGCGCTGGGCCAGCCCTTCCACGATGGCGGTCTTGCCCACGCCGGGCTCGCCAATCAGCACCGGGTTGTTCTTGCTGCGCCGCTGCAGCACCTGGATGGCGCGACGGATCTCGTCGTCGCGGCCGATCACCGGGTCGAGCTTGCCGGCGCGGGCGCGCTCGGTGAGGTCGAGCGTGTATTTCTTCAGCGCCTCGCGCTGGCCTTCGGCGTCGGCGCTGTCCACGCCCTGGCCGCCGCGCACCGCGGTGATGGCGGCCTCAAGTGCCTTGCGCGTCAGGCCGTTGCTGCGGGCCATCTGGCCGGCGTCGCCCTTGCTGTCGGCCAGGGCGAGCAGAAACAGTTCGCTGGCGATGAACTGGTCACCGCGCTTGATCGCTTCCTTCTCGGTGGCCTGCAGCAGGCTGGCGAGGTCGCGGCCCACGGACACGTCCTGGCCCTGCACCTGCGGCAGCTTCCGGATGGCCTGCTCGGCGGCTGCCAGCAGCCCTGGCACGTTGGCGCCGGCGCGCTCGACGATGGCGCGCGGGCCGTCCTGCTGGCGCAGCATGGCGGCCAGCAGATGCGCGGGTTCGATGTAGGCGTTGTCGCTGCCCAGGGCCAGCGTCTGCGCGTCTCCCAGGGCTTCCTGGAACTTGGTGGTGAATTTGTCGGTTCGCATGGGGGAAATAACCTCCGTATGCCGGGGGAGTTGAGGATATTCCCATTCTTTTCAAGTTGTATTTCGGCTTGCAACCCGCGGCTTGACCCAGCGCAAGGTATGCGGAGGCTTCGGTTGCGGCTGCTACTCAACTGCACATCGGTACTGCGCAGCCGCGCCGACAGCTCCACGCCGAGGTTTTCCATGCGCCGGAAGGCCGGCGCGGGCTCCTCGCGCGCCAGCGTGGTGCCGGCGCGCACCGAGGCCACGCGCAGCCGCCCGCGGCCCACCAGGATGTTTGAGGGTGGTTTTTTCAGAGCTGCTCAACGGGATAAACTGGCCCGAATCGCCGCAAGCCGGCATTCTGTCTGCATGCCGCTGCCGCCGTCATCCTTCCTTTCCGCCTGGAGCGCGGGCTTCGCCGTGTGCCTGTCGCTGATCGTGGCCATCGGCGCGCAGAACCTCATGGTGCTGCGCCAGGGCCTGCTGCGCCGCCACGTGGGCGCCAGCGTGGCCTTTTGCACCGTGGCCGACGTGACGCTGGCCCTCTGCGGCGTGGCGGGCGTGGCGCGCGTGCTGGAGGGGCGTGCGGATTGGGCTGCGTGGCTGTCTGCGGCGGGCGGCATGTTCCTGCTGGGCTATGGGGCGCTGGCGCTGCGGCGCGCATGGCGCGGCGGCAGCGCGGCCATGGCCGATGGCGCGGGGACGGCCCGCCTGCGCACGGTGCTGGCGCAACTGGCGGCGTTCACGCTGCTCAATCCGCACGTGTACTTCGATACGCTGGTCATCATCGGCCCGCTCGGTGCCCGGCAGCCGGGGGTGTTGAAGGGCGTTTTCGTCGCCGGCGTGGGCAGCGCGAGCCTGCTGTGGTTTGCGGCGCTGGGCTATGGCGCACGGGTGCTGCGGCCCTGGTTCGCGCGCCCCGCCGCGTGGCGCGTGCTGGACGCGGCCACGGGCGGCATGATGCTGGGACTGGCCGCGTGGCTCATGGCTGGCGCGCGGCTGTGATGCAGGCCGCAAGCTGTCAGATTGCTGAATGGATGGCGCTGCCCATGCCGTCGCGCAGGGAAAACCCCAGCGGGGCGCCTGGGGGCGGTTTCTACAATCGTTTGGCGCGCGGCCCACAAGTCCGATAAGCGGTTGCGGGCCGCATTCCTATTTCAATAACGGAGTCAATCCCATGGATCGTCGTTCCATCCTCAAGCACGCGGGCATCGCGGGCGTGCTGGCCGCAGGTGCTGCCCCTGCCGTGCATGCGCAAGCGGCCATCCGCTGGCGCCTTGCATCGAGCTTCCCGAAATCGCTCGACACCATCTACGGCGCCGCCGAGGTCTTTGCCAAGAAGGTCAGCGATGCGACCGGCGGCAAGTTCCAGATCTCGGTGCACGGGGGCGGCGAGATCATGCCGGCCTTCGGCGTGGTCGACGGCGTGCAGAGCGCCGCGGTGGAGATGGCGCACACCGCGCCGTACTACTTCTATGGCAAGGACCCGACGTTCTGCATCGGCTGCGCCATTCCGTTCGGGCTCAATGCGCGCCAGATGTCCGCCTGGATCTACGAGGGCAATGGCCTGAAGCTCATGCGCGACTTCTATGCCAAGTACAACATCATCAATCTGCCGGGCGGCAACACGGGCGCGCAGATGGGCGGCTGGTTCCGCCGCGAAGTGAAGACTGTCGCGGACCTCAAGGGCCTGAAGTTCCGCTCCAACCCATTCTGCGGTCGCGTGCTGGAGCCCTTCGGCGTGATTCCGCAGTCGATTCCCGGCGCGGACATCTATCCCGCGCTCGAAAAGGGCACCATCGACGCCGCCGAATGGGTGGGCCCGTACGACGACCAGAAACTCGGCTTCAACAAGGTCGCGCCGTTCTACTACTACCCCGGCTGGTGGGAAGGCGGCCCACATCTGGACTTCTACATCAACACCAAGGCCTGGGAGTCGCTGCCCGCCGAGTACAAGGCCGTGGTCGAGGCCGCGGCCTCGCACGCGCACGTCACCATGCTCGCGCGCTACGACGCGAAGAACCCCATCGCACTCAAGCAACTGGTGGGTGCGGGCACCAAGCTGCGCCCCTTTTCGCAGGAAATCATGAGCGCGGCGCTGAAGTCGGCGCAGCAGATCTACAGCGACCTCAGCAACAGCAATCCCGAATGGAAGAAGGTCTACGAAGACTATTCCAAGTTCCTGGCCGAAGAGAACGTGTGGTTCCGTTTCACCGAAGGCACGTTCGACCGCTTCATGCAGGCGCAGAAGTTCGGCGCCTGACGCACGCTGGCTTGGCGCTTCCAGCGCACAAGCAAAAAACGCCCGCCAGGATGGCGGGCGTTTTCGTTGGCGGGCGCCGCCGTTTCAGCCCTGCGGCGCCTTGCCCATGCCATCCGCCACGCGTGCGGCGAAGGCCGTGAGCAGGCGTGCGTCGGCGGCGTGGAACCAGGTCAGGGAGCCGTTGCGCCGACGCACCAGCAGGCGCGGCGCCACGATGCGCTCCAGCGCCTGCCAGTGCACCAGCTTCAGGTGGGCCACGTCGTGCACCTCGGCGCTCTTGGGGCCCCAGAGCCACGACTGGCTGATCCGGACGCCGTCGAACCGGGTCTTGCCATGCACGATCCACCAGCCGGTCCATGCGATGCACAGGCCCGCCAGCGCGAAGAGCGCCAGGCTGCCGGCTGACCATGCGGCACCGCGCAGCGCGGGCAGGCTCCAGAGCGCGAATGCCGCAAGGCCCGCCACCACCAGAATGGCCAGTACGCGCACGGGTGCGGGGAAGGCGGCGCTTTCCATGGCGGCATGGCCTGCGCAGGCTGCTGGCACGCCAGGCGCTTCGCGGGGCGGTGCTGCCGCGGCGTTCATGGCTTGGCCCCGTCCTGGGCGGGCGGCGTGCCGAACGGGTTTTCCATGTCGATCTGGGGCGCGGCGTCCGTGTCGCTTGGCATTTCCAGGTGCACCTTGTCGATGTCGATCTCGACCTTCTTGTCAAGGAACACCGTGACGGTCTGCGGGAAGAAGATCACGATGCCCACGAGCAGCAACTGCATCAGCACCCACGGCAGCGCGCCCAGGTAGATGTCGCGCGACTCCACCTTGCGCGGCAGCGTGCCGTTCTTGAACAGCGTGTCGGCGATGCCGCGCAGGTAGAACAGCGCGAAGCCGAACGGCGGGTGCATGAAGCTGGTTTGCATGTTCACGCACAGCAGCACGCCGAACCACACCATGTCGATGCCCAGCTTGGCGGCCACGGGGCCGAGCAGCGGCAGGATGATGAAGGCGATCTCGAAGAAGTCGAGGAAGAACGCGAGGAAGAACACGAACACGTTCACCGCGATCAGGAAGCCGATCTGCCCGCCCGGCAGGCTGGAGAGCGTGTGCTCGATCCACTTGGCGCCATCCACGCCCTGGAACACCAGCGAGAACATGCGCGAGCCGATCAGGATGAACACCACCATCGCGGTCAGCCGCATGGTGCCGTCCATGGCCTCTTTGAGCAGCGCCCAGTTCAGGCGGCGGTGGATGGCCGCCAGCACCAGTGAGCCCACGGCACCCATGGCGCCGGCCTCGGTCGGCGTGGCGATGGCGTGGTCCATGAACGGCAATCCGCCCATGGAGCCCAGCACCGCGAAGATCAGGATGGCCGAGGGGATGATGCCGCGCAGGCACTTGCCCCACAGCGCCCAGCCGTGCAGCGTGCGCGCGTTGACCGGCAGGCCGGGCACATGGCCGGGCTTGATGCGGCTCAGCAGGAAGGTGTAGGCCGCGAAGACCAGCACCTGCAGGATGGACGGCCCCCAGGCGCCCTTGTACATCTGGCCCACGTCGGTGCCGAGTTGGTCGGCCATGACGATCAGCACCAGCGACGGCGGCACCAGTTGCGTGATGGTGCCCGAGGCCGCCAGCACGCCGGTGGAGTAGCGCATGTCGTAGCCGTAGCGCATCATGACCGGCAGCGAGATCATCGCCATGGCGATCACCTGGCCCGCCACCGTGCCCGTGATCGCGCCGAGGATGAAGCCGACGATGATGACCGAGTAGCCCAGGCCGCCGCGCACCGGGCCGAAGAGCTGGCCCATGGAGTCGAGCATGTCCTCGGCCAGCCCGCACTTCTCGAGCACGGCGCCCATCAGCGTGAAGAAGGGGATGGCCAGCAGTGTCTCGTTGGAGAGGATGCCGAAGACGTTGAGCGGCAGGTTGGACATGAAGCCCGCGGGGAACCAGCCCATCTCGATGGCGAAGAAGCCGCAGAACAGGCCCAGTGCCGAAAGCGAGAATGCGACCGGAAACCCGATCAGCATGATGACCACCAGCCCCGCGAACATGAGGGGGGCGAAATTTTCCATGTGCATAGTTGTCCAGTGCCTGCGAAGGATGCGGGAAGCGCGCGTGCCGGGCGGCAGGGTTTACTGCAGCGGTTTCTCGTAATGGGTGTTCATGGCGAACTCCCCGCGCAGGAAGGCGACGCGCTTGACGATCTCGGCCAGCCCCTGCAGCACCATGGCGCCGAAGCCCACGGGCATCAGCAGCGCTGCGGGCCAGCGGATCAGGCCGCCGATATTGCCCGACATCTCGCCGCTCTCCAGCATCTTCCAGAAGAAGGGCCAGGTGAGCCAGGTCATGAGGCCCATCACCGGCAGCAGGAAGAACAGCAGCCCGAAGATGTCCACGTAGACCTGCCCCCGGCTGGAGAGCTTGCCGTACAGGATGTCCACGCGCACGTGCTCGTTGAACTTCAGCACCAGCGGCGCGCCGAGCATGACGGTGGCGGCGAACAGGTACCACTGGATTTCGAGCCAGGCGTTGGAGCTGACATCCAGCCCGTAGCGCACGAACGCATTGCCCGCCGAAATGATCGAGGCCAGCAGCACCGCCCAGCCGGCGATCTTGCTGAGCCTGCCCGAAAGCCAATCCACGCCGAGGGCGAGTTTGAGGAGTCCTGACACCGTGTGTCTCCTGTCGTTATGGTCGTCGGCGCGCGGCGGCCCGCATGCAGTGCGCACCAGGCCGGCCATTGTTACGCGGAGGCAGATCGTACCCCCTGCCCACTGAAGAAAGCCTGACGCGGCGTGCGGGGGTTTTCCCTAGACGGGAGCGCCGGGGCGCTGCGGACCCGGTTGCGGCCCTCTCACCCCTGGGCCCGGTACATGGCCCGGTCGGCGGCGTTGATCGGGTGCTGGTGGGGCGGGGTGGCCGTCGTACAGCGCCAGGCCGATGCTGGCCGTGGCGTGCAGCATGCGGCCCTGGCCGATGGCGAACGCATGGGCCTCTCCAGCTTGGCGCGGCTGCGCCACCAGCGCGGCCACGTCCTGCGCCGGCGCGTGGAGCAGCGCGCGCCGCCACCATAATGCCAACCGTTTCAAGGAGCGTCTGTGGATACCGTTTTGCTGGTGAAGGCCGCCGTCATGGGCGTGGTCGAGGGCCTGACCGAATTCCTGCCCATTTCATCGACAGGGCACCTGATCCTCGCCGGCGCGCTGCTGGGCTTCGAAGACGAGCGCGCCAAGGTGTTCGACATCGCCATCCAGACCGGCGCCATCCTTGCCGTGGTGCTGGTGTATTGGCAGCGCATCCGCGCCACGCTGGCCGCGCTGCCCGGCGAGCCGTGGGCGCGGCGCTTGGCGCTCAACGTGTGCATCGGCTTCCTGCCCGCCGCAGTGCTGGGCCTGCTGTTCGGCAGGGCCATCCAGGCGCACCTGTTCACGCCCATGGTGGTGGCGTCCACCTTCATCCTCGGCGGCTTCGTCATCCTGTGGGCCGAGCGGCGCGCGCCCGCGGCGGTGCGTGTGCAGTCGGTGGAGGCGATGACGCCGCTCGACGCGCTCAAGGTCGGCCTGGCCCAGTGCCTGGCCATGGTGCCGGGCACCAGCCGCAGCGGCGCCACCATCATCGGCGGCATGCTGCTGGGCCTGTCGCGGCAGGCGGCGACCGATTTCTCGTTCTTCCTGGCCATCCCCACGCTGGTCGGCGCGGGCGCCTACAGCCTGTACAAGCAGCGCGCGCTGCTGTCGCCGCAGGACGCGCCGCTGTTCGCCGTCGGGCTGGCGTTCTCGTTCGTCAGTGCGTGGCTGTGCGTGCGCTGGCTGCTGCGCTACATCGCCAGCCACAGCTTCGTGCCGTTCGCGTGGTACCGCATCGCCTTCGGCCTCGTGGTGCTGGCCACGGCCTGGAGCGGGCTGCTGGCGTGGGCCGGCGGGTGAAGGTCGCCGTGGCCGGGATGCGCGCCCGGCGGTGAACGGGCGGCAGCGGCGGAAACAGGATACTCCCCCTGTGCCTGCCTGCCAGCGCAGGAAAATAAAGCGAAGAAAAGGTGTACTCCCCGGGAGTATCAAAAAATACAGCCCCTGCATTGGCGCAAAGGGCCGCAGAAGCCTTGAAGGCGATGGCGCTCAGGGGCTGACGCTCAGGGGCAGCAGCGCGGGCGCCTGTTCGAGCGTCCACAGCCGCCGCGGCAGCCCGCGTGCGGGCTAATGCTCAACGCTATGCAGCACAGCCGAAACCGCGCCTTGCCCTGCGCCAAAACGCATCGCTTTTATTTGTGCCGCCAGGCATCGAACACCGTGCTAGATCAACCGTTCGCTGGAGTTGGTGATCTTCTTCAGCGGCTTGTTGATGGAGCCCGGCACCAGCAGCGGCGCGCTGGTCTGGCCGCCGTTCCACATCGGGTCGTCGATGCTGTCGAACACCTCGCGCAGGCGCTGGCCCCAGATGTCGTGCACCATGCGGAAGTAGGGGTTGTCGTGGCCCAGGCAGGCGATCTTGTCGGTCTGGTACTGGTCGGCCTCGTACACCACCAGATCCAGCGGCAGGCCCACCGAGAGGTTGGACTTGAGCGTGGAGTCCATCGACACCAGCGCGCACTTGGCAGCCTCGGCCAGCGGCGTCTCGGGCGCGAGCACGCGGTCGAGCACGGGCTTGCCGTACTTGGATTCGCCGATCTGGAAGTAGGGCGTCTCGGGCGTGGCCTCGATGAAGTTGCCGGCGGAATACACCTGGAACAGTCGCATGCCCTCGCCCTTGACCTGGCCGCCGAAGATCAGCGACACGTTGAACTCCACACCCGCCTGCTTGAGCGAGGCGGCGTCGCGCTCGTACACATGGCGCACCGCCTGGCCCAGCACGCGGGCGGCGTCGAACATGCTGCGCGCGTTCCAGATCGTGATCGGGTCGCTGTCCTCGCTCTCCTTGATCTGCTCGACCTGCAGGATCTCGCGCACCGACTGCGAGATCGAGAGATTGCCCGCCGACAGCAGCACCATGAAGCGGTCGCCCGGCCTCTCGTAGACGATCATCTTGCGAAAGATGCTGATCTGGTCCAGGCCCGCGTTGGTGCGCGAGTCGGAGAGGAACACCAGGCCGGCGTTGAGCTTGATGGCGACGCAGTAGGTCATGGGGCGAATTGTGTTTTCAAAGGCATGAAGTGTAGTCCGTGCTGTATACATGCATGCGGGAGGGCCGAGGCCGTGAACCGAACGGAACGTTTCTATCTGATCGACAGAATGCTGCGTGCCCGCCGCGTGGTGCCGACGCAAGTGTTCCTCGCCGAACTCGGGGGTGTCCCGGGCCACTTTCAAGCGCGACATGGAATACCTGCGCGAACGGCTGCAGTCGCCCATCACGTGGGACCGCGATGCCGGCGGCTACAGGTTCGAGGCCGTGGCACCGCAGGCGGCCCATACGCTGCCGGGGCTGTGGTTTTCCTGCGGCGAGTTGCATGCGCTGCTGGTTGCGCACCAGGTGCTGGGCGAGATCGCGCCCGGCGTGCTCGCCGTGCACGTGGCGCCGCTGCAGGAGCGGCTGGCGGGGTTGCTGGGGGATGCTTCGGGCGGTTCCGCCGCCGAGGTCAGGCAGCGCGTGCGGCTGCTGTCCACGACCCGGCGCGCCACGCAGCCGCGCTTCTTCGCCGAGGTGGCAGCCGGCCTACTGGAGCGCCGGCGCAGCGAGCTCGACGCCTGGAACCGCAGGCGCGACGAGGTGAACACGCGCACGGTGTCGCCGCAGCGCCTGACCCACTACCGCGACAACTGGTATCTGGATGCCTGGTGCCACTGGCGGCGGGGACTGCGCAGCTTCTCGCTCGACACGCTGCGCCGCGTGCGGCTGCTGCCGGCGTCGGCCATCGACATGCGCGAATCGGCACTGGACGCCCACTATGCGTCGGCATACGGTATTTTTGGCGGGCGCCAGCGTGCCTGGGCGGTGCTGCGCTTTGCGGCGGAGCGCGCGCGCTGGGTGGCGTCCGAGCGCTGGCACCCGGAGCAGAAATCCGAGTTCATGCCCGATGGGGACTACCGCTTGCGCGTGCCCTATGGCGACGAGCGGGAATTGCGCATGGACATCCTGCGCCACGGCCGCCATGTGCGGGTTGAAGGGCCGCCCGCCCTGCGCCGGCGTGTGGCTGGGGAGGCTGCGGCGCTGGCCGATCTGTATGCCCGCGACGGATAGCGGGTGCGCCGCAGGCTCAGTATTTGAGCCTGCGGGGCGCTAACCTTGCCGGGTCGATGATGCCTGAAGGGAGGTTGCCATGGGTGCGGTTGTTCTGGCGTTGTGCGCGCTCGGTGTTCTGACGGGGCTGTCCGTTGCGGCGGGCGCATTACCGCAGGCCAGGCCCATGCGGACCGGAGCCGGCCGGTATGCGTGGGGGGCGCTGCTGTGGAATGGGCTGCGGTGTTTTTTGCTCGCGTCCTGGGTGCTGTCGATACTGCTGGCGCGGATCGGTAAATCGATCCTGTTGGCATGTCTTGTACTGGCAGGGCTTGCCGCGCTGTCGGGCTGCGATTGAGTTGCTGTATGGGCTGGGTGCTTACGCCGGCTGGCCGGCATGGAGGTGATGCCATGGATTTCGTTCTGATAGGGCTGGCGCTGCTCGCGCTGGGCGGCTTCGTGCTCTGGATGCAGGCAATGGTAGGCGCGCTGCTGGCGCTGATTTTCCTGCCCGCCGAGGACCATGTTCCGTGCATCCAGGACGATGAAACTCCGCGCGGGAGTGTGGCGCGGGGTTGCCTGGGAGGGTTGCTGCTGTTAGCAGTCGCGCTGGCATTTTGGGAAATCGGGGGCGGTGGCGACGACTCCTGAAATCACGGAGGGCAGGAATATGGCAGGAGAGGTCTTTTCACCCGCAGCGCGGGTGCCTTGACCGCGCCTTGGGCTGAGCTCGTAGGCTCCGCCGAGGCGCCGGCAGGGTTGGCGGCGCCTCGGCAGGTCGAGTTCATGGTGCTGGGCCCCAACGGCCCCTTCACCAACCTGCCGCCCACGATTGAGACCCGGGTCGAGTGGATTGCCATGCTGATCAAGGAAGTCAACGCCAAAAACCTGAAAACGGTCGAAGCCACCACCGAGGCCGAAGCCCGCTGGGCCAAGACCTGCCAGGACATTGCTGGCCTCGGACGAATCCTCGTTCGTGCATGGCGCTGAACTGGTCGTGGACGGCGGCTACACGGCCAATTGACCGTCAACCGCAGCGCGCCGGACACGAGCCGCGAGCCAGGGGCCGCATCGAGCTTGCCGTCCTGCTGCGGCCCTCTGAAACCGGCTACCCGCGCCGCGCCAGCTTCTTGAGTCCGTAGAGCGCTTGCAGCGCGTCGCGCGGGCTCAATGCGTCAGGGTCGAGCGCTGACAGCGCCGCCTCCACCGGGCCAGGTTCGGCGGTCGGGACTTCGGGCGGCGGCGCGAACAGATCCACCTGGGCCTGCGCGGCGCTCTGCTGCGCCTCCAGCGCGGCGAGCGCGCCGCGCGCGTGCTGCACCACGGCGGCCGGCATGCCGGCCAGCCGCGCCACCTGGATGCCGTAGCTGCGGCTGGCCGGGCCGGGCTGGATCTCGTGCAGGAACACGATGTCGCTGCCCGATTCGGCGGCGCTCACATGCATGTTCACCGCGCCGTGGTGCCGGGCCGGGAACTCGGTCAGCTCGAAATAGTGGGTGGCGAACAGTGTGAACGCCTGGCTCTTGTCGTGCAGGTAGCTGGCGATGCCGGATGCCAGCGCCAGCCCGTCGAAGGTGGAGGTGCCGCGCCCGATTTCGTCCATCAGCACCAGCGAATGCCGGGTGGCGGCGTGCAGGATCTGCGCGCCCTCGGTCATTTCGAGCATGAAGGTGGACTGCGCGTTGGCCAGGTCGTCGGCCGCGCCGATGCGGGTATGGATGGCGTCCAGCGGCCCCAGCCGGCAGGCGCGCGCGGGCACGTAGCTGCCCATGCTGGCCAGCAGCGCGATGCAGGCCACCTGCCGCATGTAGGTCGATTTGCCGCCCATGTTGGGGCCGGTGATGATTTGCATGCGTTGCTTGGCCGACAGCCGCGTGTCGTTGGCGATGAATGCGCCCGCGCCCGTCTCGGCCAGCCGCGCCTCCACCACCGGATGGCGGCCCTGCTCGATCTCGATGCAGGGCTCGGGCGCGAAGGTGGGCCGGCACCAGCCGAGTGTGAGCGAGCGCTCGGCCAGCGCGCACAGCGCGTCGAGCGCCGCCAGCGCCCGCGCCAGCGCGCCCAGCGCGGGCACGAAGGGCTGGAGCTGGTCGAGCACCTGCTCGTAGAGCCACTTCTCGCGCGCCAGCGCCCGCTCCTGCGCCGACAGCGCCTTGTCCTCGAAAGCCTTCAGCTCGGGCGTGATGAAGCGCTCGGCGTTCTTCAACGTCTGGCGGCGGCGGTAGTCGGCGGGCACGCTGTCGAGCTGGCCTTGCGTCACCTCGATGTAGAAGCCGTGCACCTTGTTGAACTGCACGCGCAGGTTGCCGATGCCCGTGCGTGCGCGTTCGCGGCTTTCGAGATCGAGCAGGAAGCCGTCGCAGTTGTCCTGGATGGCGCGCAGCTCGTCGAGCTCGGCGTCGAAGCCCGTGGCGATCACGCCGCCGTCGCGCACCAGCGCGGCGGGCTCGGGCTCGATGGCGCGCGCCAGCAGCGCGGCGCAGCCGGGGGGCGGCAACAGATGGCTGGAAATATCAGCCAAAAGTGGCTCCAGCGCAGGCAGAACGGGCGCAAGCAGCTCTGCTTTTTGTAGCGAAAGCAGTAGCGCCACCAGTTCGCGCGGGCGCACCTGGCGCAGCGCGACGCGGGCGGTGATGCGCTCCACGTCGCCCATGCCCTTGAGCTGCTCGCGCAGGCGCTGCCACAAGTCCGCCCCCGCGTCCTGCGGCTGCCGCAGCGCGGCGATGGCGTCCAGTCGCGCCTGCGCCTCGCCGCGCGCACGCCGGGGTTCGAGCAGCCAGTTGCGCAATTGGCGGCTGCCCATGCCGGTCATGCAGGTGTCGAGCAGCGAGAAGAGGGTGGGCGACTCTTCGCCGCGCAGCGTGCGCACCAGCTCCAGGTTGCGGCGCGTGGCTGGCGGCAGGTCGATCAACGCGTCGGCGCGCTCCACCTGCATGCCCTGCAGGTGCGACAGGGCCCGGCCCTGCGTGTGCTCGGCATAGGCCAGCAGCGCGCTGGCGGCGGCCTGGGCCTGCGGCAGGTCTTGCGCGCCCCAGGCCGCGAGGCTGGCCGTGCCCAGTTGCTCGCACAGCTTGCGCTGGCCCAGGCCGGCGTCGAACTGCCAGTCCGGGCGCGGCGTGAGCGCCGCCGCGCCGCGCAGGGCCTGCAACTGCTGCTCGAAGCGCTCGGTGGCGCCGGCGCTGTAGAGCAGCTCGCTGGGCGCCACGCGGGCGATCCAGCCCCCCAGCGCGTCGGCATCGCATTCGGCCAGGTGCAGCGTGCCCTGGGTCACGGCCAGCCAGGCCAGGCCGCAGGCCGCGCGCGGGCCCTGGTGCACGGCCAGCAGGATCGATTCGGCCTTGTCGTTGAGCAGCGCGGTGTCGGTCAGCGTGCCGGGCGTCACCACGCGCACCACCTTGCGCTCCACCGGCCCCTTGGCCGTGGCCACGTCGCCCACCTGCTCGCAGATCGCCACCGACTCGCCGAGCTTGATGAGCCGCGCGAGGTAGTTCTCCACCGCATGGAACGGCACCCCGGCCATCACCACCGGCTGCCCGGCGGACTGCCCGCGCTGCGTAAGCGTGATGTTGAGCAGCCGCGAGGCCTTCTCCGCGTCGGCATAGAACAGCTCGTAGAAGTCGCCCATGCGGTAGAACAGCAGCGTCTGCGGGTACTGCGCCTTGGCGGCGAGGTACTGGGCCATCATGGGCGTGTGATTTTTCAGGTCGTCGAATTCAGGCCCTTTGTAATCGTAAGTTGTTGATTTTTCTGAACTCATTGCGAATCGAAGACCTTTGAGAATCTGCTGGAACCATCAGGCAGCGCCGTAAACCGGAGGTTGTGCGCAGACAAAATCACGCTGCCATGACAACTGCCCGAGGGGGTATGCGCTTCACCGTCACCCGGGACAACCGGGCCAAACTCTCCTCTCCAGCCAGCGGTCCGTCCTGTCGTCAGAGACGGCAGGACGGTGGGCGTTGTGAGAAGGCGGCTGTCCCCAAGCAATGCATTGTCTATGACGCCGGCGCGAATGTTGCCCCAGGCTTTGGCATGTACGTGGGGGCGCGGCGCAAGACCTTCGTGCTGCAAACCCGTGTCGGCCCAAGAGTTACACGGTCGTGCGGGGTTTACTGGCTGGGATAGACCCAGTTCTCCACTTCCAGCGCGGGCACGCGCACGAATTCCGCTGCGTTGTTCGTCACCAGCACCAAGCCTTCGCTGCGGGCGTGGCCTGCAATGTGCAGATCGTTCACGCCAATGGGCTGGCCGATTTTTTCCAGGGCAGCGCGTATGGCTCCGTAGTGCTGGGCTGCCTTGGTGCCATAGGGCAGCACTTCCAGGCGGCTGCAAAAGTCCTCGATGGCAGACAGGTTCTCGCTGACGCGGCTGCTTTTTTCCGCGCCGTGCAGGAGTTCGGCTAGCGTGACGGAGGAGCTTGAGCCGAAAAGCAAAAAGCTATAATGGCCGACTTTGCTGGCAAACCCCCGACGGCCTGATCAACTGTATGTCGGGGAACCTGCGATCAAGGAGCCCAGGCCCGATCTTCCTTGGCCCCCGCTGATCGCCCATTTCGGAAACCATTAGCTAATGACCACCATTCGTGTGAAAGAAAACGAGCCCTTCGACGTGGCTCTGCGCCGTTTCAAGCGCACCATTGAAAAACTGGGCCTGCTGACCGACCTGCGCGCCCGCGAGTTCTACGAGAAGCCCACCGCCGAGCGCAAGCGCAAGAAGGCCGCCGCCGTCAAGCGCCACTACAAGCGCGTGCGCAGCATGCAACTGCCCAAGAAGCTGTACTGACCCGTCGGTACAGCGCCGCGGGCGCGCCGCACGGCACGGCCCGCTACGTTTCAACCCGCGCTCGGGACGCCAGGCGCGGGTTTTGTTTTTTACGACGTACGCAAAAGAGAATGCGGCCCCGGCATTGGCACGGGGCGCCGCCGCCAGTGAAGCACGTTTTGCGGAGGTCCTGTTTTGTTGTTTGCACCGGAGATCACACCATGTCCCTCAAAGACCGGATTACCGAAGACATGAAGGCCGCCATGCGCGCCAAGGACAGCGAGCGCCTGGGCACCATCCGCCTGCTGCTGGCGGCCATCAAGCAAAAGGAAGTGGATGAGCGCGTGCTGTCCGACGACGTGGTCGTCGTGGCGCTGCTCGACAAGCTCATCAAGCAGCGCAAGGATTCCATCGCCGCTTTCACGCAGGCGGGCCGCACCGACCTGGCCGACAAGGAGGCCGGCGAAATCAAGGTGCTGGAGGCCTACCTGCCCGCGCGGCTGGATGCCGCCGCGGTCGCCGCGGAAGTGCGCGCCATCGTCGCCGAGCTCGGCGCCTCGGGGCCGGGCGACATGGGCAAGGTCATGGGCGCGGCCAAGACGCGCCTGGCCGGCAAGGCCGACATGGGCGCGGTATCGGCGGCGGTCAAGGCCGCGCTGTCGGGCGGCTGAACCCGCAAGTTGGAGGCGCCGGTCACGCAAGGTGCCGGGCCCGCACGGCAATTTGTTGCAAAAATGCAGCCGGGCTTCACCATTTCGAGGGGTGGCCGTGCGAACTTCGCGGCATGCTCGCGCGTTCTAACCCAGGGAAGGGCATGCAATGCCCATGGGCAGAAGGAGCGTATGACACACCGACACTGGAATGCATGGACGCTGCGCGTCGCGGCCTGGGCTTGCGCCCTGGCGGGTGCTGTGGCGTGGGCGCAGGAACAGGAGCCGGTGCAGGATCCGCCAGACCGCGCGGCCTGGGTTTCGGCGGCGCAGGGCAGCGTCAACTTCGCGCCGCAGGGCGCCGCCGACTGGCAGGCCGTCGAGGCCAACCGCCCCCTGACCTCCGGCGACCAGCTCGCCACCAACCCCGGCGCACGCGCGGAAATCTTCAGCGGCTCCACCGCCATCCGCCTGGGCGAGCGCAGCGTGCTGCAGTTCACCCGGCTCGACGACACGGCGACGCAGTTGCGGCTGACCGAGGGCACGCTGGCGCTGCAGATACGCACCCTTTTCCCGGACGAGCGCTACGAGGTCGACACCCCCAACATGGCCTTCGTCGCCAGCCAGCCGGGCGAGTACCGCTTCGACGTCGATCCCCAGGGCGGCGTGACGCGCGTGGCCGTGCGCAATGGCAGCGGCACGGCCTATGGCGAGAACGCCGAATCGCGCACGCTCGTCGCGGGGCTGGAAACCCGGTTCACGGGCCGCAATCTGGCCCAGGCGGGCGTGCAGGCGGCCATTGCGCGCGATGCCTTCGACGACTGGGTGGCCGGGCGCGACCGCTCCGTGGCGCAAAGCCCGGCTACGCGCTACGTATCCCCCGAGGTCACGGGCTACCAGCAACTGGATTCCTATGGCGAGTGGCAGAGCGACGTGACCTACGGCACCATCTGGTACCCGCGCGTGGCCGTGGCCGACTGGGCGCCCTACCGCTACGGGCAGTGGCGCTGGGTTGCCCCCTGGGGCTGGACCTGGGTCGACGATGCACCCTGGGGATTCGCGCCCTTCCACTATGGCCGCTGGGCGCAGATCGGCCCGCGCTGGGCCTGGGTGCCCGGGCCGCGCCAGCCGCGGCCCGCGTATGCCCCGGCGCTCGTGGGTTTCGTGGGCGGCGGCAGCGGCAACACCCAGTGGAACATCTCCATCGGTTCCGGGCGCCCGGGCCCGGGCGTCGGGTGGTTTCCGCTGGCGCCCGGCGAGGCCTGGCGCCCGGGTTTTCGGGCCAGCCAGCGCTACCTGGACCGGGTGAACCGCTGGGGCCCGGCACCGGGTGCCAGGCATCCAGCGCCGTCGCCGCGCCCCGGCGCCTATGCCTACCAGCACCGCCCCGGCGCGGTGACGGTGCAGCCCGCCGACGACTTTGGCCGCCGCCGGCCCCATGAAGGTGTCCGGATCAGTACGGACGACCTGCAGCGCGGGCAGATCGGCGCGCCGCCGGCATGGCGCGGCAACGCGCCGCAGCCCGGCCGCCACGAGAGCCCGCAGTTCCGCGGTCCGCCGCCGCGCCAGGAAGGCGGCGGCACGTATTCCACGGTGCCGTCCCCGCAGCCGCCCGGCCCCGGCCCGGACGGCGTATGGTCCGGCGACGACCGCGCGCGCCGCGCCCAATGGGAGAGCGACCGGCAGGCCCAGCGCGACAGGGATTTCCGCGGGCAGGCCGCGCGCACCATCGACGCCCAGCGTCAGGAGGCGCAGCGAGTGCAGCAGCAGATGCAGATGCAGCAGCAAACCCAGCAGCAGCAACAGCGCGAGCGCGCCCAGCGCGATGACGTGATGCGCCAGCAGCAGATGCAGCAGGAGCGTGACCGCCAGATGCAGCAGGACCGCATGCAGCGCGACCGAACGGAGCGCCAGCAGCAAATGCAGCAGGAGCGGGCGCAGCGCGAACAGGCGGTACGCCAGCAGCAGATGCAGATGCACCAGCAACAGCAACAGCAACAGCAACAGCAACAGCAGGAGCGCGTGCAGCGCGAACGCCCGGCGCGGCAGGATCGCGGTGCGTCACCCGCGCGGCAGCAGCCCGGCGACAGATCGCCGGGAGGCCCGGCCCGGGGCGGCGAAGTCAACTACGGAAACCATGGCAGTTGAACCTGGAAACGGCAGGTGCATAGCGCTCTCACCCACGAGGTGAACGCCATCGAAGCCGGCAACGCTCGATTGCATGCGGCCTGGCAAGGGATACGAAGCGGTCAACTGCCGTTTCCAGGTTGAACCTATTGATCCGGCCCTTTGAAGTCGAGAGTCGTCGTGGACGGACTGCCACAGGCAAACGACTCACGAAAGTTCAAAATTCATGGGGCCGGAGCAATATTGGCAGGGCGGGGCGGAAAATCCACAATTCTGGCAAAAAGGTGTTGAGCTTGTGTGGCTCGTGGGTTGGGTGGGCTGGCTGCCCGTGGTTGCGCTGCCGCTGCCGCTGCCGCTGTTCGCGCCGCTGTGCCTGCTGGGCACGGCGCTGCCGGCGCTGTACCTGCACAGTACCGCGCCGCGCCCTGCATGCGCGCGGCCTGCTGCGCTGCGATTGGCAGCAGGCATAGGCCCCCCCGCGCGGCGGCTATTGCCGCGCGGTGCGCACGCTGGGTGGCGGCGCCTGCGGGTGGCTGGTGCGCCAGGGGTTGATGTCCAGCCCGCCGCGGCGCGTATAGCGCGCATACACCGTCAGCTTCACGGGCTTGCAGCGCGTCCACAGGTCCATGAAGATGCGCTCCACGCACTGCTCGTGGAACTCGTTGTGGTTGCGAAAGCTCACCAGGTACTGCAGCAGCCCTTCCTGGTCGATCTGCGGGCCGCTGTAGGCGATCTGCACGCTGCCCCAGTCAGGCTGGCCCGTCACCAGGCAGTTGCTCTTGAGCAGGTTGCTCGCCAGCACTTCGCTGACCGGTGGCTCGCCGAAGCTGGCGCGCAGCAGCTCTGGCGCAGGGGTGTAGCGCGTGCATTCCACGTCGAGCCGGTCCAGGCTCAGGCCGTCGAGCTCGTGCATGGGTTGGCGGTCGAACGCATCGGGCAGCAGCAGCTTCACGCCCACGCTGGTGGCTTGTGCCGCGCCGCGCGATACGGCCTCGCCCACGTCGGCCCGGATGCGCTCGCGCACGGCCTCGGCGCTGTCGAAATGCGTGTTGTTGAAGCTGTTGAGGTAGAGCTTGAACGACTTGCTCTCCACGATGTTGGGCGTGTCGCACGGCATGGTGACGTGCGCCAGCGCCACCTGCGGCTTGCCGCGCGGGTTCAGCCAGCCCAGCTCGTAGGCGGTCCACAGGTCGGCACCGAAGAAAGGCGGCTGGCCCGCGATGCCGATCTCGGCGCGCTTGCCCGCGCGCGCGATGGGGAACAGCAGCGCCGCGTTGTACTGGTCCGCATAGGCCGAGCGCTTGCCGAGCAGCGATTGTTCCGGGGTGTTCATTGCTATTGTTTTAGTAGCTGCTGCCGCAGGTGGATGAAGCGCTGGAGTTCGATTTGACCAGTAATTATTTTCAACCTGGAAACAGCAGGTGCATAGCGCTCTCACCAATGAGGTGAACCCCATCGAAGCCGTGAACGCTCGATTTCATGCGGCCTGGCAAGGGATACGAAGCGGTCAACTGCTGTTTCCAGGTTCAAGTGAACTCGCGTTCGCGCAGCCACTTGGTGGCGATCCATTTCTCGCCCGCGATCACCGGCGCGCCGCCGTGCAGCGTCCTGGTGGACGGGTGGGGCCGTTCGTAGCTGAAGAACACCGCGTTGCCGCGCTTGGGCGCGACTTCGAGGTGCACGTCGGGGAAGGTGGTGCCGCCGCCCTTCTCAGGGTCATTGAGATAGACCACCACCGTGCCCACGCGCTGGCCGCCGCGCTTGAGGATGCTGGGCGTGCCCGGCGCCACGACGTCGAAGTAGTCGTGGTGCGGCTTGTATTCGGCGCCGGGGCCGTAGCGCAGCACCTGCAGGCCTTCGCCGTTTTCCAGCGGCCAGTTGACCAGGCGGGCGATGCGCGCTTCGAGCCGGGCCACCACCTCGGTTTCGCCGCGCGCGAAGAACATGCCGTCGCTGGTGCGGTCGGCGTTCAGCTCCTCGCCGCCGTTCATCAGCGCCACGGTCAGCGAGCGTTTCATGCGTGGCCCGGCGGCGTCGATGATGGCCTGGCATTCCTCGTCGGACAGCAGGTTGCCGAACACCACGATGCGCGGCTGCGCCATGGCCAGCAGCACGTGCACCTGGCGGTCACCCACGTCCACGTGGAGCGGCGCCTCGCCAAGCGATGGTTCGGGCACCGGCACCGCGGGCGGCAGGCCGCGCTCCTCGGACAGGGTGTCCAGGTGCTGCTGCAGCACGGTTTCCATGGCCTCCACGGCCACGTCCTCGGCCCAGCCGGAGTCGAGCATGGATTGCAGCACCACCGGGGCGGGAAAGCCGGCCTGGGCCTGCTCCACGATCCACTGGCGCAGTTCGGGGGTGATGGTCTGGTGTGTGTTCTGGCGCATGGTCGGGTTTTTAGCCAACTTTGCGGCGGAACACCAGCCGGTCGGGCTCCGAGGCTGCGGGCGCGAACGCATAGCCTTCGAGGTCGAAGCCTTCGAGCTGGCGCGGCGTGCCCGCGCGCAGCGTGGCCGCGTAGCGTGCCATGAGCCCGCGCGCGCGCTTGGCGAAGAAGCTGATGACCTTGTACTGCCCGCCCTTCCAGTCCTCGAACACGCACTCCACCACGCGCGCCTTGAGCACCTTGCGGTCCACCGACTTGAAGTATTCCTGCGACGCGAGGTTGACCACCACCGGCGTCGTGTGGGCCTGCAGCCGTTCGTTGAGGTGCTGCGCGATCACGGGGCCCCAGAACTGGTAGAGGTTCTTTGCGCCCGTGCCGGTGGCCAGCGCCGTGCCCATCTCCAGCCGGTAGGGCTGCATCCAGTCGAGCGGGCGCAGCACGCCGTACAGGCCGCTGAGGATCGCCACGTGCTCCTGCGTCCAGGCCAGCGCATCCGCGGTCAGCGAGCGCGCGTCCAGGCCCTCGTACACGTCGCCGTTGAAGGCCATGACTGCCTGGCGCGAATTCTTCGCCGTGAAGGTGGGCGACCACGCCTGGTAGCGCGCCGCGTTCAGGCCCGCGAGCGCATCGCTCAGGTGCATCAGCTCCGCGATCTGCTGCGGCGACTGGCGGCGCAGCACATCGATGAGCTGGCGCGCCTGCGCCACGAACAGCGGACGGCTGTGGGCGATGCCGGCGGGCAGCGGCGTTTCATAGTCGAGCGACTTGGCGGGGGAGAGCAGGAACAGCATGGGCTACTCGCGGATCGGCAAGGGTCGGGCAACGGAAATGGCGCGAGCCCTGCGCCACGGGGGCGGCAGGGCTCGCGGGTGGGAGCGAGGCGGCCATCGTACCCGGCTCCCGGGGAGGCCGCCCGCGGGCGGGTTTTCAGGCCGCGGGCTGCTGCTGGGGCGCCTGGGCCGCCTGCTGCTGCTCGAAAGGCAGTTGCAGCGATCGCAGATCGCGCCGCGTTTCCACCAGCACCAGCGGGCCGGCGTCGATGGCGGCTGCGGGCGGACGCTCGCGCGGCACATGCACGGGCTGCGGCTCGGCGGCGATGGCGGCCTGGGCGGCGGCAATCTTCTCGGCGTTGGAGTTCACCCATTCGAGCCCGGAGCCCTGCGCCACCTGGATCAAATCAACCACGGGCAGCGTGAACGCCTGCACGCGCGGCAGCGCGGCGGGCGCTGCCGCCGGTGCCGCCGGTGCCGCCGGTGCCGCAGCGGGTGTCGGGGCGATGGCGTCCACCACCGTAGGCGCCACGGGCGCTGCGGGTTCTGCCGCAGCGGCGGGCGCGGCCACGGGGGCCGGGGCTTCTTCGGCAAGGCTTTCGACGACGGGCGTGGCGACGGGCGCGGGGTTGGCCTGGCTGAAGTAGCTACGGCGCGGCAGCTCGGCGGCGTTGTCCGCCGCAGCGTCGGTCACCGGCGCTGCGGTGGCGACGGGCGCTTCGTAAGCGGCGCCATCCGCCTCGGCGGGCGCGGCGCCGGCTTCGCGGCTGGCGTTGCGCTCGCGGCGGTCGCGTCCGTAGCGGTCGCGCGAACGGCGCTGGCGCTGCTCCTCGGGCTGCTGGGCGTTGTCCGCCGAGGGCTGCGCGTTTTCTGCGAGCGCCTCGGTGGATGGCTGGGCCGCACCTTCAGTGAAAGAGGCTTCTGCGTCCTGGCGCGGCGGGCGTTCGCGGCGTTCCCCGCGCTCGCCACGGTTGCCGCGCTCGCGCCGGCCGCCGGCGTTCTCGCCGCGTTCCTGGCGGGCCGGCTGCGCGTTGTCGGTGCCCTCGGTGGGCAGGCCGTTCTGCGCAACCGCGCCGTCGGCGGCCACTTCGGTGGCCGGGCGTCGTTCGCGCGGGCTGCCCTGGCGGGGTTCACGGGGCTCGCGAGGTTCACGCGGCTCGCGGCCTTCGCGCGCCTCGCGGGCGTCGCGCCGTGCCTCGCCTTCGGGGCGCTCGCCACGGCCATCGCGGCTGCCGCGGCCTTCGGTGCGTTCGCCACGGCGCCCGTCGCGCCCGCCTCGGCCTTCGGCGGGGCGTTCGCCGCGTTCATTGCGGCGTGCGCCGCCACGGCCATCGCGCCGGGCACCACCGTCCTTTGCCGGCACGGGCGGAGCTGCAGCGGGGGCGGGTTCGGCGGCGGGCAAGGGCTTGAAGCCGAGCAGGTTCTTCAGCCAGGCGACGAAGCCCATCTCGGCAGGTGCCGCCACGGGGGCTGCAGCGGCGGGGCGTGCCTCGGGCCGGTGGGGGCGCACCTCGGCGCGCGTCGCGGGATGCGGGCGCGGTTCGGGCCGGGGTTCGGGCCGGGGTTCGGCCGCCGGTGCCGGCGCGTCGGGCAGCACGCCCTTGATCACCGGGGTCTGCTTGTTCGTGGGCTCCTGCGAGCGCCGCGTGACAGTGGTCGGGTCTTCGACTTCCTCGGCCAGCTTGTAGCTGGGCTCGATGTTGTCCAGACGGGCGTCGTCGTGCTTCAGGCGCTCGAGCTTGTAGTGCGGGGTCTCGAGCGACTTGTTGGGCACCATCAGCACGGCCACGCGCTGCTTGAGCTCGATCTTGGCGATCTCGGTGCGCTTCTCGTTGAGCAGGAAGCTGGCCACCTCCACCGGCACCTGGCAGTGCACGGCGGCGGTGTTGTCCTTCATCGATTCTTCCTGAATGATGCGCAGGATCTGCAGTGCCGATGATTCGGTGTCGCGGATGTGGCCGGAGCCGCCGCAGCGTGGGCAGGGGATGGACGACCCCTCGCTGAGTGCGGGTTTCAGGCGCTGGCGGCTCATTTCCATGAGGCCGAACTTGCTGATGGTGCCGAACTGCACGCGCGCACGGTCCTGGCGCAGCGCGTCGCGCAGGCGGTTTTCCACTTCGCGGCGGTTCTTGCTTTCCTCCATGTCGATGAAGTCGATCACGATCAGGCCGCCCAGGTCGCGCAGGCGCATCTGGCGGGCCACTTCGTCGGCGGCTTCGAGGTTGGTGCGGGTGGCGGTTTCCTCGATGTCGCCGCCCTTGATGGCGCGCGCGGAGTTGACGTCGATGGACACCAGCGCCTCGGTGTGGTCGATCACGATGGCGCCGCCTGAGGGCAGGGTGACGGTGCGGGCGTAGGCCGACTCGATCTGGTGCTCGATCTGGAAGCGGCTGAACAACGCCGCGTCGTCGCGGTAGCGCTTGACCCGGCTGGCATGCTCGGGCATGACGTGCGCCATGAACTGGTGCGCCTGCTCATAGATGTCGTCGGTGTCGATCAGGATGTCGCCGATGTCGTTGTTGAAGTAGTCGCGGATCGCGCGGATCACCAGCGACGACTCCTGGTAGATCAGGAACGCGCCCTTGCCAGTCTTGGCCGCGCCGTCGATGGCGGTCCAGAGCTTGAGCAGGTAGTTCAGGTCCCACTGCAGCTCGGGCGCGCTGCGGCCGATGCCCGCGGTGCGCGCGATGATGCTCATGCCCTGCGGGTATTCGAGCTGGTCCATCGCCTCCTTGAGCTCGGCGCGGTCCTCGCCCTCGATGCGCCGGCTGACGCCGCCGCCGCGCGGGTTGTTGGGCATCAGCACCACGTAGCGCCCGGCCAGGCTGACGAAGGTGGTCAGGGCTGCGCCCTTGTTGCCGCGCTCTTCCTTTTCAACCTGGACCAGCAGTTCCTGGCCTTCCTTGATCACCTCGTTGATGCGCGCCTGGCCGGGCGAGACGCCGGCGGCGAAGTACTGCCTGGAGATTTCCTTGAACGGCAGGAAGCCGTGGCGGTCCTCGCCGTAGTCGACGAAGCAGGCTTCCAGGCTGGGCTCCACGCGCGTGACCACGGCCTTGTAGATGTTGCCCTTGCGCTGCTCGCGCCCTTCGATCTCGATCTCGTAGTCGAGGAGCTTCTGCCCGTCGACGATGGCCAGGCGCCGCTCTTCGGGCTGCGTGGCGTTTATCAGCATCCGTTTCATGATGCGTTTCCTTCCTGCGTCAGTGCCAGGCCTGTCCGCGAGATATGTGCGGGCATGCCGGGCGTTTCGTGGATAACGAACAACAGGCTCTCGAGGAGCCAGCGATGCCGGGACTGACGCGAGGAAACGAAGGGAATTGCCGGGTCTGCCGCCGATGCGAGGAGCGCCTGCGCGCTAGCTCGTCAACCGGTGCAAGGGCGCGTGGATGGGGGCGAGCCGGCGCCGCTGCAATGCAGCCGCCGCGGGTGCGGCGTGGGGCGCTCGGGGGATGGGGCTGCGGGTGTGGTGACGCCGACGGGCGGGGGCAACAGCCACCGCCAGAAGATATGCACCAACGCCATCAGCACGAGTTTCTCGCTTTTGTCCGTCCGCCCGGCGCCGGCTTTTCAGGGCTGGCGCTGGCGGAACTGGGATATTCCGTATCGGGGTTTCAACGTGTCGGTCCGCCGGGCGGCGTGCTGCCTCCGCAGGGCCAATCGGGCCGGGCGGCGGGCGGGCACGACACCCCTGGCATCGACCTGCCAGCGCGTAGCTTTCGGGTTGTGTGGACTAAACTCCAGAAAAATCAACCACTTACAGCATCGCGCTAGTGAAACACATTATAGAGGGCAAAGCGCCCGCCGTGCGCACCGTGGTGGCGGACGAAAACGCGGCGGGCCAGCGGCTCGACAATTTCCTGCTGCGCCAGTTGAAGGGCGTGCCCAAGACCCACGTCTACCGCATCATCCGCAGCGGCGAGGTGCGGGTGAACAAGGGCCGCGCCGCTGCCGACACGCGCCTGGCCGCGGGCGACGAGGTGCGCCTGCCGCCCGTGCGCGTGTCCGGCGCGGCGGTGCAGAAGGCTGCGCAGCCGGCGCCGGGGCGCGAATTCCCGGTTCTGTTCGAAGACGAGCACCTGCTCGCCATCGACAAACCCGCGGGCGTGGCCGTGCATGGCGGCAGCGGCGTGGACTTCGGCGTGATCGAGCAGATGCGCCGGGCCCGCCCGGGCGCGAAATTTCTCGAACTGGTGCACCGGCTCGACCGCGAGACCTCGGGCATCCTGCTCGTCGCCAAGAAGCGCTCGGCGCTCACCCATCTGCAGAACCAGTTCCGCGAGCGCGAGACCGGCAAGACCTACCTGGCGCTCGTCACCGGCGAGTGGCCCGCGCGCAAGAAGGTGATCGACCAGCCGCTGCGCAAATACCTGCTGCCCGCAGCCGCAGGCAGCGCCGATGCCGGCGAGCGCCGCGTGCGCGTGACCACGCCTGAAGACCCCGAGGGCCTGCGCTCGGTCACGCTGGTACGGGTACGTTCCACCATCGGCGCGCAGGCAAAGCGGGGCCTGCCTGCCTTCTCGTTGCTGGAGGTGACGATCAAGACCGGGCGCACGCACCAGATCCGTGTGCACCTCTCGGCCAACGGGCACCCGATCGCGGGCGACGACAAGTACGGCGACTTCGACCTCAACCGGCGGCTGCAGAAGGCCGGGCTCAAGCGCATGTTCCTGCACGCCTGGCGGCTGCGCTTCGCGCATCCGGCCACGGGCGACGCCATCGAACTGCTCGCGCCGTTGCCCGCGGAGCTGCAGGGCTTCGGCGATGCAGCGCTGGGCGTCGGATAATCGTGCCCATGCCTGCTTCATCCCCGCGCCGCTTCGACCTCATCGCCTTCGACTGGGACGGCACGTTGTTCGACTCCACGCAGATCATCGTGCGCTGCATCCAGGCCGCGGTGCGCGATGTGGGCGGCACCGTGCCCAGCGACACCGAGGCCGCCTACGTGATCGGCATGGAACTCTCCCGCGCTCTGGCCCATGCCGCGCCCGACGTGCCGCCCGCGAAATACCCCGAACTGGGCAACCGCTACCGTCACCACTACCTGCAGCACCAGGACGACATCGCGCTGTTCGGCGGCGTGCTGCCGCTGCTCGACGCACTCAAGCAGCGCCAGCATCTGCTGGCGGTCGCCACCGGAAAAAGCCGGCGCGGGCTCGACGAGGCGCTGCGCAGCGTGGCCCTGCGCGGCGTGTTCGACGGCTCGCGCACGGCGGACGAAACCGCCGGCAAGCCCAACCCGCTGATGCTGCACGAACTGATGGCCGAGTTCGGCGTCGCGCCCGGGCGCGTGCTGATGATCGGCGACACCACGCACGATCTGCAGATGGCCGTGAACGCCGGCTGCGCCAGCGTGGGCGTGAGCTACGGCGCCCATGCGCCCGACGCCTTCGGCGCGCTCGGCCCCTTGCACGTGGCCCATTCGGTGGACGACCTGCATGTCTGGCTGCTGCAGAACGCCTGATCCGCCCCGCGCCCACGGCACCATGCAAAACGACGACCGCGCCATACCCCTGTGCAACAGCGGCGACCTCGCCGAAGGCAGCCTCGCCGTGCCCTTCGACGTGCGGTACGCGGGCCAGACCTGCCGCGCCTTCGCCATCCGCTTCGAGGGCCGCGCGCACGCCTACCTGAACCGCTGCACCCACGTGGCGATGGAGATGGACTACCAGCCCGACCGCTTCTTCGACGACAGCGGCCAGTGGCTGCTGTGCGCCACCCACGGCGCTGCCTACGCGCCCGACAGCGGCGCCTGCGTGGGCGGGCCGTGCCGCGGCGGCCTGGTCAAGATCGCGTTGTCCGAAAGCGACGGCGTGGTGCGCTGGCATACTGCCTACAACCTTATTCCCGTCGAGTTCTGAGCACATGAGCGAATCCAACCAGCCCGGCCAGCCGGGCACCGAAACCACCGCCGCAGGGGGTGACCCATGGGCGCCTGACGCTCCCGCGGCCAGCGCGCGCAAGCCGGCTGCGGCGGAGGCCCCCGGCTGGGAGCGTGGCGTGCTGGAGAAGCTGGCTTTCGCGGCCCTGGCCGAGCAGCGCGCGGCGCGGCGCTGGCGCAACGCGCTGCGGCTGGCGTGGCTGGTGTTCTTCGTCATCGCAGGCTTGGTGCTGTTCTCGCGCGCTGCGCCGTCGAGCGACAAGACCACCGCGCACACGGCGGTCGTCAACATCAAGGGCGAGATCGCCACCGATTCGGACGCCAGTGCCGAATCCGTCGTCGCCGCCATGCGCAGCGCCTTCGAGGACGATGGCGCGCAGGCCGTGGTGCTGCTGATCAACTCGCCCGGTGGCAGCCCCGTGCAGGCCGGCATCATCAACGACGAGATCGTGCGCCTCAAGGGCCTGCACAAGAAGCCGACCTACGCCGTGGTCGAAGAAAGCTGCGCCTCCGCCGCCTACTACATCGCCGCGGCCACCGATCAGATCTACGTGGACAAGGCCAGCATCGTCGGCAGCATCGGCGTGCTGATGGACGGCTTCGGCTTCACCGGCCTCATGGACAAGCTTGGCGTGGAGCGCCGCCTGCTCACCGCCGGCGAGAACAAAGGCATCCTTGACCCGTTCAGCCCCATGACCGACAAGCAGCGCGAATTCGCGCAGGCCATGCTCGGGCAGATCCACCAGCAGTTCATCGGCGTGGTCAAGGCCGGGCGCGGCAAGCGCCTGAAGGAAGACACCCCCGAGCTGTTCAGCGGCCTGTTCTGGACCGGCCAGCAGGCCATCGACATCGGCCTGGCCGACCACCTGGGCAACCTCGACTACGTGGCGCGCGAGGTCGTCAAGGCCGAGGACATCGTGGATTACACGCGCCGCGACAACGTGGCCGAGCGGCTGGCCAAGAAGTTCGGCGCTGCCATGGGCGAGGGTGCCGTGCGGGCACTCAAGGCGGTGCCGGCCCTGCGCTGAGACAGAAAGGCGCGGACCCGCAGTCCGGCAACCGCAAAACCCCTCCGTGGTCCGCCACGGCGGGGTTTTGCTTTTCCGGGGGGACGTTTGGACGGATTTGGTAGCATTCAATATCATTTCAAATGAAATCAATTGGAGGTTCGCATGCCTTTCGAGGATGACCTGCGGCGCTACCTGCGCCGCCGCCCTTCGGCGCCGGCGCCGGCCATTCTGGCCACGCGGCTGCTCATGCGCGCCGCAGCGCTGCTGCGCGCGCGCATGGACGCGGCGCTCGCCGGCCAGGGCCTGCGCATGCGCGAATACCTGGCGCTGGCCTTCATCTCGCTGCACAAGGGGCAGGCGCTGCGCCCCTCGGAGCTCAGCGTCTCTCTCGACGCCACCCGCCCCCAGGTCACGCGGCTGCTCGATGCGCTGGGCGAGCAGGGCCTGGTGGAGCGCCAGGCCGCGGCTGACGACCGGCGCGCGCTGCAGCTCGTGCTCACCGAGGCCGGCTTGCGCCGGCTCGCGGCCTGCGCGCCGCTGGTGCACGAGGCTTACCGCGACGCATGGGCCGGTGTGCCCGACCTGGAACCCGTGCTGCGCGACCTGCGCGCGCTCAATCAGTGCCTGCTGGCCGGGCAGGATGCCACCGCCGGGGGCGGCGGGGCCGCGCCGTGAGCGGCCGCGCCGGGCCCGGGGGCTGGGATCGCTCCGCCCGTGCAGCGCTGTCGCGCCCCTGGGCACACGCCACGCCGGGCGCAAGAGCCTGCTCATGTCGCTGTGCGGGCCGGTGGCGGACGTGGAGTTCTTCGAGAACGTGACGTTCGTCTTCGGCGCAGCCCCCATCATGGGCGGCGCATGGATGGGCGGCGCGTGGACGCCGCGCCCGACGAATCCACGTCCAAGCCGCCTACGCCACGGGCAGCCTGCTTGGCCATGGTGCAGCAGCAGCGGCTGGCGCAGCGCTTGGGCTATCGGCGCTCCCTGACCGGTGCCGTGGCGCTGTTCGTGCTCGGGCTGCTGGCCTGCGCTGCGGCGGCGGTGGTGCTGGCACCACAGCGCAGATTGCTATGAAATAAGTAGCTGCAACCGCAGTAAATACGGGCGACGAGGGCCGATTTGACCATTGGCGCGCAGCGCCCGCCCATGGCCTGCGCCCACTTGGCTAACCGCCCACGCGCGGCGCCACCAACGCCAGCACACCCGCGAAACCCGCCACCACCAGCAGCGCCAGCGTGAGCGAGCCATGGTGGGCGATGAGGCCAATCAGCGGTGGCCCGGCCATCAGCCCCGCATAGCCCAGCGACGATACGCTGGCGATGCTCTGCGCCGGAGCCTGCCCCGGCTGGCGCGCGGCGGCCACGAACAGCAGCGGCACGACGTTGGCGAGCCCCGCGCCCACCAGCGCGAAGCCCGCGAGCGCGAGCCAGGGCGTAGGCGCCAGCATGGCCCCCACCAGCGCGCAGGCCGCCAGTGCGGCGCTGGCGCGCAGCAGGGTCGGGGCAGCGAAGCGCGCCCGCAGCCCGTCGCCGGCGAAGCGCATGGCGGCCATGGCGGCGGAGAAACAGGCATAGGCCAGCGCGGCCTGGCCCGGCGGGCTGTGGCGTTCCTGGCGCAGGTAGAGCACGCTCCAGTCGTACATCGCGCCTTCCACCATCAGGCCCAGCGCGGCCATCAGGCCCAGTGCCAGCAAGGGGCCGGGGGGTGGCCGCCAGCGCGGGCGGGGCGCGTCCGGCGCGGGCGCCGGTATGGGCGGCAGCATGCGCGCCGCCGCGCCGAGCATGGTCGCGGCGCCCACTGCGGCCAGCAGCACCAATTGCGCCTGCGGGGCGATGCCGCGCGCCAGCAGCGCACCGCCCAGCAGCGCGCCGGCCATGCCGCCGGTGCTGAACATGGCGTGCAGTCCACTCATCAGCGGGCGGCCCGCGCGCTGCTCCAGCGCCGCGGCCTCGGTATTGATGGCCACGTCGTTGACGCTGGTGGCCGCGCCGAACAGCGCCAGCAGCACCAGCAGCGCCGCGAAGCCGGGCATGTGCAGCAGCAACGCCAGGCAGGGCGCGGCCAGCAGAGCGCAGCCGCGCACCACGCGGCGCGGGCCGTGGCGCGCCACCAGCCGCCCGGCCCGCGACAGGCCCAGCAGCGCACCCGTGCCCACGGCCAGCATGGCCAGCCCCAGCGGGCCGGCGCCCATGCCGTAGTGGGTGCCGACGCTCGGGATGTGCACGCCCCAGGTGGCGAATACAAAGCCGACGCAAAAGAACTGCAGCCGCGCGGCGCGGACGGCATTTCGCTGCTGCGTGCTCACGGCCCGAACGCGAACACGGCGGGCGTGTGGCCATCGGGCGTCCCGTCCTGCGGGCTCTTGCGCCAGTCGGCCACGCGGGCACTGCGCGTGCGGCCCGCGGGCAGCGTCAGGCCCTGGCTGACGGACAGCCGTGTGCCGGGGTGCAGCGCGGCCAGCAGCGCCTGCAGCAGGGCGGCGTTGCGGTAGGGCGTCTCGATGCAGATCTGGGCCTGGCCGGTCTGCAGCGCGTGGGCTTCGAGCGCGCGGATGCGCACGGCGCGCTCGCCCGCGTCCTGCGGCAGGTAGCCCGCGAAGGCAAATCCCTGGCCGTTGAGTCCGCTGGCCGCCAGCGCCAGCAGCAGCGATACCGGGCCCACGAGCGGCACCACGGGCAGGCCCAGATCGTGCGCGGCGCGCACCACCGAACTGCCCGGGTCGGCCACCGCCGGCATGCCCGCTTCGCTGAGCAGGCCCATGGCGTGGCCGGCCAGCGCGGGTGCCAGCAGCGGGCGGGCGTCGAAGCCGCCGCCGTGGTCGCCCTTCTTGTGCACGGCGCGCGGCAGCTCAGTGATCTGCTGTGCCTGCAGCGGCGCGGCCAGCGGGTGCGCTTCGTCGATGCGTTTGAGGTAGGCGCGCGCGCTCTTGGCGTTCTCGCAGACCCAGTGGGTGATGCCGGCGGCGGCGCGCAGCGTGCCTTCGGGCAGCGCGTCGGCGAGCGGGACCTGCGCGGCGCAGCCGAAGTCCAGCGGGGCGGGGACGAGGTAGAGGGTGCCCCCCGGGGCCGGCGTCGGGCCGCTCATGGCACGGCGATGCCCGCGGCGCGCAGCAGGCGGCAGGTGCGGATCAGCGGCAGACCCACGAGGGCCGTCGGGTCGTCGCTGTCGATGGCGTCGAGCAGGGCGATGCCCAGGCCCTCGCTCTTGGCGCTGCCGGCGCAGTCGTAGGGCTGTTCGGCCCGCAGGTAGCGTTCGATCTCGGCGTCGTCTAGGTCGCGCAAGCGCACGCGCACGGGCGCTATGTCGTGCGCCTCGAAGCCGGTGGCCTGGCAGACCACGGCCAGCGCGGTCTGGAACACCACGGTCTGGCCGCGCATGCGGCGCAACTGCGCCACGGCCTGGTCGTGGCCGCCGGGCTTGCCCAGCGGCTCGCCGTGCAGATCGGCCACCTGGTCGGAGCCGATCACCACGGCTGCGGGAAAGCGCCGCGCCACGGCGCGCGCCTTGGCCAGCGCCAGCCGGGCGGCCAGGGCGGCGGGCACTTCGCCGGGCAACGGGGTTTCGTCGACTTCGGGCGCGGCCACCTCGAAAGGCAGGCGCAGGCGCGACAGCAGTTCGCGCCGGTAGCGCGAGGTGGAGCCCAGCACCAGCGGGCGGGGCAGAGGGAGCGGATCAGGCATGCGGCGATTCTCTTACGACTTGTGCAAACAAGGATGCAACCCCACCGCCAGCCTGTAGCCCGGCATGCTGGTGCAGTGTTCAACGCTGAGCAGCACATAAAACCGCGCCTTTTGACGCATGGCGGCGTTGCAAATCCTCGCGATAGCGACGGCTATCGCTGCGGTTTGCGCCTTGCCCTGCGCCAAAAAAACGCATCGCTTTTATTGGTGCCGCCAAGCATCGAACACTGCACTGGTGAAGCATGTTTTGCGCGAGTCCTGTCTTACACTGCCCGGATGTCCAGAGACTTCTCCCCCGACAGCCTCGACGTCGTGGCCTTCGCCCATGCGGCAGGCCGGCTGGCGGATACCGATCCGCTATCGAAATATGAGCGCCTTGCGCAGGAAACGCAAGCGCCGCAGCCCGATTTAGGTACGTTTTGCGTGGACTGGCGCGCCGAGGGCGAATGGCGCCCGGCGCCCGGCGGCGGCGCAACCGCGTGGCTGCATCTGCAGGCGCATGCCGAGTTGCCGCTGGTCTGCCAGCGCTGCCTCGGGCCCCTGCTGCTGCCGCTGTCGGTGGACCGGCTGTTTCGCTTCGTGGCCGATGAGGCCACGGCCGACGCCGAGGACGAGGAGGCCGAAGAGGATCTGCTGGTTGCCAGCCGCGACTTCCACCTGCGCGCCCTGGTCGAGGACGAATTGCTGATGGCGCTGCCCGTGGTGCCGCGCCACGCCGAATGCCCGGTGGATGTGAAGCTCTCGGCCGCAGATCCCGGCTTCGAGGCCGCCGAGGCCGAGCGCCCCCACCCGTTCGCGGCCCTGCAGGCGCTCAAGAAGGGCGGGCGCCAGGAGTGAGGCCGCCTGCGTTATAATCGCGGGCTTCGCGCGGACTCCCACGTGTCTTCTGACAGGAGACTTGCACGCAAAGACGCCCCTTCGAACAGCCGGCACCCGTTTCGGCGGTAGAGGTTGCATCCTTGTTGCGTCAAGTCGTGTTCGAGACGGTTTCGTTGGCCGGGTTGACGCGTTTTCTCCAACCTCACAGCGCCCGCGCGGCGCGCAATGCACAGGAGCCCGATCATGGCCGTACAGCAAAACAAGAAGTCGCCTTCCAAGCGCGGCATGCACCGTTCGCACAATGCCCTCAACGTGCCGGGCATCGCCGTGGAGCCCACCACGGGCGAAACCCATCTGCGCCACCACATCAGCCCCAACGGTTTCTACCGTGGCCGCCAGGTTCTGAAGAACAAGTCCGAAGCCTGATTTTCAAGCGCATGCAAGGCCCGGCGCTCCGTTCGCGGTAGCACGGGCCTTCGTCTTGATGGTCGCGTTTTTTTTCGGTCCCTCCCGCGCCGCCGCCCGCCGCCCATGATCACGCTCGCCGTCGATTGCATGGGGGGCGACCATGGGCCGCGCGTCACGCTGGCCGCCTGCCGCCAGTTCCTGGCGCGGCACCCCGACGCCCGGCTGCTGCTGGTCGGTCAGCCCGCCGCACTGGGGCGCTTCGCGCACGAGCGCGCCGCCATCGTCGCTGCCAGCGAGGTGGTGGCGATGGACGATCCGCTGGAGATCGCGCTGCGCAAGAAGAAGGATTCATCCATGCGCGTGGCGATCGAGCAGGTGAAGCTGGGCGCCGCCCAGGCGGCGGTTTCCGCCGGCAACACCGGCGCGCTGATGGCAATCGCGCGCTACGTGCTCAAGACGGTCGAGGGCATCGAGCGCCCGGCCATCGCCTATCCGCTGCCCAATGCCAAGGGCGGCGCGACCACGGTGCTGGATCTGGGCGCCAACGTCGACTGCACCGCGCACCACCTGTTGCAGTTCGCGGTGCTGGGCTCGGCGCTCGACTCCGTGCTCAAGGGCAACGAGGCGCCCAGCGTGGGGCTGCTCAACATCGGCTCGGAGGCCATCAAGGGCAGCGACGTCATCAAGCGCGCGGGCGAGCTGCTGCGCGCGGCGGGGCAGTCGGGCGACCTGAACTTCGCCGGCAACGTCGAGGGCGACGACATCTTCAAAGGCACGACCGACATCGTGGTCTGCGACGGCTTCGTCGGCAACGTCATGCTCAAGACCACCGAGGGGCTGGCCGCGATGATCGGCGGCTTTCTGCGCGCGGAGTTCTCGCGCAACCTGTTCACCCGGATCGCCGCCGTCGCCGCCTATCCGGTGCTGGCCGCGTTCAGGCGGCGCGTGGACCACCGCCGCTACAACGGTGCCGCGCTGCTGGGCCTGCGCGGGCTGGTGTTCAAGAGCCACGGCTCCGCCGACGATGTGGCGTTCGAGCAGGCGCTCCACCGCGCGTATGATGCGGCCCGCAACCATCTGCTGGAGCGGGTGCAGGCGCGCATCGCGCACGCCGCGCCGCTGCTGCTGCCAGCCGCCGCGGAGCAGCCGGTGGATGCCGCCGCATCCGTGGCCTGACAGGCCCGGGAGACCACACTAATATGAGACGCTATTCCCGCATCACCGGCACCGGCAGCTACCTGCCGCCACGCCGCCTCACCAACGCCGACCTCGCTGCCGAACTGGCCGCGCGCGGCGTGGAAACCTCCGATGAATGGATCGTGGAGCGCACCGGCATCCGCGCGCGCCACTTTGCTGCGCCCGATGTGACCAGCAGCGACCTGGGGCTGGAAGCCGCTCGCCACGCCATCGAGGCCGCCGACTGCCGGCCGCAGGACATCGATCTCATCATCGTCGCCACGTCCACGCCGGACATGGTGTTCCCCTCCACCGCCTGCATCCTGCAGGCCAAGCTCGGCATCCACGGCTGCCCGGCGTTCGACGTGCAGGCGGTGTGCAGCGGTTTCGTCTATGCGCTGACGCTGGCCGATTCGATGATCCAGACGGGCCTGGCGAATCGTGCGCTGGTGGTGGGCGCGGAGGTGTTCTCGCGCATCCTCGACTTCAGCGACCGCACCACCTGCGTGCTGTTCGGCGACGGCGCCGGCGCCGTGGTGCTGGAGGCGAGCGACAGGCCCGGCATCCTGGCCAGCGACCTGCATGCCGACGGCAAGCACGTGGGCATCCTCTGCGTGCCGGGCAATGTCTCGGGCGGCAAGGTGATCGGCGACCCGCTGCTGAAGATGGACGGCCAGGCCGTGTTCCGCCTGGCCGTGGGCGTGCTGGAGAGCGCGGCCCGCGCCGTGCTGGAGAAGGCGGGCCGCACCGACGCCGACATCGACCTGCTGATCCCGCACCAGGCCAACCTCCGCATCATGCAGAGCACGGCGCGCAAGCTCAAGCTGCCGGGCGACAAGCTCTTCGTCACGGTGGACCAACAAGGCAACACGTCGGCGGCGTCCATTCCGCTGGCGCTCGACGCCGCCGTGCGCGGCGGCCAGGCCAAGCCCGGCGACACCCTGCTGCTCGAAGGCGTGGGCGGTGGCTTCACGTGGGGCGCGGTGCTCCTGGATTTGTAGCTGCCAGCGCTTATATATAAAGCGCTGGAGGCCAATTTGACTCATAAATTTTCCGGAAGGTCTTGCATGCAGCCATTCGCATTTGTCTTTCCCGGCCAGGGCTCGCAGGCCGTGGGGATGCTCGACGCCTGGGGTGACCACCCTGCGGTGGCCGAAGTCCTGCGCGAAGCGTCCGATGCGCTGGGCGAAGACATGGGCCGGCTGATCCATGACGGCCCGAAGGAAGCCCTGGCGCTCACCACCAACACCCAGCCCGTGATGCTGGTGGCCGGCGTGGCCGCTTACCGCGCCTGGCGCGCCGAGGGCGGGCCGGTGCCGGCGGCGGTGGCCGGCCATTCACTGGGCGAATACACGGCCCTGGTTGCCGCGGGCGTGCTGACGCTGGCGCAGGCCGCGCCGCTGGTGCGCTTCCGCGCCGCGGCCATGCAGGAGGCCGTGCCCGTGGGGCAGGGCGCCATGGCGGCCATTCTGGGCATCGAGGCGGACAAGGTGCGCGCGGGCTGCGCCGAGGCCACGGCCAGCTTCGGCCCCGGCAGCGCCGAGGTGGTGGAGGCCGTCAACTTCAACGATCCGGCGCAGACCGTCATCGCCGGCAGCAAGGCCGCGGTGGATAAAGCCTGCGCGGTGCTCAAGGCCGCGGGCGCCAAGCGCGCGCTGCCGCTGCCGGTGTCGGCGCCGTTCCACTCCAGCCTCATGAAGCCCGCAGCCGTTCGGCTGCGCGCCCGGTTGGCCGACACGGAATTCGCCGCTCCGGCCATTGCCGTCGTCAACAACATCGACGTGGCCGTGGAAACCGATGCCGGTCGCATCCGCGATGCCCTGTACCGCCAGGCCTTCGGCCCGGTGCGCTGGGTGGAGTGCGTGCAGGCGCTCAAGGCGCGCGGGCTGGGCCACATCATCGAATGCGGCCCGGGCAAGGTGCTGGCGGGCATGGCCAAGCGCATCGACGCCGCCATCGTGGGCGGCGCGGTGTACGATCCGGCGAGCCTCGCCGAGACCAAGGAGCTGCTTGCATGAGCGCAGCGCCGGATCGTCCCAAGACAGCAGTGCGCAGCACGGAGGTTCCCCAATGAGCGACAACAAGCCGCCGCAGGTGGCGCTGGTCACCGGCGCCTCGCGCGGCATCGGCGCGGCCATCGCGCATGAACTGGCCCAGCGCGGTTTCACCGTCATCGGCACCGCCACTACCGACGACGGCGCGGCCCGCATCGGGCAGACGCTGGCCGCCGTATCGGCCGCCAGCCGGGGCGTGCGGCTGGATGTGAACGATGCCCAGGCTGCGGACGCATTGGTCGACCAGATCGTCAAGGAGCACGGCGGCATCCAGGTGCTGGTCAACAACGCCGGCATCACCCGCGACAACCTCGCCATGCGGCTCAAGGACGAGGACTGGGACGCGGTGCTCGACACCAATCTCAAGGCCGTTTTCCGGTTGGCGCGCGCCGTCATGCGGCCCATGATGAAGCAGCGCTACGGCCGCATCATCAGCATCACCAGCGTGGTGGGCGCCGCGGGCAATCCGGGGCAGGCCAACTATGCCGCGGCCAAGGCCGGCGTGGCCGGCATGACCCGGTCCCTGGCGCGCGAACTCGGCAGCCGCAACATCACGGTGAACTGCGTGGCGCCGGGCTTCATCGAAACCGACATGACCGCCAGCCTGCCCGAAGCACAGCAGAAGGCCCTGCTGGGCCAGATCGCCCTGGGCCACCTGGGCAAGCCCGCCGACATCGCGCACGCGGTGGCTTTTCTGGCCTCGCCGCAGGCGGGCTACATCACGGGCCAGCAGTTGCACGTCAATGGCGGCATGTACATGTGATGTACGTGTGAATAGGCCGCAGGATCATGCCGGTTCATCCGCCCGGCGGCTGGCTGGGGGAATGTCACCCGGGCCGGCTAAAATCGCGGATTCATTTTCAACCCCCAGAGGGAAACCATGAGCGATATCGAAGCACGTGTCAAAAAAATCATCGCCGAGCAGCTCGGCGTGGAAGAGTCCCAGGTCACCAATGAAAAGGCCTTCGTGGCCGACCTTGGCGCCGACTCGCTCGACACGGTCGAACTGGTGATGGCGCTGGAGGATGAATTCGGCATCGAGATTCCCGACGAGGATGCCGAAAAGATCACCACGGTGCAGAACGCCATCGACTACGCCAACACCCACCAAAAAGCCTGAGCGGCCTCCCGCCGTTCGCCAAGAGATACGTAAAGGTATTCGCGCATGAGCCGTCGCCGTGTCGTCGTGACCGGCCTGGGTTGTATCAGCCCCGTGGGGAACACGGTTGCCGATGCCTGGGCCAACCTGGTCGCCGGGAATTCCGGCATCGACTTCATCACCCAGTTCGATGCCAGCAGTTTCGCGTGCAAGTTCGCCGGCGAGGTCAAGGGCTTCAACGTCACCGACTACCTGCCCGAGAAGGAAGCGCGTCACATGGACCGCTTCATCCACCTGGGCTATGCGGCGGCCTGCCAGGCCGTGGCCGACAGCGGCCTGCCTACGGGTGACGCGCTGGGCGAAGAGCAGGCCACGCGCATCGGCTGCAACATCGGGTCGGGCATCGGCGGCCTGCCGATGATCGAGGCCACCCACGCCGACTACACCAGCCGCGGTCCGCGGCGTATCTCGCCTTTCTTCGTTCCGGCCTCGATCATCAACATGATCTCGGGCCACGTTTCCATACGCTTTGGCTTCAAGGGCCCCAACATCGCCGTGGCGACGGCCTGCACCACGGGCCTGCACGCCATCGGCCTGTCGGCGCGCATGATCGAGCACGGCGACTGCGACGTGATGGTCGCGGGCGGCGCCGAGTCCACGGTTTCGCCGCTGGGCGTCGGCGGCTTCGCGGCGGCGCGCGCGCTGTCCACGCGCAACGACGATCCCAAGACTGCGTCGCGCCCGTGGGACAAGGACCGCGACGGCTTCGTGCTCGGCGAGGGCGCCGGTGTGCTGGTGCTGGAGGAATACGAGCACGCCAAGGCGCGCGGTGCCCGCATCTATGCCGAGATCGCGGGTTTCGGGCTGAGCGGCGATGCCTACCACGTCACCGCGCCCGACGTGGATGGCCCGCGCCGCTCCATGGTCATGGCGCTGCGCGATGCCCGCGTGAACGCTGACGAGGTCGATTACCTCAACGCCCATGGCACGTCCACGCAACTGGGCGACCTCAACGAGACCAATGCCATCAAGGCGGTAATGGGCGACCATGCCCGCAAGGCGGTCGTCAATTCCACGAAGTCGATGACAGGCCACCTGCTTGGCGGCGCCGGCGGCATCGAAAGCGTGTTTACCACGCTGGCCGTGTACCGGCAGAAGAGCCCGCCCACCATCAATATCTTCAACCAGGATCCGGCGTGCGACCTGGACTACTGCGCCAATGAGGCGCGCGACCTGAAGATCGACGTGGCGGTCAAGAACAACTTCGGCTTCGGCGGCACCAACGGCACGCTGGTGTTCAAGCGCCTGGCCTGACGAGGCTCCCATCCGGGCCGCGTCGCTTGCCTGCTTCCCTTCTTTCGCATAACGCGCCGCCGGTCCACTACCCGGTAGGCGGTTCGCGCCTGGCGGGCGCCGCCCATGCGGTGTTCGCGGCGCTGGGCGCTTGCGTGCTGGCAGCCTGGTGCATCGTGGCTGCCGTCGTGGATTGGCGCCAGGGCGTGACGGCCCTGGCATGGGTGGCCGCCTGCTGCTGGGGCGGCCATGCCATGCGCAGTGCGGCGAGCGGTGAACTGTCGTGGGACGGCATGGCGTGGCAGTGGGCGGGCGCACCGCCGCGCCAGGACGTGGCGCTCGGCGTGCACCTGGATTTCCAGCGGGCCCTGCTCGTGTCGCTGCGCGATGGGCGGGGGCCGGTATTGTGGCTGTGGCTGGAACGCCGCGCCTGTCCCGAGCGCTGGGATATGCTGCGGCGTGCGGTATATTCGCGCGCCAGAATGGGCGCGGCCCCGAATGCCGCGCACCAGGACAGGGAGCCGATGGACCGGGTCGTCTCCACACCACCATGACGCCCGCGAAACCATCCCCCACGCCCGCCAGTGCATCCGACAGCGATCTGCTGCTGGTCGAGCGCACCGTCGCGGGCGACCAGCGGGCCTTCGAGCTGCTGGTGGTGAAGTACCAGCGCCGCATCGAGCGGTTGATCGGGCGCATGGTGCGCGACGTCGACCTGGTCGAGGACATCGCCCAGGAGACCTTCATCCGCGCCTACCGTGCGCTGCACCAATTCCGCGGCGAGGCGCAGTTCTATACCTGGCTGTACCGGATCGCCGTCAACACGGCCAAGAAAGCCCTGGTCGACCTCAAGCGCAACCCGGTCATCACCGAAAGCGCACTGCGCGGCAGCGGCGACGAGGACGATGAAACTTCCATGGGGGGAAACGAACTAACCAGCGACGAAACCCCCGAGACGATACTGGCGGCGCAGGAAATCGCCGCCACGGTCAATGCGGCCATGGAGGCGCTGCCCGAGGATTTGCGGCAGGCGGTCACGCTGCGCGAGATCGAAGGGCTGAGCTACGAGGAAATCGCGGAGGCGATGAACTGCCCCATCGGCACGGTCCGCTCGCGCATCTTCCGCGCGCGCGAGGCCATCTCCGCCCGGGTCAAGCCCCTGCTGGAAAACCAGTCGGGCAAACGTTGGTAATGAACGAACGCGGTAGCAGGTGACGCCATGACGACGGAAAAATTCGACAAGCATGAACAGGTATCGGCCCTCGCCGATGGGCAACTGCATGGCGAAGCGTTCGCGCTGGCGCTCGAACTGCTGTCTTCGGATGCCGAGGCAAGGGCCGCCTGGCATGCCTACCACCTGGTGGGCGATGTGCTGAGGTCGGACGATCTGGCGCATGGCTGCGCGCCCGATGCATTCCTGGCCCGGCTGCAGCAGCGGCTGCGGCGGGAGCCGCCGGTTGCCCGCCCGCAAGTGAGGGATGCCGTGGCGCCCGATGCCGTGCCGCCGCAACTGCCCGCGCGCGCGGCCGCGAATGCATCCGCCTGGGGCTGGAAGGCCGTGGCCGCATGCGCCTGCATTGCCGCCGTGGCGGCGGTGGGCTGGAATGCCGCCGGGTCGAGCCTGGAGATGCAGGCGGCATCGGCATCGCATATGGCCGTGGCGGCACCGCCCCATGCACCCGTGGCGGTGGCGCAAAGCGGCGGCACCGCTGCCGCCGAGCAGGTCATGATCCGCGATCCGCGCCTAGACGAACTGCTGGCCGCGCACAAGCAGTTCGGCGGTGCATCCGCCCTGCAGATGCCGGCGGGCTTCATGCGCAACGCTACTTTCGAGGGGCCTGCCCGCTGAGGCCCGTGCGGGGCCGTGCGTGAATTGATGCCGATGGTGCCAAGTCTGTTCTTCTCCCGCATCTGCTGCGCGCTGGCCGTGGCGCTGTGCGCGCCTGCCTGGGCGGGCGCGCCGCTTGCGACGCAGCCATCCGCGGCTGCGGGCGAGCGCGATGTCAGCCAGTGGCTGATGCGCATCCACGAAGCCTCGCGCCAGCGGAGCTATGTGGGCACTTTCGTGGTGCTGTCGGCCGCGGGCGGCATGTCGAGCTCGCGCATCTGGCATGCCTGCGACGGCGCGCAGCAGTTGGAGCGCGTGGAGGCGCTGACCGGCACGCCGCGCTCCACCTTCCGGCACAACGACCATGTCATCACCTTCCTGCCCGACCTCAAGCTCGCGCGGGTCGAACAGCGCGAATCGCTGGGGCTCTTTCCCAACCTGCTGCAGGCGCCCGACTCCGCGATTCCGGAGTTCTATGCCGCGCGCCATGTGGGTACGGAGCGCGTGGCGGGCTTCGATGCGGATGTGGTCGTGCTCAAGCCCCGCGACGGCCTGCGCTTCGGCTACAGGATCTGGAGCGAGAAGCGCACGGGCCTGGCCATGCAACTGCAGACGCTGGACACCGATGGCCGGGTGCTCGAACAGGTTGCGTTCTCCGAACTGGAGATCGACGCGCCCGTGCGCATGGACAAGCTCTCGCGCATGATGGGCAACAGGGCGGGTTACAAGGTGGAGAGGCCCGATCTCGCCAAGACCACGGCCGCTGCAGAGGGCTGGCAGCTCAAGGCGCCGGTGCCGGGCTTCCGCGCCATGAGCTGCTACCGCCGCCCTTTTCCGGCGGGGGGCGTCGGCGAGCGGACCATGCAGTGGATATTCTCCGACGGGCTGGCGACCGTTTCGCTGTTCGTGGCGCCCTACGATGCGCAGCGCAACGCACAGGCCATCGAGCTCGTCATGGGCGCTACGCGCACGCTGATGCAGCGGGTGGCGGACGATTGGTGGCTGACGGCCGTGGGCGAGGTGCCGATGCAGACGCTGAAGGCTTTCGCCGGCAGCCTGGAGCGCGTGGCGAAATAGGGTGCGCAGGCGTGTTTTGCCCGCGGGCAATGTTTTTGCGCCTGCCGCCCGTCCCGTTTTTTTCTTTGGAGTTGAAAGGTCGATGATGGTGAAGATCGATTGGAAGACGCTGCCCGCCGGTGCGCTGCTGGGCATGGCGGTCGTGGGCATTGGCGCATCGCTCATGCCTCTGGAGGCGGCCCACGCCCAACCGGCTGCGGCGTTGCGGGCACTGCCCGATTTCACCGACCTGGTCGAGCAGGTCGGCCCTTCGGTGGTGAACATCCGCACCACCGAGAAAGTCCCGGCGCGCGGCGGCGCCAACGGCATGGACGAGGAAATGCAGGACTTCCTGCGCCGCTTCGGCATACCTGTTCCCAATGTCCCGCCTCAGCAGCGGCCCCGGCAGGGCGGCGAGGAGGCCCAGCCGCGCGGCGTGGGTTCGGGCTTCATTCTCACCTCCGATGGTTTCGTCATGACCAATGCCCATGTGGTCGAGGACGCCACCGAGGTCATCGTCACGCTTACCGACAAGCGCGAGTTCAAGGCACGCATCATGGGCGCGGACAAGCGTTCCGATGTGGCCGTGGTGAAGATCGACGCCACCGGCCTGCCCGCCGTGAAGATTGGGGATGTGGGGCGGCTGAAGGCCGGCGAATGGGTCATGGCCATCGGCTCGCCGTTCGGCCTGGAAAACAGCGTGACGGCGGGCATCGTCAGCGCCAAGCAGCGCGACACAGGGGATTTCCTGCCGCTGATCCAGACCGACGTAGCGATCAACCCCGGCAACTCGGGCGGCCCGCTGATCAACATGCGCGGCGAAGTGGTGGGAATCAACAGCCAGATCTATTCGCGCTCGGGCGGCTACATGGGCATCTCGTTCGCCATCCCGATCGACGAGGCCATCCGCGTCAGCGAGCAGTTGCGCACCAGTGGGCGCGTATCGCGCGGGCGCATTGGCGTGCAGATCGAGCAAGTGGGCAAGGACATCGCCGAGTCCATCGGCCTCGGCAAGTCCCAGGGTGCGCTCGTGCGCAGCGTCGAAGCGGGGTCGCCCGCCGAGAAGGCGGGCATAGAAGCGGGCGACGTGATCACGAAGTTCGACGGCAAGCCCATCGAGAAGACCGCCGACCTGCCGCGCCTGGTCGGCAACACCAAGCCGGGCACGAAGAGCACCATCACCGTGTTCCGGCGCGGTGCCTCGCGCGACCTGTCCATCAGCGTGGCAGAGATGGAGCCCGACCAGCCCGTCAAGGCCGATGCCGGCAAGGGGGAGAAGCCCGCCGTATCCTCTGCCGGAGAGCAATTGGGGTTGGTCGTGACCGCGCTGACCGAAGACCAGCGCAAGGAGCTCAGGCTGCGCGGCGGCGTGGTGGTCGACAGCGCGGTCGATGCCGCTGCCCGCGCGGGCCTGCGCGAAGGCGACGTGATCGTGGCCATCGCCAACACCACGGTCTCCAACGTCAAGGAGTTCGAGGCGGTGCTTGCGCGCATCGACAAGACCAAG
>NZ_JARGEN010000017.1:104274-114587 GCF_029211125.1 Curvibacter soli
ACCCTCAGTCGGTTTTGGGGCCATTGGGACGGCTGGCGCAGGGGCGGAATGAAAAAAATCCGGCCCTGGCGGTCAGGTTGGGCATGAATAAAATAGATGTATGCACTAACTTCTGGCCAGTCTTCATGCCGAATCTCGCTAGAATCCGGTACTGTTACCATGCCCCGGCAACATATCGGACGCTCCCGGCACCACCATGCGAGATGGGCTGGACTGATGCACAGTTGCTCCACAGATCGCCCACAAGTTGTCCAGAAAACTATTCACGCCGATTGTGAATAAATTGTTTATAACTTTCTTGTTGCTGTGCTGCAACGTGCCCGGGGAGCTGTGTCGCGGGGTGTACGCGCCGGGCTTTTTGCCTACAATGAAGCTCCAACTATCGCAGTTGCCATAGATTGTTGGTTCAGGGCGCGTCACCACTCGACGCGCCCTTTTTTCTTGTGCGCGCCGTTTCAATTCAATCACTTGTAGCTTCCCATTGATGAACCACATCAGAAACTTTTCCATCATCGCGCACATCGACCACGGCAAATCGACCCTGGCCGACCGCCTGATCCAGCGCTGTGGCGGCCTTGAGGACCGCGAGATGGAAGCGCAGGTTCTCGACTCGATGGACATCGAGAAAGAGCGTGGGATAACCATCAAGGCGCAGACCGCGGCGCTGCAGTACAAGGCCCGTGACGGACAGGTCTACAACCTTAATCTGATCGATACGCCGGGCCACGTGGACTTCTCTTATGAGGTGTCGCGCTCGCTCTGCGCATGCGAAGGCGCGCTGCTCGTGGTCGATGCGTCGCAGGGCGTGGAAGCGCAGACCGTAGCCAATTGCTACACCGCGCTGGACCTGGGCGTCGAGGTGCTGCCCGTGCTCAACAAGATGGACCTGCCGCAGGCCGATCCCGACAACGCCAAGGCCGAGATCGAGGACGTGATCGGCATCGACGCCAGCGAGGCGATTCCCTGTTCGGCCAAGACCGGCATGGGCATCGACGAGATTCTCGAAGCCATCGTGGCGAAGATCCCCGCGCCGCGCGGCAAGCCCGACGCGCCGCTGCGCGCGATGATCATCGACAGTTGGTTCGACAGCTACGTCGGCGTGGTGATGCTGGTGCGCGTGGTCGATGGCCGCCTGCTCAAGGGCGAGCGCATCAAGATGATGGCCACCGGTGCGGTCTACAACGCCGATACCCTGGGCGTCTTCACGCCGGCCAACCAGCCGCGCGACCTGCTCGCGGCCGGCCAAGTGGGCTACGTGATCGCCGGCATCAAGGAACTGCAGGCGGCCAAGGTGGGCGACACCATCACGCTGGAGAAGAAGCTGCCCAACAACCTGGGCCCCGCCGAGACGGCGCTGCCGGGCTTCAAGGAAGTGCAGCCGCAGGTGTTCGCGGGCCTGTATCCGACCGAGGCGAGCGAGTACGACGCGCTGCGCGATGCACTGGAGAAACTCAAGCTCAACGACGCCGCGCTGCACTACGAGCCGGAGGTGTCGCAGGCGCTGGGCTTCGGCTTTCGCTGCGGCTTCCTGGGGCTGCTGCACATGGAGATCGTGCAGGAGCGCCTCGAGCGAGAATTTGACCAAGACCTGATCACCACCGCGCCGAGCGTGGTGTACCAGGTGGTGCAGGGCGACGGCGAAGTCATCATGGTCGAGAATCCGTCCAAGATGCCCGACCAGGGCCGGCTCCAGGAGATCCGCGAGCCCATCGTCACCGTGCACCTGTATATGCCGCAGGACTACGTGGGCGCGGTCATGACGCTGGCCAACCAGAAGCGCGGCGTGCAGGTCAACATGGCCTACCATGGCCGCCAGGTCATGCTGACCTACGACATGCCGCTCGGCGAGATCGTGCTGGACTTCTTCGACAAGCTCAAGAGTGTCAGTCGCGGCTACGCCAGCATGGACTACGCGTTCAAGGAATACCGGGCGTCGGACGTGGTGAAGGTCGACATCCTGCTCAACGGCGAGAAGGTCGACGCACTTTCCATCATCGTCCACCGCAGCCAGAGCCAGTACCGCGGCCGCGCCGTGGTGGCCAAGATGCGCGAGATCATCAGCCGCCAGATGTTCGACGTGGCCATCCAGGCGGCCATCGGCGCCAACATCATCGCGCGCGAGACCATCAAGGCGCTGCGCAAGAACGTGCTGGCAAAATGCTACGGCGGCGACATCACCCGCAAACGCAAGCTCCTCGAAAAACAAAAAGCTGGCAAGAAACGCATGAAGCAGATCGGCTCGGTCGAAGTGCCGCAAGAAGCCTTCCTCGCCATCCTGCAAGTGGAAGACTGAAAAAGAACGAATGCAAATCCTCACCTCTCTCGTGCTGGCGGCCTTCGCCGGCTACATCGGTGCCTGGTACCTGGGCGCCATCGAAGGCAACTTCGCGCTGCTGCTGCTCCTGGCCACCGTGGTCACCGGCGCGTACTGGCTGGCCGAGCGCTTCTACTTCCTGCCGCGCCGGCGCCGCGCCGCGCAGGCGGTCGAGGATGCCACGGCCCAGCGTCGCGCCGAACTCGACCGCATGGGCATCCAGAAAGTCGACGGCGGCGACGTGCAGGAGGCCAAGGGCCGCATCCTCATGCAGCCCTGGTGGCTGGACTGGACGGCGGGCCTCTTCCCCGTGATCGCCGTCGTGTTCCTGCTGCGCTCGTTCCTGTTCGAGCCGTTCAAGATCCCCTCGGGCTCGATGATCCCCACGCTGCTGGTGGGCGACCTGATTCTGGTGAACAAGTTCACCTACGGCATCCGCCTGCCGGTACTCAATACCAAGATCACCCAAGGCAAGCCGCTGGCGCGCGGCGATGTGGTGGTGTTCCGCTACCCGCCGCAGCCCAGCATGGACTACATCAAGCGCGTGGTCGGCATTCCCGGCGACGAGGTGGCCTACCTGAACAAGCGCCTGATCATCAACGGCCAGCCCGTCCCCAAGGTCGCCGCGCCCGAATTCTTCGACGAGGACGCGATGCGCTATTTCAAGCAGTTCGACGAGGATCTGAACGGCGTGCGCCACCGCATCCTCAACAACGACGACGTGCCTGCCTTCGTGCAGGGCGCCAGCGACTTTCCGATGCGCAAGAACTGCAGCTACACCATCGAAGGCGTGACCTGCAAGGTGCCCGAGGGCCAGTACTTCATGATGGGCGACAACCGTGATAATTCGCTCGACTCGCGCTACTGGGGCTTCGTGCCGGACCAGAACATCGTGGGCCGCGCCTTTTTCATATGGATGAACTTCAGCAGCCCCCTCAAGCGCATCGGTTCGTTCAACTGACCTACCAACAGGGGTTCGCCATGACTACTTTCGCGAGGGATTCGGGTATGAGGAAACTGCAGCGTTGCGCCAGCCGCACGCGCCAGCGCGGGCTGTCCTTCTTCGGCCTGGTGCTGCTGGGCGTGATCATCGTCAGCGTGGTCGCCGTAGGCAGCCAGGCGATACCTATATTCCTGGAATTCCAGGCGATCCGCAAAGCTGTCGCGAAGGCCGCGAGCGAAGGCTCCACGGTCGCCGACGTGCGCGCCGATTTCGACCGGGCCGCCGCCATCGACGACATCAGCTCGATCAGTGGCAAGAACCTCGAAGTCACCAAGGAGGGCGACAAGGTCGTGGTGTCGTTCGCCTACCAGCGCGAGATCGCGCTGGTAGGTCCGGCCTACCTGACCTTCAAGTTCGAAGGCAAGTCCAACTGATGCCGGCGTCCCGGCAATGGCACTGAAGCGCCCGTGGACCCTTCGCTACTCGCGCTGCAGCAGCGGCTGCGGCACCGCTTTTCCGATGCGCGCCTGCTGCAGCGCGCCGTCACGCACCGCAGCTTCGCGGCGGACCACAACGAACGGCTCGAATTCCTCGGCGACTCCGTATTGAGCCTGGCCATCTCGGGCCTGCTCTACGACCGGCTGGCCGGCATGCCCGAGGGCGACCTTTCGCGCGTGCGCGCCAACCTCGTCAAGCAGGACACGCTGCACGGCATCGCCCTGGACCTGAAGCTGCCCGAGGTGCTGCGCCTGGGCGAAGGCGAATCCAAGTCCGGCGGCCACAAGCGCCCCTCCATCCTGGCCGACGCGGTGGAGGCGCTGATCGGCGCCGTGTACCTCGACGCCGGATTCGATGCTGCGTGCGCACTGGTACTGCACCTGTACGAGAAGGTGGACGTGAACCCGCACATGCAGGCCGTCTCCAAGGACGCCAAGACCGCGTTGCAGGAGTGGCTGCAGGGCCGCAAAATGCACCTGCCGCTCTACCGCGTGGTGGGCACGCTGGGCGCCGCGCACCGGCAGACCTTCGACGTGGAATGCGAGATCGCCGAGTTGGGCCTGGCCGAGCGCGGCATCGGCGGCTCGCGCCGCGCGGGCGAACAGGCCGCCGCCGCCGCCATGCTCGCCACACTGAAAGCCAGGAACCTATGAACAACGATGCTACAAATTCAGTAGCTGCTACCGCAGGAGATACGGGCGCTGCAGGCCAAAATGGCTTGCAACAGCACTGCGGCCTGATCGCCATCGTGGGCAAGCCCAACGTGGGCAAGTCCACGCTGATGAACGCGCTCGTGGGGCAGAAGATCAGCATCACCTCGCGCAAGGCGCAGACCACGCGCCACCGCATCACCGGCATCCGCACGCGCGAGCAGACGCAGTTCGTGTTCGTCGACACCCCCGGCTTCCAGACCAAGCACAGCACGGCGCTCAACAAGTCGCTCAACAAGACCGTGCTCGGCGCCATCGGCGACGTGGACCTGATCCTGTTCGTGGTCGAGGCCGGCAGCTTCACACTGGCCGACGCCAAGGTGCTGTCGCTGCTGGGCCCCGACATTCCGGTGCTGCTGATCGCCAACAAGCTCGACGCCGTGCACCGCCGCGCCGAGATCGCCCCCTGGCTGCGCGACATGCAGCAGCGCCATCCGTTCGCCGAGTTCGTGCCCATGTCGGCCAAGAACAAGGGCGACATCGAGCGCCTGTTTGGCATCTGCGCCAAGTACCTGCCCGCGCAGCCCTGGTGGTATGCCGAGGACGAGCTGACCGACCGCAGCGAGAAGTTCCTGGCCAGCGAAACCGTGCGCGAGAAGCTGTTCCGCTTCACCGGCGACGAGTTGCCCTACACCTCCACCGTCGTCATCGACAAGTTCGACGAGGAGCCCAGCAAGACCCATGGCCGCATGCTGCGCATCAGCGCCACCATCGTGGTCGAGCGCGACGGCCACAAGGCCATGGTGATCGGCGAGGGCGGCGAGCGCCTGAAGCGCATCGGCACCGAGGCCCGGCAGGAGCTGGAAAAGCTCATGGGCGCCAAGGTGTTCCTCGAACTCTGGGTCAAGGTGCGCTCGGGCTGGGCCGACGACGAGGCGCGCGTGCGCTCCTTCGGGTATGAATGACAGCCCCCCGAGTCGCCGGCGCCGCCTTCCCCCCAGGGAAGCGACGCCAGTGGCTGGGCCAAGCCCGTTCCGCGGCGTCCGCTGGCGTGGCCTGCACCGCGGCTTTCCGAGGGCATGCCGCTGGGCCAGTGCGCTGGCGGCTTGATACCAAAACAATCCGCCTCCAGCGCATGCCCTGGCAAGCGCAGGCTGCTATCGTAAAAATAGCTTTCATGCCCGCCCGTCGCATCTCCGACGAACCCGCCTACGTGCTGCACCGCTACGACTGGAGCGAGTCCAGCCTGATCCTGGAGCTGTTCACGCGCCGCCACGGCCGCGTGGCCGCGGTGGCCAAGGGGGCCAAGCGGCCCACCTCCAACTTCCGGCCCGTGCTGCTGCCGCTGCAGCCGCTGCGCGTCGCCTACGGCGTGGCCGGGGAGAACGCGGAGATCCACGCCCTCAAGGGCGCCGAATGGGTGGGCGGCCACGTCATGCCCGCGGGCGAGGCGCTGCTGGCCGGCACCTACCTCAACGAACTGCTGCTGCGCCTGCTGGCGCGCGACGACCCGCACATCCCGCTGTTCGACGCCTATGCCGGCGTGGTGCGCGTGCTGGCCGGCGGCGGCACGCGCGGCGACGCGCTCGAATCCGTGCTGCGCGCGTTCGAGCTGCTGCTGCTGCGCGAGGTGGGCCTGCTGCCCAGCCTGGACGCGCAGACCCTCACGCAGGGCGGCCTGGCGACCCTGGGCCGCTACGTGCTCGTGCCCGAAGGCGGCCTGCGCGAAGCCGCATCCGGCGAACGCAGCCTGGCCGGCCCGCAGTGGCAGGCGCTGCAGGCGGCCCTCGACGGCAGCGGCGAAGCCGGCTTCAGCGCCGTGCTGCGCGCCTGCGCCCCGTTCGTGGCCGACCTCAAGCCGCAGCTACGCACGCTGCTGCACTACCATTGCGGAGCGTCCATGCTGCGCACCCGCCAGTTCATGATGGATATCCAGGGCCTGCTGCCATGACACCACCCGCCTTCCCCGCCCGTACCGCGCTCTCCGCCAACGTCAACAAGGTCGCGCTGCTGCGCAACACGCGGCACCTGGGCATCCCGAGCGTCACGCGCGCTGCCGCGCTGTGCCTGCAGGCCGGCGCCGCCGGCATCACCGTGCACCCGCGCCCCGATGCGCGCCACATCCGTGCCGACGACGTGTACGAGATCGCCGACCTGCTGCAGGCCTGGCCCGGGCGCGAATTCAACATCGAGGGCAATCCCTTCCACAACCTCATGGACTTCGTGCGCGCCGTGCGTCCGCAGCAGGCCACCTTCGTGCCCGACGGCGAGGGCCAGTTCACCAGCGACCACGGCTGGAACCTGGCCGCCGATGCCGCGCGCCTGGCGCCGCTGGTGGCCGAATGCCATGCGCTCGGCGTGCGCGTGAGCCTGTTCATGGATGCCGATCCCGACGCCATGCCCGCCGCCCGCGCCCTGGGCGCCGACCGCGTGGAGCTGTACACCGAGCCCTACGCCGCCGCCTGGGGCCGGCCCGGGCAGCCCGAGGTGCTGGCCCGCTTCACCGCCGCGGCGCGCGCCGCGCAGGACAGCGGCCTGGGCGTGAACGCGGGACACGACCTGAACCGCGACAACCTCGCGGACTTCCTGCGCGCCGTGCCCGGCGTGCTCGAAGTCTCCATCGGCCACGCGCTGATCGCCGACGCGCTGGAACTGGGCTACGAGGCTGCGGTGAAAGACTACCTGCGCTGCATCGATGCCGTGCATTTGCTATGAAAATAGTAGCTTCTGCCGCAGGTGGGGTGGGCGCCTGATGCCATTCCGACGCCCATGATCTACGGCATAGGCACCGACATCTGCGACGTGCGCCGCGTGCGCGCCAGCCTGCAGCGCCACGGCGAACGCTTCGCCCGGAAGATCCTGGCCGACGGCGAACTCGCCACCTGGCACGCGCGCAGCCAGCGCTGGCCCGAGCGCGGCGTGCGCTACCTCGCCACGCGCTTCTCGGCCAAGGAGGCGTTCAGCAAGGCCATCGGCCTCGGCATGGTCATGCCCATGACCTGGCGCGCCTGCGAAATCGCCAACCAGCCCGGCGGCGCGCCCGCCATCGTGCTGCACGGCGCGCTCCAGGACTGGTTCGAAGCCCGGCGCCTGACCGCGCACATGAGCGTGACCGACGAAACCGACTACGCCGCCGCCTTCGTGGTGGTGGAGTGCCTCCCCACCCCATGACGACGACACCCCACGCCCCCCTCATCATCGACGTGGCCGGTACGGCCCTGACCGCCGCCGACCGCCGCCGCCTGGCCCACCCACTGGTGGGCGGCATCATCCTGTTCGCGCGCAATTGGCAGAGCCGCGCGCAATTGCTGGCGCTGGCCGCCGCCATCAAGGCCGTGCGCGCCGACCTGCTCATCTGTGTGGACCACGAGGGCGGACGCGTGCAGCGCTTCCGCACCGACGGCTTCACCCACCTGCCGCCCATGCGCGCCTTCGGCGAACTGTGGATGCGCGACGGCCGGGCCGGCCCCGGCGCAGGCGCCATGGCCGCCAGCAACGCCGCCACGGCGGCGGGCTACGTGCTGGGCAGCGAACTGCGCGCCTGCGGCGTGGATTTCAGCTTCGCCCCCGTGCTCGACCTCGACTGGGGCCCTTCAGGTGTCATCGGCGACCGCGCCTTCCACCAGGATCCGCGCGTGGCGACGTTGCTGGCCAAGAGCCTCATGCACGGCCTGCTGCAGGCCGGCATGGCCAACTGCGGCAAGCACTTCCCCGGCCACGGCTTCGTCGCCGCCGATTCGCACACCGACGTGCCCGTGGACCGGCGCGGCCTGCAAGCCATCCTGTCCGCCGACGCCGCGCCCTACGGCTGGCTGGGCAGCACCCTCGCCAGCGTGATGCCCGCGCACGTCATCTACCCGCGGGTAGACAGCCGCCCCGCGGGCTTCTCCGCGCGCTGGCTGCAAGACATCCTGCGCGGCCAACTGGGTTTCGGCGGCGCCATCTTCAGCGACGACCTCAGCATGGAAGGCGCGCGCCGGCTCGACGGCCGGCCCATCAGCCACACCCAGGCCGCCGTGGCCGCACTGCAGGCGGGCTGCGACTTGGCGCTGCTGTGCAACCAGAGCGTGGGCGAAGGCCGCGCGGTCGATGCCCTGATCGACGGCCTGGCCGCCGCCCAGGCCGCGGGCCAGTGGCGGCCCAGCCCCGACAGCGAATCGCGCCGCCTGGCGCTGCTGCCGCAGACCCCGCCGCTGCCGTGGGACGAACTGATGCTGCAGCCGGCCTACATCCGGGCGCTGGAACTGCTGCCGCAATAAGCGCCGCGCCGCCCGGCAGGGCTGCGCACCGCGCGCCGGCCCTGGTCGTCCGATTTGCCGTTCGTTCAGTTCAGTTCAGTCAGTCAGTCTTGTGCCGAATGGGCGCCGTCGATATGATGGCTCGCCTATTTGTTCGACCGACGTCAGATAAGCATTGCCAGCCGCATAAGCATATATGGGGCATAAATCAACAAACCGGGGGAAAGCATGAATTGGTTTCTGGTCGCCTTGAAAAAGTACGCCACTTTCTCGGGCCGCGCGCAACGCGCCGAATATTGGTATTTCGTTCTTTTCTATCTCATTATCTTCGTCGTGCTGTCCATCATCGACGGCCTCACGGGTTCGTTCAGCGCCGACGCGGGCCTGGGCCTGCTGGGGGGCCTCTTGACGCTCGCGCTGTTCATTCCCTCGCTGGCCGTCACCGTGCGCCGACTCCACGATACCGGACGCAGCGGCTGGTGGCTGCTGATCGCATTCGTTCCGCTGGTCGGCGCCATCGTCCTGCTTGTCTTCACGGTGCAAGACAGCGCGGCAGGAGATAACGCATATGGCCCCAATCCCAAGGGCAGTGCGGCCTGATTTGCACCGGTCACAAAAATCTCACCCGCACCCTGGCGGGTTTCCGGTGAAACCGAAGGCCGGGCCGCCAAGATAATGTAATGCCGGTGGCGCAGGTATTGCGTTTCTAGTGCAGTGTTCAACGCCAAGCAGCCCATAAAACCGCGCCTTTTGCCGCATGGCGGCGTTGCAAATCCTCGCGATAGCGACGGCTATCGCTGTGGTTTGCGCCTTGCCCTGCGCCAAAACGCATCGCTTTTATTGGTGCCGCCAAGCATCGAACACTGCACTAGGATCGGTCGCTACCGCTTTGCAGGCAGGCCTGCCGCCAGTTCCCGCGTCACTTCAGCCGCCGGCACCGCCCGGCAGCCGCTCGCGTTCTGCCCGCTCCACAGCGGCGAGAAATCTCCGCTGCCTGCTTTCTCCGCCGCCGTGCGCAGCGGCGCGATGGCGGCGGTGGCGAGCGGGAAGGCCGGTGCGGCGTTGTCCAGCGCGCCCAGTTCGCGCATGGCGCGGTTCACGATGCCGCGCGCCGGGCCGCCTGTGAACAGCGTGGTCAGCGCCGTGTGGCGCGCGGTGTCGCCTTGCTGCAGCGCGGCGCGGTGGATGGCACTGGTGGTGGCCTCGGGGCACAGCAGGTAGGCGGTGCCGGCCTGCACGCCCGCTGCGCCCAGGGCGAAGGCCGCCGCCACGCCCTGGGCGTCCACGATGCCGCCCGCGGCGATGACAGGCACGCGCACCGCGCGCACGATCTGCGGCAGCAGCGCGAAGGTGCCCATCTGGGTCGTCAGGTCGCGCGTGAGGAAGAAGCCCCGGTGCCCGCCGGCCTCCAGGCCCTGGGCGATGATGGCGTCGGCGCCGTGCCGCTCCAGCCACAGCGCCTCCTCGACCGTGGTGGCGCTCGACAGCACCTTGGCGCCCCAGCCGCGCAGGCGCGCCAGCAGCGCGGGCGCGGGCAGGCCGAAATGGAAGCTCACCACGGGCGGGCGGAATTCCTCCAGCACGTCGATCATGGCGGCGCTGAACCACAAGTTCGACACCTTTTTGCCAAAATTCCGGATTTTCCGCCCCGACCTGCCAATAGATTCAAC
>NZ_JARGEN010000018.1 GCF_029211125.1 Curvibacter soli
CAGAAAAATAAACTTAATTAAATCAAGCAGTTACAGCATGTATTTTATCTTAACTTCGGTGGATTGCAGCAATGCCGCAGAACCAGGATTGGCATAGCGATCACGGCGTGAATACCGTTAGTTCGGCAATGCCCCATGTAGTCGCCTATCGTTCGCTGTCCGGCCAACGGAGCTGGGTTACAAAGCACATGCTCAAGTAAGTCATCGGCTTCGGGTTCTTCTCTTAGTCTGATTCCATCAGGCAGACCGTTCATCCACGTTGCAAGCAGTGCGTATTGCTCGTTGCGGCGCAAAAATTCCCAGGCCCAACGCCGCCAGTTTTGTTCACCAGGGACAGGATAGTCATCGGAGACTGCCCACTTCGCCCAGTATTCGATGCGACGCAGCCCCTCTTCAAAGTCAAAGTCTTCGTTGGCATCGTCTCCAACAAAGTCTTCCGACGCAGCACTGGGATCATTCATCGCCACTGTGGGCGCAGTACCCCTGGAGACGATCACTTGGCCGTCTGGCGCATAAGCTACCGACAAGTCCAGGCTAAGCGCATGGCGCAAAAGTTGGACGGCAAGTGGGGATGACTCCGGTTCAGCGTGCTTCATGCAGGCATGGTAGCAACTACGTGCGAAGTCATTGGCCGTCACTCCAGCCGGTAGCAATAGAGTAGCAATGGCGTTTAGACAAGAAAAAAGCACCTAGGCATTTCTGCGCTAAGTGCTTGATTCATAACCAAAATTTTGGTGGGACGTGCGGGGGTCGAACCCACGACAAACGGATTAAAAGTCCGCTGCTCTACCAACTGAGCTAACGTCCCCCTTGCCAACTAGGGGCCTAGCCAGCGAAGCCTGCGATTATATATTGCCGGCAAGCGCTTTCCGCCCGCGCGCAGCCAGCCCGTCTATCACCCACCCTGCTGCGCACAGCCCGAACGTGGCCGTCACGCTGACCACCGAACCATAGCCATGGCAGTTAAGCGTGCCATCCCCTTCCACGGCGCACGCAGCGTCGGGCGCGGCAACGGCTTCCCGGCTGAAAACGCATGCAATGCCGATCCTGCGACCTTCGCGCGGTGCACCATGGTGCTTGCGGAGTTGGTAGCGCAGTTGCGCCAGCAAGGGGTCGTGCGTGGTGTGCGCCAGATCGTCAATGTCCACCTTGTGCGCCAGGCGCTTGCCGCCTGCCGCGCCCACGGCCATGAAAAGCGCCCGCTCCGCGCGGGCCCATGCGGCCATGGCCGTCTTGGCCTGTGCCTGGTCGCAGGCGTCGATCACGGCGTCCACGGGATGGGCTGTGACCGTCGCACGCCAGTTGGCCGGGCTCACAAAGTCCTCCACAACGGCAACCTCACAGGCCGGATTGATCTGCGCGATGCGCTCGCGCATGGCCACCACCTTGGCTTGGCCGACGGTGGATGTGAGCGCATGGACCTGCCGGTTGATGTTGGACTCGGAAACGTGATCCAGGTCTACCAGCGTCAGGCGTCCTACGCCGCTGCGCGCAAGCGCCTCCGCGGACCAGGAACCAACACCGCCGATGCCGACGACCATGACGTGGGCATCGCGGACCGCCCGGGCGCCCTGCATGCCGTAGAGACGCTCCATGCCGCCGAAACGGCGCTGCAGGTCGGGCGCATCGTCGGTGTATGCATCCACGCCGGCGGCCTCGCACGTCACTTCAAGCGCGCCAGGCGCTCCTTGGCTGCGCCCGCGGCTTCCGACTGCGGATAAGCCTTGACCAGGTCTTCCAGTGTCTTGCGCGCGGCACGTACGTACTTGAGTTCGATCTGGCAGTTGGCGATCGACAAGGCCGCCTCGGGCGCGCGCGCATGGTCGGGCGCGGCGGAGAGCAGCGAGCGGAAGTTTGTGACGGCTTCCTTGTAGTCGCGCGTGGCGTACTGCGAGTTGCCGAGCCAGAACAGGGCTGACGGCCCATAGCCGCTCTTCGGGTAGCGGCGCAGGAAGTCGGCGAAGCCGGTCTGCGCGCCAGCGAAGTTGCCGCCGCGAAACAGCGCAAGCGCGGCTTCGTAGTCGCGCTTCTCGGCAGGGTTGGCCTGGAAGGCGCGACCGTCCACCGATACCGACACGGGCTCGAACTGCTTGAGCCGATCGTCCACGCCCTGCGCGATGTCCTTCTGGCGCTGCTGCAGCTCGCTCACGTCGCGCTGCAACTGTTCGTTCTGGCCGCGCAGCGTGGCCATGTCCGAGCGCAGCGTCTCGATCTGGGACTGCAGGTCGAGCAGGCTGCGGCGCAGTTGCGAGCTGTCATCGCCGGAGCGGCGCAGATCGTCGCTGGCCCGCTGGTTGGCAGACTGCAAGACATCGACGCGCTGGCGCAATTCGAGGATGGCGCGGCGCGCCTCGTCGTCCTCGAACAGCGCCGCCCGCGCCTGGGATGCGCACAGGCCCGCAGCCGCTACGGCCAGGGCAAGACAGGTATGCCGCAGAGAGGCTGCACGCATCGCTGGCATCAGCGGTAGGAGATTTCGGCACGGCGGTTCTGCGCCATCGCCTCTTCATCATGGCCGGGATTGGCGGGCTTTTCCTTGCCGAAGCTCACCGATTCGACCTGCGCCGCGCTCACGCCCAGCAGAGTCAGCGAACGCTGCACGGCTTCGGCGCGGCGCTGGCCCAGGGCCAGGTTGTATTCGCGCCCGCCGCGCTCGTCGGTGTGGCCTTCGATCACGACCTTGCGATTGGCGTTGGCCTTGAGGAAGCGGGCATGGGCTTCGACGACCGACTGGAACTCGGGCTTGACAACATAGCTGTCGAAGTCGAAGTACACGACGCGCGCCACGCCGATGGGCCCTTGGGCGTTGGCAACCGACTGGTCGAGGTTGACGCCGGCCACGTTGCTCTGCGCAGTGTTGCCGGGATTGGCGCCGCTCGTCGCGGTGGTGGCGGTGGCGGACCTGTCTTCCACGGGTACGTCGTTGAGCTTCACGCCCGAGCTGCAGCCGGCGAGCAGCGCCGTCAGAAGCAAGGCCGCGACTGTGCGTTGGCGGGTCATCATGATTGAAATTTCTCCTGGATGCCGGGTATGGCAAGTGATGTTGCAAAACGAGGAAAACAAAGCGCTTATTTCTGGAACGGGCCCCAATCGGGCTCGCGTATGTCTCCGCCCTGCCCAGCGAGGCGGGCCTTGATTTTTCCGTCCAGCGTGGTCGTCACGAGGGTCTCGCGCCCGCCCTGCTGGGTGGCGTAGACGATCAGGCGTCCGTTGGGCGCGAAACTTGGGCTCTCGTCGGCGGACGTGTCGGTGATGGAGTTGGCGGCCCCCGTGCCGAGTTCCATCACCTGGAGCTTGAACGCCCCGCCGATGCGCGAGATATAGGCCAGCCAACGGCCATCGGGACTGACCGCGGGGGAAATGTTGTAGCTGCCGGCGAAGGTCACGCGCTCCGCGTTGCCGCCGCTGGCGGGCATGCGGTAGATCTGCGGTGCGCCGCCACGGTCGCTGACGAAATAGATGCTGCGGCCATCGGCGGAATACACGGGCTCGGTGTCGATGCCCGCGCTCTGGATCAGCCGGCGCGGTTCGCCGCCGTTGGCATCGATGGTATAGAGCTGCGAGCCGCCGTCGCGACTCAGCGTCACGGCCAGCGAACGCCCGTCGGGCGACCAGGCCGGCGCGCTGTTGGAGCCGCGGAAGTTGGCCACCAGGCGGCGGCGGCCGCTGACCACGTCGTGCACATACACCACGGGCTTGCGCGACTCGAAAGACACGTAGGCCAACTGCCCGCCCGAGGGCGACCAGGCCGGCGAAATGATCGGCTCGGGGCTCGTCAGCGCCGCCTGTGCATTCTCGCCGTCGGCATCGGCCACCCACAGGCTGTAGCGTGTGCCGGCCTTGGTCACGTAGGCGATGCGGGTGGAAAAGACGCCCTTTTCGCCCGTGAGCTTTTCATAGATGAAGTCGGATACGCGATGCGCCACGAGCCGCAAGTCGCCCTGGGGTATCACGTAGCTCTGGCCACCCAGATCCTGCCCGCGCACCACATCCCACAGGCGAAAGCGCACGTCGTAGCGGCCATCGGCCAGACGCGTCACGCTGCCTGAAGCCAGCGCGTCGGCGGTCTTCTGGCGCCACTGCGCGAGGTCCGGGCGCGATGTTTCGTCGAGCGCCGCGCCCGCCGCGTCCACGCTGCGGAACTGACCGCTGCGCTCCAGATCGGCCTGCACGATGGCAGCGATTTTCTGCGGGGATTGGGCTTCGCCCTTGAACGGCGCGATCGCGATGGGGATCTGCGTCAGCCCCACACCCGTTACTTCGACCCGGAACTGCGCCAGGGCAGGTGCGAAAGGGGTGCAGGCCAGGGCGGCGGCAAGAATACGGCGGCGCCATTGCGGAGCGACCGCGGAAGAAGACAAGGCGCTGAGGCGGTCGGAGGAAATAGTCATCGGCAAGCGTGAACTGTGCTAACTCGCGAAAGCCCTGAATGTTACACACCGGGCATTCCACGCTGTGACAATCTGTAGGCTGCAGCGTTTCGCGCGCCTAGAATCTGCGCTTCATGCAAGCATCCGGCCTCCTTGAACCAACGGCTCATGTGCCCGTCGCATCGCGCTCCCTCTGGTCCCGCCTGAAGCGGCTTTCCACCTATTTCGCCAGCCAGCGCGCGGCCTGGGCCGTCGCCGTGCTGGCCGCGCTGGTGGCAGCGGTAACCGAGCCGCTGATACCAGCCTTCCTCAAGCCCCTGCTCGACCACGGGTTTACCGACGGCAGCATGCGCTTGTGGCAGGTGCCCGCGGCGCTGATCAGCCTGTTCGCGGTGCGCGGGATCGCGCAGTTCGCGTCGCAGTACGCGCTGGCGCGCATCGCCAACGAAGGCATGCTGGTGCTGCGCCGCGCGATGTTCCAGCGCCTGCTGTCGGCGGAGATGGGGCTGTTCTCACGCCAGTCGGCCAGTGCGCTGTCCAACACCGTGGTGTATGAAGTGCAAACCGGCGCCACGCTGCTGGTGCATGCGCTGCTGGGCATCTCGCGCGATGGTTTCACGCTGGTCGCGCTGCTGGGCTACCTGCTGTACCTGAACTGGCAGTTGACGCTGATCGTCGCGGTGCTCGTGCCGGGCGTGGCGTGGATCATGAAAGTACTCTCGCGCCGCCTCTATAAGCTCACCAAGACCAGCCAGCAGGCCACCGACGACCTCGCCTACGTGGTGGAAGAAAACGTGCTGGCGCACCGCATGGTGCGGCTGCACGACGCGCAGGAGAGCCAGGCCGCGCGCTTCGACCGCCTGAGCCGCAGCCTGCGGCAACTGGCCGTCAAGGCCACCATCGCCTCTGCCGCCATGACGCCGCTCACGCAGTTGCTGGCCGCGGTGGCGCTGTCCGCCGTGATCTGCGTGGCCCTGTGGCAAAGCCGCGGCACGGCGGGCGTGGCCGGCGTGACGGTGGGCAGCTTCGTGGCCTTCATCACGGCCATGCTGATGCTCATCGCCCCCATCCGCCGCATGGCCGAGATCGCCAACCCGCTGACGCGCGGCGTGGCGGCGCTCGAACGCGGCCTTTCGCTGATCGAGGACGTGAATCCCGAGGCCGATGGCCCGCTGGTGCCCGCCTCGGGTGGCACGGGCATCGAGCTGCGCGACGTGAGCGTGGTCTACAGGGAAGGCGCCGCGTCGGCGCTCGACCACGTGAGCCTCGCCATCCGCCCTGGCGAAGTGGTGGCGCTGGTGGGCGCATCGGGCTCGGGCAAGACCACCCTCGCCAACCTGCTGCCGCGCTTCGTGCTGCCCACGGGCGGGCAGGTGCTGCTCGATGGGCAGGACATCGCGCAATGGCAGTTGCGCCACCTGCGGGCCCAGTTCGCCATGGTGAGCCAGGACGTGGTGATGCTCAACGACACCATTGCCGCCAACGTCGCCATGGGCCAGGCGGTGGACGAAGCACGCGTGGCCCATGCACTGCAGGCCGCCAACCTGGGCGACTACGTGGGCGCGCAGCCGCAGGGCATGCACACCGTGGTGGGCCACAACGCCGCGCAGTTGTCGGGCGGCCAGCGCCAGCGGCTGGCGATCGCGCGGGCACTCTACAAGGACGCACCGATCCTGATCCTCGACGAAGCCACGTCAGCGCTCGACACGGTCTCCGAGCGGCTGGTGCAGGACGCGCTGCAGCGGCTCATGCATGGCCGCACCACGCTGGTCATCGCCCACCGCCTGTCCACCATCGAGCATGCGGACCGCGTGGTAGTCATGGAACGGGGCCGCATTGTCGAGGCCGGCACGCATGAAGAGCTGATGCGCCAGGGCGGCATGTACGCCTACCTGCATGCGAAATCAGCCGTCTGAGATGGAACACTCCCCCAGGCTCGCCCACTGCGTGTGGCCGCCAACCCCCTCGCCGGGGGCGATACCAGCGGCCCGGCAAAGCCGGTTGCGCGGTATCCCTGGCATTGGGCTGCGCCAGTTTCATGCGATACGGGTGGCGCGCGAGCGCCATGGATAACTGAAATCACTTGCGCGCTGCGAACTCCGTCGCATAGAACGCCAACGCCACGGCGATGAACGCCGCGCCCATGGCCGCCAGCGCGGGCCAGCCAGCCAGCGTGTACACGGCAGTCGACAGCCCCGATGCCACCGCACCGCACACGAACACCATGGTCATGAACAGGCCGTTGAGCCGTCCGCGCAGCTCTGGCGCCAGCATGTAGATGCTGCGCAGGCTCAGCACCTGGCAGACCTGCACCGCCGCGTCCAGCACCAGCGCGGCCGCCACCAGGCCCGGCAGCGAGCGGCTGTAGCCGGCCCAGCCCGCCAGCCCGAACGCCAGCACGGCGCAGGCGAGCGCCCAGCCTGTGGCGGCGCGCGTCAGCCCCCGGTCGGCCAGCCGGCCCGCCCATGGCGCGACCAGCGCACCCGCAGCACCGGCCAGCGCGAAGGCGGCGATGCCGTGCTGGCCCATGCCGAAGGCATGCGCCAGCAGCAGCGGCACGCCGGTCCAGAACGCGTTGAAGCCCGCAAACATCGCCCCCTGGTACGCGGCGCGGCGGCGCAGCAGCGGCGTGCGCCGCACGATGGAAGGCAGCGATGCCAGGATGCGCCCGTAGCTCTGCGCCGCCATGGGTCGCCGCTGCGGCAGCATGCGGTGCAGCACGGCCATCAGCACCAGCATGAGCGCCGCCGAGATGGCGAACACTGTCCGCCAGCCCCACAGCGCCGCCACGCTGCTGGCGAAAGGGCGCGCGAGCATGATGCCCGCCAGCAGCCCGCCCAAGATGTTGCCCACCACCTTGCCGCGCGTGGCGTCGGGCGCCAGCAGCGATGCGAACGGCACCATGATCTGCGTGGCCACCGTGCTCACGCCCACCAGCAGCGCGGCGGCCATGAAAGTGGCAGCCGACGTGGAGCACGCCACGCCCACCAGCCCCAGCACCACGCCGCCGAGCGCCACCACGATGAGGCGGCGGTTCTCCACCACGTCGGCCAGCGGCACGACCAGCAGCAGCCCGAGGCCGTAGCCGAGCTGTGTGAGCGTCATGATCAGCCCCGCCAGGCTGGCGGGCAGCGACAGCGCCTGGGCGATCGGCGCGATCAGCGGCTGGGCGTAGTAGATGTTGGCCACCGACAGCCCGCAGGCGGCGGCGAACAGGAGGGTCAGGCCCGCCGAGATGCCGGGGTGCAATGGAGCCGAGGCAGGCAATGGGGAAGAGGAGGAAGAAGACGCCATGTGGTGCATGCAGGGCGGCGCCAGAGCGCATCGCAGCTCGGGGCGCGCAGTTCACGAGAGGAAACGCAAGCCGCGAAAACTACCACGCACGGCAAACACCACGCTGTGGCGGGGGCTCCATTTCTTATGCATGAAAAATGGCTCCAGCGCCCGTATTTACTTGGGTAATAGCTATTATATTGATAGTAAAATCAGTGCAACACGATGGCAAAGCGGCCTGGGTGTGCCTTTTCCCCTTCACCGCGCAGAAGCAGCGGTCAACCGCCTCTGCCAAGTCGGTGCAGTGCAAGCCGGGCGTCCCGACCCCGTCATGCCTCATTGAGCAGGCGCGTCTGGATTGCCCGTGCCCGGTGTTCCGGGGCCGGAGCGCCGCCGTCGGCCTCCTCCAGCCGGAAGCTGCCGACCAGCTCGGCCAGCTGCCGAGCTTCCACGCTGAGTTCGCGCGTGGTCTGGGCGGCGTCGTTGACCATCGCGGCGTTCTGCTGGACGACGCCGTCTATCTGGGACACCGCGTCTGTCACCTCCGAGAGGCCCTTCTTCTGCTCGTCGCCCGCCAGGCGGATTTCGGCGATGGCCGTCCGCGTCTTGTGCACATTGGCTTGCAACTGCCCCATGTTCTGTTCCGCTGCGCGCACCAGTTGACCGCCGGTGCGCACGCTGTCCACGGATTCGCCGATGAGCGTCTTGATCTCCGCGGCGGCGGCGGCGCTGCGCTGGGCGAGCGCCCGGACCTCGGTGGCCACGACGGCGAAGCCGCGGGGCCCTGTTCGCCGGCGCGGGCCGCTTCCACTGCGGCGTTGAGCGCCAGGATGTTGGTCTGGAAGGCGATGCTGTTGATGACGCCGATGATTTCCGAGACTTTCCGCGAAGAGGTCTCGATCTCGTTCATCACGCCGACGACCTTGCGCATGGCCATGCCGTTTTCTTCGACGAATTCGACGGTCTCGTTGACCATCTTGTCGGCCACGTGGATGTTCTCGGCATTCTGCTGCACCGAGGACATGAGCTGCTCCAGGGCCGCCGCGCTTTCCTCCATGGCGGTAGCCTGCTGGCTCGTGCGCGACGCGAGGTTCTGGTTGTCCGCGTCCAGGCGGGAGACGGCCTGGGCCACAAAATCGCTGCTGCCGCGCACGCTGAGCAGGACCCTGGACAGCTTGTCGACGAAGCGGTTGAAGGCCAGCGCGACGCCGGCGATCTCGTCGCGCTGGGGGTCCACTAGGCGGCGGGCCAAGTCGCCGTCGCCATGGGAGATTTCGTCCAGGGCCTGCCGGGTCGCGTCCAGCCGCCGGATGACGTGCCGCCCCCAAAGCCAAGCGAAGGCCAGCACCGCGGCCAGCAGCGGCAGCAGGAAGACGAGGATGTCCCGCATGGTGGCGTTGGCAAGGTAGATATAGCGTTCCTCGGGCGTCGCCAACCCGATGACCCAGCCTGTTTCAGGCATGCGGAACAGCGCCACCTTGGAGGCGCCGCCCAGGCGCTCGTCATGGTCCAGGTCGACGGTGACCTTGTCCGAAAGTGACGGCAGCCGGGCCGCGACGGGTTGCAGCCATGTCTGTGCGCCGGCCAGCTTTTCCAGGGTGGTCATTTCCTTGGAGGCCAAGCCGGGAAACCACAGCAACTGCCCCGTGGCATCCACCGCGAAGGCATAGCCGCCCGTGGTGCTGCCGCGCTGCTCCAGAAAGCGCGCGATGCCGTCCAGCGCCATGTCGGTGGTGGCCACGCCGGCGAAGCTGCCGGACAACTGGTAGGGAACGCTGCACGTGACCATGGCGACATGCGAAACCGGGTCCTGGTAGGCATCCGACCAGACGCAAGCGTTGCCGGGCTTGCCACGGGCGCCCGTGTACCAGCCCTCGCCGTGGTAGCCGGCTCCGGAGGGTGCGTTGTAGTCGTCGCTGAAGACCAGGCGGCTCGAGGCGTCCCGCGCCCAGAAGAAACTGCGGCGCTCGACGCCTTGCGTGAACCTGCCGGGTTCCGGCCATATGCCGCCGCCCGCCAGCGCCGTGTTGCCCTGGTCGTCGATGATGGCGGGTGCCACGGTCTTGTAGACCTGCTCGTCAGGCGGCAAGGATTCCGCCAGCCGCGCGACGCTGACCGTCACGCCCTGGGTGCGGGCCAACTGCCGGGACATTTCCCCGACGATGGCGGTACCCGTCTGCTCGATGAGTTCGCCGCTGACCTGGATGACACGGGGCTGCACGCGCAGCGACATGACGCCCACGACCACCACCGTCGTCAGAAGCAGGAGAAAAACAACGCCATAGGTCATTTTTCTGGACAAACTTTTGGGGGTCTGGGTGAGGGTCATCGTCATGATTTCCTTCTTGAGAGAACGCGCGGAGCGAGATGGGGACGGGCCCGCGCCGGGCCCGCGCATCCATTCTTTACCAGCGGCGTGACAAAACCATCACGGAACCATCGGCGGCCCTCGAAGCCTGCCGCAAGGCCCGGTCCGGTTGTTCCAGCCGCTTGAGGCCCGCGTGTCCGACCGTGCCGATGCGCTCAGTGCAACACGATGTCGTACTGCTCCTGCCCCATGGCCGTTTCGGCCTGCAGCGAGATCGGCTTGCCGATAAAGTCCGACAGCGCCGCGAGGTGCTGGCTTTCCTCGTCGAGGAACAGTTCCACCACCTTGGGCGAGGCCACGATGCGGAACTCGCGCGGATTGAACTGCCGCGCTTCGCGCAGTATCTCGCGCAGGATGTCGTAGGTCACGCTGCGCGCGGTCTTCACCTGGCCCGAGCCGCGGCATACCTCGCAGGGCTCGCAGAGCATGTGGGCCAGCGACTCGCGCGTGCGCTTGCGCGTCATCTCCACCAGGCCGAGCTGCGAAAAGCCGCCCGCCGTGGTCTTCACGCGGTCGCGCGCGAGCTGCTTGCGCAGCTCCGCCAGCACGGCCTGCTGGTGGTCCTCGCGCCCCATGTCGATGAAGTCCACGATGATGATGCCCCCCAGGTTGCGCAGGCGCAGTTGGCGCGCGATGGCCTGCGCGGCCTCCAGGTTGGTCTTGAAGATCGTGTCGTCGAAGTTGCGGGCGCCCACATAGGCGCCGGTGTTCACGTCGAAGGTGGTCAGCGCCTCGGTCTGGTCCACGATGAGGTAGCCGCCGGATTTCAAATCCACGCGCCGCCCCAGGGCGCGGGCGGTTTCCTCGTCGATCGCGTAGAGGTCGAAGATGGGTCGCTCGCCCTTGTAGTGCTGCAGCCGCGCCGCCGCCGCGGGCATGAACTCGCGGCCGAACTCGCGCAGGGCCTCGAACTGTTCGCGCGAATCGATGCGGATGGTCTGCGTCTCCTCGCTCACCAGGTCGCGCAGCACGCGCTGCAGCAGGCTGAGGTCCTGGTGCAGCAGCGACGCGGCGGGCTGGCGCTGCGCGGCGTCCTTGATGCGCGCCCAGGTCTTGCGCAGGTAGGCGATGTCCTCGGAGAGTTCGGCATCGCTCGCATCCTCGGCATTGGTGCGCAGGATGAAGCCCCCGCCCCCGCCCCCGCCCGCCAGAGCCTGCAGGCGCGCGCGCAGCGCCTCGCGTTCTGCCGCCGGGATCTTCTGCGACACGCCCACGTGGTCGTCCTGCGGCAGGAAGACCAGCAGCCGCCCGGCCACGCTGATCTGGGTGGACAGCCGCGCGCCCTTGGTGCCGATGGGCTCCTTGATGACCTGCACCATGAGCGGCTGGCCTTCGAACACCTGCTTCTCGATTGGCACTTGCGGCTCGTTGCGGCGCGCCATCGCGGGCGGCTCTCCACCATCGTGGCGGTGCCACACGTCCGCCACGTGCAGGAAGGCCGCGCGCTCCAGGCCGATGTCGACGAAGGCCGATTGCATGCCCGGCAGCACGCGCGAAACCCGGCCCAGATAGACGTTGCCCACCAGGCCGCGCTCCAGCGTGCGCTCCAGGTGCAGCTCCTGCACGGCACCGTATTCCACCACGGCCACGCGCGTTTCCTGCGGCGACCAGTTGATGAGGATGTCGTGCTGCATGGGCCGGCTACTGCGCCATGTCCGGTCAGTCGCGCACCACCAGCACTGGCAGGTGGACGGCGGCCAGCACGCGCTGCGTGACGCTGCCGAGCACCAGCTTCTCCAGCCCGCGGCGGCCATGCGAGCCCATGACGATCAGGTCCGCGCCCACGGCGCTTGCGGTTTCCAGGATGCCCTGCTGCACGGCGTGGCCCTCGATCACGGTGGTGGTGATGGATACGCCGGCGTCCTCGAACTGCTTGCGCGTCTGCGCCAGCGCCTCGTTGGCCTCTGCCGTGGCGGCGCTCAGGTACTGCGCCTGGCCGTAGGCGAAATCGGTGCCCACGCCCGTGAACGGATAGGGATCGATGACGTAGATGGCCGTCACCGCGCTGCCGAACGCCTTGGCCAGACCCGCGGCCTTGCCGACTGCCAGAAGGGATGTTGGCGAACCATCGACCGGAACCAGGATGTGCTTGAACATGGAATGCTCCTTAGTGCTGCGTTGAAAACGAATCCAGTGTGGCGGCTTTCACGCGGCGAATCTTGATGCGCGTCAAATCAGATTCCCGCCACGCCGTCACCCTGGAAGCCGCCGGCGCGACAGGTGAGCACCAGCGTGTCGCGGTGGCCGCCGGCCTCGGTGGGCTGGATGGGGGTGGACTCGTGGATCATGCGCGCATCGTCGAGCAGCATGAGCGACCAGGGCTCGGTGAGCGTGAAGCGCTGTCCATGCGGGCCGTCGGCCTCGAACACGCGCGTCTCCCCGCCCTTGATGTCTGTGCGCGCCACCAGGAACACGGCCACCAGGTCCACGCCGTCGCGGTGGGCGCCCTCGGGCGTGGGCCTGCCGATGCCGTCGGTGGTATCGATGCGGAACTGGTGCGCTTCCACGAACCACGGGCCCGGGTTGCCGCGCCCTTGCGCCGCAGCCAGCGCGCCTGCCGTGCGCGCCAGCGCCTGCATGAGCCGCGTCCAGACGGGCCGGGCCACGAACTCGGCATGTATGGAGGCGAACCAGCGCTGCATGCCGCCATGCAGTGCGTTGTATTCCACGGGCTGCCAGTGCGCGCGGTGCGGCGCCTGCCGCACCGCGCCGCCTTGCGCGACGACGAAGCACGCGTGCCGCCGCCGCCGGTAGCGCCCGCCGTCGCGCAGATAGGCGTCGGGCGGCAGATCGTCCCAGCCGGGGCGCAGGGCATCGAGTTCCGCGATGCTGCAACCGGCCCACGCAGCCGCCGATGCCGGGTCGAGCACGGCGAAACCGGTGCCGCGCAAGGCGGCATCGAGCTTGTCAGGCGCAGTGAATGGCGGGGAGAACGTCGCGGCGGTCATGCGCGAAGCTTAACTCCGTCCGCCCTGCCCCGCCGACTCTCACTCAGACTTCAGCGGCGGATGTGGTCAGCGCTGCGCCGGCTCTGGCGCCACCCGGATGCGCGGGCCTTCCACCAGCACAGGCGTGCCGACCGCGAAGGCGCCCGCGCGCTCGAAAGTGCGCAGCGTGCCGTCCTGCATGCGCACGCGCGTCACGTAGACCGTCTGCCGCTTGATGTTGCGCTCGACGGCATTGCCGGCAAAGCCGCCGCCCACGGCGCCGAGCACGGTCATCGCCGTCCGCCCGCCACCGCCGCCGAACTGGTTGCCCAGCAGGCCGCCCGCCACGCCGCCGGCCACCGCGCCGACACCCGACGTGGGCACGGCACGCTGCTCGGGCGTGACGGACTCCACCGTGCCGCAGATGCTGCAGAGCGGTGCCGCGGCGGGCATGGGCGCAGCCGCCGCTACCGTGGCCGCAGGTGGCGCGGCGGCGCGGGCCGCTGCCGCAGTGCCGACCTGGGCGGGCGGGCTGGTGCGCACCGCGGGCCTGGTCGCGCCCACACCAGGCGGCGCGGTGACGACCGCCGCGCCATCGGGCACATCGAGTACAGCCTCGGGCTCCACCGCGGCCTGGGCCATGGCCGCCGCCTCGCCCGCAGGGCGCACATGGCTGAGCACCAGCGCCGCCGCCAACGCAACGACCGCAATGCCCAGGATGCCCAGCAGGGGGATCAGCAGCGGGCTGTGGCGCAGCCTTTCGGCAAAACCGCGCATGCCTGCATGGGACACTGCAGGCATGGGATGGAAAACCCCTGGGTGGTTGGTTTGCATGGCCTAGCTCCTATCCGTTTTCGGTATCGCCTATTTGTAGCCACTGCAGCCGATACATGCTGTAGGACGTTGTGAGACTTGTAAGAAGGTCCGCGTCGCATACGCCGCCCCGCTGCCGCCGCACCCCGTCCGTGCCGCGCATCATCCCAAGCCGGCAGAGCCGCAACCAAACAGGTTGGAAATGCGAACGCGACCATACCCCTCGGTCGCACGCAAGAGTTTGGGTGCGTTCCACCGATTCGCGCCCACTTGCGCACCTGCTCCTGGCAAGGCCAGGAAATGTTGTAACCCATTGGGTTGCAAGGCAATTTGCCTATCGCGTCATCGACGCGAAATGTACTTTCGTACATCGGAAATCCTCCACAATCTGTCAAGACTGACTTGGCCGCTCTTGGGTTGATCGGCTTGTGCCGCCACCGCCGCCTGTGCCGCATCTGCATCGTCCTTCGCCCAACTTGCGGACACTGGGGTGGTATTTCGCGGCGCTTGCGCGTTTCAAAAAGACTCCCGTGCGCCTTGCCTCAACTCTGCCGGATCAACAGTCCGGCGCAGCCAGTTCCAGCATCAGCGCGATGCGGGCCTTTACGGCGGACAGCCCGCGCGAATCCTGCCATGCCCCCTGCGCGCGCGGCGCGGGAATGACGCGCCCCTCCGCGCAGCGCGTGGCGCGCACCACGCGCACGCCTGCTGCCGCAGCGCGTGCGAGCGCCTGGTTCAGCAGATGGTGGATGGTGCCGTTGCCGGTGGCCGCGACAACGATGCCCTGCGGCGGCTGCGGTGCGGCCAGCAGCGCATCGACGATCCGCCCATCCGCGCCGGCATGGCTCGTGATGACCTCCACGCGCGGCTGCTCCAGCGTGCCTTCTTGCAGCCGCGCCAACAGCGCCGCGCGGCGCAGCAGCGGCAGCCCCTGCGCGACCGCAGGCCAGTCCCGCACCATGCGCACCTGCCCCGCCTCCACATAGCCCAGGGGCCCCGCATCGCCCGAACCGAAGGCGTCGAGCCGGTAGGTGTGCACCTTCTGCACGTCCACCGCGCCGTGGATGCGGCCCGCGCACACCGCCGTCACGCCGCAGGCGCCCGGTGCGCGCGCGGCGGCAAATGCGTCGGCCAGGTTCTGCGGCCCGTCCGGAGCCAGCGCGTCCGATGGCCGCATGGCGCAGGCCAGCACCACGGGCGTAGGCGGAGCCAGCAGCATCTGCAGGAAGAACGCCGTTTCCTCCAGCGTATCGGTGCCGTGGGTGATGACGATGCCCGCCACGCCCGCATCGCCGAGCCAATGGGCGCAGCGCAGGGCCAGGCTGCGCCAGACCTGCCAGTCCATGTCCTTGCTGTCGATCTGGGCCACCTGCTCGGCGACCCATTGCTGCGGCGCCGTTGCCAGCCCCGGCACCGCGCGCAGCAACTGCGCGACGGCGACCTGTCCCGCTGCGTAGCCGATCTCGTCGCCGCGCGTCTGCGAAGCCCCCGCAATGGTGCCGCCAGTGCCTAAAACAACGATTTTTCCAGAACCCACTTGCAATTCCCCAAATGCTGTTGAAAAATACAGTTACTGTGTTTAGGCACAGCTTTCGGACTTTTTGGAGCCCACCATGCGCGAAACGCCCAAACTCACGGCACGCCAGCAACAGATTCTGGACCTGATCCAGACCGCCATCACGCAAACCGGCGCCCCTCCCACGCGCGCCGAAATCGCCACGGCGCTGGGCTTCAAGTCGGCCAACGCCGCCGAGGAGCATCTCCAGGCGCTGGCGCGCAAGGGCGTGATCGATCTGGTCAGCGGCACCTCGCGCGGCATCCGCCTGCGCGCATCGGCCCTGCAGTCCCTGCATGCCTCGCGCGATTCGCAGTTCAGCCTGCCCATCCCCGGCCTGTCCCAGCTTGCGTTGCCGCTCATCGGGCGGGTCGCCGCCGGCTCGCCCATTCTGGCCCAGGAGCACGTGGACCAGACCTACTACGTCGAGAACAGCCTGTTCCAGCAAAAGCCCGACTACCTGCTCAAGGTGCGCGGCATGTCCATGCGCGACGCCGGCATCATGGACGGCGACCTGCTCGCTGTGCAGGCCACGCAGGACGCCCGGAACGGTCAGATCGTGGTGGCCCGGCTCGGCGACGAGGTCACCGTCAAGCGGCTGCGCCGCACGGGCAGCAGCATCGAGTTGCTGCCCGAAAACCCCGACTACCCCGTCATCGTCGTACACCCCGGCGAACCCTTCGCCATCGAAGGACTGGCGGTGGGCCTGATCCGCAACACCATGCTGATGTAGCCGCCCGAGCCACCCACTGCGCTGCTGCAGGTGGCGGGCGTACGGCAGCCGCGGCGGCTGCCGACCCTGCGGCAGCGCGGCCCACCCAGCAATCCTGCCTGTGTCCAACCTCTGAACCATTTGGAGATTCGCATGGGATTTGCCTTGCCCGTCCTACCTTTCGTCCCCTTTCTGCTGGGCCGCTTCCTCCTTCGCCAGCGCGCCTGCAAGCCGGTGCCATCCGTCGCCGCATCCATCCATTCAGCATCCCCGGCCAGGTGGAACCCTGCCTGCGGCAGGCTGGACGTCCCTCTGCATACTGTTGCCTCCCGCCCTGCCGCGCCGGCCCAGGCCAGCGCCCGCATCAGGATCGTGCGCATCCTCGAAGCCGGCAGCCTGCCCGCGCGGCCCGGTGGCCGCATGCTCATATCGGGACGCATGGCCGATGTGTGCTCCGCGCTGGACCGCCTGGCCGCCGCGGAAGCACTTGCGGAATAGCGCGGCACGCACGCCGCCCTGCCGCCTGCCAGACCCAGCGGCGGCGCAGCTAATGCCCTCGGCCACCGCGTGCGCGCAAGGGGCAAGGCACAATGCGGCCCATGAACATAGTGATCCTCGACGACTATCAGGATGCGGTTCGCAAGCTCCATTGCGCGTCGCGGCTGGACGCATATTCAGCGAAGGTCTACACCAACACCGTCAAGGGACTGGGCCAGTTGTCCGTCAGGCTCAAGGACGCCGACGTCATCGTGCTGATCCGCGAGCGCACCCACATCAATCGCCCGCTCATCGAAAAACTACCCCGGCTCAAGCTGATCGCGCAGACGGGCAAGGTCGGCCCGCACGTCGACGTAGCCGCCTGCACCGAGCACGGAGTCGCGGTGGCCGAAGGCGTAGGCTCGCCCGTCGCCCCGGCGGAACTGACCTGGGCCCTCATCATGGCTGCGATGCGCCGGCTGCCCCAGTACATCTCCAGCCTCAAGCACGGTGCCTGGCAGCAGTCGGGGCTCAAGACCGCGTCCATGCCGGCCAACTTCGGCATCGGCACGGTGCTGCGCGGCAAGACCATGGGCATCTGGGGCTATGGCAAGATCGGGCAACTGGTCGCGGGCTACGCCAGGGCTTTCGGCATGCATGTGAAGGTGTGGGGCCGCGAGGCCTCGCGCATGCAGGCGCTCAACGACGGACTGCAGGCCGCCATGAGCCGGCAGGAGTTCTTCGAGCAGTGCGACGTGGTGTCGCTGCACCTGCGGCTCAACGACGAAACGCGCGGCATCGTCACGGCCGAAGACCTGCAGCGCATGAAACCCACGTCCCTGCTGGTCAACACCTCGCGCGCCGAGTTGATCGAGCCCGATGCGCTGATCGCCGGGCTCAACCGGGGCCGCCCCGGCATGGCCGCTGTCGACGTCTTCGAGAGCGAGCCCATCCTGCAGGGCCACGCCTTGCTGCGGCTGGAGAACTGCATCTGCACGCCGCACATCGGCTATGTCGAGCAAGACAGCTACGAGCTGTATTTCGGCGCGGCGTTCGAGAACGTGGTCAATTACATCAAGGGCACGCCCAGCAACATCGTGAACCCCGGCGCGCTCCAGGTGCGGCGCTGACGCCCGCGCCTGGCGTTCGCACTATCCGGTTTTATGTAGAAAACGGCTCCAGCGCTTATTCCACCAGCGGTGGCAGCTATTTTTTCAATAGCAAACCCTGCGGCAGTAGGCGCTATGCGCCGGCCTCCTTCGCCGCCACGGATTTCTGCTTCAGCGCCTGGGCCTGCGCCTCGGCATCGTAGAAATCGAAATCCAGCAGGTTGCCGGGCACGGATGCGGATGCGCCATCCGCGCCGGCCGGCGCGGGCACCGGCGGCAGGTCGAGCTCCATCATCAGGAAGTCCGGGCCGGGCGGCTGCACAGGCGCGGCATCCAGAGTCTGCGCGGGAGGCCGCGGCAGTGCGGGCGACAGCCCCAGGGTCTCGGCGGCGATCTCGCGCAGCAGCAGCAATTCCTTGAACGCCGTCAGATCGAACGCCTCTCCCGCAGCGCCCGGCACGTGCCTGAACAGGAATGCGTCGAACACCTGGAGCACCTCCGGCGTTCCCCACGCCTGCAGCAAACGCCCGATGACGGCCGGGTAGGCCTCCACGCCCTTCCCCGGCTTGTTGAACCCGGCGAACGGCGGCACGAGCGCGCAGAAGCGCTGGTTGAAGCGGTGCCGCAGGCCGTTGTATTCCTCGACGCGGCTGAGCGTGTGGTAGACCGTGAGCAGGTCCAGCCAGGCCAGCGGGTTCATGGCTTCACGCCCCGCCAGACCGTCCTGCAGCAGCGCAATGGCCTCGTCGTACTGGCCCAGCGAAACGTAGAACTCGGCGTCCTGGCGCACATCCCCGGTCGATTCGGCATGCGAGAACCGGGACACCGCCACGGGCGCGGCCGGCGCAGCAAGCACCTGCGAGGCCGGCGCGTTGGGTGCGTTGGGCATGGCTGGCACGACAGGCTTGCGCCCAACGGCAGCCAGGGCCGCCGGAGGCTCTGCCTGCCGCGCGGCGTCTTCCTCGACCTGCGACAAGTCCACGTCCAGAGGGCTTGTGGAGACTGGCGCCGTGCGAAGGACGGAGGCCGGGGGACGGGAGGCCAAATCCTTCTCGATCTCTTCCAGCAATGCGCTGATAGGCTCCTGCGCCACGGATGCCTGCGCGCTCTTGTGCCACCACGGCGCGCGCCGGTCGCTGCCGCGCCTGCGCAGCAGCAAAAACCCGGTCCCCGCCATGCACAGCAACAGCAGCGCCGCCAGGGCGTAGACCACGGGGTTGCCGTAGCGCTCATCGCGCGCCTGCGCCAGTTGCGCCTGCAGATCCGCAATCGTCGCCCGGTCGCGGCCCGCGGCATTGCGCAAGGCCCGCACATCGTTCTCCACGGCCTGGAGCCGCTTTTCATCAGCTCCTGCCTGCTGCGGCTGCGCGTTCAGCGCCTTCCAGTTCGCCGCCGCATCGGCACGCTGCGCGCTGGCGCCGTCCACAGGCTGGCTGCCGAGCGCGGGCGTCAGGCGCAACGCCAGCGGCGCATCCTGCAGCAATTCACCCCCCAGCGGTTCCAGGTCCAGGCGGGGCTTTCCCGATACGGCTGATCGCGCCGTGGCGGCGGGGGCCAGGCTCCGCGCTCCCGATCGGCTGCGCGCCGCGGGCAGCGCACCCGCTTCGCCCGCAGCGCGGCGGGGTGCCGCGCGGGTCGGCGCCGGGGTGGCCTCTTGCGCGCTGGCCGCAGCAGGGCTTTGCGGCTGCGGCACGGCAGGCGCGGGAATGGCCGCCGACCCGGCACGCGCGGCGCTTTCGGTCGCGGAAGGCAGTTGCGGGAAAAAGTCATAGCGCCGCGAAACGGCACCGCCGCAACCAGCATGCAACACCACCGAGGCCAGGGGCTCGTCGATGGGTGCGGAGGTGACCACGCGCACCCGCCCTTCCCCCGCCGCGGCGACGACGCGCACGCGCGAGGCCGGTATCTGCGCATCGCCCGCATACACATCGGCGGAAACACACGACGCGGCAGCATCCGCCCCGGCGTCCATCTGCACGTCGAAAACAAGGTCCAGCGGCTGGCCCAGCACCACCGTTCCGCGCGCATCCCCCAGCGATAGCGCCGTGGCCCATCCGGCAACCAACCCCAACCCCGCTCCGAGCAGTGTATTTCTGAGTTTCACGGCAATTTCGTATTTGTATCCACCTGATTCTGGCATGAGTGCCCAGCTTTGTGCCCAGCGGCCCATCCCGCACCGGGGCGCGCATGCTGCGCTTCGCCGACGGGCCCGACGAAGTGCACCGCAATGCCATCGCCAAGCTCGAACTCGGCAAGTACGCGCCGAACCCGCGCGAGGTGAAGATGCCCTTCACGCCCGGCTGCTGAACGGCGTCGGGCGCCTTGCCGCTACAGCGGCAGATCGACGGCGGGCAGGTTGCGCAGCGCGGATGCGCTGGCGGCCTTGAGCACACCGGTGGCATAGGCCAGCGTGGGCAGTTGCGCGGGGCTGTACTCCTGGCGCAGGTATACCTTGCCGCGCAGCAGCATCAGGATGAGCGGCGTCTGCGCCTGGGCGGCGGCCCCGGCGGGCCAGTCCATGAGCGCGGCCACCACCTCGGGCGTTACCCAGAGCTGTCCATGCTCGCGCAGGTCGGCCACCACGGCGTAGCTGCGCCAAAACTCGTCGGGCGCGGAAGACCAGCCGACCTCCTCGAACATGGCGAGCCAGCGCATTTCCTCGGGCAGGCTCGTGCCCATCGTGGTCTGCAGGTTATCGGTGTAGAGCGAATAGGCACGGGTTTCGAGCGCTTCCTTCAGCGGGCGGTTCATGACCATGATGGCTGCCTCGGCATTCGCGTCGACATCGGCGCGCGCCCGCAGTTCGCGGCCCCGGATGAACTCGCGCGAAGGCGCGGTGCATTCGAGCCGCCAGGCATGGCCGTCGATGTCGCCGCCGATGCCGAAGCCGTCGCTGCCCGGCTCCGCCGCGTACGACAGGCGCTGGCTCACGGCCCAGGCCGCGATGGCGCCGGGCGCCGCAGATGCCACGGGCGCGGCGGCACCGTCCTCGGGCTTGTGGATTGCTTTCTTGATGCGGTCGAACACGGGCAGCCTCCTCGCGGGTTCCTCAAGCAGATGATTATTGGCCCAAACGCCCGCATGCGGGAAAATCCCGTGGCAGGCAGGGCGTGACAAATGCCACTACGATGCGCCGGCCCCCTATGCTGCGCCTGCCATGACAACCTCCATCCAACTCTATTCCTGGCCCACGCCCAACGGCCACAAGATCCACATCATGCTGGAGGAATGCGGCCTGCCCTATGCGGCGCATGCCATCGACATCGGCCAGGGCGACCAGTTCAAGCCAGACTTCCTGGCGATCAGCCCCAACAACAAGATTCCCGCCATCATCGATCCGCAGGGGCCGGACGGCCAGCCCATTTCCGTGTTCGAGTCGGGCGCCATCCTGCTCTACCTGGCGGGCAAGACAGGCCGGTTCCTGCCCGCCAGCGACCGCGGCAAGTTCGAGGCGCTGCAGTGGCTCATGTTCCAGATGGGGAGCGTCGGGCCGATGCTGGGGCAGGCCCACCATTTCCGGCTCTACGCACCCGAGAAGATTCCCTACGCCATCGACCGCTACACCAGCGAGGCGCGGCGCCTGTACGGCGTGCTCGACAAGCGGCTGTCCCAGCGCGAATGGGTGGCCGGCGATGCCTACGGCGTGGCCGACATCGCCATCTTCCCGTGGCTGCGCAGCGCCGAAAACCAGGGCGTGGACTGGGCCGACTACCCGCACGCCAAGCGCTGGTTCGACGCCATCGCTGCACGCCCTGCGGTGCAGCGCGGCGTGCAGGTGCTCGCGCACCTGCGCAAACCCCTGACTGGCAGCAAAGAGCGGGACATTCTGTTGGGCAAGACGCAGTATCGGAGCCGCTGAACCCGCTGCGCGGTCGGCTGAACCATGGTTTGCGCAAAAGGAATGGGAATGCGGCCCCACCGCCAGCAGAGGCCGGGCATTCCGATGAAGCATGTGCCGCGCAAGTCCTGTGGATAATCGCCAGCCATGAATCCCCTGCTCTCGCGCCTGCAGCCCTATCCCTTCGAGCGGCTGCGGCAGCTCTTCGCGGGCGTCGCGCCCAACCCGGCCTACCGCCCCATCAGCCTTGGCATCGGCGAGCCCCGCCACCCCACGCCGCAGTTCATCAAGGACGCACTTTGCGCCAGCCTGGCCGGGCTGGCGGCCTACCCGGCCACTGCCGGCGAGCCGCGCCTGCGCGAAGCATTCACGGGCTGGCTCGGGCGCCGCTACGGCATTGCGCTGGACGCGGCCACGCAGGTGCTGCCCGTGAACGGCTCGCGCGAGGCGCTGTTCGCCTTCGCGCAGGTGGTAATTGGCCCGGAAGCGTCCGAGCGGCCCTGCACGCCGCCGGGCCGCCCCAAGGCGGGCAGCGCCCCCTCGGGGGACAGCGAACCACACGAAGTGGGGAGCGTGGGGGCCCCGGTCGTGGTCTGTCCCAATCCGTTCTACCAAATCTACGAGGGCGCGGCGCTGCTCGCGGGCGCCGACCCGTACTACGCGCCGAGCGACCCGGCGCGCAACTTCGCGGTGGACTGGGACAGCGTGCCCGCCGCCGTGTGGGCGCGCACGCGGCTGCTCTACGTCTGCTCGCCCGGCAACCCCACGGGCGCGGTGATGCCGCTGGCCGAATGGGAGAAGCTGTTCGCCCTGTCGGACCGGTACGGCTTCGTCATCGCATCGGACGAGTGCTACAGCGAGATCTACTTCCGCGACGAACCGCCGCTGGGCGGCCTGGAAGCGGCAGCCAAGCTGGGGCGCGGCGATTTCAAGAACCTCGTGGCCTTCACCAGCCTGTCCAAGCGCAGCAACGTGCCCGGCATGCGCAGCGGCTTCGTGGCGGGCGACGCCGCGCTGCTGAAAGCTTTTCTGCTCTACCGCACCTACCACGGCAGCGCCATGAGCCCGGTGTTCCAGGCCGCCAGCATCGCCGCCTGGAACGACGAGCAGCACGTGGTGGAGAACCGCGCGCTCTACCGCGCCAAGTTCGCCGCAGTCACGCCGCTGCTGGCCGCGGTGATGGACGTGGCCCTGCCCGACGCCGGCTTCTACCTCTGGGCCGGTGTGCCGGCGCACCTGGGCCTCGACGACGCGGCCTTCGCGCGCGAACTGCTGGCTCAATACAATGTGACGGTGCTCCCGGGCAGCTACCTCGCGCGCGGCAGCGCAGGCGCCAATCCCGGCGCGGGCCGCGTGCGCATGGCCCTGGTGGCCGAGACCGCCGAATGCGTGGAGGCGGCCCGGCGCATCGCGCAGTTCATCCAATCCTTCCCCGCCAGCAACACACAATGACCCAGCAACTCCAGACCCTCATCGACACCGCGTGGGAAAACCGCGCCAGCATCTCGCCCCAGGCCGCCCCCCAAGAGGCCGCCGAGGCGGTGGAGCACGTGATCGCGGAGCTCGACGCCGGCCGCCTGCGCGTGGCCACGCGCGAAGGCGTGGGCCAGTGGACCGTGCACCAGTGGATCAAGAAAGCCGTGCTGCTGTCGTTTCGCCTGAAGGACAACGCGCTGATGCACGCGGGCGAACTGGCCTTCTTCGACAAGGTGCCGACCAAGTTCGCCGGCCAGTCCGAGGAAGCCCTGCGCGCCAGCGGCGTGCGCGTGGTGCCGCCCGCCGTGGCGCGGCGCGGCAGCTTCATCGCCCGTGGCGCGATCCTGATGCCCAGCTACGTGAACATCGGCGCCTACGTGGACGAAGGCACGATGGTGGACACCTGGGCCACGGTCGGCAGTTGCGCGCAGGTCGGCAAGAACGTGCACCTCTCCGGTGGCGTGGGCCTGGGCGGCGTGCTGGAGCCGCTGCAGGCCAACCCGACCATCATCGAGGACAACTGCTTCATCGGCGCGCGCTCCGAGATCGTCGAGGGCGTGATCGTGGAAGAGAACTCCGTCATCAGCATGGGCGTGTACATCGGCCAGAGCACCCCGATCTACGACCGCGCCACCGACGCCGTGAGCTATGGCCGCATCCCCGCCGGCTCGGTGGTGGTGAGCGGAAACCTGCCCAAGGCCGGTGGCAAGTACAGCATGTACGCGGCAATCATCGTGAAGAGGGTGGACGCCAAGACGCGCTCCACCACCAGCCTGAACGACCTGCTGCGCGACTGACGCACCCGCCCACGCAACGCACCGACCGAAGAGAGGGGAAGCACCATGGGAATGATGGAACAAATCCTGCGGCTCATGAATGCCAAGCAGGCGTCCGACGTGTACCTGTCGGCCCACGCCCCCGCGCTCATCAAGATCAACGGCCAGTGCGTTCCCATCAACAACCAGATCCTGCCGCCCGAGGCGCCGCGCGCGCTGCTGGCCGAAATCGTGCCGCCCGACCGCATCGAGGAGCTGGAGGAAACCGGCGAACTCAACATCGGCGTCGGCCTGCCCGGCGTAGGGCGCTTTCGCATCAGCGCCATGCGCCAGCGCGGCAACTACGCGGTGGTGGTGCGCTTCATCCTGCTCGAAGTGCCGCAGCTCGCCACGCTGAGCCTGCCGCCGTTGATGGGCGACCTCATCATGGAAAAGCGCGGCCTCATCCTGGTGGTGGGCGCCACGGGCTCGGGCAAGAGCACCACGCTGGCCTCGATGATCGACCACCGCAACGACCAGTTGGCGGGCCACATCCTCACCATCGAGGATCCGATCGAATTCCTTTTCCGCAACAAGAAGGCCATCGTCAACCAGCGCGAGGTGGGCACCGACACGCAGTCGCTGCAGGTGGCGCTGAAGAACGCGCTGCGCCAGGCGCCCGACGTGATCCTGATCGGCGAGATCCGCGACCGCGAAACCATGTCGGCCGCCATCGCCTACGCCCAGTCGGGCCACCTGTGCCTGGCCACCATGCACGCCAACAACAGCTACCAGGCGCTCAACCGCATCCTGAGCTTCTACCCTGCCGAAGTGCGCCCCACCATGCTGGGCGACCTGGCTGCTGCGCTCAGGGCCATCGTCTCGCAGCGCCTGGTGCGCACGATAGACGGCGCGCGCCTGCCCGCCGTGGAGGTGATGCTCAACACCCGGCTGGTGGCCGAGATGATCGAGCGCGGCGATTTCTCCGGCATCCAGGAGGCGATGGAGAAATCCATGGCCGAAGGCTCGCAGACCTTCGAGCAGGCGCTCGCCGACATGGTGCTGCGCAACGTGATCGACCGCAAGGAGGCCATCGCCTACGCCGACTCGCCCACCAACCTCATCTGGCGCCTGCAAAACGACTTCGCCCAGGCCAGCAAGGCCGCCCAGGCCCAGGCGCTGGCCCAGCAGGAATCCGACGACGAGCCGTCGTTCACCGAAATCGTCCTCGATGTGAAACCCACCGCCTGATGTACCGCACCCTGCACCTGGCCGAACAGCTCATCGCCCGCCCCTCCGTCACGCCGGATGATTCCGGCTGCCTGCGCATGATCACCGCGCGGCTGGAGCCACTGGGTTTCGTGTGCGACATCATCGAGAGCGGCCCGGCGGATTTCCGCGTCACCAACTTATGGGCAAAAAGGCCCGCAGCGCCCGTGAATAAAGCGCCAACAGCTCCTGAAAAAGTAGCAAATACGCTGGTCTTCGCCGGCCACACCGACGTGGTGCCCACGGGGCCCCTGGAGCAGTGGAGCAGCGACCCGTTCACGCCCACGCAGCGCGAGGGCAAGCTCTATGGCCGCGGCGCCAGCGACATGAAGACCTCGATTGCCGCCTTCGTGGTGGCGGTGGAGGAATTCCTGGCCACCCAGCCCGAGCCGGCCATCGGCCTCGCCTTCCTGCTCACCAGCGACGAGGAAGGTCCGGCCAACGACGGCACGGTGGTAGTCTGCGACCGCCTGGCCGCGCGCGGCGAGCGGCTCGACTGGTGCATCGTGGGCGAACCTACGTCCTTGCGGCGCACCGGCGACATGATCAAGAACGGCCGCCGCGGCAGCATGGGCGGCAAACTCACGGTGCGCGGCGTGCAGGGCCACATCGCCTACCCGCAACTGGCGAAGAACCCGATCCACCTCGCCCTGCCTGCGCTGGCCGAACTGGCCGCGACCGAGTGGGACCGGGGCAACACCTTCTTCCCGCCCACGAGCTGGCAGATCAGCAACATCCACGCGGGCACCGGCGCCACCAACGTCATTGCTGGCGCGCTGGTGGTCGACTTCAACTTCCGTTTCTGCACCGAATCGACCGCCGAGGGGCTGCAGCAGCGCGTGCATGCCGTGCTGGACCGCCACGGCCTGGACTACGACCTGCGCTGGACCATCGGCGGCCAGCCCTTCCTGACCCCGCCGGGCGCACTGGTAGACGCGCTGTGCCAGGCCATCGAGGCCGAGACCGGCCTTGCCACCGAACTCTCCACCACCGGCGGCACCAGCGACGGCCGCTTCATCGCCCGCATCTGCCCGCAGGTGGTGGAATTCGGCCCGCCCAACGCCACCATCCACAAGATCGACGAGCACATCGCCATCGCCGACATCGAGCCGCTCAAGGCCATCTACCGCCGCACGATCGAGAACCTCGACGCCGCGGCGCGCCATGCATGACCCTCATTGAACTGATCGAAGCTGGCGCCCGGCGGCTGGACGCTGCCGGCGTGGCCTTCGGCCATGGCACCACCAACGCCTTCGACGAGGCCGCCTGGCTGGTGCTGTGGTGCCTGGGGCTACCGCTCGACGATCTGGATTCCGTACGAAATAGGCCCGTAACGCAGGCGGAACAAGCGCTTGCAGCTACACTTTTGGAAGCACGCATCGCCACTCGCCAGCCCGCCGCCTACCTCACGCGCGAAGCCTGGCTGCAAGGCGTGCCGTTCTACGTGGACGAGCGCGCCATCGTTCCGCGCAGCTTCATCGCCGAACTGCTGGCCGACGGCAGCATCGACCCGTGGCTGGGCGAACGGACACGCAATGTGCTCGACCTGTGCACCGGCAACGGCAGCCTGGCCGTACTGGCCGCCATGGCCTGGCCCGACGTGGCGGTGGACGGCGCCGACATCTCCGACGACGCGCTGGCCGTGGCGCGCATCAACGTGGACCGGCATGGCCTGCAGGACCGCATCACGCTGCGCCACTCCGACGGGCTGGCACAACTGCCCGGCCCCTACGACCTGATCCTGTGCAACCCGCCCTACGTGAACGCGCGGAGCATGGCCGCCCTGCCCGCCGAATACCAGGCCGAGCCCGCGCTGGCGCTGGCCGGCGGCAGCGACGGCATGGACTTCATCCGCCGGCTGCTGGCCGACGCGCCCGCGCGGCTGTCGCCGCACGGCGTGCTGGTGCTGGAGATCGGCAACGAGCGCGGCAACTTCGAGGCCGCGTTCCCCACACTCGAAGCGGTCTGGCTCGCCACCAGCGCGGGCGAAGACCAGGTGCTGCTGGCGACGCGCGAGGCGCTCGCTACCCAACCCTTGCCCCATGATCACCCTTAAGAACGTCATCCTGCGCCGCAGCGCCAAGGTGCTGCTCGACGGCGCCAGCGCCACCATCAACCCGGGCGAGAAAGTCGGCCTGGTCGGCCGCAACGGCGCCGGCAAATCCACCCTGTTCGCGCTCTTCAACGGCACGCTGCACGAGGACGGCGGCGACTTCTCCATCCCGAAGCAGTGGCGCATGGCGCAGGTCGCGCAGAACATGCCCGAAACCGACGAAAGCGCCACGCAGTTCGTGCTGGGCGGCGACACGCGGCTGACCGAGCTGCACGCAGCGCTGAGCGCCGCCGAGGCCGCCAACGACGGCATGGCGCTGGCCCACGTCTACACCGACCTGGCCGACGCGGGCGACCACGACGCCGTGCCGCGCGCACAGGCGCTGATCCTGGGGCTGGGCTTCCAGGCCCATGAGCTGGACGCGCCGGTCAACAGCTTCTCGGGCGGCTGGCGCATGCGGCTGCAACTGGCGCGCGCGCTGATGTGCCCGAGCGACCTGCTGCTGCTCGACGAACCCACCAACCACCTGGACCTGGATGCGCTGGTGTGGCTGGAGAGCTGGCTCAAGAAGTACCAGGGCACGATGATCGTCATCAGCCATGACCGCGAATTCCTCGACGCGGTGACCGGCGTAACGCTGCACATCGAGCACGCCCGGCTCACGCGCTACGGCGGCAACTACAGCAAGTTCGAAGAACTGCGCGCGCAGCAGTTGGAGCTGCAGCAGGTCGCCTTCGCCAAGCAGCAGGACAAGATCGCGCACCTGCAGAAGTTCATCGACCGCTTCAAGGCCAAGGCCAGCAAGGCCCGGCAGGCGCAAAGCCGCGTCAAGGCGCTGGAGCGCATGGAGAAGGTGGCGCCGCTGCTGGCCGAGGCCGATTTCACCTTCGAGTTCAAGGAGCCGGGCAACATTCCCAACCCGATGATGTCGATCACAGACGCATCGTTCGGCTACCAGGCCGAGGGCGAGGCGCCCAAGACCATCCTGCGCGGCGTCAGCCGGTCGGTGCTGGCGGGGCAGCGCATCGGCATCCTGGGCGCCAACGGCCAGGGCAAATCGACGCTGGTGAAAACCATCGCCCACGACATGGCGCCGCTGGCCGGCACCATCACCGAGGGCAAGGGCCTGCGCATCGGCTACTTCGCGCAGCAGGAGCTCGACGTGCTGCGCCCGCAGGACACGCCGCTAGAACACATGGCGCGTCTGGCGCGCGAAATGGGCGCCGACGCCAGGGAGCCCGCGCGCGAGCAGGACCTGCGCAGCTACCTGGGCAGCTTCAACTTCAGCGGCGACATGGTCAAGCAGGCCGTGGGCACCATGAGCGGCGGCGAAAAGGCGCGCCTGGTGCTGGCCATGATGGTCTGGCAGCGCCCCAACCTGCTGCTGCTCGACGAGCCCACCAACCACCTGGACCTGGCAACGCGCGAGGCGCTGGCCATGGCGCTCAACGAGTTCGAAGGCACGCTGATGCTGGTCAGCCACGACCGCGCGCTGCTGCGCGCCGTGTGCGACGAGTTCTGGCTGGTTGGCCGTGGCGTGGTCAAGGACTTCGACGGCGACCTCGACGACTACCAGCGCTACCTGCTCGACGAATCCAAGCGCCTGCGGGAAGCGGCGCGCAGCGCCGCTGCGTCGGACAAGACACAACAGGAGCCGGCCGCCCCCGCCCTGCCCCCGGCCGCCGCGCCCGTGGCCGTGCCAGCCACCGCCGCTCGCGAGACCCGCGACCAGCGCCGCCAGGATGCGCAGGCGCGCCAGCAATTGGCCGAAAAAACCCGCCCGCTCAAGCGCGAGCTGGAACAGACCGACCGCCGCATGGCAGCGCTGGGCGCGGAGAAAAGCGCGCTGGAGCAGAAGCTGGCCCAGCCCCTGTCAGCCGCCGAGATCGCCGAATGCGGCAAGCGCCTCAAGCGCGCCGCCGAGGAACTGGAGACGCTGGAGCAGCGCTGGCTCGAACTGTCGCAACAGATCGAGGAAATCTGAAAGCTGCCCCACCCAGGGCTCAGGCGGCCCGCGGGCTCGCGTTGGCACGCACAGACGGTGCCGGCGCCTCGCGCACCTGCTCGCCCTGCGGCCCCCAGTGCGAGCCCGGCAGCGTCCACAGCGGAGGCAGTTGCGCGAACAGCGGGCGCTGACTGATGGCCAGCGTGGCGGCCAACCGGTTCTCCACCCCCAGTTTCTCGAACAGCGTGCGCACGTGCGTCTTCACCGTATCCACGCTCACGTGCAACGCCTGGGCAACGGCCTCGTTGGAATTGGATTGCGCCAGCAGCAGCGCCACGTCCCGCTGGCGCCGTGTCAGGCCGGGACACAGGTAGGCCAGCCGCGCATCGGGCGCCAGCGACGCCGCCGTGCGCTCCAGCGCCTGGCGGTACAGCCGCTCGACATGGCCGCGCAGGGCCTGCAGCAGGTCGCGCTCCGCGTCGGAGAACGCCGGCCGGCCCAGCAAGCGGTGGCACGAAACCGACAGCACGTAGCCATGCAGCGCCACCACCACCGCCATCGCGCGGTGCGCTTGGAACGGCAGGAACACCTCGCGGGCGATCGGCAGCGCCATGAATTCTTCATCCGTGAAGAAATCCGACTCGCGCAACGCGCGCTCGCCGAACAGCGCCGGATCGTTGCGCCAGAACGGGTGGCTGGCGGCATGGCGCGCGTGCAGCGCCCGCAGGCTCTGCGCGCGCTGCGGGTCCTGCTGTGGCGGATTGTGCAGGAAGCACACCCGGAAGTCGTTGCTGCCGCCGTGGAACTCGCCATAGCTCACCTGCTCGCACGCAATCAGCGACTCCAGGCAGGCGAAGATGGCCGGCGGCAGCGCGTGCAGGTCGAGGTCCGCCGAATACAGGCGCACCAGCGCGTGGTCGAAGGCGGCCTGGAGGCCGGGGGGAAAGGCGGAAACGGACATCGAAAATTCACTCTTTTGGGTGATTGCCGAAGGCAGGAGCGTGGGCCGATGATGTCACGTTTCGACACGCGGTGCATCCGCAGTTCATGCCATGTCTGCCGCCCCTCCGGCAAAGCCCCAGGCGCCACCGCCATGCACCCCCACCGGCCGCGACGCGCGCGCCACTCTCGCTGGCGGCTGCGGTGGCGCAGCGGGGTTTTGGCATAGGGGTAGGGAGTATGTTCTCCATCCGCTCTATTTTGCTGCTGCTCGCGCCATGCCATAGGGGAGTATGCCCCGTCCAGCAGACCGAACGGCCAGGGCCGGCGCGGCGGAGCGCGCAACGTTTCTTCACCCACGGAGTTCCAGCACCATGCCTCGTACCCGACACCTGCCGCCACGCGCGGCTTCACCGTCCCTGCCGGCCACGCCGGCGGCCACCCCGCGTTCGGCCCGTCCGCCGCGCCATGCCGCCGCCCTGGCCCTGCTCTGCGCCCTGGCCTGTGCGGGCAGTGCCTGGGCCGGGGGCGGCGGCGGGGCGGGCGGCGGACAGGGCAACGGCGGCAAAGGTGGCCGCGGTGTGGACAGCGCAGGCGGCTTCACCGGCAGCAGCCTTGGCGGCGCTGCCGGGGCCGGCGGCGTCGGCGGCGTCGGCGGTGCCAACGGCGGCGGCGGTCCTGGCGCAGCAGGGGGCGCTGGCGGCAGCGGCGGGGGGGCCGCTGGCGGTACCGGCGGGGGCATCGCCGGCGCTGCCGGCACCGCCGGCGACGGCCTGACCGGCGGCGCGGGCGGCGCGGGCAACTCGGGCGGCGGCGGCGGCGGCGGCGGCGGCGGCGGCGCCTGGAACCTGAACGGCACCGCCGGGCTGACCGTGACCGGCCCCACCCAGGGCGGCGCGGGGGGAGATGGCGGCGCGGACGCCAATGGCGGCAGCGGCGGCGGCGGCGGCGGCGCCGGCCTGGTGGTGGGCACGGGCAATGCCGGCCTGGTGATCCAAGACAGCGCGACCGGCGGCGCGGGCGGCATGGGCGGCGCCGGCTTCGGCTTCACCAACGGCGGCAGCGGCGGCGGCGGCGGCGCGGGCCTGTACGTGGCGGGCAACAACAACAGCCTGACGGCGCAGGCGCATCTCACCGGGGGCAACGGCGGGGCGGGCGATCTTGCGGGCCTGGCCCCTGGAACGCCTGGCGATGGCGGCGACGGCATCCAGGTGGCGGGCACGGGCAACACCCTCCATGCCGGGGCCATCACCATCACCGGAGGGACCGGATTCAGCCCCCCTGCGGCCGTGCGCTTCACCGGCACGGGCAACACGCTGGACCTGGACGGCACCATGGCCATGGGCGACCTGGACCTGGCGGCGGGCAGCACGCTCCAGGGCACGGCGGAGGTGGATGGCAGGCTGTGGATGCTGTCGGGCGGCACGCTGGCGCCCGGCCATCCGCCGGGCACGCTGGGCACGATCAGGGTGACGAACTATGCCTACCTGTACGGCGTGGTCTACAACGCCGAGATCGACGCCAGCGCCGTCCCGCCCGCCGCGAATGCCGACCTGCTGGACGTGAGCAGCAACGCCTACCTGACCGCGGCCACGCAGTTCAACATCACCAACCTGGCGGGCACGTTGGCGCCCGGCCAGAGCTTCACGCTGCTGAAGTCGGGCTTTCTCAGTATCGTCGGCGCCCCCACGCTGGGCACGCTGCCGCCGGGGGTGACGGGCACCTTGGCGGTGGTCGGGGGGAAGGACGTGGTCTTCACCGTCACCGCCGTGGGCGTGCCGGGCGCGGGCGGCGTGACGGGCGTGCCCGCGCTCTCGCCCTGGGCGCTGGCGCTGCTGGGGCTGCTGCTGGGCGCCAGCGCCACGCGGCGCTGGCGCACCAAGGTGAACGGAGGCCGTGCTCAACGCAAAAATGGCCCGTAGGCCGCATGGTTCCAGCGGCTACAGCTCCCGAATCAGGAGCATCCGCGAGGCCGTCCGGCGGCCTTGGAACGTGTTTACGTGCCTGTGGCGGAGCCGTCACGCGCCAACACCCATTCGCACCAGTCGGCCGACAGCCGGTCCGAAGGCGAGCCCCGGTCCGCCATGCGGGGCCAGCGGCGCTGGCAGGTATCGACGATGCTGCGCATCTGCCAGAGGGCTTCGCGGCCCATGAAAGCCAGCTCGGCCATGCCCTGCGGGTCGTCTTCGAGGTGCTGCAGCAACTCGGCCACCTGCTCGGGGTGGCTGCCGGCCTCGGTCAGCATGCGCTTGATGTCGTCGAGCCGCTCCTCGATGAAGGCCTGGGCGCTGCGCGGCGCGGGCCTGGCCGGCTGCGCCGCCCTGAGCTGGCTCCAGGTGTCGAACGACTGCGCCAGGTCCTGCATGTACTGCCGCGCCAGCGCGGCATGCTGGGCCACGTCGCCGTCCTGCATGGCCGCATCGCGCAGCAGCGGCAGCAGCAGCGCCGTCAGCGCCGCAGGAAACTTGCGGTGGTTGAGCCTCAGCATCAGGTAGATGCGCTGGGCTGGCTGTTCGTCGTACTTTTCGAACAGCGAAGCCACCGTCACCGCCAGCAGCAGCACCGCGCCCTGCGCGGAAATCTGCGCGTCCTGCAGGCCGCGCGGGTAGCCGCTGCCGTCGATGCGTTCGTGGTGCTCCAGCACGGCTTTTTCTGTGGCCGACGAATACAACTGCTGGCTGCGCATGAGCAGCATCGACGTGACGGGGTGCGCCATCAGATGGCTGCGCTCCTGCCCCGTCATGTGGTGGCCCGGGGCGATCCACGCGGGGTTCATGTGCAGCATGCCGATGTCGTGCAACATGCCCGCCGCGGCCAGGGACACGCGCTCCCACTCGTCCATCTCGGCGCGGATGGCCAGGAAGATGGCGAGCAGCGTGGTTTCCACGCTGTGGACGAAAAGCTTGGGCTGCTCCTCGCGCATCACGGTGAGCTTGAAGGCCATGGGCGCGGGCAGCGGCAGCTTGCGCAGCGGGGCGATGAGCCGCTCGGGCTGCGGCGCCATGGCCTGCGCCAGCAGGCGCGGCAGCGGGCGCTCGGCCAGCATGGCCTGCGCCGCCTCGATGATGCCGTCCACAGTTACGGCGTTCTCGACCGTGAGCTGGTTATCGATGGGGCTGCGCAGGCGGTGCTGCACCAGGCGCTCGTAGAGCCGCTGGTCGATGCGCGTGCCAGTATCGACGAGCTTGACGCCGTTGTCGGTGTAGATCGACTTCTGCGCGGACACCGTGCAATGGCCCGCCATGACACCCACCGTCCTGAGGTAATGCGTGTGGTCGATGTCGCCGGGGGTTTCGGGCGTGACGGTGTCGTTCATGCAATGCGTGGAAAACCGGCTGCACGGCGCGATGGGCTCATCGCTGTGGCGCGGCTGTCGAAAATCTTAACTGATCGACACCCCCGTGCAAGGCTCCAGCGGACAGGGTTGTCATAAAAAGAACAGGGGCCCCGCGGGCCCCTGTTGGCGATGCCGCGCGCGCAAAGCGGCGTCAGCGCAGCAACGGCACGCCGGTCTTGGCCTGCAATGCCTCGAAGTCGACGCCGGGCGCCAGCTCGACCAACTTGAGCCCTGCGGGCGTCACGTCCAAGACGGCCAGGTCGGTGATGATGCGGTCCACCACGCCCACCCCGGTCAGTGGCAGGGTGCACCGGGGCAGTATCTTCAGATCCACGCTGCCGTCCTTCTTCTTGGCCACGTGCTCCATGAGCACGATGACGCGCGGCACGCCGGCCACCAGGTCCATGGCGCCGCCCATGCCCTTGACCATCTTGCCGGGGATCATCCAGTTGGCCAGGTCGCCCTGCTCACTCACCTGCATGGCGCCGAGGATGGAAAGGTTGATCTTGCCGCCGCGGATCATGGCGAACGACTGGTCGCTGCCGAAGATCGAGGAGCCCTTGATGGTGGTGACGGTCTGCTTGCCGGCGTTGATGAGGTCCGGGTCCACCTCGTCCTCGGTCGGGAACGGGCCGATGCCGAGCATGCCGTTCTCGCTCTGCAGCCACACCTCGATGTCGGCGGGCACGTAGTTGGCCACCAGCGTCGGGATGCCGATGCCGAGGTTCACGTAGAAGCCGTCCTGCAATTCTTGCGCCGCGCGCGCGGCCATCTGGTCTTGGGTCCAGGGCATGTTCTTGTCTCCTTCTTCAGGCGGGCCGGGTGGTGCGCTTCTCGATGCGCTTCTCGGGCGTGGGGTTGTGCACGATGCGGTGCACGTAGATGCCGGGCAGGTGGATGTCGTCGGGCGCGAGTTCGCCCACCGCGACGATCTTCTCGACCTCCACGATGCAGATGCGGCCCGCCGTGGCCGCTGCGGGGTTGAAGTTGCGCGCCGTGAGGTTGAAGCGCAGGTTGCCCGACGTGTCGGCCACGGCGGCCTTCACCAGCGCCACGTCGGGCACCAGCGAGCGCTCCATCACGTAGGTTTCGCCGTCGAACTCGCGCAGTTCCTTGCCTTCGGCCACGATGGTTCCTACGCCGGTCTTGGTGAAGAACGCCGGGATGCCCGCGCCGCCGGCGCGCAGTTTCTCGGCCAGCGTGCCCTGGGGCGTGAACTCCAGCTCCAGTTCGCCCGCAAGGTACTGGCGCTCGAACTCCTTGTTCTCGCCCACATAGCTCGCGATCATTTTCTTGATCTGCCGCGTCTCCAGCAGTTTGCCCAGCCCGAAGCCGTCCACGCCGGCATTGTTGGCAGCCACCGTCAGGTTTCGCACGCCGCTGTCGCGCAGCGCATCGATCAGCGCCTCGGGGATGCCGCACAGGCCAAAGCCGCCGACCGCGAGCAGTTGCCCGTCGGCCACCACGCCGTCGAGCGCGGCGGCGGCGGAGGGAAAGAGTTTCTTCACGCATGTCTCCTGAACATATTCCAGGGCGTTACGATACTACCTAGCACCATAAGTAGAAGTCCCTAACGTTAGAAGTCCCTGGGTACAACTGTGGAAAGCGTCTCGCCGCCGGTCGACTACCAGCTTGCTTTCGAGCTGGCCCCCATCGGCATGGTGCTGTCGCGGCGACGCTCCATTGTGGACTGCAATCAGCAGCTCTGCGAGATGTTCGGCGCCGCGCGCGAGCAGTTGCGGGGCCAGTCACTGCGGGTGCTGTACCCGAGCGCCGACGAATACGAGCGCATGGGCCAGCGCATCGCGCCCATCCTCAATGCCCACGGCCACTATGCCGACGACCGCGTGATGCGCCGCATGGACGGCCGCCACAAGGACGAGACGTTCTGGTGCCACGTGACGGGCCGCGCCCTCAACCGCGAGGACCCGCACGAGGCCGGCATCTGGACCTTCGAGGATCTGAGCCTGCGCCGCCCGGTGAAGGCCGGACTGACGGCCCGCGAGCGCGAGGTGGCGGCGCACCTGATGACCGGGGGGCTGACCTCCAAGGAGATCGGCCGCGCGCTCGGCATCAGCCACCGCACGGTGGAGATCTACCGCGCGCGGCTGATGCGCAAGTACCAGGCATCCACCACGGCGGACCTGGTGTACAAGCTCATGGCGGGTTGAGCCTGAGTTTTTGATACTCCCAGGGAGTATTCATCAAAAACTCTCTTTATATCTGCGCTGGCAGGGTGCATATAGGGGAGTATATGCACCGCCCACTGTAAATTCACCGCTGCGGCGGCACCAGCAGCGCCTGCATGCCCGCCTCGTCGAGCACCTGCACGCCAAGCTCCCGTGCCTTCGCCAGCTTGCTGCCCGCCTCCTCGCCCGCGACCACGTAGTCGGTCTTCCTGCTGACCGAACCCGCCACCTTGGCGCCCGCGGCTTCCAGCAATTCCTTGGCCTCCTCGCGGCTCAGCGTGGGCAGGGTTCCTGTCAGCACGAAGGTCTTGCCCGCCAGCGGCAGCACGGCGCGCGGCGCCGGCGGGCCCTCGGGCCAGTGCACGCCGCAGGCGCGCAACTGCTCCACCACCTCGCGGTTGTGCGGCTGGTCGAAGAAGGTGCGGATGGCCCGGGCGACGATGGGGCCGACGTCGTTGACCTCCATCAGCGCCTCCACACTCGCATCCATGACCGCGTCCAAGCTGCCGAAGTGGCGCGCCAGGTCCTTGGCCGTGGCCTCGCCCACGTGGCGCGCGCCCAGGCCGAACAGGAAGCGCGGCAGCGTGGCCTGCTTGGATTTTTCCAGCGCCGCCAGCACGTTCTGCGCCGATTTTTCGGCCATGCGATCCAGCGCGACCAGCGACGACAGGCCCAGGCGGTACAGGTCGGGCAGCGTGCGCACGATGCCCGCATCGACCAGTTGGTCCACCAGCTTCTCGCCCAGGCCCTCGATGTCCATGGCGCGGCGCGCGGCGAAGTGCAGGATGGCCTCCTTGCGCTGCGCCGCGCAGAACAGGCCGCCGGTGCAGCGGTGGTTGACCTCGCCGTGCTCGCGCACCACGGCGCTGCCGCACACCGGGCACTGGCGCGGCATGCGGAAGTTGGGCACATAGGGCTGGCGGGGGATTCGGCGCAGCGCGCCCTGCGGCGACGGGCCACCCCTGGCCGCGAGAGCCACCTCGGCGGGCAGCGAACCACGCGCAGCGGGGAGCGTGGGTGCCACGATGCCCACCACCTCGGGAATCACGTCGCCGGCGCGCCGCACGATGGCCGTGTCGCCCACGCGCACGTCCTTGCGGCGCAGCTCGAACAGGTTGTGCAGCGTGGCGTTGGTGACCGTCACCCCGCCCACGAACACCGGCGCGAGCCGCGCCACGGGCGTGAGCTTGCCGGTCCGACCCACCTGCACGTCGATGGCCTCCACGCGCGTCATCTGCTCCTGCGCCGGGTATTTGTGCGCCACGGCCCAGCGCGGCTCGCGCGTGACGAAGCCCAATTGCCGCTGCAGCGCCAGGCTGTTGACCTTGTAGACCACGCCATCGATGTCGTAGGGCAGGCCGTCGCGCGCGGCGCCCATCCGCTGGTGGAACGCTACCAAATCAGTAGCGCCATGCGCAATGCACACCTGCGGCGCGACCGGAAAACCCCATGACCCCAGTGCCTGCAGCAGCGCATAGTGGGTGCCGAAATCCGGCCCGCCCGCCTCGGGCGGCGTGACTTCGCCCAGGCCGTAGGCGAAGAACGACAGCGGCCTGCGCGCGGCGATGGCCGGGTCGAGCTGGCGCACCGCGCCGGCAGCGGCGTTGCGCGGGTTCACGAAGGTCTTGTCGCCCCGCTCGCGCTGGCGCTCGTTGAGCTGCTCGAAATCGGCGCGGCGCATGTAGACCTCACCGCGCACCTCCAGCAGCGGCGGCACGGGGATGGCGGCAGCCGCCGGCAGCCGCAACGGGATCTGCCGGATGGTGCGGATGTTGCGCGTCACGTCCTCGCCCACCTCGCCGTCGCCGCGCGTGGCGGCCTGCACGAGCAGGCCGTGCTCGTAGCGCAGGCTCATCGCCAAGCCGTCGAACTTGGGCTCGCACACGTATTCGACCGGCGGCGCGTCCTCGGCCAGGGCCAGCTCGCGGCGCACGCGGGCGTCGAACGCCTCGGCGCCCGTGGCCTCGGTATCGGTCTCGGTGCGGATGCTGAGCATGGCCACGGCGTGGCGCACCGGGGGGAACTGCGCCAGCGCCGCGCCGCCCACGCGCTGGGTGGGCGAGTCGGGCGTGATCCAGTCGGGGTGCGCGGCCTCCAGCGCCTGCAGTTCGCGCAACAGGCGGTCGTACTCGGCGTCGGGCACCTCTGGTGCGTCTTGCACGTAGTAGGCGTGGGCATAGCGGTCGAGCTGCGCGCGCAGCGCGGCCACGCGCGCCTTATCGCCGGACACATCCTGCGCAGCCATGGCCTGCGTCAACTGAACACGCGCCGCGCCAGCACCGAGCCGGCGCCCAGATCGTGCCGGTCGAGCTTGTCGTAGAGCTGCTCGACCTCGGCGCCGATGTGGTCGAGCGCCTGCGGCGACAGCGCCTGGCCGTTCTGGTCGGTCACCACGCCGTCCATGGCACCGGCCAGCGCGGCGGCGGCCTCGCGCAGGCGCTGGAAGGGCTGCTCGCCGCGCGGCACCTGGGGCACGTCTAGGCTCAGCACCACTTCGCGCACGGCGGTCTGCGCCGGGTCTTCCGACATCGCGGCCTGGCTGTCGAAGGCCAGGCTGAGCACCGGCGACAGGCCCGCCGCGGGCGCGGGCAGCACCATGCGCCCGGGGATGGCGCCGGGCAGGAAGCCCAGGCGCTGCGCGTTCTGCTGGATGTAGCCGGGGCTCCATGCGGCCTGGCGCGCGCGCAGCACGAAGGCCAGTTGCGCGTCGTGGTCGCCCGCGAACTGGTCCAGCTCGCGGGCGCGCGCCACCACCTGCAGCATGTCGGGGAAGTCGGGCTCGGCGCCGATGGCGTCGGCGAAGGCGCGGGCCTTCATGACGAATTCCGAATACTCGATCTCGTTGAGCGCGCCGGTGCGGTTGGCCAATTGCACGCCGGCCTGGAAGTTGGTGTAGCGCTGGCCCGCTGCGGGCTGCTCCCACTGGCGCGTGGCGGCGTTCAGGCCCTCGATGGCGAAGGGCTTGCTGCCGGCGCGGCGCGTGGGCGGCAGCGCGGCCAGCGCGGCTTCGCCGGCCACCACGTGCTCGGGCTGCATGGGCGCGATGGCGTCGATCAGCAGGTCGAGCGCGCCGCGCCGCTCGGTCGGCGGGGGCATGCGCAGCAAGGGCTCCGGCCCGGCATCGGCCATGCCGGGGGCGGTGCCGATGTCGAAGGCGGGCTCCTGCCGCTGCGCCAGGGGATCGGCGCCGTCGGCGGGGGCATGCGCGTGCGGCAGCGGCACGGTGTCGCGCGCGTCGGGGTCGGCCTGCTTGGGGGCGTTGCGGCGCGAGGTCCAGGCGTTGTAGGCCACCATGGCGGCCAGCCCAAGGCCGCCGGCGATCGCCAGGCTGATTTGCAGGGTACTCATGCGTGCTGTTCTGAGTGTGTCATGCGGCTTGCGCCATGTGCAGCGCGGATTCCATGTCCACCGCCACGATGCGCGAGACGCCCTGCTCCTGCATGGTCACGCCGATCAGTTGCTCGGCCATCTCCATGGCGATCTTGTTGTGGCTGATGAACAGGAACTGCGTGCCCTTGCTCATCGCGGCGACGAGCTTGGCATAGCGCTCGGTGTTGGCGTCGTCGAGCGGCGCGTCCACCTCGTCGAGCAGGCAGAACGGCGCCGGATTGAGCTGGAAGATGGCGAACACCAGCGCGATGGCCGTGAGCGCCTTCTCGCCGCCCGAGAGCAGGTGGATGGTCTGGTTCTTCTTGCCCGGCGGCTGCGCCATGACCTGTACGCCGGAGTCGAGAATCTCGTCGCCGGTGATGATCAGCCGGGCCTGCCCGCCGCCGAACAGCTCGGGGAACATGCGGCCGAAATGCTGGTTGACGGTATCGAAGGTGCCCGAGAGCAGTTCGCGCGTCTCCGCGTCGATCTTGCGGATGGCGTCCTCCAGCGTGTTCATGGCCTCCGTCAGGTCGGCCATCTGTGCGTCGAGGAAGGTCTTGCGTTCGCGCGCGGCGGCCAGTTCGTCGAGCGCGGCGAGGTTCACCGCGCCCAGCGCCGCGATCTCGCGGTGCAGGCGGTCGATCTCGCCCTGCAGGCCGGCCAGGCGCACGCCGCCCTCGGCCACCGACTTCGCCAGCGCCTCCAGGTCGGCCTGGGCCTCGGCCAGCAGGCTGCCGTACTGCTCCAGGCCCAGGCGCGCGGCCTGTTCCTTGAGCTGGAATTCGGTGATGCGCTGGCGCAGCGGGTCCAGGGCGCGTTCGAGCTGCAGGCGGCGCTCGTCGCTGGCGCGCAGCTTGGCGGTCAGGTCGTCGTATTCGCTGCGGCGCGCGGCCAGCGCCTGCTCGCGCTCCAGCTTGAGGTTCAGCGCATCCTGCAGGCCGCCCTGCGCGGCGGCGTCGGACAGGCGCGACTGCTCGTCGCGGGCCCGCTGCTCCTCGTCGGCCAGCGACGCGGCCTGCTGCGCCGCCGTGTCGATGGTGCGCGCAAGCTCGGCGCGCCGCGCCTCCAGGCTGCGCTGCGAGAAGGCGGCCTCCTGCGCGCGGCGCTCCAGCGCGCGCTGCTGCTCGCGGCATTCGTTGAGCTTGCGCTCGCACTCGATCACGCGGTCGCCCAACTGCGCGTGGCGCTCCTGGCTGTCGGCGAGCTGCATGTCCAGCTCCTCGAAGCGCGCCTCGGCGGTGGCGCGGCGCTCCTGCAGATCGTCGAGCAGGCCGTCCACCTCGCCCAGGTCGGCGCCGATCTGCTCGCTGCGCACGCGGGCCTGCTCGGCCAGTTGCGACAGGCGCAGTGTTTCCACCTGCAGCTCGTGGGCGCGGCCCTGCGTCTCGGCGGCTTCGCGCCGGGCCGCGACCAGGCGCTGCGCGGCGTCGGCATAGGCAGCCTCGGCGCGCACCAGGGCCGTGCGAGCCTCCTCGGCGATGAGGGTCTGCGCGCGCAACTGTTTTTCCAGGTTCTCGATTTCCTGCGCCCGCGCCAGCAGGCCGGCCTGCTCGGAATCGGGGGCGTAGAAGCTCACGCTGTGCGCGCCGACCGCATGGCCGCTGGGCACGTAGATGGCCTCGCCGGGCTGCAACTGGGCACGCTGGGCCAGCGCTTCGTCGAGCGTGGGGGCGGTGTAGCAGCCGTGCAGCCAGTCGGCCAGCACGGCGCGCAGGCCGGCTTCATGCAGTTGCAGCAGCTCGGCCAGGCATGGCAGACGCGCAGGGCCCGCGGGCGCGGCGGCGGCGGCGGGCGGGCTGTAGAACGACAGCTTGGCCGGCGGCGCCTCCTGCCCGCTGCTGCCCAGAAAGCCGCGCACCATGTCGAGCCGGGAGACTTCCAGCGCGCCCAGCCGCTCGCGCAGCGCGGCCTCCAGGGCGTTTTCCCAGCCGGGCTGGATGTGGATGCGGCTCCACAGCCCTTGCAGGCCCTCCAGCCCCTGGCGGGCGAGCCAGGGCGTGAGCTTGCCGTCGGTCCGGACCTTCTCCTGCAGCGCCTTGAGCGCTTCCATGCGCGCCGACAGATCGGCCTGCCGGGCGCTCTCGGCGTTCACGGCCTGCTGGCGCGCGCGCCGGTCCTGGTCGAGCTGCGGCACGCTGTCCTGCAGTTCGGCAAGCCGGGCCTCGGCCTCCGCGGCGGCCTCGCGCGCGGCCTCGAACTGCTCGCGCAGGTTGGCCAGCCGCGCTTCGTCCGGCGCGGCCAGGGCGTTGCGGTCGGCGGCCAGGCGCTCGCGGCGCTGGCCGAGCTGGCGCGACTGCTCCTCGATGCCGCGCTGCTCGGCGGCCAGCACCTGTATCTGCTGCTGCACCTGCGCGACGGCCGCGCGTTGCTCACCGCTGCGGGCCTGCGACTGGCGCAGCGCTTGCTCCAGTTCGGGCAGTTGCTGCGCCTGCTCTTCCACCTGCGCGGCCAGAAGCTCGGCTTGTTCCTCGGCGCTGGCGCCCTGCTCGGCCAGGGTTTCGAGTTCGGCCTGCGCCTCCTGGCGGCGCACGGTCCACTGGGCGATCTGCCCGGCCAGTTGGCCCAGGCGCTGCTCCACGCGCTGGCGGGCTTCGACCACGTAGCGGATCTCGGCCTCCAGGCGCCCGACCTCGGCGCTGGCCTCGTAGAGCTTGCCCTGGGCCTGGTTGACCTGGTCGCCCGCGGCGTAGTGGGCCTGGCGGATGGTCTCCAGGTCGGCTTCCACGCGGCGCAGGTCGGCCATGCGCGATTCGAGGTCGTTCACGGCCTGCAGGCCGTCGGCCTGGATGCGGGCCTGGTCGGCCTCGGCCTCGGCGCGCTTGAGGAACCATAGCTGCTGCTGCCGCAGCGTGGCGTCGCCCTGCAGCGCGTGGTACTTCTGCGCCACCTCGGCCTGCCTCTCCAGCTTGTCGAGGTTGGCGTTCAGCTCGCGCAGGATGTCGTCCACCCGCGTCAGGTTCTCGCGCGTGTCCGAAAGGCGGTTCTCGGTCTCGCGGCGGCGCTCCTTGTACTTGGAGACGCCGGCGGCTTCTTCGAGGAACAGGCGCAGCTCCTCGGGCTTGGATTCGATGATGCGGCTGATCGTGCCCTGGCCGATGATGGCGTAGGCGCGCGGGCCCAGGCCGGTGCCCAGGAACACGTCCTGCACGTCGCGGCGGCGCACCGGCTGGTTGTTGATGAAGTAGCTGCTGGTGCCGTCGCGCGTGAGCACGCGCCTGACGGCGATCTCGCCATACTGGCTCCACTGCCCGCCGGCGCGGTGGTCGGCGTTGTCGAACACCAGCTCCACGCTGGAGCGGCTGGCCTGCTTGCGGGTGGTGGTGCCGTTGAAGATCACGTCCTGCATCGACTCGCCGCGCAGCTCGCTGGCCTTCGATTCGCCCAGCACCCAGCGCACCGCGTCCATGATGTTGGACTTGCCGCAGCCGTTGGGGCCCACCACGCCCACCAGTTGGCCGGGCAGCACGAAGTTGGTGGGTTCGGCGAACGACTTGAAGCCGGAGAGCTTGATCGAGTTGAGGCGCACGGGTCGGTGGGGTCGGTAGGGTCGGTCACGGGGGGCCGTCGGCCCGGGTGGCGAGCTCCGGATGATAACCCCCGCGCCTGGCACTCCCCGGGGGGCGCAGCCGCCGCAAGGTTACAAGTCTTTTCGGCCTCCAGCGCAGGTGGTTCCTGCGCTGGCAGCTATTTTTTTGATAGCAACTCGCCCATTCTGTCCGCCTTCGCGCAGCCGGCGCCACAGCGTGGCGCGGCTGATGCCCAGAATCGCGCGGCCTGGCGCTGGTCGCCCTGCGCCGACTGCAGCACCTCGCGCACGCGGCGCAGTTCGGCGGCGCGGCGCGCGTCCTTCAGCAGCGCCTGGGTTGCGCGCGGCGGCAGGGCCTGGGCGCATTCGGGGAACACCTCGGCCAGCCGGGCGCGGTTCACGGCGCCATGGCCGTCTGGCAGGTTGCTGCGGGCAGGCCAGCAGGCGCTCGGCCAGGTTTTCCGGCGCACGCAGGTTGCCGGGCCAGGCGTAGCCCGCCGCCTGGCCGAGCAGCGCGGCCAGAGCCTGCGCACCAGCCCGATCGGCCACCGGCGCCGCCGCGCCGAGGGCATCCCGCTGCTTGAACCTGGAAACGGCAGTTGACCGCTTCGTATCCCTTGCCAGGCCGCATGCAATCGAGCGTTGACGGCTTCGATGGCGTTCGCCTCGTGGGCGAGAGCGCCATGCACCTGCCAGCACCGCGCTCGGCGCGCCATGCGGCGTTGCTCCTCCTTGCGGGCACCAAGCCCGCCGCGTCGTCGCGCCTTGCCTGGCACCCCGATCACGGCACCGGCAGGCGCATCCAACTGCCGTTTCCAGGTTGAAGCCAAGTTCCGCACCAACCTCGCGCGGCGCTTCCCGAAGCAGCAGCAGGACGCGAGCCTGGCCCTGTCCCTGGATCAGCAGAAGCTCGAAGCCACGCCCGTGCACGAATATGTGGACCTGTACGTCAGCTAACGGCACTTGCCACAAAATAGGCCGCCAGCGCTTTATCCACGGGCGCTGGCAGCTACACAATCCATAGCATCCATGGCCACGGCGCGGCGCCGCCGCGCGGGCACCGCATAGACACCGCATGGATATTGCTAGGCTGTGAAAACCTCTTTTCCCCCGATGGCCGCACAGCCCATGAACACACCTGCCACTCCCGCCGACGAACTGCAAACCATCCTGCAAAGCGCCTACGCCAGCAGCGCGGGCAACACCAGCGGCGCGCTGGCCGACTACATCCCCGAACTGGCCAAGGTGGTGCCCGACTCTTTCGGCCTGGCCATCGCCAGCGCCACGGGCAGCCTCTGCGCGGTGGGTGACGCCGAGGTGCCGTTCACCATCCAGTCCGTCTCCAAGGCATTCACCTACTGCATGGCCATCGAGCTGGCCGGGCGCGAGGCCGTGCTGGCCCGCGTGGGCGTGGAGCCCAGCGGCGATGCCTTCAACGCCATCGAGTTCGACCCGCACACGCGCCGCCCCTTCAACCCCATGGTGAACGCCGGCGCCATCACCGTGGCCGGCATCCTGTACGACCGCCTGGGCGACGGTGCGTTCGACGCCGTCCTGGACCGCTTCTCGCGCGCCGCCGGGCGCCGGCTGGACATGGACGAGGCCGTGTACAGCAGCGAATCGGCCACCGGCCACCGCAACCGCGCCATCTCGCACCTGCTGCTGGCCACGGGCGCGGTGACGAATCGGGTGGAGCCCATCGTGGACCTGTACTTCCGCCAATGCTCCATCCGCGTGACGGCGGTGGACCTGGCCTGGATGGGCGCCACCCTGGCCCACATGGGAGAAAACCCCGCCACGCAGGACCAGGTGTTCGACCTGCGCGCCGTGCGCGACACACAGACCGTGATGTTCACCTGCGGCATGTACGACTACTCGGGCAACTGGGCCTTCGACGTCGGCATCCCGGCCAAGAGCGGCGTGGGCGGCGGGCTGGTCGGGGTGGTGAACCGGCAGCTCGGCATCGGCGCGTATTCGCCCCGACTGGACGCCAAGGGCAATTCGGTGCGCGGCGTGGCCGCGTTCTCGGCGCTGTCCGACGAGCTGGGCCTGCATGCCTTCGACTGCACCAACCGGGGCTCTCTGCTGGTGGAGCGCTACATGCACTGAATGCATGCCATGCAGGCCGCCAGCGCAGGAAAATCCAGCGTGTGCAGCTATTGAAAAAATAGCATATCCATGGGCCCGGACACCTGGTCACCTTCCCCGGCATGCAACCCGCCGGTGGTACAGTCCACGCCGGCCAAGGAACCGAGACATACAGGAGAAGCGTCCGCATGCCGCAACCCAGGAACCCCTTCAACCAAGGGCTGGACAAAAACCAGGCCAACTACGTGCCGTTGTCGCCGCTGAGCTATATCGAGCGTTCGGCCTACGTGTACCCCGCCCGCACCGCCATCGTCTACGGCGAGCGCCGCCAGACCTGGGCCCAGACCTATGAGCGCTGCCGCCGCCTGGCCAGCGCCCTGGCCGCGCGCGGCGTGGGCACGGGCGACAGCGTGGCCACCATGCTGCCCAACGTGCCCGCGATGTTCGAGGCGCACTTCGGCGTGCCCATGGCCGGCGCCGTGCTCAACACCCTGAACACCCGGCTCGACCCCGAGGCCATCGCCTTCATGCTGGAGCACGGCGGCGCCAAGGTGCTGCTGACCGACCGCGAGTTCTCCACCGTGGTCGAGAAGGCCCTGGCCCTGATGAAGACCCCCCGGCCCTGCGTGGTGGAGGTGGACGACGACACCGCGCCCGAGGGCCCGCGCCTGGGCGAGATCGCCTACGAGGACCTGCTGGCCCAGGGCAACCCGCAGTTCGCCTGGAGTCTGCCCGGCGACGAATGGGATGCCATCGCCCTCAACTACACCAGCGGTACCACCGGCAACCCCAAGGGCGTGGTCACCCACCACCGGGGCGCCTACCTGAACGCGGCCAGCAACGTCATCAGTTGGAGCCTGCCGCACCACGCCGTGTACCTGTGGACGCTGCCGATGTTCCACTGCAACGGCTGGTGCTTCCCATGGACCATGGCACTGATCGCCGGCACCAGCGTGTGCCTGCGCCGCGTGGACCCGGCGCTGATCTACCCGCTGATCCGCGAGCACCACATCACCCACATGTGCGGCGCGCCCATCGTCTACAGCCTGCTCATCAACGCGCCCGCCGAGCTGCGCCAGGGCCTCGCCCACACCGTGCACGGCCTGATCGCCGGCGCCGCGCCGCCGGCGGCGGTGATCGAGGGCTGCGAGGCCGCGGGCATCGACATCACCCACGTCTACGGCCTGACCGAGGTGTACGGCCCCGCCGCCGTATGCGCCAAGCAGGAGGAATGGGCCGCGCTGCCGATTGAGGAGCGCGCCCGCCTCAACGGCCGCCAGGGCGTGCCCTACCCGCTGCAGCAGGCCGTGACCGTGCTCGACCCAGAAACCATGGAGCCCGTGCCCGCCGACGGCGAGACCATGGGCGAGATCTTCTTCCGCGGCAACGTGGTGATGAAGGGCTACCTGAAGAACCCCGAAGCCACGCGCGAGGCCTTCGCCGGCGGCTGGTTCCACACCGGCGACCTGGCCGTCATGCAGCCCGACGGCTACGTGAAGATCAAGGACCGCAGCAAGGACATCATCATCTCCGGCGGCGAGAACATCAGCTCGCTGGAGTTGGAGGACGTGCTGCACCGCCACCCCGCCGTGATGCTGGCCGCCGTGGTGGCCCAGCCCGACGAGAAATGGGGCGAGGTGCCCTGCGCCTTCATCGAGCTGAAGCAGAACGCCGACGTGACCGAACAGGACCTGATCGCGTTCTGCCGCACCCACCTGGCCCGCTTCAAGGTGCCCAAGCGCATCGTGTTCGGGCCGCTGCCCAAGACCTCCACCGGCAAGATCCAGAAGTTCGTGCTGCGGGGGCAGGTGAAGTCGGTGAGCGCGATCGAGTGAGGGTGAAAATGGCTGCCGGCGCTTGATTCATCGGCGCTGCCAGCTATGGATACAGTAGCAATTCAGGCAGCGGCACGCGTAGCTCTTGCCGCACGTGAGGCAAGGGAAAGGAATGCCCATCGCTCGCATTTTCATAGCGTCGCCATCACCCCGCGGGCACCAGCACCCCGCCCTGCCCCGCCACCGTCTCGCGCACGAACGCCCAGGCTGCCTGCATGCGCGCCAGGTGCTTGCCTTCCTCCGGCATGCTCATCCAGAACGTGCGCGTGAACCGCGCCTGCTCTGGCAGCACGCGCACCAGTTCCGGGTCGTGGCCGGCGATGAAGGCCGGCAGCACGGCCAGCCCGGCGCCGGCGCGCACGGCCTGGTACTGGGCCAGGATGCTGGTGCTGCGCAGGGCGAAGCGCTCGGGGCGGTGCAGTTCGTCGAGCAGTTGCAGCTCCTTGGTGAACAGCAGGTCGTCCACGTAGCTCACGAAGCTGTGGCCCTGCAGGTCGGCGCGGGTGGCGATGGGCGGCTGCGCCTGCAGGTAGCCGCGCGCGCCGTAGAGCTGCAGCACGTAGTCGCACAGCCGGGCCACCACCACGGTGCCGCGCGTGGGGCGTTCCAGCGAGATCACGATGTCGGCCTCGCGGCGCGACAGGTGCACCAGCCGGGGCAGCGCCAGCAGGTCGATGACGAGGCCCGGGTGCAGCCGCCCCAGCCGCGCCAGTTGCGGCGCCAGCACGATGGTGCCGAAGCCCTCGGTGGCGCCGATGCGCACCAGGCCCGTGGGGCCTTCCGCCGCGGCGGGGGCGGCGCTTTCCACCGCGCGGGCGGCGGCCTCCATGGCTTCGGCCTGGGGCTGCAGGCGGCGGCCCGCCTCGGTCAGGCGGTGGCCGTCGGCGGCGCGGGCGAACAGGCCCGCGCCCACCTGCTTTTCCAGCGCCTGGATGCGCCGCGCCACCGTGGTGTGGTCCACGCCCAGGCGACGCGCGGCGCCCACCAGCGTGCCGGCGCGTGCCAGCTCCAGGAAGTAACGCAGGTTGTCCCAGTCCATTGGGCCTCCGCCTGTGACGGCTTTGCATAAACGCAAATCCAGAGTGCGTAATTCTCTATTGTTCTGACAAATATGCACAGCTAGTATTCACCACGACGGGCATGCCGCCCGGCTATTCCCTATCCCCATCAGGAGACAAAGCACATGAACGCACCCGCACCGGTGGCCGCGCTGGCCCCCACCGTCAAGCTGCTGATCGGCGGCGAGTTCGTCGAATCCAAGACCACCGAATGGCGCAACGTGGTCAACCCCGCAACGCAGGAAGTCCTTGCGCGCGTGCCTTTCGCCACGCCCGACGAGATCGACGCCGCCGTGGCATCGGCCAAGGATGCGTTCAAGACCTGGCGCAAAACCGCTATCGGCGCGCGCTCCCGCATCTTCCTGAAGTACCAGCAGCTCATCCGCGAGAACATCGCCGAGCTGGCCGCGATCCTCACGGCCGAGCAGGGCAAAACGCTGCCCGATGCCGAGGGCGACGTCTTCCGTGGACTCGAAGTAGTCGAGCACGCCGCCGGCATCGGCAACCTGCAACTCGGCGAACTGGCGAACAACGTGGCCGGCGGCGTCGATACCTATACGCTGCTGCAGCCGCTGGGCGTGACGGCCGGCATCACGCCGTTCAACTTCCCCGCGATGATCCCGCTGTGGATGTTTCCCATGGCCATCGCCACCGGCAACACCTTCGTGCTCAAACCCTCGGAGCAGGACCCGATGGTGACGATGCGCCTGGTCGAGCTGGCACTGGAGGCCGGCATTCCGCCGGGCGTGCTCAACGTGGTCCACGGCGGCGAGGCGGCTGTGAACGCGATCTGCGACCACAAGGACATCAAGGCCATCAGCTTCGTCGGCTCGACCAAGGTCGGCACGCACGTCTATAACCGCGCGAGCCTGGCGGGCAAGCGCGTGCAGTGCATGATGGGCGCAAAGAACCACGCCATCGTGCTGCCCGACGCCAACAAGGAGCAGACGCTCAACGCCATCGTCGGCGCCACCTTCGGCGCCGCGGGCCAGCGCTGCATGGCGCTGTCGGTCGTGGTGCTGGTCGGCGAGGCGCGCAACTGGGTCGCCGATTTCGTCGAGAAGGCCAGGACGCTCAAGGTCAGTGCCGGCATCGAGAAAGGCACCGACGTAGGCCCCGTGGTGTCGGCTGCGGCGCGCGCCCGCGTCGAGGGCCTGATCGAGCGCGGCGTGGCGGACGGCGCCACGCTCGAACTCGACGGCCGCAACCCGCGGGTCAGCGGCTACGAGAAGGGCAACTTCGTCGGCCCGACGGTGTTCTCGGGCGTAAAGCCCGGCATGGCCATCTACGACCAGGAAATCTTCGGCCCCGTGGCCTGCCTGACCGGCGCCGAGACGCTCGACGAAGCCATCGCCTTCATCAACGCCAACCCCAACGGCAACGGCACGGCCATCTTCACCCAGTCGGGGGCCGCGGCGCGCCGCTTCCAGGAAGAGATCGACGTGGGCCAGGTCGGCATCAACGTGCCTATCCCCGTGCCGGTGCCGCTGTTCTCGTTCTCGGGCTCGCGCGCCTCCAAGCTCGGCGACCTGGGCCCATATGGCAAGCAGGTGGTGCTGTTCTACACGCAGACCAAGACGGTCACGGCGCGCTGGTTCGACGACAGCACCACGTCGCACGGCGTGAACACCACGATCAGCCTCAAATAGCCGATGGACTTCGAGCTGACCGAGGAGCAGCATGCCTTCGCGCAGACGGCGCGCGACTTCGCTCAGGCCGAGTTCGCGCCGCAGGCCGCGCAGTGGGATGCCGAGGGCGTCTTCCCGCGCGAGTCCATCGCCAAGGCGGGCGAGCTGGGCTTCTGCGGCCTGTACGCGCCCGAGCGCATCGGCGGCCTGGCCCTGCCCCGGCTGGACGCCACGCTGGTGTTCGAGGAGATGGCGGCCATCGACCCTTCAACGACCGCATTCATCACCATCCACAACATGGCGACCTGGATGCTCGGCACCTGGGGCGGCGACGCGGTACGCGAACGCTGGGGCGCAGCCCTGACCAGCGGCGCCCAACTCGCCTCCTACTGCCTGACCGAGCCCGGCGCGGGCTCGGACGCCGCGTCGCTCAAGACCCGCGCCACGCTGCAGGGCGGCGAGTACGTCATCGACGGCGCCAAGGCCTTCATCTCCGGCGCCGGCGCCACGGACGTGCTGGTGCTCATGGCCCGCACGGGCGACGCCGGTTCGGGCGCGGGCGGCATCTCGGCCTTCGCCGTGCCCGCCGACGCGCCGGGCATCGCCTACGGCAAGAAGGAGCACAAGATGGGCTGGAACAGCCAGCCCACGCGCACCATCAGCTTCGACAACGTGCGCATCCCCGCCAGCCACCTGCTGGGCCGCGAGGGCGCAGGCTTCAAGATCGCCATGAAGGGCCTAGACGGCGGGCGCATCAACATCGCCACCTGCTCGGTGGGCGCCGCGCAGGGCGCGCTGGGCGCGGCGCAGCACTACCTGCACGAGCGCAAGCAGTTCGGCAAGCCGCTGGCGGGCTTCCAGGCCCTGCAGTTCAAGCTGGCCGACATGGCCACCGAACTGGTGGCCGCGCGGCAGATGGTACGGCTGGCCGCGGCCAAACTGGACGCGGGCGCGCGCGACGCTTCCACCTACTGCGCCATGGCCAAGCGCTTCGCCACCGACGCGGGCTTCACGGTCTGCAACGAGGCGCTGCAGTTGCACGGCGGCTACGGCTACATCCGCGAATACCCGCTGGAGCGGCTGGTGCGCGACACGCGCGTGCACCAGATCCTCGAAGGCACCAACGAGATCATGCGCGTCATCATCGCGCGGCGCATGCTCGAAGGCGATGCGCCGGATGCAATACGCTAGTGCAGTGTTCGATGCTTGGCGGCACAAATGAAAGCGCGGTTTTATGTGCTGCTTAGCGTTGAACACTGCACTAGTATTTTGATAGCTTCCAGCGCTTGATATACAAGCGCTAGCGGCCAATTTGACATCTGTTCCGAAGGAGACAAGCATGAGAATCGCATTCATCGGCCTGGGCAACATGGGCGCCCCGATGGCCATCAACCTGCACAAGGCCGGCCACCAGGTCAGCGCCTTCGATCTTTCCGCCGATGCCTGCCGCAAGCTGGCCGACGCGGGCATCGCCATTGCAGCCAGCGCCGCCGCATCCACGCACGACGCCGAGGCCGTCCTCACCATGCTGCCCGCCAGTCAGCATGTGGAAGGACTGTACCTGGGCCAGAACGGTGACGGCGGCCTGCTGGCCCAACTGCCCGCGGGCACGCTGGTGATCGACAGCTCGACCATCGCCGCCGCCAGCGCGCGCAAGGTGGCCGACGCCGCCCGGGCCCGCGGCCTGGATTTCATCGACGCGCCGGTCTCGGGCGGCACCGGCGGCGCCATCGCGGGCACGCTGACCTTCATGGTCGGCGGCGAGCCGACGGCGCTGGAGCGCGCACGGCCACTGCTGGAGAAGCTGGGCCAGAACATCTTTCACGCCGGCGGCGCAGGCGCGGGCCAGACCGCCAAGATCTGCAACAACATGCTGCTGGGCATCCTGATGATCGGCACCAGCGAGGCGCTGGCGCTGGGCGTGGCCAACGGGCTGGACCCGAAGGTGCTGTCGGAGATCATGCGCCGCAGCTCAGGCGGCAACTGGGCGCTGGAGAAGTACAACCCCTTCCCCGGCGTGATGGAAGCCGCCCCCGCCAGCAAGGGCTACGCGGGCGGCTTCGGTACCGACCTGATGCTGAAAGACCTGGGCCTGGCGCAAGAGAGCGCCACCGCCGTGAAGGCGGCCACGCCGCTGGGCGGGCTGGCGCGCAGCCTGTACGCCGCGCACAGCCTGGCCGGCCATGGGGCGCAGGATTTCTCCAGCGTGATCCGCTTGCTGCAAAAGGGCTGAGCCGCCTGGAGCGGAAAATCGGCATGGGGGGCAGCCCTTTACAGGCTGCGCCCCTGCCACACCACCCGGCATGCGGGTCCGCACCCGGCGGTTGGAATGGTTGAGGTAGCACACAGGCAAACCCTCCTGCACACCCCCGGCTTCACCATTTCGAGTCTGGAAAAAATCGATCGCTAAAAACCGCAGTTGACATCGGCGCAACGGACGTGCGCCATGCGCCGCACGAATGAGCGCGCAGCGCCGTGGCTGCCGGAAATGTGGAATACGTCATCGGGAATCGGAGGGGCCCAGCAAGGCACCATCCACCAGTTGTCGCCGAGCTGCGGGCGTGGAGCCGCGGCATGCGCCCTGGCACCCGGCCGGCCCCGTATGGCATCTCCAGCCACCACCCGTTCTCCGGGCGGTAGATGGCCTTCTTGCCAACAACTGTCAGGCCACCTCGGCCAGCGCGTCGCCCAGGGCGCTGACAAGGCGGTCGATCTCGGCCCGCTCGCTGATGAACGGCGGCGCGAGCTGGATGGTGTCACCGCCGTAGCGCACGTAGAAGCCCTTCTTCCAGCAGGCCATGGCGATCTCGTAGGGGCGGCGCGCCGCATCGCCGTCGCGGGCGGCGATGGTGATGCCCGCGGCCAGGCCGTAGCTGCGGATGTCGGCCACGTGCCTGGCGCCTTTCAGGCCGTGCACCGCGCTCTCGAAATACGGCGCCAGCGCCTTGGCGCGACCCACGCCGTCCTCCTGCGCCAGCAGGTCCAGCGCCGCGATGCCCGCCGCGCAGGCCACCGGATGGGCCGAATAGGTGTAGCCGTGGGCGAACTCCACCAGGTGCCCGGGCCCGCCGGCGGCCATGAAGGTGTCGTAGATGTCCTTGCTGGCCACCACGCCGCCCAGCGGCTGCGTGCCGTTGGTGACCTGCTTGGCGAAGTTCAGGATGTCGGGCTTGACGCCGAAAGCCTCCGAGCCGGTGATGGCGCCGGTGCGGCCGAAGCCGGTGATGACCTCGTCGAAGATCAGCAGGATGTTGTGGGCGGTGCAGAGCTCGCGCAAGCGCTGCAGGTAGCCCATGGGCGGGATCACCACGCCAGCGGAGCCCGAGAACGGCTCCACGATCACGGCGGCAATGTTGCTCGCGTCGTGCAGCGCGATCAGGTCCAGCAGCCGGTTGGCCAGCGCCTCGCCGCCCTCAGGCGGCTGGCCCTTGAAGAACGAGCCCGCGGGCGGCTGCGTGTGCGGCAGGTGGTCGGCCTCGATGCCTTGGCCGAAAACCTTGCGGTTGCCGCCGATGCCGCCGACCGAGATGCCGCCGAAGTTCACGCCGTGGTAGCCCTTCTCGCGCCCGATCAGGCGGGTCTTGGTGCCCTGCCCCTTGGCGCGCCAGTAGGCGCGGGCCATCTTCAGGGAGGTGTCGGCAGCCTCCGAGCCCGAGCCGGTGAAGAACACGTAATCCAGCCCCTCGGGCGTCAGTTCCTTGATCTTGTTGGCCAGCTCGAACGACAGCGGGTGGCCGAACTGGAACGCGGGCGCGTAGTCGAGCCGGGCGATCTGGCGGCTCACGGCCTCGACGATTTCGGTGCGGCCATGGCCCAGGCCCGTGCACCACAGGCCCGACAGGCCGTCATAGATCTTGCGCCCGTCGCTGTCGGTGAAATAGGCGCCCTTGGCCTCCACGACGATGCGCGGGTCGGCCTTGAACTGCCGGTTGGCGGTGAAAGGCATCCAGTGCGCTTCGAGCCAGGCAGCGTCGGTGCGCGCGGCGGGTGCCTGCGGCGAGGTGGCAAGAGGGGTCGTCATGGCGGGCTCCTGGGGTTGTCGGATATGGCATTGTGGCGCGGTATTCAGTGGTAAAAATGACGCAATATCAATCTTCACTTGCCGATCCATGCAAGTAACTGTCCCCGAGAAGAACCGCGCCGTGCTCGGCCAGCTCAGCGACATGGACCTGCGCCTGCTCAAGGTGTTCAAGAGCGTGGTCGACTGCGGCGGCATGGCCGCGGCGGAGCTGGAGCTCAACATCGGCACCAGCACCGTGAGCCGCCACGTCAAGGACCTGGAAACCCGCCTGGGCCTCACGCTGTGCCGGCGCGGGCGCGCGGGCTTCGCGCTGACCGCCGAGGGCCAGCGCGTGTACGACGAGACCCAGCGCCTGCTGGCCGCCGTGGACGGCTTTCGCAGCGGCATCGACGACATCCACCACCGCATGGGCGGCCAGTTGGAGGTGGCGGTGTTCGACAAGACCGCCAGCAACCCCGAGGCGCGCATCGGCGCGGCCATCGCGCTGTTCGCCGGGCAGGCCCCCGAGGTGAGCCTGAACCTGCACGTGGCCTCCATCAACGCCATCGAGCGCGGCGTGATCGACGGGCGCTTCCACGTGGGCGTGATCCCCGCCCACCGGGCGTCCAAGAGCCTGATGTACCAGGATCTGTTCGGCGAAACCATGCTGCTCTACTGCGGCGCCGGCCATCCACTGTTCGGCCGCGACCATGCGCGCCTGACCTGGGCCCGGCTGCGCGAGCACCAGTTCGCGGGCCTGGGCTACCACTCGCCCAACATGGAAGTCAGCCACCGCGAGCGCCTGCCGCGCAAGGCCACCGGCTTCGACCAGGAGGCCATCGCCACGCTGATCCTCTCGGGCCGCTTCCTGGGCTTTCTGCCCGACCACTACGCCGAAGGCTTCCAGCGCGCTGGACGCCTGCAGGCCATCGCGCCAGATCGCTTCCGCTACGCCTGCCGCTTCGTGGGCATGGCACGGCGCTCGCCCCAGCCATCGCGCGCCACGCAGGTGTTCCAGCGCTGTCTGGTGCAGGCCCATGGCGTGGCCTCCGGGTAATATCCCCGCATCTTCGACGCAAGCGCCCCGCAGAAGGAACACCATGACCGCCATGCCCGCCGCCTCCCCACATGCCGCCGACAGTGCCCGCCATGCGGCAGTGCGCCGGCCATGGGCATTGGTGGCCGGGGCGTTGCTGCTCGCGGGCTGCGCCAGCACGCCGCTGCCGCCCTGGCCCGACGCGTCCAGGAAGCCGCCGGCCAGCGCCGCCGCCACGCCAGCCCGCCCGGCCCCGATGCCGGCACCCGCACCTTCGGGCGCGGTCGTCACGCCCATTCCCGCCACTCCGGCGCCAGCCACGGCCGTGCCGGAGGCAACTGATCAGCCCGCTGCCGAAAGCGCCGCCGTGGCCGCGCGCTTTCCCGACCCGGCAGTGCGCTACAGCACGCCGGGGCTCGCCCCGGACCGGCGGGCGTTCACCACCAATGCAGAGGCGCACAACTGGCTGTCGACCCAGGCCCTGGGCTCGGTGGGGCGCGCGCCTACCCTGGCCGCGGTGCGCATCATCGGCACCTCGCAGCGCGGCCAGCCCATCGAGGCGCTGGTCGTCACGCGGGCCACCGGCACCGATCCCGACAGCCTGCAGACGTCCAAGCGCCCCACCGTGCTGCTCATCGGCCAGCAGCACGGCGACGAACCGGCGGGCGCCGAGGCGCTGCTCGTGGTGGCGCGCGAGCTATCCCAAGGGCTGCTGGAGCCGCTGCTCGACCGCATCAACGTCGTGATCGTGCCGCGCGCCAACCCCGACGGCGCCGACACCGGCACACGCACGACCGCCAATGGGGCCGATATGAACCGCGACCACCTCGTGCTCAACACGCCCGAAGCCCAGGCCCTGGCCCGGGTGAGCCGGGACTACTTTCCCATCCTGGTGCTCGACGCGCACGAATACACCGCGGGCGGGCGCTACCTGCAGAAGTTCAACGCCGTGCAGCGCTATGACGCGCTGCTGCAATACGCCACCACGGCGAACGTGCCCGAATTCCTGACCAGGGCATCCGAGGAGTGGTACCGCCGCCCCATGGTCGCCGCGCTCGACACCCAGGCCCTGGCCTCGCAGTGGCACTACACCACGTCCACCGACCCGCAGGACCTGCGCCTGTCCATGGGCGGCGCGCAGCCCGACACGGGGCGCAACGTGAATGGCCTGAAGAACAGTGTGAGCTTCCTGGTCGAAACCCGCGGCGTGGGCATGGGCCGCGCGCACATCCAGCGCCGCGTGCACACGCAGGTGACCGCCATCGCCAGCGCCTTGCAAAGCACTGCGGAGCGCGCCGACAAGCTGCGGGAAGTACGCTCGTTCGTCGAGCGCGACATCGCCGCGCAAGCCTGCCGCGGCGCCGTGGCGGTGCAGGCCGAGCCCACGCCGGAGCAGCGCGACATCACCTTCATCGACCCCGCAACGGGCGCAGACAAGGTGGTGAAGGTGCAATGGGAATCGTCCCTGGCGCTGCGCACCGTCAAGTCGCGCGCCCGCCCCTGCGGCTACTGGCTGGCGCCATCGGCGGCCGACGCGGTGGAGCGGCTGCGGCTGCTGGGCCTGCAGGTGCTGCGCGTGGCCGAACCCGGCTCGCTGCTGGCCGATGCCTACCGCGAGACCGCTCGCGCCACCGGCCCGCGCCAGAACGCGCGGGGCGCCATCGCCGACGCGGCGGACAGCGTCGGCACGGTGCGCGTGGAGGTCGCGCTGGCTCGCAGCGCGCTCGACGTGGCGCCCGGCAGCTTCTACGTGCCGCTGGCCCAGCCGCTGGCCAACCTGGCCGTCGCGGCGCTGGAGCCTGACACGCAGAACGGCTTTTTCGCCAACCACGTGATCGACAGCCTGGACGCCACCGCGCGCGTGATGGCACCGCCCTCGCTGGTGCTGGAAGAAATGCGCTGACCCGCTGCCTGCCCCCACGCGGGTTGTCGGCACAATGGCGCTTGACCTTCCCATCAGGGCAAGGTCGAGACTCGCCGTCATGACCCCTTCCCCTTCCCCTTCCCCTTCCCCTTCCCCGCACCCCTCGGCCAGCGCCAGTGCGCCCGCCATCGACTGGCCACTGGCCATCGATGGCATGACCTGCGCGGCCTGTGCGGGCCGCGTGGAGCGGGCCTTGCGCAAAGTGCCAGGCGTCCGGTCCGCCGAAGTCAATCTGGCAACGGAAACGGCCCACGTGCAGGCGGAACCTGCGGTGACAGCTACAGATTTAGGAGCAGCCGTAGCCAAGGCCGGCTATGCTGTGGCCGAACGATCGCTGCAGTTGCGGTTGCGCATTGACGGCATGACCTGTGCGTCGTGCGTGGCGCGCGTGGAGCGGGCGCTGCAGAAGGTGCCCGGCGTGGTCGGCGCCGAAGTCAACCTGGCGACCGAAACAGCCACTGTCCGCTTCGTCGGCAGGAGCGCGGATGCGCAGCCGTGCATCGCCGCCGTGGAGCGCGCGGGCTACGGCGCGCGGCCAGTGGCGCCGGATGCGCCGTCCGGCGCGCCCGCGCTCGCCTCCTGGCGGCCCGTGGCGGCAGCCGCGGCGCTGTCGCTGCCCCTGCTGCTGCCTATGCTGGCCACGCCCTTCGGCGCGGACTGGATGCTGCCCGCATGGCTGCAGTTCGCGCTGGCGACGCCGGTGCAGTTCGTGCTGGGTGCGCGGTTCTACAAGGCGGGCTGGAACGCGCTGCGCGCGTTCGCGGGCAACATGGACCTGCTCGTGGCCCTGGGCACCAGCGCCGCCTACGGGCTCAGCGTGTACCTGTGGCTCGCCCATGGCAGCCATGGCATGCCGCCGCACCTGTACTTCGAGGCTTCGGCGGTGGTCATCACGCTGGTGCTGCTCGGCAAGTGGCTGGAGGCGCGCGCCAAGCGCCAGACCACCGCGGCCATCCGCGCCCTCCAGGCCCTGGCGCCCGAAACAGCCCGCGTGCGGCGCGCGGGCGAGGAAGACCGCGACCTGCCCATCGTGCAGGTACGCGCGGGCGACGTCGTGGTGGTACATCCAGGCGAGCGCATCCCCGTCGATGGACAAGTACAGGAAGGCGCGAGCCATGTGGATGAATCGCTCGTCACTGGCGAAAGCCTGCCCGTGCCCAAGCAGCCCGGCGACGGCGTGACCGGTGGCTCCGTCAACGCCGAGGGCCTGCTGCTCGTGGCGGCCACCGCCGTGGGTGCCGAAAGCACGCTGGCGCGCATCGTGCGTCTGGTCGAATCCGCCCAGGCCAGGAAAGCCCCGGTGCAGCGCCTGGTGGACCGGGTGAGCGCCGTCTTCGTGCCCGCGGTGCTGGCGATCGCCTGCGCCACGCTGCTGGGCTGGGGCCTGTCCACGCACGACTGGCAGGCCGCCACGCTCAACGCCGTGGCGGTACTGGTGATCGCCTGTCCCTGCGCGCTGGGGCTGGCCACGCCCGCGGCCATCATGGCGGGCACCGGCGTGGCGGCGCGCCACGGCATCCTGATCAAGGACGCGGAGGCGCTCGAAACCGCCCGCGCCGTCGACACCGTGGCGTTCGACAAGACCGGCACGCTGACAGAGGGCCGCCCGCGCCTGCTGGCCGCACAGGCGGCGCAAGGCCCGCTGGCCGCACTGCTGGCGGCCAGCGCCGCCATCCAGAGCGGCAGCGAACACCCGCTGGCCCGCGCGGTGCAGGACGCCGCGCGCAACGAGGGCCTGGCGCCCCCGCCCGCATCCGGCGTGCAGGCCGTGGCGGGCCGTGGCATGGCGGCCACCGTGCAAGGGCGCGCGCTGCGCCTGGGCAGCACGCGCTTCATGCATGAACTGGCGGTGGATACCGCCGTACTCGACGCCGCTGCCGCAGAGCAGGAGGCGCAGGGCCGCACCGTCTCGTGGCTGGCCGACGTGGACGCCACGCCGCCGGCGTTGATCGGCATGCTGGCCTTCGGCGATACGCTGAAGGCGTCCGCCACCCAGGCCGTGCGGGCACTGCACGCCCAGGGCGTCGCCACCGTACTGCTGACGGGCGACAACGCGGGCAGCGCCCAGGCCGTGGGCCGGCAGTTGGGCATCGGCGACATTCGCGCCCAGGTGCTGCCCGAGGACAAGGCTGCCATCGTGGCCGCGCTGCGCGCAGGCGGACACCGCGTCGCCATGGTGGGCGACGGCGTGAACGACGCACCCGCGCTGGCCGCCGCCGACGTGGGGATCGCCATGGCCACGGGCACCGGCGCGGCCATGCAGGCCGCCGGAGTGACGCTGATGCGCGGCGACCCGGCGCTGGTGGCCGACACCATCGATATTTCGCGCCGCACCTACGCCAAGATTCGCCAGAACCTGTTCTGGGCCTTCGCCTACAACGTCATCGGCATACCGCTGGCCGCCTGCGGGCTGCTGAGCCCGGTATTGGCAGGCGCGGCCATGGCCTTCAGCAGCGTGAGCGTGGTGGGCAACGCGCTGCTGCTGCAGCGCTGGCGCCCGCGCCCGAGGAGCCCGGAATGAACGAATCCATCGCCGCCGATGCCGGCCCCTTCGCCATTGGCCAGGCCGCGCGCCTGTCTGGCGTGACCGCCAAGATGGTGCGGCACTACGAAAGCCTGGGCCTGCTGCCGGCGGTGAACCGCACCGATGCGGGCTACCGGCAGTACACGGGGCGCGAGGTGCACACGCTGCGCTTCATCCGCCGCGCCCGCGACCTGGGCTTTGGCATGCGCGAGATCGCCGAGCTGCTGCGGCTCTGGCAGAACCAGGGGCGCTCCAGCGCCAGCGTGAAGGAGATCGCCCTCGCGCACATCGCCGACCTGGACCGCCGCATGGCCGAGATGGCTGCGATGAAGCGCACGCTGGAACACCTGGCCCGCTGCTGCCACGGCGACCAGCGGCCCGACTGCCCCATTCTCGAAGAGCTGGCAGCACCGCAGCCCATCCCCGTCAATGGGCATGCTCCCAGACCACGAGTGCGTCCCGGCCCTCGCTGACCAGCGATACCTTGGCACCCACGGGCAGCAGCACCTTGGTGGGCACGTGGCCGAACGGCAGGTGCGTGAGCACGGATGCCTTGACCCGCGCGCGCAGCCACTCCACCACGCTGCGCATGCCGAAGCCCTTGTCGTGCGGCGTGGCCGCGAAGCCCGTGAACTGCCCCATCAATATGGCCTTCTGCCGCCCCAGCACCCCCGCCAGCAGCAGTTGCGTGAGCATGCGCTCGATGCGGTAGGGGTGCTCGTTCACGTCTTCGAGGAACAGCACACCGCCGCGCACGTCGGGCAGGTAGGGTGTGCCGGCCAGCCCGGCCAGCACCGCCAGGTTGCCACCCCAGAGCACGGCCTTGCGCACCTGCACGGGCGCGTGCCCCTCGCATTCCTTTGGCAGCCGCCAGCCCGCGCCTTCGCCCTGGCCGCACAGCAGGTCGTCGAAGCAGGCTTCCATGATGTCGTCGGGCGCGCCTTCCACGCCGAAGTCCGCGCACAGCGCGGGGCCGGCCCAGGTGGTGGCGCCGGTGCGCGCCAGCAGCGCGCACTGCAGCGCGGTGAAATCGCTCAGGCCCACGAAGCGCGTGCCGCGTTCCGCCGCCTTGGCAAGCGCCTTGTACGGCAACGCCGGCAGCAGCCGCGTGATGCCGTAGCCGCCGCGCGAGATCAGCGCCACATCGGCCCCGCTGGTGGCGGCGCGCCCGATGGCGGCCAGCCGCGTGGCGTCGTCGCCCGCGAAACGCTGGCTGCTGGCGAGCGCGTCGGGGTCCACTTCCACGTCATGGCCCAGCGCCTTCAGGCGCGCCACGCCGCGCTTGAACGCGGCCTTGTCGCGCACGGCGCCCGAAGGGGAATAGATGTAGATGTGCCGCGCGCCTTGGCCGGAGCTGTCGGCGTGGCGGCGGTGCGCGTCGTGATGGTGGGGGTGTGGCAAAGTGTCCGGGCCGCGCGGCCCGCTCCGAAATCAAGGCCGGAAGTATTCCACAGCCCGCCGCGCCACATCCTCGCCGGGCTCGGCCACCGGCACCGGCCACGCCAGCGTGCGGCCCTGCCAGTCCGGGGGCGGCGCGTAGACGGGTGCGGCGAAGGACGCGAACGCAAGCGGCGCGGCGCGGTGGCCCGCGTCGGGATACGGCGCCGCGTAGGCCGGGGCATCCAGCCCGCCGTCGTCCGGCGCGCCGGGAATGAACAACGCCCCGCTCCAGCGCTGCGGCTGTGCCGCCAGCAGCGCTCGCGCCAGCGGCGCCGCGCCGCCATGGGCTACGAGCACGGCGTCCCGCAGACCGAGCCGCTCCGCCAGTTCGCCCAGCACCCGGACATGCCAGTCCAGGCCATGGCCCGCCGCCTTCTTGGGCTTGTCGCTGCGGCCAAAGCCGACCAGGTCCGGCACCACCACGCGCGCGCCGGCAGCAACCAGCACTGGCAGCATGCGGCGGTAGAGGTAGCTCCAGGCCGGTGCGCCGTGCAGGCACAGCCAGGCCGGCTGGCCCGGCGCGGGCTGGGCGGACGCTGCATCGAGGTAGTGCAGGCGCAGCCCCGCCAGCGCGGGCAGGTCGCTCACGTAGTGCGGCGGCCAGGGATAGCCGGGCAGCGCCTCGAAACACGCGTCGGGCGTGCGCAGTGCATCGGGCCGCAGCGGGTGGGCGGCCCGGGCCTCGTCGCGTTGCGCAGCCCGGCGCTGCTGGAAGAAGCCTGCGAGCAGCGCCGCGCTTTCGCCGGCCAGCACGCCGCCGCTGACCTGCGTATGGTGGTTGATGCGCGGCTCGGCGAACAGATCGAGCACCGAGCCCGCGGCGCCGGTGCGCGGGTCTGCCGCGCCGTACACCACGCGCGCCAGCCGCGCGTGCAGCATGGCACCCGCGCACATGGCACAGGGCTCCAGCGTGACGTAGAGCGTGCAGCCTTCGAGCCGGTAGTTGCCCAGCGTCTGCGCAGCGGCGCGCAGGGCGGCGATCTCGGCATGCGCGGTGGGGTCGTGCCCGGCGATCGGGGCGTTGCGGCCCGTGGCGACGATGCGTCCATCCTTCGCCACCACCGCGCCCACGGGCACCTCGCCGGCCTGCGCGGCCTCGCGCGCCAGCGCCAGGGCGCGGGCCATGCAGGCGGCGTCTTCGGCGCTGACGGTGCCGGCGGTCACTTGGCCTCGTCCGGCTCCTGGCGCTGCGGCTGCATGGCCGCCTCCACCGCCTGCTTGTACTGCTGCTGGATCTGCTGGCTCTGCGCGCGCACCGTGCCCGTCGCGGGCGCGGCGCCGGGCACTTGCGCCTGCAGCGCGGGCACCGGTGCGGTCGTGGCCGCGAGTTGCTTCTTCACCAGCACGCCCACGATGAGCAATGCCAGCACCAGACCGATCAAACCGAATCCGCCACGCATCATCCGTTCTCCTTCACCATGTCCAGCGTCCGCATCCATGCCGCCAGGGCCTGCTCCTGCGCGCCGCCCCGGGCGTAGGCCGCGTGCATGGCCGCATGCGACTCGGGGCGGTGCTGGTTGAGCTTGAGCTTGCTCTGCAAGGCGGTCACCTGCAGTTCGAACCCGACGATACCCGCGAGCATCTTGCGGGCGAAATCATCCCCCAGGCCGCGCCACTGGGCGGCGTAGGCGGGCTCGTGGTCGGCGATGAGCTTCTTGAGCAGCGCGTCCTTGGCCTCGGCATCTTCGACCAGGCGCGCCTCCACCGTGCAGTGCACGGCCAGGTAGTTCCAGGTGGGCACGCGCGCGAGATCGGGATAGACGCCGGGCGAAAGGTAGGCATGCGGGCCCATGAAGGCCGCCACCGCGCGCGGGCGGCTTTGCAGGTAGCGCCACTGCGGGCTGGGCCGGGCGCAGTGGCCCCAGAGGGTGAGCGCCCCCGCCGCGCCCTGCTCCGCATGCAGCGGCAAATGGGTGATGAAGGGCAGCCCCTCGTCGTCGGTGGAGACGAGCGAGGCGAACGGGTGCGCGCGCATGAGCGCCAGCGCATGGGCATGTTCGCGGTCGTCGAATTGCGGCGGCAGGTACATATGGCGAGCTACTCTATCCGCAATCCGGCCATACGGTCGGCTACCGGGGCGAGTTCTTGGCGCGCGCTTTACTTACTGGTAGCGCAAGAGGAAGGCGCGGACAGCCCTGCGGCCACCGGCAACGCGCGCTTTTGCGCACGATCACTGGCCAGCGCCGCACCGAACACCACCATACCGCAGAGCGCCAGCAAGGCACCGACCCAGCCCGTGGACGTCCAGCCCAGCCCCGCCGCGATGGCCAGGCCGCCGAGCCAAGCGCCCAACGCATTGGCCAGGTTGAAGGCCGAATGGTTGAGCGCCGCGGCCAGCGACTGCGCGTCGCCAGCCACGTCCATGAGCCGTATCTGCAACGCCGGGCCGATGGCCACCACGGTGCCGATCAGCAGCACGTTGATCGCCGCCGCCGCCGCATGGTGCGCCGTGAAGCAGAACGCCAGCAGCACCAGCGCCGACCACGCCAGCACCCCGCCGATGGTGGGCATGAGCGCCTTGTCCGCCAGCCGCGAGCCCACCAGATTGCCCAGCACCATGCCCACGCCGAACAGTGCCAGCACGAACGGCACCCCTTGCAGCGGCATGCCCGCCACCTCGATCAGCGTGGGCTTGATGTAGCTGAACACCGCGAACATGCCGCCGAAGCCGATGGCGCCGATGCCGAGCGTGAGCCAGACCTGCCCGCGCCTGAGCGCCCCCAGCTCGCGCAGCGGGCTGGCCCCCTGCACGGGCGGCATGGAGGGCACTTCGCGCCGCACCAGCACGACGGCGAACAGCGCAACCGCAGCCACGAACACGAAAGCCGCGCGCCAGCCGAACAACTGGCCCAGCCAGGCGGCGATGGGCACGCCCGCGAGCGTGGCGGACGTGAGCCCGAGCATCACCAACCCCACGGCGCGCGCCCGCTGCGTAGGCGGCGCGAGCGCCGCCGCCACCAGCGACGCCACGCCGAAATACGTGCCGTGCGGCAGCCCCGCCATGAAGCGCAGCAGGTTCAGCGACAGATAGCCCGGCGCCAGGGCGCTGGCTAAATTGCCCAGCGCATACAGCCCCATGAGCGCCATGAGCAGCCGGCGCCGGCCCCACCCCGCGGTGAGCACTGCAAGCACGGGGGCGCCGACCACCACGCCCAGCGCGTAGGCGCTGATGACGTGGCCCGCCTGCGGAATGGTGACGCCGAGGCTGCGCGCCACCTCGGGCAGCAGGCCCATGATGACAAACTCGCCCGTGCCGATGGCAAAGCCACCGACACCCAGCGCCAGCACCGCGCGCAACAGCACCCGCTGGCTCCGGGCCTCATCGGCCAGCGTGACGGCGGCAGGTGAATGGAGCGCCGCTCCACCGATGCGTGGCGGCGTGGTGGCGGGTACAGGGGGGATGCCGTGGCTCATGCTTTGAACCTAGAAACGGCAGTTGACCGCTTTGTATCCCTTGACAAGCCGCATGAAATCAAGCGTTGACGGCTTCAATGGCGTTCACCTCGTGGGTGAGAGCGCTATGCACCTGCCAGCACCGCGCTCGGCGCGCCATGCGGCGTTGCTCCTCCTTGCGGGCAGTAGCCCGCCGCGTCGTCGCGCCTTGCCTGGCACCCCGATCACGGCACCGGCAGGCGCATCCAACTGCCGTTTCTAGGTTGAACGGATTGAACGGGAAATCGAAAAGACTTGCCGCAAGGTCGGTTACCAGACGGATACAGCCATTGCCGGATGCCCGCACCCGCACGTGAATCGCATGGCACTGCGGCTATGATGCGGCAGCCGCGCCATGCCCTTGCGCATGGTCATCCCACCTGCCCGTAGCTCAACTGGATAGAGCAACGGCCTTCTAAGCCGTAGGTCGGGGGTTCGAGTCCCTCCGGGCAGGCCAAAAGCGACTGCACGACGCCAGTTGACCGATGCAGAGCGTGCGGTGTGTGCGACCCACATCCTCAACCATCCCGAGTCTTCGCCCGCGTATGGGCCCTTGAGGGAATTTCTGAAACGGGCTTTGGGCCGTGATGTCCTGCTATAACTTCCCTCTTATCGAGATCAGAGGGGATGGGGCGAATGACCAACGAACAACAACAGCTTCCAACGCTGTTGCTCAACCTGCTGCCGGCAGACCACACCACCGTGGGCAACATCACGCTGCTGGAGCAGTTTTTGGCAGCCGCCCGGGCCGCCGGGTACCAGCCGCCCGCCACTGAAGACGACTTCAAAACCGCGCGCGAAGCGCTGGTGGCCGCGGGCCTGGCCGTCAAAGGCAAAGGGCGCGGCGGCTCCACCGCCCGGGCCACGGGCGCGCAGCGGCCTGACTTTGCACTCGACACCCCCGCAGCGCCCTCACCCGCCCCGGCTGCTGCCACCAAGCCAGCCAAACCCGCCAAAGCCAAAACCACACCCAGCCAGAGCGACACCGGCAGCGCCCAGGTGCTGGCCTACCGCCACCCCGACCGGCGCAAGAACAACCCCGAAGTGGGCCTGGTCAACACCGAAAGCGACCCCGAGCAGCCCAAAACCCGCTGGGCCTACGACCCGCACCTGGACCCCGCGCTGCAGTTCGACAGCGCCCGCGCCCAGGCCGACGGCCTGATTGCCGACGCCCTGGCCGGCAACGACCTCGCCGCCATGCGCCACGCCTTGCAAACGCTGCAGCGCATGGGCGCGCCCTACCTGCAATGGACGGGCAAGGCCGAGCGCACCGCGTTTGAGGTGGACACGGTGAGCCTGCACGTGCACGAGCGCATCGACGCCATGAGCATCTTGAGCAGCGTGGGCAAGCGCCATAATGCTACTAATTCCATAGCTGCCAGCGCAGGTGGGACGGGCGCTAGAGGCCAAAAACACCAAAACTTTTTCCAGCCCGGCCTGTTTGAGGCACCGTTCGAGAACGTGCCCCTGCGCTCGGCGCTGGACTTCTACAAACACGACCGCGGCTGGGCCAACCGGCTGGTCGCCGGCGACAGCCTGCTGGTGATGAACAGCCTGCTGCACAAGGAGGGCATGGCCGGGCAGGTGCAGATGATCTACATCGACCCGCCCTACGGCATCAAATACGGCAGCAATTTTCAGCCCTTTGTGGGCAAGCGCGACGTGAAAGACCGGGCCGACGCGGATTTGACGCAAGAGCCGGAAATGATCAAGGCCTTCCGCGACACCTGGGAGCTGGGCATTCACTCGTACCTGACCTATTTGCGCGACCGGCTGTTATTGGCGCGCGAGTTGTTGAGTGAATCGGGCAGCGTGTTTGTGCAGATTTCGGATGAGAACTTGCATCATGTGCGGGAGTTGTGTGATGAGGTTTTTGGGGTACAGAATTTCGTTTCTTTGATTACGTTTCGTAAGAAGACCATGCCTCTTGGGGCAACACACTTGGAAGGCATGGCGGACTATTTAGTCTGGTATGGAAAAGACAAGACGAAACTTAAGTACCGTCAGCTGTATTCATACCAAGATGTAGAAGGTGACGGTCACTGGAGTTGGCTCGATAAGGACGGAGCTCGGCGCAAGCTTGTTGCTATCGAAAAAGGAAACCACTCGTTGCTTCCAGAGGCCAGCCGACTAGGAAGGCTAGTTTCAATGGCACCGCCTACGTTCTCTCCAGCCAGTGTTTTCCCGATTTCATTTCGGGGAAAAGAACGGCTTCCGAGAGGCAATGGATGCTGGATCACTGGCGTTGAAGGAATGCAGCGATTAATCAAAGCTAATCGTATCGAAGCAGAGGGTGAGTCGCTTCAATTTTTGCTGTTCCTCGATGACTACCCTCTTTCCAAAATCACAAATTTGTGGGACGAAACTATTGGAGCCAGGGACAGAAGTTACGTCGTCCAGACATCCAATGACGTGATAGAACGCTGCCTCCTCATGACCACCGACCCCGGCGATTTGGTGCTAGACCCCACCTGCGGCTCCGGCACCACGGCCTATGTCGCCGAGAAATGGGGCCGCCGCTGGATGACCTGCGACACCTCGCGCGTGGCCATCACGCTGGCCAAACAGCGGCTGATGACGGCCAGCTTTGATTACTTCGCCCTGCGCTACCCCAACGAGGGCTTGCGCGGCGGCTTTGTCTACAAAACCGTGCCCCACGTCACGCTCAAAAGCATTGCCAACAATGCCGAGATTGACGCAATCTACGAGCGCCTGCACCCCGGCATCACCACTGCGCTGGCCGGCCTGAACGCCGCGCTGGGGGCAGCGGCTTCGACAAGCTCGGCCCGAACGGATGGAGGCCCAGCCCGAACGGGTTTTGCCTTCACCGTGACCGAGGGCGCCCGCAAGGGCCAGAAGCTGGTGCTGGGCCTGAAGGGCCAGGACTTGCTCGAATGGGAAGTGCCCTTTGACCTGCCCCCCGACTGGCCCGCCACCTTGCAGGCGCCGCTGGCAGCCTTCCACACCGCGCGGCAAAAGATGCAGGCCGAGATGGACCGCAGCATTGCCGCCAACGCCGACAACGAAACCCTGTACGACCAACCCGAGCGCGACAAGGCCAAGCTGCGCGTGTGCGGCCCGTTCACCGTAGAGGCCGTGCCCTTCCCCACAGTGCTATCACTTGAGGAGCTGCCAGCGCAGTCTGCGCAAGGGCTGGAGGCCAATTTGACCAATATTTCCGATAGGGCCGATTTGGCAGACAGCAGCCTGGCCCGCAGCGGCCACACCAGCCGCCAGCACACCTGGCGCGATGAACTGTTGAAAACCGGCATCCGTGGCAAGGGCGGGCAGATGCTGCGCTTTGCCGAGCTGGAGGTGCTGCCCGGCACCGCCAGCCTGCACGCCAGCGGCAGCCTGGACACGGGCGAGCGCGTGGTGGTGAGCTTTGGCCCCGAGCACGGCGCGCTGGAGCAGCGCCAGGTGGAGCGCGCGCTGAACGAGGCAGGCGAGCTGTTCCCCCGGCCCAAGATGATCGTGTTCTGCGCCTTCGCCTTCGACCCCGAAGCCGCCAAAGACATTGACGCGCTGCGCGGCATCACCGCCCTGAAGGCGCAGATGAACACCGACCTGCTGACCGAAGACCTGAAAAAAGCGCGCAGCAGCAACCAGAGCTTCTGGCTCATGGGCCAGCCCGATGTGCTGCTGACCGCACTGCCCGATGGTTTGTGGCAGGTGGAGGTGAACGGCTTTGATTACTTTGACACCGCCAAGGGCGAACTGGTGTCGGGCGGCAAGGCCAGGATTGCGGCCTGGCAACTGGATACGGATTACGACGGGCGCAGCCTGTTCCCGCACCAGGTGTTCTTTCCCATGGCGGGCAAGGACGAGGGCTGGATGAAGCTGAAAAAAGACATCCGCGCCGAGCTGGACGCCGAGCTGCTGCAAGCGTTTACCGGCACCGTGTCGCTGCCTTTTGCGGCGGGTGATAACCGCATGGTGGCAGTAAAAATTGTGGATGACCGGGGCATCGAGTCGCTGAAGGTGATGCGGCTGGATGCGTTGGAAACTACGGCTTGAGGAGAGCGAGTTGCTGATTTCAAGACTCAAACTGCAGAACTGGCGCAACTTCAAAAAAATCGAGGTGGATTTGCGCGACCGGGTGTTCGTGATTGGACCCAACGCTGCAGGCAAATCAAACCTGCTCGATGTTTTCCGGTTTTTGCGTGATGTGGCCCAACCCAAGGGCGGTGGCCTGCAGCGCGCCGTGGAGGCGCGCGGCGGGATGACCAAGGTGCGCTGCCTGTTGGCGCGGCGCGACCCGGAGGTGCTGATCGAGGTCGATCTGGCAGAAAAAATAGATACGCCTGCCATCTGGCGTTACTGCCTGGCTTTTCGCAGCGAGGGCAAAGGCAAGCAGCGGGTGGTGGTGAGCAAGGAGCGGGTGGAAGATTTGCGCACAGGCGCAGTTTTGCTGGACCGGCCCCACAACCCGGAAGACCAGGCAGACCGTGAGCGCTTGACGGAAACCAGCCTGGAGCAGGTCAACGCCAACAAGGACTTTCGGGATATTGCGCAGTTTTTTGGTGCACTGACCTATCTGCATCTGGTGCCGCAATTGCTCAAACATGCCGAGCTGGGCGCCAGCGTGTTACTGGAAGGCGACCCTTTTGGCCAGTCGTTTCTGGAGCGCATTGCCAAAACCCCGGACCGCACCCGTGATGCCCGGCTGAAAAAAATCGAATCAGCCCTGCGGGCCTGTGTGCCCAATATGCGCGACCTCAAATTCAGCCGGGACAGCACCACAGGCACGCCCCACCTGGAAGCGCTGTACGAACATTGGCGGCCCGACGCGGGCTGGCAGCGTGAAGACCAGTTTTCAGATGGCACGCTGCGCCTGCTGGGCATCATGTGGAGCCTGCTCGATGGCGACTCTTTGCTGCTGCTGGAGGAGCCCGAGTTGTCGTTGAACGAGTCGATTGTTCGGCAAATTCCGCCCCTGCTGTGGCAAATGCAGCGCCAGGCCAAGCACCGCCGCCAGGTGTTTGTGACCACCCACAGCGAGGCCTTGCTGGAGCACAGCAGCGTGGACCCGCGCGACGTGCTGCGGCTGGTGCCATCGGCGGAAGGAACGCGTGTTGTGCCTGCCACCGCCCAGGAGCTGGAACTGGTAGCGGCAGGCTACAACGTGGCCGATGCCATGGTGCGCAAGGCGCCGCCGGGCGAGTTAACCCAGCTTTCCATTTTTTAACCATGACCGAGCCGCTGGAAATCGCCTTGGTGGTGGAAGACGTGTTGAGCCTGGTCTTGATGGAAAAGCTGCTAGCCCATTGCGGGCGCAGCTATACGGTGCTGCGCCCGCTGGTGGAGCGCGGGGTGGGCAATATTTACAAATCCATCGCCAAGTACCTCAGCGCCAGCCGGGCGTTGCCCCATGTGGTGCTGGTGGACCTGGACCAGAGCGCGTGCGCCCCGCAGCTGCGCGAGCAGTGGGGGGTTGCCAGCGTGCCCAAGTCCATGCTGTTTCGGGTGGCGGTGCGCGAGGCGGAGGCCTGGGTGCTGGCCGACCGGGAAGGTTTTGCTGGCTTTGCGGGCATACCCGTCAACAAAATTTCAGCGGCGCCCGAGTCTTTGGCCGACCCCAAGCAAGAACTGATCAACCTGGTGCGCCGCAGCCGCAACAAGCGGCTGGCGGCCGAACTGGTGCCGGTGCAAGGCAGCGCGGTGTCCATGGGGCCGCTGTACAACGAGCGCCTGGGCCAGTTTGTCCGTGAGGGCTGGAGTGTGGACGCTGCCATGGAGCACTCCCCCAGCCTGGCGCGCACTTTGAATCGCCTGCAAACCTTTATGAAGTGAAGCGCCTTGACTGCCCCCACCTCCCTCATCATCAATTCGGCCTTCACCGAGCCGCAGCAGTATTGGGCCGAGAACCTCGACCGCACGCTGCGGCGCGAGCCCACGCGCCGCCCGGCAGGCTACGAGATCATCGACACGCGTGAGAACACGCGGCGGCAGGTTTCCATACCGCTGGTGGACACCATCCGCGACCGGGTGCGCCTGTGGCGGGCTGATGGCTGGCCGGGCACCACGGCTGTGACGCTGGGTCTGCTGCAGCACTGGTGGGATGCAGAAAAGGTGTCGCGCCGCCAGTACCCTTTCTACTTCTGCCAGCTCGAAGCCATCGAGACGCTGATCTGGCACCTGGAGGCGCTGCCCGAATACCGCCAGGGCATCTACATCCAGGGCGACGGCGGTGAGTTTGAGCGGCTGTGCAACAAAATGGCCACGGGCAGCGGCAAAACCACGGTGATGGCCATGATCATCACCTGGCAGGTGCTCAATGCGCTGACCTACCCCAAGTCGCCGCGCAAGTATTCGAGCGCCATTTTTCTGGTGGCGCCGGGCCTGACGGTGAAGTCGCGCCTGCAGGTGCTGATGCCGGGCCATGAGAACAATTACTACGACCAGTTCGAGCTGTGCCCCTCCGAGGCGCTGCGGCAAAAGCTCAACCGCGCCGACATCCTGATCGAGAACTGGCACACCCTGATGCCGCTGAAAGAGCCAGAGCGCTCGGTGGTGAAAAAGGGCAAGGAGAGCGACGAGGCTTACACCCGGCGCGTGCTGGGCCCGCTGGCCAACGCCAAGAACCTGGTGGTCATCAACGACGAGGCGCACCATGCCTATCGCAAGCCCGCCGACATCAAAGTGAGCAAGGCCGAGGCCGAAGCCTTTGGCATTGACCTGGACGAGGCCACCCGCTGGGTGGAGGGGCTGGACCGCATCCACAAAACCCGGCGCATTGCGCGCTGCTTTGACCTGTCAGCCACGCCGTTTGCCCCCACGGGCCGCAACAACACCGAAGCGGGCTTGTTCACCTGGGTGGTGTCTGACTTTGGCCTGAACGATGCCATCGAGGCCGGGCTGGTGAAGACGCCCCGCGTGGTGGTGCGCGACGATGCCCTGCCCAACGCGCAGACGCTTCGCCCCAAGCTCTATCACCTGTACCGCGAGCCGGATGTGGCCGAAGACCTGAACCGCAAGGCCGAGGCCCACGAGCCCCTGCCTGCGCTGGTACAGCAGGCGTACACCCTGCTGGGCGCGGACTGGCGCGCCACCGCAGCCGAATGGGCGGCCCAGGGGCACCTGTCCCCACCGGTGATGCTGACGGTGTGCAACCGCACCGAAACAGCGGCGCGGGTGGAACATTACTTCACCAGGGGCCACGCGCAGTGGAACGAGTTGCACGATGCCAACCGCACGCTGCGGGTGGACTCCAAAGTGCTGGAAAAGGCCGAGTTGGGCGAGGCGGCCAGCGCCGACAAAGACTATGACGCGCGCCTGCGCAGCATCGTGCAGGCGGTGCGCACCGAGCCACTGGTCAAGGAGCACTGGCTGGCCAGCAGCACCAAGAAGGAAGAAGTGCTGCGCGAGCTGGTGGACACCGTGGGCAAGCCAGGCCAGATCGGGCAAGACCTGCAAAACGTGGTGTCGGTGGCCATGCTGTCGGAGGGCTGGGATGCCAAGACAGTGACGCACATCATGGGGCTGCGCGCCTTCACCAGCCAGTTGCTGTGCGAGCAGGTGATTGGCCGGGGCCTGCGCCGCGTGGCCTACGACATCGACCCTGAAACGGGCTTGTATGCGCCGGAGTTTGTGAACGTGTTTGGTGTGCCGTTGTCGGTGGCCCTGCCGCCCGGCGGTGAGGGGCCGCCACCTCCACCGCCCAAGCCCAGCGTGCAGATAAAGACGCTGCCCGAACGGCAGGTGCATGAAATCAAATGGCCCAACATCCTGCGGGTCGATGAGGTGGTGCGCCCGCAACTGGTGGTGCAGTGGAGCCAGGTGCCGGTGCTCACCATCGACCCGGCCAAAGTGGCGCTGCACGCGGACATTGCGCCCGCGCTGGGCGGCGCGGCCGACTGGAGCCAGATCACCACCATCAACCTGGAGCTGCTGCCCGACGAGTTCCGCCAGCAAAGGCTGGTGTTCAAGGCCGCACAGAAGGCGTTTGAGCAGTTGCAGTACCAGTTCAAAGGGCAGCGCGAATACCTGCTGTTCCAGTTGGTGCGGCTGGTGGAAACTTTGCTTGCGTCAAACAAAATCGATATTCCGTCGCTGTTCCACCAAGACCCGCTGCGCAAGCGGATTCTGTTCTCCATGCACATGGACGCCATCGTCCAGCACCTGATGGCCTATGTGATCGAGCAAAACACCTTGCGGCTGGAGGCGGTGTTTGATGGCGAACGGCCCGTGGGCAGCACGCGCGACATGCGCACCTGGTACACCACGCGGGTGGCCGAGCCCACGCAGCGCTGCCAGATCAGCCATATCGTGGTGGACAGCGGCTGGGAAAAATACGCCGCCAACGTGGCCGAGACGCACCCGGATGTGGCTGCCTGGGTGAAGAACGACCACCTGGGCTTTCACATCCTGTATTTGTGGAATGGCACGAAGCGCAAGTACATCCCCGATTTTCTGGTGCGATTCAAATCGGGCAAGACCCTGGTACTGGAAATCAAGGGCGAGGATTCACCACAGGACCAGGCCAAACGACGCGCAATGGACCAGTGGGTGCAGGCCGTGAATGCGCAAGGCGGTCTTGGCACCTGGGCGTGGGATGTCGTCGTGGGCAGCATGTCTGCCATGCAAGACGTGATGGGCAAGCATGCCTCACACGCTGGAGTGAGTGAGACTTAGCCTGCCGCTTTGCCTCGTTCCATCACACCAAACCAGACCTAGGGCGGCCGACTTATGAAACAGCACCGTGAGAGGCCCCTAGTCGCTGCGGTGCGAAACACCGCACTGTCTCCCGAAACTCGTCGCGCTCTGAAAGTGACTGGTATCGGCGCGACAGCGGGTGTTGCGATGGGTGCAGCAGTCGGAGGCTCCACCCCACGGCGCCGGGTCTGCGTCCGCGGCCCTGGTGTCCGGCAGCGAACCCCGCCATGAGGCCGTGACAAGGAGATACAAGCACCATGCCATCTGCCACCCACCCGGGCCCGGGAGTAGAACTCGAAATCAAGCTGGCCTTGCCCCTGTCCGACCCCACAGGACTGGCCGAGCAGTTGGCGCGCCTGCCGGCCCTTGCGCAGCACAAGCCCGTGCACAAGCAGGTGGACAACATCTATTACGACACCCCCGCAAAGTCCTTGCAGGCCCAGCGCATGGCCCTGCGCCTGCGGCGTGTGGGCGGGGACGACGCACCGCAATGGCTGCAAACCTTCAAGACCAGCGACAGTGGCGATTCCGCACTGAGCCTGCGCGGTGAATGGGAGGTGCCGGCGCCAGGGGGTGCGCTGGTGCAGGCTGCCCTGCAGGCCGCGCCGCCCTGGCAACGCCTGGACCCTGATGGCGCAGTGTTCGCCGCGCTGCAGCCGTGCTTTCGCACGGCCTTCGAGCGAACGGCATGGACGGTGCGCCAGAGCGATGGCAGTGCCATCGAGGTGGCGCTTGACCTGGGGCAGATCACCTGCGGGCAGCGTAATGCGCCCATTTGCGAGCTGGAACTGGAGCTGCTGGCCGGTGCGCCCGCCGCGCTGTGCGATCTGGCGCAGCAGATTGCGCAGCATATCGCCGTGCTGCCGCTGGCGGCCAGCAAGGCGCAGCGCGGTTATGCGTTGTGCGATGGCACGCTGGACGCCCCGGTGCGCGCCCGCCCGCAGCAACTGGGCCGCGAGGTCTCGTTGCGCGGCATGGTGCAGCCCGTGCTGGGCGAGATGTTTGCCCAGTTCACCGCCAACCTGAACGCCTGGGTCCATAGCGACGATCCGGAACTGGTGCACCAGGCGCGCGTGGGCTGGCGGCGCTTTCGCAGCGCCTTGCGCCTTTTCAAGGCGGCCGTGCCGGTGCAGCAGATACCCGCGTGGCCGCAGATGCAGCCCATGCTGGTCTTGCTGGGCGAGTTGCGCGACCTGGATGTGGCGTGCACGCAGACCCTGCCCATGCTGCAAAGCGCCTATGTGGCTGGTGATGCCGGGCGGGCAGAGCTGTGGCAGGCGATGGAGCAGGCATTCCAGCAGGCCGTGCTGCGCCAGCGCCAGGCGCTGCGCAGCGCATTGCAGGAGCCGGCGGTGGGTGCCGCTTTGCTGGCCATCACGCTGTGGCTGGACGAGCTGAGTCGGCCGCAGGCCTGGGGGGAATCGCAGGACCTCCCAGGTAAAACCGTGCGCCACTGGGTGCGCCAGCGCATCACGCGGCTGCATGCGCAATGGAAAAAGGCGCTGCGCGACAGCACCCATGCCGAAAGCCAGCACCGTGCGCGCATTCTGGCCAAACGCCTGCGCTACAACATCGAAGCGTTGCGCCCGCTCTTGCCCGCCCGCACACAGCGCTGGCTGCAGCAGGCAGCCCAGGTGCAGGCGGGAATTGGCGCATCGCGCGATGTGCTGCAGGCCGGTGTGCTGGCCCAGCGGCTGGCGGTGGACCGGGGCATCGTGGAGTTTCTGCGCGGCTATGCTGCCGGCCGGGCCGGTGTGCCAGCGGTGCCGCCGGCCCCGCCGGCCCCGCCGGCGCAGGGTGGCGTATAGGAGAACATGTTCACGATCTATTGATCGCTAAAAACCGCAGTTGAATCCCCAAAATTCGAGCAAGTGCCTGTCTCGCATTGAGTTTCCATGCCTTTCAGACCCACCCATTGGAACTGCTCTGCTGTCACTTGAAGTCTTGGGAAACCCGCATGGATATTGGGCTTCTTCAGTTTTTCGGTTGACTCAACTGCGGTTTGGCGTTCTTCAACCTGGAAACGGCAGTTGGATGCGCCTGCCGGTGCCGTGATCGGGGTGCCGCGCTGCGGCTCCAACAGCACCTGCGTGCTGTTGGACAGCGCGAAGAAGGCCTGTCTCCGGCAGGCCTGCGCCCTGCAAGGGAGACGGCGCGGCGGGCTACTTACTGCCCGCAAGGAAAAGCAACGCCGCATGGCGCCCCGAGCGCGGTGCTGGCAGGCGCATGGCGCTCTCACCCACGAGGTGAACGCCAACCTTGCAGCCCGCTTCACCTGCGCGCAACCCTGAATCTGGGCTGACTTGGAAACCCCTGCATGGAGCACAATCCCTGCCGTGAACGCCGCCATGCCCCCCCTGACGCCGCCCGCCGTCCGCCGTCCCATCCGCGACCTGCCTGACGAATTGGTCAGCCAGATCGCCGCCGGCGAAGTGGTGGAGCGCCCCGCGTCCGTGGTGCGCGAGTTGGTGGACAACGCACTCGATGCCGGCGCCGCGCAGGTCACCGTTCGGCTGCTGGCGGGCGGCGTGCGGCTCATCAGCGTGGAGGACGACGGCGACGGCATCGCGCGCGAGGAACTGCCGCTGGCCCTGCGCCGCCACGCCACCAGCAAGATCGCCAGCCTGGCGGATCTCGAATCCGTGGCCACCATGGGTTTCCGCGGCGAGGCGCTGGCGGCCATCGCCTCGGTGAGCGAGATGTCCCTGCTTTCGCGCTCCGAAGGCCAGGCCAGTGCCTTTCTGCTCGACGCGCGCAGCGGCGAGCTGCGGCCCGCCGCGCGCGGCACCGGCACCACGGTGGAGGTGAAGGAGCTGTTCTTCTCCACCCCCGCGCGGCGCAAGTTCCTGAAGACCGACGCTACCGAGCTGGCCCACTGCGTCGAATCCGTGCGCCGCCACGCGCTGGCGCGGCCCGATGTGGGTTTCGCCATTTGGCACGAAGGCCGGTTGGTGGAGCAGTGGCGCGCCCAGCCGCTCGCGGGCGGCGATGCGCTGGCGCGGCGGCTGGCCGACGTGCTGGGCGAGGAATTCATCGCGCAATCGGTGCCGCTGCGCCACAGCGCGGGCCCGGTCACGGTAACGGGCCGCGTGGGCATCCCGGACGCGGCGCGCGCGCGCGCCGACTGGCAGTTCTGCTACGTCAATGGCCGCTACGTGCGCGACAGGGTGCTAACCCACGCCGCGCGCAGCGCCTACGAGGACGTGCTGCACGGCCAGCGCCAGCCGGTCTACGCGCTGTACGTCGACATCGACCCCGCGCGCGTGGACGTGAACGTGCACCCCACCAAGATCGAGGTGCGCTTTCGCGACAGCCGCGAGGTGCACCAGGCCGTGCGCCACGCCGTGGAAAACGCCCTGGCCGCGCCGCGGGCTGGCGCGGGCGTGCCGCTGCTGCCCACCGCCGCGCCGCCGCAGGAATATGAACAAAAAACGGCTCCAGCGCAGGAAAAATGGGCGCAGGCAGCTATCAATCTAAGAGCATACGAGCCTCCCTCCGCCATCGGCAACAGGGTGGAAGACCTGGCCGCGCTGTGGCAGCCGCGCGGCGTGCCCGATGGCGATGCCGGCAGCAGCGCGCACCTGGGCCGCGAAGGCGCAGAAACCGCCCGCGAGGACAGCGACGGCGCTTGGCCATTAGGCCGCGCGCTGGCCCAACTGCACGGCATCTACATCCTGGCCGAGAACACGCAGGGCCTGGTCATCGTGGACATGCACGCCGCGCACGAGCGCATCGTCTACGAGCGGCTCAAGACGCAGGTGGACACGGCGCAAGGACTGGCGAGCCAGCCGCTGCTGATCCCGGCCACCTTCGCCGCCACGCCGACCGAGGTCGCCACCGCCGAGGCCGGCGCCGAAGTGCTGCACACGCTGGGGCTCGAAGTGGTGCCGTTCTCGCCCAAGACCCTGGCCGTGCGCGCCGTGCCCGCCACGCTGGCGCAGGGCGACCCGGTGGCGCTGGCGCGCAGCGTGCTGGCCGAACTGGCCGCGCACGACGCCAGCACCGTGGTGCGGCGCGCGCGCAACGAGATACTCGGCACCATGGCCTGCCACGGCGCCGTGCGCGCCAACCGCCGCCTGACCATCGACGAGATGAACGCCCTGCTGCGGCAGATGGAAGTAACCGAGCGCTCCGACCAGTGCAACCATGGCCGGCCCACCTGGCGGCAGTTGAGCATCGGCGACCTCGACACGCTGTTCCTGCGCGGGCGTTGACGGCGGCGCCGCGCCAACGGGTGCGATTCTTGCAGCAGTTTCCGCCGACGCACATGTAAAACAGCGTCGCAGTCCTGCCCGCGGGCGAACTTTTTATCGGCCCAACGACTCACTCCACACCATGAAACGCTGGCATTGGCCCGTCACACTCGGCTGCTGCGCGGTCGCCGTGGCGGCGCTCGCGGGCTGCGCCACGCTCGACGACAAGCAGCGCGAATGGATCTTCCAGCCCAGCGACACCGCCTGGGGCAACAGCGCCGCCGATGCCGAGGGCATGGATGGCGTGTGGATCGACTTCCACTCCCAGGCCACTGGCCAGGACGCACGGCTGCACGCGCTGTGGATCGCCGCCGCCGCGCCCGCCGCCGCCGAAGGCACCGACCTGATGTCCGCCGTGGGCAGCGAGGCCACGGCGATCCTGCCCGGCGGCACCGCCACGACTACCCAGGCCAGCGCCCCGCTGCCGCCCACGCCCGCGCAGACCCCCGTGCTGCTGTACCTGCACGGCGCGCGCTGGAACGTGGAAGGCTCCTCGGGCCGCATGCGGCGCATGCAGCAGATGGGCTTTTCGGTGCTGGCCATCGACTACCGCGGCTTCGGCAAAAGCTCGCCGGGTCTGCCCTCCGAGGCCACCGCCGCCGAGGACGCCCGCGCCGCCTGGGACTGGCTCGCCACAAAGTACCCCGGCCGGCCACGCTACATCTTCGGCCACTCGCTGGGCGGCGCCATCGCCATCGACCTGGCGTCCAGCGTGCGCGACGAGGCCGGCGTGATGGTGGAAGGCACGTTCACCAGCATTTCCGACGTGGTGAGCAGCTATAAGTGGGGCTGGCTGCCGCTGTCGCCGCTGATCACGCAGCGCTTCGACTCGCAGAGCAAGGTGCGCGGCATCGGCTCGCCACTGCTCGTGGTGCACGGCACGAACGACTCCACCATTCCCCCATCGCTGGGCCGCAAGCTGTTCGACGCGGCCACGGGGCGCAAGCAGTTCCTGCTGGTGGAAGGCGGCTCGCACTTCAACACCAACGCGGTGGGGCAGTCGCAGTACCGGCAGGCGATCACGCAGCTTTTCGGCATGCGCTAGTGCAGTGCTCAACGCTAAGCAGCACATAAAACCGCGCCTTTTGACGCATGGCGGCGTTGCAAATCCTCGCGACTATGGAATCCATATCCATGGATATCGTTGTCTCGCATCCATTGGCACCGCGAAGCCTGACGTTCCGGGGCTGCCGCACCGAAGCCTATGAGCAGGCCCCAAACAACAGCGGGCCGGTCGACATGCCGCGTCTGCTACCCTCCCGCGCATGTCCCCCGTGTCCCCCACCGCCGGTGAACGTCCGGCCGCCGCCATGCCGCCAGGGCTCGTCATCCTCGTGCTGGCGCTGCTGCTGGGCATCCAGCCCATCACCACCGACATCTACCTGCCCGCGCTGCCGCAGCTCACCGAAGGGCTGGGCACCACGGTGTCGCAGGCGCAGCTCACGCTCAGCGCACTGATGCTGGCCTTCGGCGTCTCGCAACTGGCGTGGGGGCCGCTGTCGGACCGTTTCGGGCGCCGCCCCATCCTGCTCTGGGGCGTGGCCGCCTATACCTTTGCATCGCTGGGCTGCGTGCTGGCGCCCGGCATCGGCGCGGCGGTGATGTGCGGGCGCGCCATCGTGTGCGACGACCTGTACCAGCCCTGCGGCCAGAGCGGCGTGGTGGGGCCGTTCCCGCGGGCGGCGGGCACGGCGTCGGCGCGCAACGGCTTCTTCATGATGCTCACGGCCTGCGCCTGGACGCTCGTGCAGCAGCATGGCGAGCCGCGTGACTGAGCCGGGGCTGCCGGCCATCGCGCTGGCCGGGCCGACGGCCTCGGGCAAGACGGCGGCGGCGCTGGCGATCGCCGAGCGGCTGGGCGCGCGCGGCATGCCGGTGGAGATCGTCAGTGTCGATTCGGCCCTGGTGTACCGCGGCATGGACATCGGCACGGCCAAGCCCACGCCGGCAGAGCGCGCGGCGGCACCGCACCACCTGATCGACATCCTGGACCCGCGCGAGCGCTACAGCGCAGCGGAGTTCGCGGCCGACGCGCGGCGGCTCATCGCAGAGATCCGCGCGCGCGGCGCGCTGCCGCTGCTGGTGGGCGGCACCATGCTGTACTTCAAGGCGCTGACGGAAGGCCTGCACGACATGCCGCCCGCCGACCCCGCCGTGCGCACCGCCATCGACGCCGAGGCCGCCCTGCGCGGCTGGCCCGCGCTGCACGCCGAGCTGGCGCGCGTGGACCCGTCCACCGCCGCGCGGCTGGCCCCCGGCGACAGCCAGCGCATCCAGCGCGCGCTGGAGGTCTGGCGCATCGCAGGGCAGCCGTTGTCGCACTTCCATGCTATCGAAAAAAGAGCTGCTAGCGCAGGTTCTGCAAGCGCTGGAGCCATTTTTTCCTTGGAGCCCGCGAGCCGCGCCTGGCTGCATGAGCGCATCGCGCGGCGCTTCGACGCCATGCTGGCCGAGGGCTTTCTCGACGAAGTGCGGGCGCTGCGCGCGCGCGGCGATTTGTCCGCGGCCCTGCCGTCGATGCGCTGCGTGGGCTACCGCCAGGCTTGGGAATTCCTGGACACCCACGGGGCGCGCGGATTGGACGGCCCGTGGCCGATGGAGGAGCTGCGCGAGCGCGGCATCGCCGCCACGCGTCAGTTGGCCAAGCGCCAGATCACCTGGCTGCGCGGCATGCCGCAGCGCACCGTGATCGCCAGCGACGCCGACGACGCGGTGGCGCAAACGGTGCATGCCGTGGAGCGCCTGCTGGAGCAGCGCGCATGACGGCGATGGCGCCGCACTCACTGCAGGTGCGGGGCCTGGCCAAGCGCTATGGCGACGCCACGGTGTTCGCCAATGTCGACCTGGACGTGGCGCCCGGCGAGTTCGTCGCCATCGTCGGTGACTCGGGCGTGGGCAAATCCACGCTGCTCAACTGCCTGGCCGGGCTGGACACCTGGGACGCGGGAACGGTCGCACATGGCGGCACCGGCATCGGCGCGCTGGACGGCGACGCCCGCGCCCGCTGGCGCCGTGCACACGTGGGCTTCGTGTTCCAGGCCTTCCACGTGCTGCCGCACCTCGACGTGGCGCAAAACGTGGCGCTGCCGCTCCTGCTGCTGCACCGGCCCGACGACGCGCGCGTGCAGGCCATGCTCGACGCCGTGGGTCTGCATGGCCTGGGCGCGCGCCTGCCGCAGCAGTTGAGCGGCGGGCAGTTGCAGCGCGTGGCGATCGCCCGCGCGCTGGTGCACCGCCCCGCCCTGCTGCTGGCCGACGAGCCCACGGGCAACCTCGATCCCGGCACGGCGGCGCAGGTGATGGACCTGCTGGTGCGCGAGACGCGCGGGCACGGCGCGGCGCTGGTGCTGGTTACGCATTCGGGCGCCGCAGCGCGGCGCGCGGACCGCGTGCTGCGGCTGCGCGGTGACGGCATCGTGCCCGCCACGCCAGCCTGAGCCCGCCACGCTTGCCGGCAGGGCAGTTCGGCTTCCACCAGGTGAGCGATATGGTGACCACCTGCACCAGCTTCGGCGGCGACATCGTGCGATCACCATGGGCCTGCGCGTCATGGGCATCGCCAACGAAATCGTGCAGGCGGCCTTCGGCCTTACGCTCGGCGCGCCATCGCGGTGGCGGTGGCGCTTTCGTTCGGCCTGGGTGGGCGCGAGGCCGCGGACAGGCTCATGGAACCCTGGGGCCGCCCAAGCTGCGCCGCTGACCCCGCGCCCGGGCAGTGTGCCGGTGGCTACTGGATCTCCAGGCGCTGCCTGCCGCCGCCGACCTTCTTGGGCAGCGTGAGCGTGAGCACGCCATTGTCATACTTGGCCGATGCATGGGCCGTGTCAATGTCGGCGGGCAACTGCAGCGTGCGCGAGACGGCGCCGTAGTAGCGCTCGCTGCGCAGCACCTTGTCGCCCTGGGTCTGACTGTCCTGCTGCTGCACCTCGGCGCGCAGAGTGACCACGTTGCCGTCGAGCGCAACGTCGATGTCCTCCTTCTTCACGCCGGGCACTTCGGCATGCACGGTGTAGGCATCGGCGCTTTCTTTCACGTCCACGCGGATCTGCGCGGGCAGCGGCTCGCCATGCAGCGGGCGCACGTAGAAGCCAGGGGAAAAGTCGCGGAAGAACTCGTCGAGGAAACCGCCACGGGATGTCAATGCATTCATCGATAATCTCCTTTTCAATCTGAAAAAACGCAAGAGCACGACGCTCCTGCATGCCTCATATATGGCTGCATCCGCTCGGTTTATCAAGGGTCAGGCGACTTGCGTTTGACGCAGCGCAAACATGCGGGCGGCACAATGGCCCGCCATGCTCGCGCTCCTTCGCACTTTCTCCTGGCAGGAACTGCGCCGCCACCCCTGGCGCAACGGCGCCGCCGTGGCGGCCATCATGCTGGGCGTGGCGCTGGCGCTGGCGGTGCAGTTGATCAACGCCTCGGCGCTCGACGAATTTGCCAGCGCCGTGCGCACCACGGGCGGCCAGCCCGACGTGGTGCTGCGTTCCGCGCAGGGCTCGTTCGACGAGCGGTGGTTCGCCGAAGCGGCGCGCCAGCCGCAGGTGGCATGGGCCGCACCCGTGCTCGACATTGCGGTGTGGGCATCCGCTGTTGCCGCCACCGGCCCAGCCGCAACCAGCGTGCCGCTGCGCCTGGTGGGCGCCGACGCGCTCGCCCTGCCCGCGCTGGCGCCCGAGTTGCTGCCGCGCCCGGTGGCGAACGCGGGGCGCTACGCCCTGTTCGCGCCCGCCACCGTCTTCCTCAACGCGCCCGCCATCGCCGCCCTGGGCCTGGACGCGGCGCGGCTGCCCGCACTACTGGATCTGCGGGAAGGCACCGGCCCCGCCCACGCGGTGCAGGTGGCAGGCACGGTGGCCGCGAGCGGCGCGCCGCTCGCGGTGATGGACATCGGCGCCGCGCAGGACCTGTTTGGCCGCCTGGGCCGGCTTTCGCGCATCGATGTGCGGCTCGCGCCCGGCGCCGACGGCGCGGCCTTTGCCGCCGCGCTGCGCGCGCAGCCGGGCTGGCCGCGCGAGATCGACTTCGATGCGCCCGGCGCGGCGGTCGAGCGCATGGACAACCTCTCGCGCGCCTACCGCGTCAACCTTACGGTGCTGGCGCTGGTGGCGCTGTTCACGGGCGCGTTCCTGGTGTTCTCGGTGTTGTCGCTGGGCGTGGCCAAGCGTGCGCAGCAGTTCGCGTTGTTCGCGGTGCTGGGGCTCACGCCACGCGAGCGGCTGCGGCTGGTGCTGGCCGAATCGCTGGCGCTGGGCGCGTCGGGCAGCCTGCTGGGCGTGGCACTGGGAACGGCGCTGGCCGCGCTGGCGCTGCGCCTGCTGGGCAGCGACCTGGGCGGCGGCTACTTCCAGGGCGTGGCGCCACGCCTGCACTGGAGCGCCGGCACTGCGGGCCTGTACGCCGCGCTGGGCCTGGCCGCCGCGCTGGCGGGCGGCTGGTGGCCCGCGCGCCGTGCCGCGCGGCTGCCGCCCGCGCAGACGCTCAAGGGGCTGGGTGCCACGGATGCCGGCAGCGCAGCGGGCACGGCGCACGGCGCGGCGCTGGGCTCCGCGCTCATGGCCACGGGCGCGCTGCTGGCGCTGGCGCCGCCCATATACGGCGTACCGCTGGGCGCCTATCTGTCGGTCGGTCTGCTGCTGGTAGGCGGCATAGCGGCGCTGCCGCCGCTGGTGGCGCTGGTGTACGACCGTCTCGCCCCCCACGTCGCGCAGCGCCCGCTGCCGCTGCTGGCCGTGGAGCGCGCCCGCCGCATGCGCGAAAGCGCCGCCGTGGCCGTGAGCGGCGTGGTGGCCAGCCTGGCGCTGGCCGTGGCACTGACGGTGATGGTGGCAAGCTTCCGAGACTCGGTGGCGCGCTGGCTCGATGTGGTGCTGCCCGCCGACCTGTACGTGCGCGACACCGCAGCCGATGGCCCCGGCTTCGCCCCCGCGTTCGTGGACGCGCTGGGCCGCCTGCCCGGCGTGGCGCGCACGGCCACGCTGCGCGTGCGCGCGCTGCAGCTCGACCCCGCGCGCCCCACCGTGGCGCTGGTGGCGCGCGCGCTGGACGACCCGGCGCGCACGCTGCCGCTGCAGGGCGCGCCGCTGCCCGTGCCGCCGGGGCGCATCGGCATCTACGTGAGCGAGCCCATGGTGAGCCTGTACGGCGCCCGGCCCGGCGCGGACTGGCCCGAAATTTCCAAGGCTTTTGGGCCTCCAGCGCAGGCGATACAAGCGGGGGCAGCTATTTTTTTCGTAGCAGGCGTATGGCGCGACTATGCGCGGCAGTTCGGCGCCATCGCCATCGATGCGCGCGACTACCAGCGCCTGAGCGGCGATGCGCGCGCCACCGACGTGGCACTGTGGATCGCGCCGGGCGCGGATGCGGCGCGGGTGCAGTCCACCGTGCGCGCCGCCGCAGCCGGTGCCGGCCTGGACGGCGATGCGCTGGAACTGACGTCGAGCGCGGCAATCCGCGCGAATTCGCTGCGCATCTTCGACCGCAGCTTCGTCATCACCACCTGGCTGCAGTTCGTGGCCATGGGCATCGGCCTGTTCGGGGTGGCGGCGAGCTTCAGCGCGCAGGTGCTGGCGCGGCGCAAGGAGTTTGGCCTGTTGGCGCACCTGGGCCTCACGCGCGGGCAGATCCTGGCCGTGGTGGCCGGCGAAGGTGCGGCCTGGACGGCCATCGGCGCGCTGGCCGGCCTGGGCCTGGGGCTGGCCGTGAGCGTGGTGCTGGTGCATGTGGTCAACCCGCAGAGCTTCCACTGGACCATGGACCTCGCCCTGCCCTGGCCGCGCCTGGGCGCGCTGTGCGTGGCCGTGGTAGCCGCCGGTACGGCCACGGCCTGGGCCGCCGGGCGTGCGGCAGCGGGACGGGATGCGGTGCTGGCGGTAAAGGAGGATTGGTGAACACGGGGCCTGCCCAATTGGGACTTACACGCAAACAAGGCCCTTGGGCAGACGCCTTGCATGAACCCGCTTTGCGTAAGCCGTGCCAATAATGGCCCCATGTCTTCCTCGTCCCCGTATTCCGCGGCACCCGCATGCTGGCGCATTCCGCTCGCCATGGCGCTGGCCGTCTGCGTGCTGGCCGCATGGCTCGGCGCGCTCGACGCCGCCGCCGCGCGCCAGACCGATGCGGGCTTGCAGCGCGCGCTGGCCAGTTTTGCCACCGCGCGCGCGCTGAACGCCGTGGTGTCCGTGGCGCAGGGTACGCAACTGGCCGTGCAGCCCGCGGGTGTGGGCACGACGCTGGCGGTGGGCCAGGCGCTCGCGCCGGTGAAGGATCTGGTGGAGCAGTTCTCCAGCGTCATGCTGGTGGCCAGCGTGTCGTTCGGCGTGCAGAAGCTGCTGATCGCCATCGGCGGGTATTGGGCCGTGTCGCTGGCGCTGACGCTGCTGGCCTTGGCCTGGGCCGCCTGCCTGTGGCGGCGCGCGGTGGGCGCGCCGGCGTGGCTGTCGCGGCTGCTGCTGGGTCTGCTGCTGGTGCGCTTTGCCGTGCCGGTGGCGGCGCTGGGCAGCGATGCGGCGTTCCGGCTTTTCATGCACGAGCGCTACGAGGCGGGTCAGGCGGTGGTGGCGCAGTCGCAGCAGCGGATCGGCGCGCTGCAGACGCAGGACGCGCCGCCCGAAGCCGGCGGCCTGGGCCAGCGCCTGCGCCAGTGGTGGGACCGCGCCGCCGAAGGCATGGACATGGGCCAGCGCTATGCACAGCTCAAGCAGGCCGCGGAACAGGCAGTGGCGCGCATGGTGGACCTGATCGTCGTGTTCGTGCTGCAGACGGTGGCCCTGCCGCTGCTCCTGCTGTGGCTGCTGGGCCGGTTGGCGCGCGCACTGCTGGTGCCGCGGGCGCGCGGGGCGCCGTGAACCGCCTGCCCTGGCACCGGCGCGCCGTGCTCGCGGGCATGGCGCTGGGCGGGCTGGGCCTGGCGCCATCCGCCCAGGCGCTGCCGGCCCGCGCGCTGGCCTTTCCGCGCGACTTCGGCAGCCACCCCGGGCTGCGCACCGAGTGGTGGTACCTGACCGGCTGGGCCGCGGCGCGGCAGGAGCCGCAGCGCCTGTTCGGCTTCCAGCTCACGTTCTTTCGCGCGCGCGTGGATGCGGCGCAGGGCCTGCGCTCGGCGTTCGCGGCGCGGCAGTTGCTGTTCGCCCACGCCGCGCTGACGGACGTGCAGGGCCGCCGGCTATGGCACGACCAGCGCATCGCGCGGGCGGGCTTCGGCGTGGCCGAAGCGGACGAAGCCGACACGGCGGTGCGGCTGCGCGACTGGTCGCTGGCACGCACGATAGATGTCGGGGGCCGCAGCCGCTACCGGGCGCTGCTGCCGGCGCAGGATTTCACGCTCGACCTGGCATTCGACGCCACGCAGCCCGTGCTGCCGCAAGGCGAGGCTGGGCTCTCGCGCAAGGGACCTCAGGCGGCGCAGGTCAGCTATTACTACAGCGAGCCCCAACTGGTCGCGAATGGCGCGGTGACGCTGCGAGGCCAGCGGTTCGCGCTGGCCGGGGTCGACCACGGCCGCGCCTGGCTGGACCATGAATGGAGCGAGGAACTGCTGCACCCCGAGGCAGTGGGCTGGGACTGGATCGGCATGAACCTGCAAGGCGGTGGCGCGCTGACGGCCTTTCGCCTGCGCCGCCGCGACGGCACGGCGCTCTGGGCCGGCGGCTCGTTTCGCGCTGGCGCGCAGGCGGCAACGCAGGTATTCGGACCTGCAGATGTGGCCTTCACCCCACGCCGGCACTGGATCAGCGCGGCCACCGGCGCGCGCTACCCGGTGGCCTGGGTGGTGGCAACGCCCGCTGGCACGTTCGCCGCGGAGGCGCTGCTCGACGACCAGGAACTCGACAGCCGCGCCACCACGGGCGCGGTCTACTGGGAGGGCCTGAGCGATCTGCACGACGCGCAAGGCCGCGCCGTGGGGCGGGGCTACCTGGAAATGACCGGCTACGCCCAGCCACTGCGGCTGGGCTGAACGGCGGGGCCTGGGTGGGCGGAGCAACGCGGATATGCGAGCAATGGTAAAATCCCGCGCTTGCGTCTGCGACCTTGCCCTCCCGTTTCCTCGCACGAGGATGATGCCCGCTCCGTGGCGGCACCGGCCAGTCAATCTCTCTCATCGCGTAGCGGATCGCGCCTTGCCCGGTTGTGGAGGCAGATCTTTTTTATCCCCGCCCTTTCCATCGCCGTACTCCACGGTGTTCAGGCTGCCCCGCGCAGCCTGTCCAGTGACCGGGCGGACCCAGGCATCCCCGATGCCCATACCCATGAAAGCGGCACATATGGCCAAAGAAGATCTGATTGAAATGCGCGGCGTCGTCGCCGAAGTGTTGCCCGACTCACGCTACCGCGTGAAGTTGGAGAACGGCCACGAACTGGTGGCCTATACGGCGGGCAAGATGCGCAAGCACCGCATCCGTATCCTCGCGGGCGACAAGGTATCGCTCGAACTGTCGCCCTATGACCTGACCAAGGGCCGGATCAACTTCCGCCACCTCGACAACGCGCGCTCGCCCGGCCCCTTCAACTCGCAGCGCTGAATCGCCAAGCCATGTCGCTGGCTGGTTTCATGCAGCGATGCCCGCCTGCGCCGGCTCGGTCAGCGCGAGCAGGATGTCGGCATACCAGGCGCAGTTCAGCCCCAGCGACTCGTCGCGCAGCAGATCGCGGTGGCTCATGTCCATGCGCATGGAATGCACGCCCAGCAATTTCCAGGGCAGTTCATCCCCTCCAGCGGCGGATGCGCCAGCATCGCGCAGCAGCACGGGTGCGCCGCTGCTGCCCCGGTGGGTGCGGGCATCGGTCAAGAACTGCCCCTGCCCCTGGAACCGGATGCCGAACGCCGAGGCGACGGCGGCTTGCCGCACCACCGGCAAATGATGGACCGTATCGTGGAAACCCAAAGGAAACCCCACGATCGCCAGCGAACTGCCGACCTCGATTTCCGCGCCTGCCAAGGGCAGATGCGCAGGCGTGAAGGCACGCAGGACGCACGACGCAGGCAGCGCCTCCCTGTTGATTTCCACCACCGCCACATCCACCGGGCCAGCGCTGTCGCCGCCCTGGCGCCAGCCGGGCATGCCATTGCGGTAGAGCAGTATCGACAGGCTGGTGCAGCGCGTGAGGTCGTGCGCATCGTCGTGCAGTTCCACCTCGATGCGGCCGGGGAAATGGCAGCTTGCCTCGTCTCGCAGCACATGCAGGCTCGTGACCAGGTACAGGCGCTCGTCTCGCTGGAAGAAGAACCCGCTCGCGTTCGTCATGGCGCGCAGGCCGTCGAAGGTGCGCACGCGGGTGGTCGTCAACAGCACCGCCTCCACCGCAGCCCGCTGCGGGGGCATGCTGCCGGAACCTATGCCATCGAGCACCGCATTCGTGCGGCGCACGTCACGCTCGAAGGCGGCGATGGCATGCTCGGAAATGGGGGCGTGTAGCAGTGCCGTGCGGGCGGCCTCTGCATGCGCCTCGAAGAGCCGCCGCAGATCGGCATGCGCCGTCTGCGGCAATGCCTCCAGCAGAGCGGGAATCAGCGCATCGAGCGCCACCAACCCGCCCTTTATCTCGCATATCCGCTCGGTGGCTTCCTGCAGGTTCTTCATGGCGGCCCCTTCCCCAAAAAAAGAATCGCGGACATGCCGCGATTCTTGCAACTCATCAACGGGGCCGAAGCCCCGCGCATTCCACTCAGGCCGGGCGGATGTTCGACGCCTGCGGCCCCTTGGCGCCTTCGGTCACTTCGAACTGGACGCGCTGGCTTTCGACCAGGGTCTTGAAGCCCTGGTCGCTCTGGATTTCGCGGAAATGCGCGAACAGATCCTTACCGCCGTTGTCGGGGGCGATGAAGCCGAAGCCCTTGTCGTTGTTGAACCATTTCACGGTTCCTGTTTGTGTCGTCATATCGATTCCTTTCAGGGTATAGCAGCCGCTACATGCGGCTTCCACGCAGAGACGCCAAGAAAATCATCGATGGGGAATTCGACTGGAACTCGCCGGCGACGCCGGGAGATACTGAAGAGAGACCTAGGAGTGACGGTCTTGCACATGTCTACAGTGCATATGGTACACCCTTGGCGCATGGGCCCCGGCCATTTTCGCGACAGGGTCATGCATATGCGGACAAGAACATGAACCTATTTTCCTCAGTTACCCACTCTGCAATGCTGGCGGCAATGGGTTCGGTTTTGGCTGAAAGGCCAGTATTCGTTCAACGATGTAGCGCACCAAGGCGTACCAGCGCTGGGCTTTGCCCAACTGCGGCGCGGTCTCCTGGATATGGCGCAAACCGGCACGAACATTGGCGACGAGCCGTCTCACCCTCACCTTCATGCCCGCTGCGTCGTGCGGAGTCCGCGCGCGTGTCGGTGGATGACTGGCAGGACTCGGACATGCTGTTTAGATGAATGCGATGAGGAGGCGTGCGCATGGCCTGCCTTGCAATGAGCGGCAGCGCTACACTCTGCAGCCATGCCACATACCGGCTCCAAGCCAACAGCAAACAGGAGGATGGGCATGCGCCGTCGAGAATATTTCTACCGCCATTCTGCTGCCCTGGCTCTGGGTGCCGTGCTGTGCATGGGAGCGACGTGGGGCAGGGCGCAGGAAGTTCATTGCATGCCCGAGGCGCTCGCCGAACTCGATATCCGCATCACCATGGCACGCGACAGCGGCGACAAGGAAAAGCTGGCCGAAGCCACGCGCCAGCGGGCGCACTGGATGGGCCGCTGCAACTACTACAGCGACATCGTGGGCAATTGGCAGCAACTGCATGCGCTCGACCGCGAGGCTGCCGAGTTGCGGCGCAAGTTCGCGGCGTTGCGCGAGCAGTTCTCCACGAGTCGTCGACTCGCCGCCACGGGGCGCGAACGGCCCGTGGAGGGACTCGACCCCGCTGCGCTCGGACGCCTGCCTGTCACGGCGCCAGACCCCATGGTGGCGGTGTGGAACCAGCAGATACTGGCCGAGCGCCGTCAGGCCTGGGCCGAGCACCGCGGCCTGGGCGCCGAGCGCCTGCGTCTTGCCGCATTGGGCCGCGATGTGGAAGCGCGGCGCCAGGAACTGGCTGCGGTACAGCACGACATCGCGGTGCGCCAGCAAGACATCGCACGCATGGAGCAGGCCCTGGCCGTGCTCCAGAAGGCGCAGCAAGGCGGCGTGCTGAGCAGCGACGAGGCCGACTTGCTGGCCGACGATCCCAGACCATCCTCCACGCCTGCGGCGATACCTGATGCGCGCCGCACGTCCTGACCATGGCAGTGCGCGAGATTCTCAAGATGGGCGACCAGCGCCTGCTGCGCGTTAGCCAGCCGGTGCGGACATTCGGTACACCGGAACTGCAGGCGCTGGTGGCTGATATGGACGACACCATGCGTGCGGCCAACGGCGCCGGGCTGGTGGCTCCGCAGATCGGCGTGGACCTGCAGGTGGTGATCTTTGGCACCGACGAGCCCAACCCGCGCTATCCGGGCGCACCCGTCGTGCCGCGCACGGTGCTGCTGAATCCCACGATCACGCCTTTGTCCGACGAAGAGGAGGACGGCTGGGAGGGCTGCCTGTCGGTGCCGGGTCTGCGTGGCGTGGTGCCACGCTTCGCGCGCATCCGCTATGCGGGCTTCGACACCGGGGGCATGCCCGTTGATCGTGTTGCGGAGGGATTCCACGCGCGCGTGGTGCAACACGAGTGCGACCATCTAGCCGGCATGCTCTATCCCATGCGCGTGCGCGACTTCACGCGCTTCGGCTTCACCGACGTGCTGTTTCCAGGGCTGGACGCGGGCGACGACGATTGACGTACAGCGCCAGCGGCGAATTCCTACAGCGCTGCCGGCGATGTCCTCGCATAATCGCGCCGCAGTGGGCGGCGTATGGTGCGCAGCCCGGGGCATCAGGAGGTACCAAGCATGAGCCAGTTCAAAATCGCTGTCGTCATCGGCAGTTTGCGCAAGGATTCGTTCAACAGGAAGCTCGCGCTCGCGTTGGCGGCATTGGCGCCTGCGGAATTTACATTCGAGCATGTGCGCATTGACGACCTGCCGCTTTACAACCAGGACGACGATGGCAACCAGGCCGTATCCGTCCAGCGGATGAGGAGCGAGGTTGCGGGCGCGCAAGGCGTGCTTTTCGTCACGCCCGAATACAACCGCTCCATTCCCGGCGTGCTGAAGAACGCGTTGGACCATGGCTCGCGCCCCTACGGGCAGAGCGCATGGGGTGGCAAGCCAGCCGGCGTGGTGGGCATCTCGCCTGGTGCCATCGGTACGGCACTGGCGCAGCAGCATCTGCGCAACGTGCTGGCATACCTGGACATGCCGACGCTGGGCCAGCCCGAGCTTTTCCTGCAGGCCAAGGAAGACCTATTCGACGGCGCCGGGCACATCGCCAATCCCGGCACCAAGGAATTCCTGCAGAAATGGGTGAACCAGTATGCGGCGTGGGTGAAAAAGCACGCGGCCTGAGTTCTGCGGACCCGCCGGACGCAAAAAGAGCCACCGAGCTCTTTTTTTGACGGCTTTATATGCAAAAAACAAAATAAATTAACAAAAATATATTCTTTTGCGTTGTAAGCGGCTCTTGGGACAATCATCACTCATTGCATCCAAGGAGCGACCATGACAACTCTCAGACTCGGCGATACGGCCCCCGATTTCACCCAGGAATCCAGTGAAGGCACCATCCATTTCTACGACTGGGCGGGTGGTTCATGGGTGGTGCTGTTCTCGCACCCTGCCGACTTCACGCCGGTCTGTACGACCGAACTGGGCAAGACGGCGGCGCTGTCGGGCGAGTTCGCCAAGCGCAGCGTCAAGCCCATCGCGATCAGCGTGGACCCGGTGGATAGCCACAAGAAGTGGATCGGCGACATCAACGAGACCCAGCACACCACGGTCAATTTCCCGATCCTGGCCGACGCCGACAAGAAGGTCGCCACGCTCTACGATCTGATCCACCCCAACGCCTCCACCACCGCCACGGTGCGCAGCGTATTCATCATCGATCCCAAGCACGTGGTGCGCGCCACCATCACCTACCCAGCCAGCACGGGGCGCAACTTCGACGAGATCCTGCGCGTCATCGATTCGCTGCAGCTCACCGACAACTACAAGGTCGCCACGCCCGCCAACTGGAAGGACGGCGACGACGTGGTCATCGTGCCCAGCGTGCAAGACCCGGCAGAACTGGCGCAGCGCTTCCCCAAGGGCTTCAACGCCGTGCGCCCCTACCTGCGCCTCACGCCGCAGCCCAACAAATAAGCTGCCGCTGCTCACGCATCGTATGGCGCATGCTTCCATCGTCATCGTGCCGGGCTGGCGTGATTCCGGCCCCGGCCACTGGCAGACGCTGTGGGCCGAGCGCCTGCCCACGGCCCGCCGCGTGGTACAGGACGACTGGATCACGCCCACCCGCGCGGCCTGGGTCGCGGCCATCGAGCGCATGGTGCTCGAAGCGCCCGAGCCGGTGGTGATCGCGGCCCACAGCCTGGGCTGCATCGCCACGGCGCATGTGTCCGAGGCGGTGGCGCGGCGTGTCCGCGGGGCACTGCTCGTGGCGCCCGCCGACCCCGAACGCCGTGCGGTGCTCAATGACTTCGCTCCCGTGCCTTACGCGCGCCTGCCGTACCGCAGCATCGTCGTCGGCAGTACGAACGATCCGTACTGCCCCATCCGGCTTACGGGCGCCTACGCGCGGGCCTGGGGCAGCGAGTTCGTGCGCCTGCCCGATGCTGGCCATATCAACGTCGAATCCGGCCACGGCGAATGGCCGCTGGGCCAGGCGCTGCTGCAGTCGCTCGCCGGCGACGAGCGCGTGGCCGCCTCTCTTTTCTCTCCCCCTCTGGAAACAGCATGAATCCTCGATTGAAGACACTCCTTGCCACCGTGTTGCTGGCAGCCGGCACCGCTGCGTCCGCCCAGGGCACGCCGCTGCTCAACGCCTCCTACGACGTGGCGCGCGAGTTCTACAAGGACTACAACGCAGCCTTCATCGACCACTACAAGAAGACCACCAGCAAGGATATCAAGATCGACCAGTCGCACGGCGGCTCCAGCGCCCAGGCGCGTGCCGTGGCCGACGGACTCGATGCCGACGTGGTGACGATGAACACCACCACCGACATCGACTTCCTCGCCAACGCTGGCGTGGTGGCCAAGGATTGGAGCAAGCGCTTCCCCGACAATGCCGCGCCCACCACGTCCACCATGCTGTTCCTGGTGCGCAACGGCAATCCCAAGGGCATTAAGGACTGGGACGACCTGACCAAACCCGGCATCCAGGTCGTGGTGGTCAACCCCAAGACCGGGGGCAATGGCCGCTACGCCTACCTGGCTGCCTGGGGCTATGTGAAGAAGAAGGGCGGCACCGACGCGCAGGCGGCGGAGTTCGTGGGCAAGCTGTTCAAGAACGTGCCCGTGCTCGGCAAGGGCGGTCGCGACGCCACCACCATCTTCCTGCAGCGCAACATCGGTGACGTGCTGATCACGTTCGAGTCGGAAGTGGTGTCCATCGACCGCGAATTCGGCACCGGCAAGGTCGATGCCATCTACCCGTCGATCAGCGTCCAGGCCGAGAATCCGGTGGCCGTGGTGGAGCGCACCGTGGCCAAGAAGGGCACGGGCGAAGTCGCCAAGGCCTATCTGGACTACCTCTATTCCGAGGAAGGGCAGGAGATCGCCGCCAAGCATGCACTGCGCCCGCGCTCGTCGGCGGTGCTGAAGAAATACGCCAAAACCTTCAAGCCGCTGCAGCTCTTCACGGTGCAGGAACTGTTCGGAAGCCTGGGCGAGGCGCAGAAAGTCCACTTCAACGACGGTGGCCAGTTCGATCAGCTCTACGTGCCCGCCAAGTAAGGCAGCGAATGACCGCCATCACCTCCACGGCGCCGCCCCTGCGGGCGGCGCCCACCCGGCAGCGTGCCCGCAAGGTGCTGCCGGGCTTCGGCCTGACGCTGGGCTACACGCTGTTCTACCTCAGCCTCATCGTGCTGCTGCCGTTCCTGGCGCTGTTCCTCAAGACCTTTACCCTGACCTGGGAACAGTTCTGGGTGGCGGTGACGTCACCGCGCGTACTGGCCTCGTACCGGCTGACCTTTGGCGCATCGCTGATTGCGGCGCTCGTCAATCTGGTGTTCGGCCTGCTGGTTGCATGGGTGCTGGTGCGCTACAAGTTTGCCGGCAAGAAGATCGTCGATGCCCTGGTGGACCTGCCGTTCGCGCTGCCCACCGCCGTGGCGGGCATTTCGCTCACCGCCTTGCTGGCCGGCAACGGCTGGGTCGGCCAATACCTGGAGCCGCTGGGCATCAGGCTGGCCTTCACGCCCGCGGGTGTGGTGATCGCGCTGATCTTCATCGGGCTGCCTTTCGTGGTACGCACCGTGCAGCCCGTGCTGGAAGATTCCGAGAAGGAGTTGGAAGAAGCCGCCACCTGCCTGGGCGCTACGCGCTGGCAGACTTTCACCAAGGTCATCCTGCCCTCCATCACGCCGGCTCTGCTCACGGGCTTCGCCATGGCCTTCGCTCGCGCCATCGGCGAATACGGCTCCGTCATCTTCATTGCCGGCAACATGCCGATGATTTCCGAAATCACGCCGCTCATCATCATCGGCAAGCTCGAACAATACGACTACGCCGGCGCGACCGCCGTAGCCGTGGTGATGCTGGTGTTTGCCTTCGCGCTGCTGCTCGTCATCAATGCGCTGCAGGCCTGGCAGCGCCGCCATGCCGGGGGCCTGGCATGAGCCGCACGCGCACCGTCCGGCGCAGCCAGGCCGGCACCACCGAGGCCCCGTGGGTACGCAATACGCTGATCGGCGCGGCGCTGCTCTTCCTGGGGCTGTTCCTTGTGCTGCCGCTGGCCGCCGTGTTCACCGAGGCGCTGCGCAAGGGCGCCGGCGCCTACTTCGACGCGTTGCGCGAGCCCGATGCCTGGAGCGCCATCCGCCTCACGCTCATCACGGCGGCCATTTCCGTGCCGCTGAACCTGGTGTTCGGCGTGGCGGCGGCCTGGGCCATCGCCAAGTACGAGTTCCGCGGCAAGGCGCTGCTGACCACGCTGGTGGACTTGCCGTTCTCGGTCTCCCCTGTGGTGGCGGGCCTGATGTATGTGCTGCTGTTCGGCGCCCAGGGCTGGCTGGGTCCATGGCTGCAGGCGCACGACACCAAGATCATCTTCGCCATACCGGGCATCGTGCTGGCGACCGTGTTCGTGACCTTCCCGTTCATCGCGCGAGAACTGATCCCGCTGATGCAGGCCCAGGGCAGCGAAGAGGAGCAGGCCGCCATGGTGCTGGGCGCCACGGGCTGGCAGACATTCTGGAAAGTCACGCTGCCCAATATCAAGTGGGGCCTGCTGTACGGCGTGATCCTGTGCAATGCGCGCGCCATGGGAGAGTTCGGCGCCGTCTCGGTGGTGTCGGGCCACATCCGCGGGCAAACCAACACCATCCCGCTGCACGTGGAAATTCTCTACAACGAATACCAGTCGGTGGCCGCGTTCGCCGTGGCTTCGCTGCTGGCGATCCTGGCTCTGGTCACGCTGGTCATCAAGTCGGTGGCCGAGTGGCGCAGCGAGCAGGAGCTGAAGGCCGCGGCCAACCTGCCGCCCGAGCGCCCCACCGCGCTGCAGCCGGCGGCATGAAGAAGAAAGAACCGACATGAGCATCGAAATCCGCAACGTCAGCAAGCAGTTCGGCGAATTCAGGGCGCTGCGCGACGTGAGCCTGGACATCCACTCGGGCGAACTCATTGCGCTGCTGGGGCCGTCGGGCTGTGGCAAGACCACGCTGCTGCGCATCATTGCCGGCCTGGAAGTGCCCGATGCGGGCAGCATCCTGTTCTCGGGCGAAGACACCACCGACGTGCATGTGCGCGACCGCCAGGTCGGCTTCGTGTTCCAGCACTACGCGCTGTTTCGCCACATGACGGTATTTGAGAACGTTGCGTTCGGCCTGCGCGTCAAGCCGCGCGGCCAGCGCCCGAGCGAAGAACAGATCAGGAAGAAAGTGCATGACTTGCTCAAGCTCGTGCAACTCGACTGGCTGGCCGACCGCTTCCCCTCGCAGCTTTCAGGTGGCCAGCGCCAGCGCATCGCCCTGGCGCGCGCGCTGGCGGTCGAGCCCAAGGTGCTGCTGCTCGACGAACCCTTCGGAGCGCTGGACGCCAAGGTGCGCAAGGAACTGCGCCGCTGGCTGCGCCACCTGCACGACGAACTCCACGTGACCAGCATCTTCGTCACCCACGACCAGGAAGAAGCGCTCGAAGTGGCCGACCGCGTGGTGGTCATCCACAAGGGCCAGATCGAGCAGGTCGGCTCGCCGCAAGATGTGTGGGACCATCCTGCGAGTCCTTTCGTCTACGGCTTCCTGGGCGACGTGAACCTGTTCCACGGACGCGCCCGCGAAGGGGAGGTGGAGGTCGAAGGCATCCGCATCAAGTCGCCCGAATACGACGGCGTGCGCGACGCCAAGGCCTATGCCTACGTGCGCCCGCACGACCTGGACGTGCAGCGCTATGCGCCCGGCGCCAACATCGACGCCGAGGGGCAGCCGCGCGGCATCGTGGCGCAGCTCACGCGCGCCATCGTCGTCGGCCCGATAGCACGGCTGGAACTTACCGCCGCGGACGACAACAAACTGGCGGACAATCCCGCCAGCGAGTCCCTGATCGAAGCGCAGATTCCAGCGCAGCAGTTCAGGGATCTCGGTTTGCGCGAGGGCGAGACGCTGGTGTTGACACCGCGCAAGGCCCGCGTTTTCATTGAACCTGGAAACGGCATCTGAGCATCGATAGCCCGCGCTGCTTTCCCCCGAATGCTGTTGGCGGGCAAGGGATGCGCAGAGCCACGCCATGGCCAAACCCATCGCCATCTCCTCACGTCATATCGATGTGAGGGATTGTCGAAACCGATCAGGCGCAGGGGAAGGACGCCGGCGGCTTACCGGTTACGGCGCAGGCGCTGGGCCAGCGCCACCATGCCCAACAGCGTGGCGCCAGCCAGCATGCCGAACAGGCCACTGAGAACCGGGGCAGCCATAGCACCCACCGGATCGCCAGCGCGGGCGGCCAGTGCCTCGATGGCATGGTGCAGCGGCGCGATGCCATGCGTGAGAATGCCGCCACCCACCAGGAACATTGCTACCGTGCCCGCTACGGACAGGCCTTTCATGAGCCAGGGCGCCGCCGCCACGATGGCGCGGCCAAGGCCGCGCGCAGCGGCGGTGGCGCTGCGGCTCAGGTATAGCCCCAGGTCGTCGAGCTTGACGATCCCCGCCACCAGTCCATAGACGCCCAGGGTCATGGCAACCGCCACGCCGGCCAGCACCAGTATCTGCGACGCCAGCGGCTGCCCCTGCACCACGCCGAGCGTGATGGCGATGATTTCGGCGGACAGGATGAAATCCGTACGCACCGCGCCCGCCACCTTGTCCTTTTCGAGCGCCACGCGGTCGGCGGGCTCGCGCGCCAAGTGCTGCGCGTGCTCGGCATGCCGGGCCTGGTCCTGTGCCGCGCTGTGCATGAAGCGGTGGGCCAGCTTCTCGAACCCCTCGAAGCACAGGTATGCGCCGCCCAGCATCAGCAGCGGCGTGACGGCCCAGGGGGCGAACGCACTGATGGCCAACGCCGCCGGAACCAGGATGGCCTTGTTGCGCAGCGAACCCTTGCACACCGCCCACACCACGGGTAGTTCGCGGTCGGCCTGCACGCCCGTGACCTGCTGAGCGTTGAGCGCCAGGTCGTCGCCCAGCACGCCTGCCGTCTTCTTGGCGGCAACCTTGGTCATGACGGACACGTCGTCGAGCACCGTGGCGATGTCGTCGAGCAAGGCCAGCAAGCTGCCCGCAGCCATCAACGCCCCAGGGTATTGCGCATGGCGGTCTGGGCCACGGCGTCTAGCGCGCCTTCCACCACCGTCTGGCGTGACACGACGCGCAGCGCGCCTTCGGTGGCCAGCTTGTCGCGCATGCGCTTGGTCATCGACTGCGTGCTGCCGTCCGCACCCGTGAAGAGGAACAGCGTGCCATGCGGGCTGGCCCAGGTGAGCTGGGTACGCACCACGCGGCCGTGGGTCAGCAGTTCGACCCACGCCCCGACCTCCAGCGACAAGGTGGGCAAGGTCGCCGGGGCCGTCGCTGCGGGCGCCGCCGTTTCCGGCTCGGCCACAGGAACCACCGAAGGCGCTTGGGGAGGGGGTACTGCCTGCGCCGCCTCGGCTGCGGGAGCAGGCACGGGCTCCGCGACGGGCGGCGGCTCGTCCTCGACCAGTCCGGCTTGCAACACCTCGTTGGGGGCGAGCCAGGGGCCGGAACTCTCGGTCGCAGGCGGTGCCGGCAGCGTGGCGGAAATCGTGGCAGCCGGCGCGGCGATGGGCGCAGTCGCCGCGGGTGCCGACGGCGACTGGAAGGCCTGCTGGTGCAGGCCGATGAGGTGCTCGAAGAATGCACTGGCCTGCATCGGCGGGTAGTCGATGGTCTTGAGCCCTTCGCGCAGCTTGGCCAGCAGGCCGGGGATGAGCTTGGTCAGGCGCGGCAGGTTGTTGCGCGCCAGCACCGGCTGGGCGCTCCAGAACAGGTTGGGCACCAGGCCCAGATAGCCGCCGGGGTCCGCCGCACCCGCGCGGTCGCCCAGGCGGGCCTGGGCGACCACCTGCACCCAGGGGCCGATGACGAACGCCATGATGGGCGCGGGCACGTTGCCGGCATCGGGCCATTCCTGGATGTCGCCGGCAATCTTCTCGGCCAGCAGGTTGCGCTGTTCCGCCTGCAGCAGCGCCTGCACTGCCTTTTCGCGGTGGGCGCGCTCCGCATCGCTCTGCGCATCCCACACCTTCTGCAGTGACTCCAGCTCCTGCTCGAAAGGCGCCGCATCCACCACCACCGACGTCGCCAGATGGTCGACCGACGTGCGCATCACCCGCATGAACTCTGGAAAGCCCGGCGCGCTCGTGGTGTCGAAAGCCAGGCTGCGCTGCGTCATCTCGTCGAGCAGGCGGCGCGCGGGATGATCCTTGTCGCTGAAGAAGCGCGGATCGGCCAGCACGAGCTGGATCAGCGCGGGCTCCAGGTCCTGTACCGCCTTCTGCACGGGAGGCAGCAGGCGCGCGTCCTGCGCGATGTTCTCGATCATGAGGCTGACCACCTCCACCCCCACCGACTGCCCTGCCCCGCGCGCCGCAGCGCCCGCCGCGGGAGCCGGAATGCCCGCCGCCCGGTGCAGCGCGGTGAGCGGCGGTGGCGCGACCGGCTGGCGCTGGGCCAGGCGCTCCACCACCTGCTCGATCTGGCGCATGTCCTCGATCATGTCGAACGCCGCAGGCACCGTGTGCTGGAAATCGGGCCGGCCCACCGCCGCCGGCGCGGCGGCGGCCCCGGCCAGGCCCATGGGACGCAGGCCGCCGCCCATGTCGAGCTCGCCCGACAGCAACTGGCGCAGGCGGCCCACGGTGAGAAGCGCCTCGTCGCCCTCGCCCGCGGGTGCCGCTCCTGCGGACTGCTGCTGCGCGCCTGCATGCGGCTGAGGCTGAGGCTGCTGCAGCATGGCCGCCATGGCCGCCGCGCCGCCGCCGCGCGCAACGGCCAGCGTATCGGCATGGCTGGGCGCCACCGCATAGCCCACGGGCGCTATGCCCTGCTGCTGCAGAAAGGTGCAAATGCCTTCGTAGATGCCCACGAGTTCCTTGCCGAGTACGTCGCACATGGCCTGCATCCAGGCCAGCCGCACTGCGGAGGAGACGTTCGTCTGCGTGATCGCGTCCTGCAGGGCGCGGATGTACGACTCGGGCCGCAGGGGATTGCGCTCGGGCTGCACATTGCGCAGGCCCTGCGCCGCGCAGATGTAGGTGTTGAGCTCGGCCAGGGGCGATTCCGCCGCATGCAGCGCGATCTGCTGCGCCCGCGCCAGCTCGACCTTGTCCTGCACCTCGGACTCGTCCATCAGCTCCAGTTGGTCGAAGCTCAGCGCGCTCGCCCCGCCGGGCTTGGCCCTGGAGGCCGGGCCGCCTTCGATGAACACCGCGCGCAGCGTGGCCGGGTAGTTTTCCACCAGGGCTCTCTCGTGCTGCGCCAGCAGGCGGTGCGCGTCGCTCATGGTGTTGCGCACCTGCAGGTTGCCGCCGTGCACCGCGCTGTCCTGCGGCTGCAGCGCCTGCAGCGCCGAGCGCGCCAGCCGCTGCATGAGCGGGCCGCCGTCTCGGGCGGCCTGCGCGATGCAGTCGCGGTAGACGGCCTGATAGCGGAGGATTTCAGGAGATCTGGACATGGCTGGCAACCCGGTCGCGATGGCGATGGAGGAGGATACGGCTTACTGGAGCGCCTTGAAGCGCATGCGCCGGGGCTTGGCGCCTTCCTCGCCCAGGCGCTTCTTTTTGTCGGCCTCGTATTCCTGGTAGTTGCCGTCGAAGAACACCCACTGGCTGTCGCCCTCGGCGGCCAGGATGTGGGTGGCGATGCGGTCGAGGAACCAGCGATCGTGGCTGATCACCAGCACCGAGCCCGCATATTCGAGCAGCGCATCTTCGAGCGCGCGCAGGGTTTCCACGTCGAGGTCGTTGCTGGGCTCGTCGAGCAGCAGCACGTTGCCGCCGGCGATCAGCGTCTTGGCCAGGTGCAGACGGCCGCGTTCGCCGCCGGAGAGCAGTCCCACTTTCTTCTGCTGATCGCTGCCGTTGAAGTTGAAGCGGCCCGCGTAGGCGCGACTGGCCATCTGGAACTTGCCGACGTTGATGATGTCGAGCCCGCCGGAGATGTCCTCCCATACGGTCTTGTCGTTGGCCAGCGCATCGCGCGACTGGTCCACGAAAGCCATCTTCACGGTCTGGCCGATCACCACTTCGCCGCTGTCGGGCTGCTCGCGCCCGGCGATGAGCTTGAACAGCGTCGACTTGCCCGCGCCGTTGGGGCCGATGATGCCGACGATGGCGCCCGCCGGGATGCTGAAGCTCAAGGAATCGATCAGCACCCGGTCGCCGAAGCTCTTGCTCACGTCCTTGAACTCGATCACCTGGCTGCCAAGCCGGTCGGCCACGGGGATGAAGATCTCCTGCGTCTCGTTGCGGCGCTGGTATTCGTAGTCGCTCAGTTCCTCGAAGCGGGCGATGCGCGCCTTGCTCTTGGCCTGGCGGCCCTTGGCGTTCTGGCGCACCCACTCCAGTTCCTTCTTCATGGCCTTGGCGTGGGCTTCCTCGCCCTTCTGCTCGGCCTCCAGGCGGGCTTCCTTCTGCTCCAGCCAGGTGCTGTAATTGCCCTTCCACGGAATGCCGCGTCCGCGGTCGAGTTCCAGAATCCATTCCGCCGCGTTGTCGAGGAAGTAGCGGTCGTGGGTGATGGCCACCACGGTGCCGGAGAAGCGGTGCAGGAACTGCTCCAGCCATTCGACGCTCTCCGCATCGAGGTGGTTGGTGGGTTCGTCGAGCAGCAGCATGTCGGGCTTGGACAGCAGCAGCTTGCACAGCGCCACGCGGCGCTTCTCGCCGCCCGACAGCAGGCCGACCTTGGCGTCCCACGGCGGCAGGCGCAGTGCGTCGGCGGCGATCTCGATCTGGTGCTCGGAATCGGTGCCCGCCGTGGCGATGACGGCCTCCAGCTCGCCCTGCTCGGCGGCCAGGGCGTCGAAGTCGGCATCGGGCTCGGCGTAGGCGGCGTAGATTTCCTCCAGCCGCGCGCGGGCCTGGTTGACCGCGCCCAGCGCCTCTTCGATCGACTGGCGCACGGTGTGCTCGGGATCGAGCTGCGGCTCCTGCGGCAGGTAGCCGATGGTGAGCCCCGGCATCGGAATGGCCTCGCCCTCGATTTCCTTGTCGATGCCGGCCATGATCTTCAGCAGCGATGACTTGCCGGAACCGTTGAGGCCGAGCACGCCGATCTTGGCACCGGGAAAGAAGCTGAGGGAGATGTCTTTCAAGATCTGCCGCTTGGGCGGCACGGTCTTGCAGACCTTGTTCATGGTGTAGACGTATTGGGCCATGCGCTGGGGTTCCTTGAATTGCGATGCATCCCGTAGCCGCCGCAGGGGCGGCGCGATGCCGCGGGCGATGCTCTGGCATGCATTATCGGATGCTTTGCGCCCGCGCCTCAGCGCAATGGGCTGCCAACCGGCCCAGCTTCCTGCCCCGGCGCACCTCGTGGGCCCATTCGGCGGCGCTGCGGGTCAGCTCGGCCTGGATCAGGGCGTCGTCGAGGCCCGCCAGTGCGCGAAACAGCGAGCCCCTCCATGTTCACGATGTCGAGCTGAAACGTGGGGACGGACGGGTTGGCAGACTAGTCCTCACGCCCGTCCGTGGATCGTGCGACAATGCATCCCACGCGCCCGGTTCCAGTTGCCGGCCGCATCAGCACTCTGCTGGGGACGAAGAGTCTGCCATACCGGCGCTCCGGCTCCCATCCATGAACCGCATCAGCCTATGACTGGCCGCAACCCCTTCTCGGGACTTGCGACTGGCCGATGCCCCCCCAGTGCCCGGACGGGCGCTTCCTGTGCATGAACTTTGACGAACTCCAACTCGCACCGGCGATCCTGAAAGCCGTATCCGAACAGGGCTATGAAACGCCCACCCCCATCCAGGCCCAGGCCATCCCGCTCGTGCTGCAAGGCCACGACCTGCTGGCCGGCGCGCAGACCGGCACCGGCAAGACCGCCGCGTTCACGCTGCCCATGCTGCACCGGCTGAGCCAGGCCGAGGCCATCGCCGGCCCGCGCCGCGTGCGCGCCCTGGTGCTCACGCCCACACGAGAACTGGCCGCGCAGATCGAGGAATCGGTGCGCACCTATGGCAAATACGTGGGCCTGACCTCGTGCGTCATCTTCGGCGGCGTGGGCATGAACCCGCAGATCGACCGCCTCCAGCGCGGCGTGGACATCCTCGTCGCCACCCCCGGGCGCCTGCTCGACCTGCAACAGCAGGGCCACCTGGACCTGTCGGCCGTGCAGATCCTCGTGCTCGACGAGGCCGACCGCATGCTCGACATGGGCTTCATCCACGACGTGAAGAAAATCCTCGCGCTGGTGCCCAAGAGCCGGCAGAGCCTGCTGTTCTCGGCCACCTTCAGCGACGAGATCCGCGAACTCGCGGGCACTCTGCTGCGCAACCCGCAGAGCGTGCAGGTCACGCCGCGCAACACCACGGTGCAGCGCATCAGCCAGGTGATCCACCCCGTGGGCCGCGGCAAGAAGAAGCAGGCGCTGCTGCACATCATCGAGGGCAACGACTGGAGCCAGGTGCTGGTCTTCACGCGCACCAAGTTCGGCGCCAACAACGTGGCCGAGTTCCTGACCAAGAACGGCGTCTCTGCCATGGCGCTGCACGGCAACAAGAGCCAGTCGGCGCGCACACAGGCGCTGGCGGGCTTCAAGAGCGGCGACATCCGCGCCCTGGTGGCCACCGACATCGCCGCGCGCGGCATCGACATCGATGAGCTGCCGCACGTCGTCAACTACGAAATCCCCAACGTCTCCGAAGACTACGTGCACCGCATCGGCCGCACGGGCCGCGCCGGTGCCAGTGGCCACGCCGTGAGCCTGGTGTGCATGGACGAGGAAGGCTTCATGCAGGAGATCGAGCGCTTCACCAAGCAGGAGATCCCAGTGCAGGTGATCGAGGGCTTCGGGCCCGAGCCCGGCGAGCACGCCGAGCCCATCGCCATGGGCCGCCAGACCCTGTGGGGCGGTGCCGGCAAGCCGCCGAGCCGCGAAGTCATGGCCGCCGCCGCCAAGGCCGCGCGCCAGGACATGATGGAACGTATCCGCACCAACAAGACCGCGCAGCCGCAGGGTGGCCAGGGCGGGCAAGGCGGACAGGGCAGCCGCAACGGCGGCGGCCAGGGCCGGCGCGCCAATGGCGGCGGCAACGGTGCCCAGGCGCGCGGCCCGGCGCAGAACGGCAACGGCTACGGCGGCAACGCGGGTGGCCGTGGCGGCCCGCCGCGCGGCAACCGGGCGCGCCCCGACGACAGCGCCAGCATTCCGCGCGACGAACGCCAGCCGCGCCACCACGGCAACGCCGTGAGCCCTTCGCAGGCCAACGTGGTGGCCCATCGCCGCGCCGAATCGCTGGGCGGCGCCGCCGCCGGGCAGCCGGACCCGCTGCGCACCAGCGTCGACAGCATGGCGGGCCG